>CAVPCC010000013.1:0-67557 GCA_963702335.1 Vulcanimicrobiota bacterium | reverse complement strand
CAGGTTCAAGACGAATTGCTGATGCGCTTGGCCGAACGGGCGGGCATCGACGTTTCCGATACAAAGACGCCGTTCAAGCGCTGCGAACGCAAGCGCCATAATCCCGGGAGCATGCCGTTGAACCGACTTCTTTTGACCCTTTGCTGTTGGCTGCTGCTGGCGACGCCGGCGCTTTCGCAAAGCATCTCCGGCATCGGCGATGCGGGCATCTATCAAACCCGCT
This sequence comes from Vulcanimicrobiota bacterium, assembly GCA_963702335.1. Taxonomy (GTDB): domain Bacteria; phylum Vulcanimicrobiota; class Vulcanimicrobiia; order Vulcanimicrobiales; family Vulcanimicrobiaceae; genus DASSRQ01. The sequence continues at coordinate 67,334 of CAVPCC010000013.1, read as the reverse complement.
TGGCGAACGGCCTGCAAGTGATCGTCGTCGAGGACCCCGTCGCGCCGGTCGTGCATATGACGGTGTTCTACCGTTTCGGTTCGCTGGACGAAACGCGCGGAAAGACGGGGCTCGCGCACGCGCTCGAGCATATGATGTTCCGGGGCACTGCCTCGCTTTCGGCCGGCGGGTTAGACGACGTGGTCGCGGGCCTAGGCGCGCAGATGAACGGCTCGACGGATTACGACTACACGAACTTCTTGTTCGACATGCCCAGCGATCGCCTGAACATCGCGCTGGCCATCGAGGCCGACCGCATGCAGCATGCGGCCCTGCGCGCCTCCGATTGGCGCGTCGAGCAGCGCGCCGTGCTCAATGGAATTGACGGCGATTACAGCTCGCCGTTTTACAATTTGCTTGCGCGGGTGCGCGCTGCCGCGTATCCGGGGCTTTCGGCCGGCCTAACCCCAGCGGGCGTTCAGTCCGACGTCGCGCATGCGACCGTCGCCGATCTTCGCGCCTACTACGAAGCGTGGTACGCTCCCAACAATGCGGCGCTCGTCGTAGCCGGCGACGTGCGGCACGAGAGAGTCTTTGCGCTTGCCAACCGCTATTTCGGTGCAATCCCGCGACGCGCGGTCAAGGCGCGCGCGCCCGTTCACCCGCAAGCCGCTACCGGCAAAACCGTGGAGGCGGAGTTTCCGTTTCCGTTCGAAGTGCTCGATCTGGCATATGCCATTCCAGGCGACACCGAACCCGGCGAGCCCGCGGTGAGCACGCTTGCTGCGCTCATCCCCAATCAGCGCGGGGCGTTTTATCAAGCGCTCGTTCAGACCAACGTCGCGCTGGAGATCAGCGCGAACGCGGATACGCAGCTGCGCGGCGGCCTGATGCATGTCTTTATCGTGCTCAATCCCGGTCACAGCGGCGATGAGGCGCAGCGGCTCTTTCAAACGGCGATGGACGAAGCGCTTAAGCAAGGATTCGATCCCGATCTGGTTGAGGCGGCGAAACGATCCACCTTAGCCGATCGCGTTGCCGCGGGCGACTCCATCGGCGGCCTTGCGGATCTGGCGGGCTACACCTACGGCATCGTGAACGAGCGCAATCGCGATGAGGATTCACGTCTTGCCGCGTTGACACCGGCGGACATCTTGGCCGCGGCGCGCACGTACCTTGCAACGCCGAACGTTGTCGGCCATCTCACGCCGAACGACCGGCCGGCGTCCGGCTCGCAAAAATCAAATGCGGCAACGTCGGATAACTTCAGTGGCCGGGTTCCAAGCGGGCCGATTGTGATTCCGGCCGCTATCCGCCAAGCGCTGCGCACGCCCTCAAGCGCGCGCAGTAAGCTCGCGCCGGTGGAATTCAGCCTTCCGAACGGCCTGCGGGTGATCGTCCAACGAAAGGCCGACCGGCAGACTGTCTATATCGGCGGGAGCATCGCGTCATCGCCGGCATTCGTGCCGCCGGGCAAAGAAGGCATTGCGCGCTTGGCCTCGGGCGTTGCCGGCTTCGGCACGGCACGGTACGATTTTGCGCAGCTGCGCAAAATCAGCGACGACCTCGGTGCATCGATCGACTTGGGCCAGCAGTTCGGCGCGCATGGAATGGCGCGCGATTTCGAAACGCTGCTCAGCGTTCTGGCCGACGGCGAGGAGCATCCGTCGTTTCCCGCGGTGTGGCTGGCACAAGAACGCTCGCAGTTGGCCAACAGCGTGGGCAGCGAGCAGCAAATCTCCGGTGTGATCATGGATCGCGTTTATCTCTCGCGCTTGCTCTCGCCGCGCGATCCGGAGCTGCGCTACGCCACCGCCGACACCGTAGCATCGATCACGCAGGACGATCTGCTTGCCTACACACACGCGTATTGGCGGCCGGATCTCACCACGATCGCCATCGTCGGTAACGTGACGCCGCAGCGGGCGCGTGATGCCGTACGCAAAGCCTTCGGATCCTGGAGCGCGCAGGGCCCCCGGCCGCAAATCGCGGAGCCGCCGCTTCCCGCAGCGCACACGGCTCACGCCTACATCGGGACCGACTCAACGCAAGTCTTTGCGCAGCTCGGCCAGCCCGCGATCTCGCGCTTGAGCAGCGACTACGATGCCTATCATTTGCTGGCCGAGATTCTCGGCGGCGAGGGCTATTTCAAATCCCGGCTATGGCAGGAGCTGCGTCAGAAGCGCGGCTTGGTCTACAGCGTGGGAAGCCAGATCAAGGCCGATCCCTCGCGCGGCGATCTGGAGATCGATTTCAGCGCTTCGCCCGCCAACGTCGCGCAAGCGGTGGCCTTGATTCGCCAAGAGATCGAGCGCCTGCGCACCACACCGGTTTCGGCGGACGAACTTGCGCAGGCTAAACTTCGTCTGGTCTCCGAGTCGCTGCTCAACGAAGCGTCCGCAACCGGACAACTCGATGAGATTCAGGAGATCGCTTCGAGCGGCTTGCCCACGGGGTACTTCGCGTCCCTGTCCGATCGCTACGCGGGCATTACCGCCGCGGATCTGCTGCGCGTGGCAAAGACTGTATCTACACCCCGACCGGATGATTCAAGTTTATGCCGGTCCGCAAGGGTCCTGGTCCAACCACCCATTGTGAGCGGTATCGTCACCGTTAATCCCGCAACCGGAGCCGAGCTCGAACGCTTTGCGTATATGAGTCCGGGCCGGATCGACACGCATCTGGATGCAGCGCGCGCTTGCTTTGCTTCCTGGGGACAGACCTGCCTGGACGAGCGCGCGCGTCTGCTTCGTGCCGTGGCCGGCGCTCTTCGCGCACAGACGCAGGCGCTCGCGCTTGCAGCCGTGCGCGAGATGGGCAAACCGATCGCGCAGGCGCGGGCCGAGGTCGAGAAATGCGCGTTCGCGTGCGACTTCTTCGCGGATAACGCAGCGGCGTTTCTTGCCGACCGTGACGTGCAGAGCAACGCCGCGCACAGTTACGTTGCGTTTCGCCCGCTGGGGGTGATCTTTGCGATCATGCCCTGGAACTTTCCGTACTGGCAGGTTTTTCGCGCCGCTGCGCCTGCGCTTATGGCCGGGAATACGATCGTGCTCAAGCATGCCGACGGAACGACCCGCTGCGCGCTGGAGATCGAACGCCTCTTCGCGCAGGCCGGAGCGCCGCCGGGCTTATTCACCACGCTGCTCATCGATCACGACGATGCGGATGCGCGCATTGCCGACGATCGCATCGCGGCCGTGACCCTGACCGGAAGCGAGCGGGCCGGCGTTGCGGTTGCAAGCGCGGCCGGAAAGGGGCTCAAGAAATGCGTTTTGGAACTGGGCGGTTCCGACCCGTTCATCGTCCTTGCGGACGCGCAGTTTGACCAGGCCGTAACGACCGCGGTGCGGGCGCGCTTTCAAAACAACGGCCAGAGCCTGCATCGCGGCCAAGCGTTTTATCGTCGAGGATGCCATCTACGATCGTTTTCTTGAGCACTTTGCAAAAGCCGCCGCCGCGCAGCGCATCGGCGATCCGGCGGACGAACGCACCGAGCTGGGCCCCTGCGCGCGTGGCGATCTTCGCCAAACCCTTGCGCAGCAAGTCGCGACAACCGTTGCGCAAGGCGCGCGCCTAGTAACCGGCGGAAACGCGGCTGTAGGCGCAGGATTCTTTTTCGAACCGACGGTCGTTGCGGACGTGGAACCCGGTACGCCGATGTTTACGGACGAAACGTTCGGGCCCGCGGCTGCCGTTATCCGCGCGCGGGACGAAGAACACGCGCTCACCCTTGCGAACGACTCCTCATTCGGGTTGGGAGCAAACATTTGGACGAGCGGCGATCGCGCCGCTCGCATAGCCGGACGCCTTGAGGCGGGCATGGTTGCGGTGAACGGCATGGTCGTCAGCGATCCGCGCCTTCCGTTCGGGGGTGTCAAGCGCAGCGGCTATGGCCGTGAGCTCTCCACGTTCGGCATCCACGAATTCACGAACGTGCAATCCGTCTGGATGGGGCCGGCACGCTCCTAAAGCTCGAGCCGCATCTCGTATTGAAAGAAACGTTCGCGCCATTGTAGCCGAGCGGCAAACGCTGCGATTGCGCTCTCTTCGGGTTCGTTGGCAATAACGACGCGCGCAAACGCTTGCTCTGCGGCGATGGCCTGTACGAGCAGCGCGAGCTCTTGCGGATCGGAGAGTGCGGCCTTGGACACTTGTGCGAGTACTTCGTTGAAGCGGTAGAGCGCGAAGATCCCCGCCGTTTCGAACCGCCGAATCCGCGGCACCATGCCGGTGCGTTGCGGGCTCGCGTTGCCAGCAGGGCCGTGCCGCTTCAGGCGCCTCGATGAGGTCGTCGGGAGATGCATAGGCGAAGCCGGGCGGCATCGGCTGCCCCGGCGTGACCGGAACTTCAAAGGTTAGCAGCCGCCGCGTCCGGGAGAAACCGCGCGAACCGTAGAGGGCAAGAGCCGGCGCATTTTCCGAGAGCGCCTCCAAATCGAGTGTTTGCAGCCCGCGCTCGCGCGCGATCGCAATGGTCGCATCCAACAATTGCTTTGCAACTCCGGCGCCGCGGTGCTCGGGTACGACCCCGAAACCGCCGACCCAGCCGCGCCGCTCGCGGACGGCTAGGAGCGCTCCGGCAACCACGTTGCCTGCGTCGTCTTGCCACAACGGCGAGTGCTTGAGATCGACGTCGTTGCAGATCACATGAAGAGCGAACTGCTCGGGCGTTAGGGCAAATGGGATAACGTACTGTTCGAACACGCGATTGAGCGCCGCGGTGCATTCTTCCGCAGTGACCTGCGCGAACGTGATGCGGCGCACGCAGATTTAACGCAGCAGTTTGAAAGCGTGGGTCCACGAACCGGTCTTGATACCGTAGGCGATCCACAGCATGGCAAGCGGTTCCGAATAACGCGAGATCTCGATGCCGCCGGCGTCGAGCACCTCTCCCTTCCGGCCTAGCGGCTCGACCAGTTCGGTTACGGTTTTCTTCGCGGCCTCATCGTTGCCGCAGATGAACATGGATGGCGGGCCGCCTTCGAATTGCGGATCGGCCATAAGTCCGTTGCCGATCGTGTTAAAGCATTTGACGACGCGGGCGCCGGGAATCATGCGCTGTATTTCTTCCCCCGCCGAAGAATCGCGGCCGATCGAGAGCGCGGGCAGTTTTCCCGCTTCGAAATGCAGCGGATTGGTTGCATCCATGACCGGTTTGCCGGCGAAGTTCTGCAGGGCCGGCACTGTCGATGGTCCCCTTCGCCCCGTCGTATGCGATCGCCAGCGCGATGACTTCGCCGTATTTCGCCGCGTCCTCGAACGTCGCGGCTCGCGCGAACCGATCGCTACATCGTGGCCGCGCGATGAAAAGCCGCGCGCGAGCGCTTTGCCGACGTCGCCGCTGCCCAATATACCTATGCGCATGTTTGAATGAACTCCCCGATTCGAGCGATGCCTTCCGAAAACCGGTCCAAGGGCGACACCCACGACAACCGCAGCCAACCCTCAAAAGATGCGCCGAACGCAATGCCCGGGATGGCGACCACGTCGTACGTTTCGATAAGCGCGTGAGCCGCAGCCAGCGACGCCACGCCGGCGGGCAGCTTCACGCAGGCATAAAAGCTGCCCTCGGGTGTGAGATACTGCAAGCCGCTTTGCGCCAGCATCGCGCAGACGGCGGCCTGTTGCCCGGCGTACCAGTCTGAATGTTCGCGCAGCGCATCGTTCTCGAAGATGTGCAGGGCAACGCGCTGCGCAAACGTATCCGCACACGACGTAAGCCACGCGTGAACCTTGAGCAACTGCGGAGCAACCGCATCCGGCGTCATGGCCCATCCCAGGCGCAAACCGGTCAATGCGTTGCTCTTGCTCACGCTGTTCGTAACGACCGTGTGGGGATACACTGCAGCGAAGTATCCTGGGTCGGCGGTGAACGTCTGCTCGCGGTAGATTTCATCGTGCAGGACCCAGACGGGCCCGCCCGGGCGGCGCTGCAGGGCTTGCGAGAGGCCCTCGGTTTGCGTGCGGTCCATCACCCGCGCCGTCGGGTTACATGGCGAGCAAATGACTATAAGGCGCGTCTGCGGCGCGATCGCTGCCAGAATGCGTTCGGCATCGAAGGCAAATCCATCGCTTGGGCTCATCGCAACCGTGCGCGCGGCGATGCCCTCGAGCGCCGCCATTTTGACATACGACGGGAAGGCCGGCTCGACCACCAGCACTTCGTCCGTCGCCGGATCGAGCAGCGTCTTTATCAGCGCATATGTCGCCTCTTGCGATCCGGTCGTAATGCACACGTTGTCGGCGCGGCCCAGCCTGCGGGTAACGGTAGTGCCGGGCGATCTCTTCGCGTAACCGCTGATCGCCGGCGTTCACGGTGTAGCGCAGTCCGTGCTGCAGCGCAAAGTCCATGCCGGCGCGCAGGTGAGCTTCAGCCGGCGGCAGGGAAGGCTCGCCCAGTCCGAGATCGATCGACGAGGATTTGCACTTCTGTGCGATCTCCCGAATGAGCGATCCGCTTATGGCATTGATGTTGGGATTCATGCGGGAGTGCTAAATAGCGACTTCGTAATCGCGCAGGGCGGCGTTGAGGGAGGTTTTGCGATCGGTGCTCTGGTTGCGCGTGCCGATGATCAGCGCGCACGGCACGCCGAAGGTCCCGGCGGGGAACTCCTTAGGAATCGTTCCCGGAATCACCACTGCGCGCGGCGGCACGACGCCTTTGCTCGCGATCGGCTCGGCCCCCCGCGCGTCCACGATCGGGGTGCTTGCGGTAAGGACGACACCCGCTCCCAGCACTGCCTGTTCGCCCACGCGGACGCCTTCGACCACGATGCAGCGCGAGCCGATGAAGGCACCGTCTTCGATGATGACGGGCGTAGACTTGGGGCGGTTCGAGAACCCCGCCGATCCCCACGCCGCCCGAGAGATGAACGTTCTTACCGATTTGCGCGCACGAACCGACGGTGGCCCACGTATCCACCATCGTTCCTTCGTCCACGTATGCGCCGATGTTGACAAAACCGGGCATGAGGATGCTGCCCCGCCCTAAGAAACTGCCGTAACGCGCGACGCCGGGTGGCACGCAGCGCGCGCCCAATTTGTCATAGTTGCGTTTGGTCGGAGAGCTTGTCGTAGAACTGCAATGCGCCCGCGTCGATCGCTTCGACGTCGCGGCGTGCGAAGTAGAGCAGGATCGCTTGTTTGATCCACGCGTGCGTGATCCAGCCGCCGTTATGCGGCTCACAAACGCGCAGGCGGCCGCGATCGAGCGCGTCGATAACGCGCTCGATCGCTTTGCCTTTTTTCCCGCGTGCGGCTTGCGGATCCGCGGCCAGCGCTTGAATCTCGCCCTGCAGTTCCGCAACGTCCATGGACGTTACGTGGGCGACGCCGCGGGGGTCGCGGCGCCGTTCGCCGCGCCATGCATAGCACCTCCGCCGTGCATAGCCGCGTGGTAGCCCGCGTTGACTGCGTTGCGCAGGCACATGTACGCGCCGTGCTTGGTGCGCCCATACATCGGGTCGGAGGAAACGTGATACGCCTTGCTGCGCGAGTTCGTCCATACCGGGGCTTGGCCGCCGCACGTGAGCGAGGCGGGGATCGGTGCCGGGCTGGCGTTAAGTGCCATGTGCCCGTGATGTCCGTGCGCGCCCTTCATTGCCGATGCAGCCGAGGGAGAGGCCGCCGGCGAACCGGCGGGTGCGGCAGCCGAAGGCGAGGCCGCCGGGGAGCTCTGCGTTGTGGTCGTGGTCGTCGTGGTCGTGCTGTTATTTTTCTGGCCGCCAGCGCACGCCGCGAACACGAGCAGTGCGGTCAATGGAATCGATACAAGCCGAAGCATTCGCATTGCAATACCTTCCTTATTTAGAACGGGTAGGCGTCAGGGCCCGGGGCTGGAAGTCCCCCCATCCGGCGAAACTTCCCTTCTTATAAGCCGTGGGTAAAAGCCGGTCACGATTGAGGAGCCCGATGCCAAATACGCAAGAAGTCGAACAACGGATCAACGCGATTCGCTTTTTATCGGTGGATGCCGTCCAAAAGGCAAACTCCGGTCACCCCGGCATGCCGCTGGGCGCCGCTGCAACCGCCTACACGCTTTGGACCAGGCATCTGCAGTTCAATCCCGCCGACCCGGCGTGGCCGAATCGCGACCGTTTCATCTTAAGCGCAGGCCACGCCTCGATGCTCCTCTATTCGCTCCTGTATTTAACCGGCTACGACGTATCGCTCGACGATCTCAAGTCGTTCCGGCAAATGGGAAGCAAGACGCCCGGCCATCCGGAAGCGCATCACACGCCAGGCGTTGAGGTCACCACCGGACCGCTTGGACAAGGATTCGCCAACGCCGTCGGCTTCGCTATTGCCGAGGCTCACCTGGGAGCAACCTACAACCGCGATCAGGAGATCGTCGATCACTTCACCTACGTGATGTGCAGCGATGGCGATATGATGGAGGGCGTGAGCGCCGAGGCGGCCTCTATGGCGGGGCATTTAAAGCTGGGGAAGCTGATCGCCATCTACGATGACAACAAAGTTTCGCTTGCTGCAAAGACCGAAGTCACGTTCACCGAGGATATCGTCAAGCGCTTCGAGGCCTATGGCTGGCACACGCAGTTCATCGACATCGATCACGGCAACGATGTGGAGACGCTGGACAAAGCGATCGCGCTGGCAAAAAGTGTCCAGGACAAACCATCATTCATCGCCGTGCGTACGCATATCGGCTACGGATCGCCCAAACAAGATTCGTTCAAATCGCACGGCGAGCCGCTGGGCGCCGACGACGTCAAGCGCACCAAAGAGAATCTGGGCTGGCCGCTTGAGCCCGATTTCTACGTACCGGAGGAAGTCCTCGCGTACTACCGCAAGGAGGTCGCCGCTAAAGGCGCCGCCCTTGAGCAGCAATGGAAGCGCTCGTACGACGAGTGGAAGAGCCAGAACCCGCAGCTCGCAAGACAGTTCGAACGCACGCTTGCCAAGGGGGTGCCGGCGGATCTTCCGTGGCCCAAGATCGACAAGAGCAACGGCGACAACGTCGCGACGCGCGATTCTGGCGGGATGGTCATGAATGCCATCGCAGCAGCGCTTCCCGAATTGCTCGGCGGCTCGGCGGATCTGGACCCTTCAACGAAGACGTACTTGAAGGACTGCGGTGATTTTCAACCCGATAACTGGGGCGGACGCAACATTCATTTCGGCGTGCGCGAACACGCGATGGGCGGAATCGAAAACGGGCTTGCTCTGCACGGCGGCTTGCTGCCGTTCGGTGCGACGTTCCTGAACTTTTTGGATTACATGAAGGGCGCCGTCCGGCTGGCTGCCATAAACAAGGTGCGCTGTTATTACGTCTTCACCCATGATTCGGTGTTCTTAGGCGAGGATGGCCCCACGCATCAGCCGATCGAACACCTGGCCCACTTGCGGGCCATACCCAACTTGATCATGGTACGCCCGGCGGACGCGCTCGAAACGCTCGAAGCCTGGAAGTGCATGGTTGGAGCACAAGAAGGACCTTGGGCACTCATCCTCTCGCGCCAGAAGTTGCCTTACTTAGGCGACCGCAACGCAGAGGTCTCGCGCGGCGCGTACGTTCTTTCCGACTGCGAGGGTACACCCGACCTGATCCTAATTGCCACCGGCTCGGAAGTGTCGCTAGCGGTGCAAGCGGCCGCGCTCTTGGGACAGCGCGGAACCAACGTGCGCGTCGTCTCCATGCCATGCTGGGAGCTCTTCGCCGCGCAGCCGCAAAGCTACCGCGAAAGCGTGCTACCCCCTGCCGTGACGGCGAGGATGTCCATTGAAGCCGCTGCAACGCTTGGATGGGAGCGTTGGGTTGGAACGCGTGGGTACTGTTATGGTATCGACCACTTCGGCACGTCGGCGCCGGCACCGGAGATCGCGCAAGAATACGGCTTTACGCCCGAACACATCGCGCAGGTCGCGCAAACGCAATTCGCAACCGCCGCACCGTAGGAGAGTTCATGAGCAACCAGATCGATCAATTGCTGCAAGCCGGACAGAGCGTCTGGCTGGATAACCTGCGCCGCGGCATGTTCGGCTCGGGAGAGCTGCAAGGGCTCATCGATAAAGGCCTGCGCGGAATGACTTCCAATCCGACGATCTTCGAGAAAGCCATCGGCAGCGGTAACGACTACGACGAGCAGTTGCGCGGACTCATCGCAAGTGAAAAAGATGCGGGCGCGCTTTTCTGGGATCTGGCCATTCAAGATATCCAAAGCGCCTGCGATCTGTTCGCGCCGGTCTACCAGAAATCGAACGGCGACGACGGCTACGTGAGTTTGGAAGTCTCGCCGCTGCTCGCGCGCGACACGAAGGGCACAATCGAGATGGCGCGCGATCTGTGGAAGCGCGTGCACCGCCCGAACCTCATGGTCAAGATTCCGGGAACCAAAGAAGGCATCCCGGCGATCGAAGAATGCATTGCTGAAGGCATCAACATCAACGTCACACTGATCTTCGCGGTGGAATTCTACGAACGCACGGCACAAGCATACATTCGCGGACTGCAGCGCCGCATCGAACAAGGGCTCCCCATCGATCGCATCCGGTCGGTCAACAGCGTGTTCGTGAGCCGCATCGACACCGCCGTCGACAAAATCTTGCAAGCGCGAATCGACAAAGGCGAGAAGCAGCTCGAGGCGCTGATGGGCAAAGCCGGGGTTGCCAATCTCAAGCTGACGTACCAGAAGTTTCTCGAGCTCTTCGGGGGCAGCGAATGGAAAGCTATCCAAAGTAAGGGCGGCGCCGTGCAGCGCCCGCTGTGGGCCTCCACCTCGACAAAAAACCCCAAGTACCCCGACCTGATGTATGTCGAAACCGTCGTGGGCGAGCATACGGTCAACACGATGCCGCCGAACACGCTCGACGCGCTGCTCGACCACGGCAAGATAGAACGCGACACCGTACTGCAGGGCCTGGACGAAGCGCGGGCTGCGCTCGATGCACTCTCGGAGGCCAAAATCTCGCTCTTCGAAGTCACACACCAGCTGCAAGTGGAGGGTGTAAGTCTTTTCAGCGACTCCTTCGCTGCACTGCTGGGAGCCGTTGTCTACAAGCAGAAGCAGCTTCAGTTCCGGCGCAGAGCGCGTCGCGCTTTCGCTGGGCACCTACGAGGCACGGTGCAGCGCCGCCCTTGAGAAACTCGCCGGCAACGACTTCATCAAGAAACTTTGGGCCAAAGAGGCCTCGCTGTGGTCCTCGGACCCGGCGCACGCCGATATTATCAAACACGCCCTGGGCTGGCTTGACATTCCGCAACATCTACTTGAAGAAGTTGCCAATCTCCAATCCTTCGCGCGCGAAGCCGCGGCCGAATTCGATCACGTCGTCGTGCTGGGTATGGGCGGCAGACTCGCTCGCGCCGGACATCATGCGGGAAACGTTCGGCAACGTGCCGGGCTATCCGCAGCTGCACGTGTTGGACTCGACCGATCCGCAGCAAATTCGCGCACTGGAGTCCTCACTCGAGCTCGAGCGTACGCTCTTCATCGTGGCCAGCAAGAGCGGAACGACGACCGAACCGGACGCGTTCTACCGCTACTTCTCCGATCGCGTAACCAAGACGAGCGGCGCGAGCAAGTGCAGCCAGCATTTCGTCGCCATCACCGATCCCGGGACCGAGCTTGAGACCGAAGCCAAGACGCACAACTTCCGCGCCTGCTTCCTGAACGATCCGAACATCGGCGGCCGCTACTCCGCGCTCTCCTTCTTCGGCATGGTTCCCGCAGCACTAAGCGGCTACGACGTCAGCCTGCTGCTCGACCGGGCGCTAGGAGCCATGAGCGCAAACGACAAGACCGTCAGCGTCAAAGAAGCTCCGGGCGCCCGCTTCGGCGCAGCCATCGGAGCGTTGGCACTTGCGGGCCGCGACAAACTCACGATCGTGACGCATCCATCGGTGCGCGCATTCGGCGCGTGGGCGGAGCAATTGATTGCCGAATCAACCGGTAAGAACGGCAAAGGCATTCTTCCCGTTGAGGGCGAGCAGTTAGGCGAGCCCGGCGTCTACGGCACCGATCGCGTCTTCGTGCATGTGGGCGCAAACCTGCCGAACGGCAACGCTTCCGACGATGAACGCCTTCGCGCGCTAGAGGCCGCAGGCCACCCCGTCATCCGTTTGGCGATGAACGACGCCTACGACATCGGCGAACAGTTTTATCTGTGGGAAATCGCGACCGCAGCCGCGGGATCGATCCTGCAGATCGACGCCTTCGACCAGCCCAACGTCCAAGAATCCAAAGACAACACCAAGGCGCTGCTCAAAGAGTTCGCAACCAAGGGCAGCTTCGACGAACCGGCCGTGGTCGCGAGTAACGACGCTTTCGATCTTTCCCCAATCGCGGGCAGCAAAGCCGCGGCAACGGGTGATGCCTCGAGCGCCCTGGCCGCCGTGCTCAACCAAATCAAAGCCGGCGACTACGTAGCATTTTGCGCGTACATCGATCGGAACAATGCGCACACCGAGGCTCTCAACGACCTGCGCCTGAAGATCCGCGACGCGCGCAAGGTGGCCACAACCGTTGGCTTCGGCCCGCGCTTCCTGCATTCCACGGGCCAAGAACACAAAGGCGGCCCCGACACCGGCGTCTTCCTGCAGATCACCGCGGACTCGCCCTTCGATCTCCCGATCCCCGGCATGAACGTCGGCTTCCGCACCCTCATCGCCGCCCAAGCACTGGGCGACCTGCAATCCCTGGACAAACGCAACCGCCGCGGTCTTCGCATTCACCTAAAAGGCGATCCAACTGACGGATTGCGCGCCCTATCCTCCGCCATCGACGAAGCGCTCATGGCAAAAACGTAACGAGGTCTTCGGGCGGGAGCAACACCCCGTCCGGAAACCTCTGACTTTTTTGCGCCGGCCAGGATGGCCGTTTCAAAACTTTGTTTTCGCAAAAAAACAGCGGAGCCGAAAAATTTCCATGGATGGAAATTTTTTAGCGGTTTCTGGACGGGGTGTTGCTCCCGCCCGCAGACCTCGGGAAGTTTTTGCCATGAGTGCAAGGAGAAGCTAATGCAAGTAGGAATGGTCGGGCTCGGACGCATGGGTGCGAATATGACGACGCGGCTGCAGCGTGGGGGCCATCAAGTCGTCGCGTACGATCGCAGTGCTGATGCAGTCAAGCAGTCGCAGAACGATGGCGCAACCGGGGCCGGATCGCTTGCGGACCTTGTCGGCAAATTGAGCGGAAAGCCCAAGGTTGTGTGGTTGATGGTTCCGTCGGGCAAGCCCACCGACGATACGATCGATGAATTGCTTGGGTTGCTGGCGGACGGTGATGTGATCGTCGATGGCGGTAACACGAACTGGAAAGACGGTTTGGCCGCGTACGGGCGCTGCAAAGCCAAGGGCGTTGCGCTGGTTGACGCCGGGACGAGCGGCGGTATTTGGGGATTGACAGAGGGCTACTGCTTGATGGTGGGCGGCGACGATGCGGCCGTCAAAGCGTGCGAGCCCGCGTTCTTGACGCTTGCGCCGCAAGGCGGTTACGCGCACGTCGGCCCGGCAGGCGCGGGCCATTTTTCAAAGATGGTGCATAACGGCATCGAATACGCGATGCTGCAATCGTACGGCGAGGGCTTTGAGATTTTGCGTAACTCGCAATTCAAGTTCGATCTGCATCAGCTCGCATCGATTTGGCGCTACGGCAGCGTCATTCGCTCGTGGCTGTTGGATCTGGCCGTGCTCGCATTCGAGCAAGATCCGGATTTGGAAAACATTCGCGGCTGGGTGGACGACACGGGCGAGGGACGCTGGACCGTGCAGGCCGCCATCGATGAGAACACGCCGGCGCCGGTCATCACGCTCTCGCTGATGGCGCGCTTCGCATCGCGTCAGGACGAATCGTATAGCGCCAAAGTAATCGCCGCGCTGCGCAATCAGTTCGGCGGGCACGCCGTCAAAGCGGAGAACGCAAAGCCGTGAGGACTGCACCAAAAGCGGGTAACGGAGTTGCCGCGATAAAACCGAACCCCCTGCGCGCCGGATTGGAAAGCACGCGCATTGAGGAGCCGTGCACGATCGTGTTTTTCGGCGCCAGCGGCGATTTGTTCAAGCGCATGCTGATGCCGGCGATTTACAACCTGCGCCTGGAGAACATTCTGCCGGCGGATTTCGGACTCATCGGGTTTGCCCGCTCGGAGTATACGGACGATCAGTTCCGGGCGTACTGCAAAGCGTGCGTGACGGAGTTTTCGCGCTCGGGGCCGATAAAAGATTCGCTTTGGGACGACTTGGCGAAACGGATCAGCTATATAACGGCTGATTTCAACGATCTCAGTCACTTCGAGGCACTGGGCAAGCGTTTGGACGAGTACGACACGCAGTTTAACGCCGGGAAGAACCGCCTCTTTTATCTGGCCACACCGCCTTCGGTTTTCCCGAAGATCATCGACCAACTCGGCCAGGCAAAATTGGATCCGGCAAGCAACAAGAAGGGTTGGACGCGAATCATCATTGAGAAGCCGTTCGGCGTCGATCTTGCCTCGGCGCAGGCGCTCCAGCAAGAAGTCGAAAAGGTTTTTCCCGAAGAGCAAGTGTACCGCATCGATCACTATTTGGGCAAAGAGACCGTTCAGGACATCATGGCGCTTCGCTTCGCCAACACGATTTTCGAGCCCATTTGGACGCGCAATTACATCCAGTCGGTCGAGATTACGGCCGCAGAAACGCTCGGCGTGGAAGAGCGAGGCGGCTACTACGATAATGCCGGCGCTCTGCGCGACATGATTCAGAACCACGTGCTGAATCTGCTGGCCCTCGTGGCGATGGAGCCGCCTGCCGGTGCGGACGCGGACGCCATCCGTAATGAAAAGTACAAAGTGTTTTCGGCGATCGAGCCGCCTTCGCCCGAGAACGTTTTTCAAATGAGCGCCCGCGGCCAATACGGGCCCGGAACGGTTGGCGGCGAGGCCGTGCCTGCATACCGCGACGAACCGGACGTGCGGCCCGATTCCAATACTGAAACGTATGCGGCGATGCGGGTCTACATCAATAACTGGCGTTGGGCAGGCGTGCCGTTTTACGTTCGCAGCGGCAAGCGCCTTTCGCGAAAGATCTCCGAGATTGAGATCACGTTCAATGCCATTCCGCACCGTTTGTTCGGCGAGAAGAGCGATACCATCGAGCAGAACGTGCTGGTGATCAAGATTCAGCCCGACGAAGGCATCTCGATGCGCTTTAATGCCAAAGTTCCCGGACAGAAGAATCACATTCGCAGCGTCACGATGGATTTCAACTACGGCACCGGCTTCGGCGTAAAATCGGCTCCCGCGTACGAGCGCTTGATCACGGATGCCATGCGCGGCGATGCCACGCTGTTCACGCGCTGGGACGCGGTGCAGCGGGCCTGGGAGATCGTGATGCCCGTTTTGGAAGTGTGGCAGTCGATTAAGGACCGGAGCTTTCCGAACTATGCGGCGGGTACGGACGGCCCCGACACCGCGAACTCGCTCAATGCGCACTGGCGGCCACTGTGAGCGTCGTCGACGTCCCGCGGCTGCTGGGCGAACTTGCGCAGTACCGGCGCGAGCGCGAAGCTGCTTCAACCGCAACCGCTTTCAATCTGGTCACCTTTGTCGAAGACGACTCCCCGCTGCTCTCGCTCATCTCCGAGCGTATCGCGCAGATAGAGGCGCGCAATCCGCTGCGCAGCATTTTACTAACGTGCGATGAGTCCCAGCCGCAGGTTACCTCCGAACACGTCCACATTGCGGTGTGCGATATAGCGGCCCCGCAACTGCGCTCGATCGTTCACGACCTGTTAGTGCCGGGCGTGCGTACCGTAGTGCTCTGGGCGGGATCGACGGTGACCGACCCGCGTTTCAGCGCACTGGGCGAGCTTGCGGACGTCGTCATTCTATTTACCAGCAGAACCGCCGAGTCGGAGAGGCAAATGCTTGCGGACATCGTTGCGCTCGCGCACGGGCCGCTGGGCAGCAAGATCCGCGATCTCGCTTTCTTGCGCCTGTTCGCGTGGCAAGATCTCGTAGCGCAGTTCTTTGACGACCCCCGTTTGGCGGACGAACTCGCGGACGTGTGCCGCGTTCAGGTGCACAGCGGAACGCTCGCGGAGGCGTACTATTTCGTCGGCTGGCTCGCGAGCCGCTTGCAGTGGCAACCGTGCGGCAAACACGAGTTTTGCAATGCCGTAGGCGACTCGATCACGGTCGCGCTCAAGAAGTCCGGCGCGCCGCGCCGCATTCAATCCGTGCGCCTAAAAACGAAGGACTGCGAATTTGACGCGTCGGTTCAAAAGGGCGCCGACGACGTGGTCTGCTTGAGCGTGAGCGGTGCTCAGGAACGCGACCCGGGCTGCGTTCCCATGCATGATGTGGACATGGTCTCACTGATCGAACGAGCCATCTTCGAATCGGGCAGTCAATCGATTTACGCTGAAACTCTCGACATGGTCGGCCGCTTGCTGGAACATCTGTCGTGAGCGAACGAGCGGCGGCGGAGTTCGTCGTCTGCGAGAATCCCGGGTCGCTCGCGGGCGCCGTGGCGGACGCATTCGTCAGCGACGCGCAAGCCGCTATCGGAGCGCGCGGGGCGTTCTTCACCGCGCTTGCGGGCGGAACGACGCCCAAAGCCGCCTACGAGCTGCTGGCGCAAGAACCGCGGCGCAGCCGGGTTGAGTGGGAACGCGTGCAGATCTTTTTCGGTGACGAGCGCTGCGTTGAGCCCACGAGCCACGACTCGAACTACCGGATGGCAGAGCAGGCCTTTCTTCAGGCCTGCGTTCCGCCTGCAAACGTGCACCGGATCCATGGCGAGGACGACCCGCCGCAGGCGGCAGCCGATTACGCCGATCTGCTGGTCACGCTAATGGGCGCACAGCCGCGCTTCGATCTGATCATGCTCGGAATGGGCCCCGACGGCCACACGGCCTCGCTCTTCCCCGGTATCGATCCGCGTACCGATGAAGAACTCTTGGTGCGCGCCGTTTTTGCCGAACGCTTAAACGCGCACCGCGTCACGTTCACGCCGGCCGTTTTGAACGCGGCGCGCCACGTGCTCGTAGCCGCCGAGGGCGAGGGAAAAGCATCGATCCTTAAGAGCGTGCGCAGCGATAAAAAAGACCCCGTACGCTATCCGGTGCAAATCGTTGCACCGCGCACGGGGCTTTTGAGTTGGTATGTGGACCGGGCTGCCTGGCCCGGCTAACTTCTTACGTAGCGTCTCTAATCGAGCGTTTCGTTTTGTCGATCTCCGCTTTGGTGTCCGAGCCGACTTCTTTTGCTACCGAGCCGAGTTTCTCGCCGGGCGTCATAGCATCGCCCGCTACGCTGCGTTTTGCGCGTTCGGCGTCCGCTTCACCGCGGTGTGCGCCTTCTTTGAGCGTGTCGCCGATATCTTTGACGGTCTTGTTAATCTCGTTCATGGCGGGCTTTTACCCCTGGTGCGAGACCTGATAACCTAGCGGGCGCTGGTTCCAACGCTCGAGCTCGCGCCCGTACAGTACCGCGCTGCGCTCGCTTAATTTTCGCTCTGCCGCCTTCGAGGCGACCCGCCCACGTGCGGAAATCTGCTTTTTCATGGATTCGCCGTTCCTTCTCCAACCGTCGTCAGAGTAACGTTGTTGCCGCTAAGGATGGTTCCGCCGGCTTGCTGCAAAGCGGTGACGGCTTTGTTGAGATTCGTCTGTGCCTGCAGCTCGCGCCCGCGGCTGTCGGCAAGTTCGATCTCGCGCTGCAGCACGAGAAATGTGGTGGATTCGCCCGCGTGAAAGCGCCGGATCTCGCTCGCCAACACGGCCTGCGAGGCCTCGCGCGCCGAGCGCGCTGCGGCCAGCTGCGCGAGGCCGCTTTCGTAGCCCTGCAGCGCGTTGCGCACTTCCATCGTGATGCGTTGAATGGTGGTCGCTTCTTGAACCTGGGCGATGCGCTGCTGCTGCAGAGCCGTGCCCAGGTTTGCTTTAGCAACGTGGTCGCCGATCGGGAAATTGATCTGCACGCCCGCCGTATAGACGGGGAATTTGCCCGAGAGCAGGTTCTTAATCGATTGATCCAGGCCGCCGACCAAGTACGAGGGCACCGGCGTGTTCTGATTGGGAAGCGCCGGAATCTGTTGAGCCGGCGGCAACGTTTGATTGACCGCCGCAATGAGCTGGTTGATGGCGATGGCTTGCGCGGCGGAGCTTTGCACGAAGGATCCCGGCGGCGCAAGGTTGCCGGCGAAGCCGTTGCTCGTGTACCCGAGCTCCAGGTTGACCTGCGGTTTGAGCTGATTGGCGGCGTACGAAACGTTCTCGGCGGCCGTCTGCAGCTGCGAACGCAGCTGCGCAATCTCGGGCCGGTTTGCCAGCGCCTGCGTAACCAGCGCCGAAAGAGAGGGCTCGGGGGGCAATTCGAGCACCGGCGTGATGGGCACCAAGTTCGCATTCCAAATGGAATCGTTCGGGTTGTCCGTCAGTTCAGACTTGAGCTGGTTCTGCAGCAGCGCCACATTCTGCAGCGCTTGAAACACGTTTTGCTGGAATACGGCAACCTGCGCGTTCACCTGCACCACGTCCACAGGCGCGCTGGCCCCGGCGCGCGCAAGCCGCACGTTGCTGTGCTGCTGAGCGATCGTATCGCGCAGCGCCTCTTCTTGAATGGCCACGTTACGCCAAGCAGCGACCAAATCCCAATACGTGTTTTGCACCGTACCTATCGTGCTAGAGACCGTGGTAAGCGTCTGCGCGTTGGTGGAAGCTTGATTGATCAGCGCAAGTTGCAATTGATGGGTTTGCGCGGTGATACCGCGTCCGCGGCCCAGCGGCTGTGAGAAGTTGGCCGAAAATATGGTCGGGTAGTACGGATCGAACGTATTGATCGCCGTGTTGTCCTGCGTCTGTTTTCCCGACGCCGTTACGTTGAACTGCTGCCCATCGGGAAGCGTGCCTTGCACGCCTGCATTCACGGAAACATTGCGCTGGACGATGGGCCCGAAGTTCGGCCCGGCAAAAAAGGCATTCTGCGGAGGCTGTTTGTCGAATTGATACTGAGGTTCCACCGAAAAATTGACGTCGTAAGCCCCCTTGGCCGCAGCGATTTGATACTGGGCGATGCGGCGGTTCGCTTGCGCGATCACCAGATCGGGATTGCGCGCGAGCGCCATCCCGACCGCGTTTTGCAGCGTGATGCCCACAAAGGGCGCCTGCGTTACGCCGATGACCGAGGGCGGCGGTGGCGAAACGTTCGGTGCCGCATACCCCGGCGCAACATTCGGCACCGCCGGCAGATGAGGCGACGGCACGGGCGTCGGAACCGCTGCCGTTACAGCGGCCAGCACGAACGAGGCAAAGATCGTCATTACTTCACGAGCACCGAGGCTTCGACCGACATGCCCGGACGCATCGGATAGCGCGCGAAGTCCGTGCCCGGATCGAAAACGATCTTCACCGGAATGCGCTGCGTGACTTTAACGAAGTTCCCCGTTGCGTTCTGCGAGGGCACAAGCGCGTACGTATTTTGCGAGGCCGGGTTAATGGAATCGACCTTCCCGTGGAATGCGACGCCCTTATATGCGTCCACTTTGATGTCGACCGGCTGGCCCGCGTGCATGTTGCCGACTTGGGTTTCCTTGAAGTTCGCCGTCACGAAGACGTTGTTGGGCACGAGCGTCATCAGCGTGGTTCCCGGCGTCACCGTTTGGCCTTCTTCCACGTTCTTCTCGCCCACGAAGCCCTCGATAGGCGAGGTGATGCGCGTATAGCGAAGGTTTTGGACCGCAATGGCTAGCGCCGCGCGCTGCGTTGCGATTTGTGCCGGCGCTTGCGCTTGACTTAAACGGCCCTGCGCCGATGTGACGCCGCCCTGCGCCGCGGAGATGCCCGCCTGCGCGGCGCCGATCTTCTGCTGGTCGGCGTTTACGTTCGCCTGGGCCACGTCCACGGCTTGCTGGGCGGCCGCATATTGCGACTGGGCTTGAGCGTACTGGGCCTGAGCGGAATCGAGCTGCGAGGCTGCCACGTCGCCGGTCCTCACCAACGACCGCGTGCGGTTGAGATTCGCCTGTGCGTCCGCAAGGGCTTGGCGCGCACCGGGAAGCGCTGCTTGTGCCTGCGCCACCTGCGCCTGCGCTGCGTGAACGCCGGCAACCGCTTCGGGCACTTGCGCTGCAGCATTCTGCACCTGCGCCTGCGCCTGAGAGACGCCGCCGGCGCCTTGCGTCACACCGGCTGCTTGATTCTCAAGGGCAAACTGCAAGTTTGCGCGGGCCTGATCGACAGCGGCTTGTTCGGTAATGTTGTCTAGAGCGATGAGCAACTGGCCACGGTGCACCCGCTGATCGGTATCCACGTAAATGCGGTTGATACGTTCGTTGATCTTGTTCGTCACGGCGACAACGGTCGCGTCCACGCGTGCATCGTCCGTGCTCTGGTGCGAACGCGCATACGAAATGTAGGGAATTCCCCAGAACAGCGCAATGACGACCACCGCTACGGCGACAATGGGCCAGAGAAAGCGCCGCCAGCCCGGAGTTTGCTCCGCCGGCTCGGCCTCCGTGTCAATTACGGTACCCGGTGCCTCGATCTGACCGGACGTGGTTTGCTCGCGCTCGCGCGTTTCCATTACTTTTTCTTCCTTACGCCGTTTAAGAATACGTTGATTTGAAAGTCGATGATTTCCCGCGCCGAATACTGTTCGTTCGGAAATTTCTTGCGCCCGATGACGGTCGAGAAAATCATTCCCATGAAAAAGCGCGCCAGCAGCAACGGGTCGCCTTCCAGCTCACCGGCATCCACGCGTTGTGCCATGTAGTCGCCGACCATCCGTTGGATGGCAAACGGCGTGCGCCACGGTACGTCGGTCAAAGCGGGCTGCGCTTCCTCTTCCGCGAGCGACATGATAATCAAGTCGCGGACCTCGTCCATGCGCGCTGAGAGCACGTCGGCGATCTTATGCAGATCGGTTTCGACGTCTCCGGTGAGACGCTCGAGCAGTTCCTGTAAGCCCACAGCGCGGCAGTAGCGGTCCGTACATGCTTCGATCAGCGCGTCCTTATGGCCGAAATGCCGGAAGAGCGTTGCTTCATTTAGGCCCGCCAAATCGGCAATTTCGCGCGTCGTGGTGCCGCGGCGGCCCTTCTTAGCGAGCAGTTCGCGGGTGGCCGCCAGCAGGCGGCTACGGGTATCTTCCGGGGACTTGCCCGTGTTGCCGACCTCGTCGATCATTGCTTCTGCTCGAAGACGCTGTCGTTAATTGCGACGTTGGTCTGATAGACCGCGTACGTCGCGTTCGCGACCGCGCGCACGTGACGCTTGATATCCAAGTGGCGCGTGGCTACCACGCTATACGCCCCTTCCATCTTGTAGGTTTGGGTCATCGTGATGTGATCGCCGTTGGTGTAGTCAAAATCCATCCGCATCACTTGAAAGGTCGCGGGATCGACATAGACCAACGTGTCCTTAATTTGATCGCTGTAGATCTTTTTGGTCATCCTCAGCTCCAGCATCGGTTTGCCGGCGATGCTCTCCAGGCCCACATACGAGACATTGCTATCCTTGCGCCACTCCGAAGGAGCGTCGACCGCGCCGACCAGTGAGTTGATTCCGCGCGCGTAGGAGGGCGAGCGGTCGAAGATCACCCCATGCTTGTCGGGCCGCTTGAAGTACTCGGTTCCGTCGAGCGCTGAACTGATCCATGGAAAGCTGAGCAAGCGCAGATCCACGTGGACGCGCGTTTGAAGAGCTGTTCAACGAGCCGTTCCGGTCGTCGATGTGCCGCATGATGCTCTCGGCCGTCACCGGAGCGGACTGGGCCGGCGGGGCGGCTGCGGCGAGAATGAAGGCAAGCGCCAGAATGGCGCGCTGCATGGGGATACGCATCGGCGGGTGTCCTTCAGAAGGGAAATCGGATGCAAGTATATACTTGCATTGGACATAGTACCACCCGGATTCTCTGAATGCAAGTACTTACTTGCGCGATGAAAAAGGAAGGGTTCGTGATCTCGGAAGCCGCTTTGGGCCAGGCCGCCCAGCAGGCCGGCCTTGAGTCGGCCGCCATTATCGTCAGGCGATTAGACGGTGCCCCGTGGGAGGCCGTCCTAGGCGACCCGGACCGCACGATCTACCCGGCGAGTATGCTCAAAACGCCGCTCGCCCTGGCGGCGTACACGCTCGTCCACGACGGCGAACTGAAGCCCGGTTTGCGCCTTGAGGTCACGCCCGCCAATATGACGGCGAACGATAAGCCCTCGCCGCTTGTGCCCGGCTATAGCGCCACGCTCGAGGAACTGCTGGACCTGGCGATCACGCTCTCGGACAACGTTGCGACGAATATGCTGTATGACATCATCGGCCGGGAGCGCGCGGGCGAGCTCCTGCGCGAGCGCTTCGGCCTGCGAGCGACCGCCTTCTTCCGAAAGCTCTCCGGGGACTATCCCTTGATATCGGATCCGCTCTGGGATGGAGTTCACTTTAACTCGCACTCCCTAAGGGACGCGGTGCGAACGTTCGAGCTCATCGCACGGACGCGCGTACCATTCGCCTGGACGCTCCGACAGACGCTCGCCCGCCAGCAGTGGAACAATAAACTCTCGCTTGGTCTGAAAGCCGGCGATCAGTTCGCGCATAAAACCGGCGACACCGACGAGGTTACGCACGACGGCGGCATTTTGGAGACGCGCGAGGGCCGTTCCTACGTCGTCGCCGTCTACACTGGCGTTCCGTCAACCGACGAAAACAACGCCCGGTTCGGAACCTTTATGCAATCGTTGCGCCCCTTAATGTAACCCTAATAACAAATCCGTTTGTTGCTAACTGCGCGGGGTACAATGGCAGTCGTGGGCAGAGAAAGTTGGCCGCACAGGATGTGCGGCCAACTTATTTTTTTATAGGCTCTGCATGCGCCGCGCCATTGCAGCACGCGCCGGCTGCACGGTAGTATCGCCTCGGCCCCACACCGGCCGCCCTCCTACAAATGTTTGGCGGACCCAGGAGTTCTCAGCGCGATAGACCAGTGCGTTGAGCGGCGGCGACCATGCATCGATCGGCTCGGCGTCTATAACGGCGTAGTCGGCAAACGCTCCCGCGCGTAGCGCGCCGGCATCGACGTTCAGCGCGCGCGCACCTTGTGCAGTGCCCAAATCGAACGCGACCGACGCGGGCATCGCACTGCCGTCGAGGTGCGCTATCTTCTGCAGCAGGCAGGCCGCGCGCATCTCTTCGAAGAGCGAGGGCTTGAGATCGGCATCGGTCCCCAGACCCATTGCAACGCCGAGCGATTGCAAACCGGTGATGTCGCAGATGCCGTCTCCTAAATACTGATTCGTCATCGGATTGTGCACGACGCGCGCGCCTCGCTGCGCCAACAGGCGTTTCTCATCGTCGTCAACGTAAATTGCATGAATCGCAACCGTGCGTTCGTTCAGCGCGTCCAGACTCTGGAGCAGAGCAATGGGCGAGAGCCCGGATGACTCGCGCGTTTGTTCGCCTTCGTAAGCCGCCTCCGCAACGTGGACGTGCATCATGCAGCCATGCGCGGCCGCAAACTCGGCGGCAATGCGCAGCATCTGCGGTGAGCACGCATGCAGCGAATGCGGTGCAACACACACGTGAACGCCGGGAAACTGCGTCCTGAGTTGCTGAGTGCGCTTCGCCGCGGCATCGATCGTCTCACGGAAGGCCGCCGGCGCGTAGGCGGCATCCATCCACGTGCGTGCGAACACCAAGCGAATTCCGGCATCGGCCGCCGCTTCGATGGCGCGCTCGGCATGAGCGTTACCCGCGCCGTTCAAATAGAAAAACTCGGCGACAGTCGTAATGCCGGCCGCCAGCATCTCGTCGAAGGCTACGCGGAAGGTGTGGTAGATGTCGTCGGGCGTGAGCTGCGGGACCACTTTGTACAATGCCTCGCTACGCCACCGCGCAAACGGCAGATCGTCGGCCCATCCACGCAACAGTATTTGATAGGCGTGACTATGCCCGTTTACGAAGCCCGGAACGACCAGCACATCGCGCCCGAATGCGCGGACGGGTGAACCGGGCCAATCGTTCTGGAGATCCTCGAACGCACCGGTTCGGGCGATCTTTTCGCCCACAACCGCGAATGCGAAATCTTCAATCTGGCGGCCATCAACCAGCGCACGCGCGCAACGGACTATTTCACCCACGCTGCCGGCGCTCCGTCGATGAATACCGCGCGGGCAAGATTGCCGCCGAATTGCCAGCCGATCTCTTTGACCGAGTCGATTTGCAACGCCACAAAATCTGCCGGACAGCCCGCACGCAGCCTGCCCGCGCTTGAGCGCAGCGATTTGGCTGCCGCAAGTGTAATGCCGTAGAGCGCCTCCGCCGCGCTCAACCCGAAAAGCGAACGTCCAAAGTAGGCCACGGTCTGCAGGTTCAGGCAGGGCGAGGTTCCCGGATTGTAGTCGCTTGCAAGCGCGACGTAGCCGCCGCGTTGCAACAACGCGCGTACCGGCGCGCGCTGCGTCAGTCCAAGATATGCGATCGTTGCGGGGCACGCCACCGTCACGATCCCGCTATCCGCGATTGCTGCAACGTCTTGTTCGCGGATGCAGTTGCAGTGATCGACGGCATCCACTCCGACTTGCGCGGCCATCTTGGCTGCGCCGCCGAAGGCCATTTCATCGCAATGCACGCGCAGCCGCAGGCCGTTCTCCCGCGCGGCCATCAGATAGCGCTGCGTTTGCTCGGGCGAAAAGAAGCCCGGCTCGCAAAATGCATCCGCATACACAGCGCCGTGCGCCTTAGCGAACGGCAGGCACTGGTCGATCAAGTAGTCGACGTAATCCTTTTCGTTGAAGAACTCCGGCGGCAACGCGTGCGCCCCCAAAAACGTGGGCACCGTATGCGGCAGTCCCGGCGCGCCCTGGTGCTGCACAAGGAGATCGAGCAGACTGCATTTCGCCCGGTTTGTGCAGTGCGTAACCCGTCTTCGTTTCCATCGTGGTCGTTCCGTGCCGCGCCGCCATTTGCAGGCGTGCGGCAACGCTGTTCCAAAGCGCTTGCGGATCGTCAAGAGCATTGCGCGTCTGTTCCACCGTGTACAGCATGCCCAGCGGCGGCTTCTCGCCCGCAAGACGCGCTGCAAAGTCCGGCTCGCGATTGCCCCAAAAGAGCGGATGCGCATGCGCGTCCACGAAACCGGGAAGCAGGATGCAATCGGGCAGGTCCAGCACGTCCACGCGAAATTTCTCGCGCGCTGCCATAACGAGTTGCTCCACGTGCGCCCGCGGACCCAGCGCATCAATCGTTTTTCCCGAACACAGCAGTGCCGCGTCCTCAATAAGGCCTAACTGTTCGAACGTTATGCCGTTCTGCGCGGCGGCGGTGTCACACGTGACGAGCGCGCGCGCGCGAACGAGCAGCGGCGCGCTCACAGCCGCCAGTCGATGCCTTTTTCATCCGCCGTGTCGATCGCGATCTCGTACCCCGCATCGGCATGCCGCACGACGCCCATACCGCAATCCGTGGTCAGAACACACTCGAGGCGTTCGCGCGCGTCCTCGCTGCCGTCGGCGACGACGACCATGCCCGCGTGGATGCTGTAGCCGATGCCGACGCCGCCGCCGTGATGGAGCGAAATCCAGTGCGCGCCGGCCGCCGTATTCAATAGTGCGTTGAGCAACGGCCAGTCCGCTATCGCATCGCTTCCGTCTTTCATCGCTTCGGTCTCGCGATACGGCGAGGCGACGCTCCCGGTGTCCAGATGATCGCGCCCGATCGCAATGGGCGCCTTGAGGCTCGCCGGCACGCACGAGTTCGTTAAACCGCAAGCCGGCCTTGGCCCGATCGCCGAAACCCAGCCAACAAATGCGTGCGGGCAGACCCTGGAAGGCGATGCGTTCTTGGGCCATAGCGATCCAACGGTGCAGGTGTGCGTCCTGCGGAAAGAGCTCGAGCAGTTCGCGATCGCAGCGCGCGATGTCTTGCGGGTCGCCGGAGAGCGCTGCAAAACGGAACGGACCGCTGCCCTTGCAAAAAAGCGGACGGATAAACGCGGGCACAAAACCCGGGAAATCGAAAGCGTCGTCCACGCCCGCGCGCTGCGCCATGGCGCGGATATTATTTCCGTAATCGAAAACGACGGCCCCGTCTTTTTGAAACGCGAGCATGGCGCGCACGTGCTTGGCCACAGTTTCAAACGAGCGGCGCTCGTAGCCATTCGGATCGCGCTCGCGCAGAACCGCTGCTTCTTCTAACGTGAGTCCTTCGGGAACGTATCCGTTGAGCATGTCGTGGGATGAGGTTTGGTCGGTCACCGCGTCCGGACGCAGCCCCGCCGCGTGCAGGGCGGCGAACTCGGTGCCGGCATTGCCTTCATAGCCGATCGAGATCGAGCGGCCCTCGGCGCGTGCCGCGCTCAGTTCGCGCAGCGCATCTTCGCGCGAGCCGGCGACTTTGTCCAGATACCGCAGCTCGCGGCGCCTTTCAAGGCGTGCGCGATCGACGTCTACTATCAGGCAGATTCCTTCGTTCATCGCGATCGCCAGCGGCTGTGCGCCTCCCATGCCGCCGCAGCCCGCCGTCAAGCAAACGCGCCCTTTGAGCGAGCCTCCGTAGTGCTGGCGCGCGAGCCTCGGCAAAGGTCTCGAACGTGCCTTGCACGATCCCTTGCGATCCTATGTAAATCCAGGATCCGGCCGTCATTTGGCCATACATCGTAAGGCCTTGCGCCTCAAGTTCGCGGAACACGGCCCAGTCGGCCCACTTCGGCACCAGATTCGAATTCGCGATGAGCACGCGGGGCGCGCGCGCATGTGTCTTCCAGACCGCGATCGGCTTGCCGCTCTGCACGATCAGCGTTTCGTCACTTTTCAAGCGTTGCAGCGTGCGCACGATGGCGTCATACGCTTCCCACGATCGCGCTGCGCGGCCGTTGCCGCCGTATACGACCAAATCGTCGGGGCGTTCGGCGACCTCGGGATCCAGATTGTTCATCAACATGCGCATAGCGGCTTCTTGTGGCCAATCGCGGCAGGTGCGCTCGATTCCGTGCGGCGCACGCACGGGGCGTGGGCCTGATTTCATTTGCATATTTCTATATCGACATCAACGGTTTTCACTTGAGCAACGCTACAATCATATCAGGTGGGCCCCGATCGCCGCTTGTGCGGCATCTACTAATGCACCCGAACGGATGAGGTCGCGTGCAACAGCAATATCCGGTGCCGGAACGCGGTCTTCAGTCCACGGAGCGATCCGTTCACGCGCAACGTCGTAAGCGGCTTGCGTTCCGGTTCCCGATTTAAGCGGGCGGCGGAAATCCACCGCGACCAGCGCGCCCAGGAGTTCGCACGCAAGCGACCCTTCCACGTTTTCGAGCACGCGATCAAGGTTAACGGCCGCCGTCATGCCCATGCTGACGTGATCTTCTTGACCCGCCGATGTGGGAATCGAGTCCACGCTGTTCGGCCAGGCTAAGCCCTTGTTTTCCGAAACGAGCGCGGCCGACGTGTACTGCACGATCATCAAACCCGATTGCAAACCCGAGCGTCCCGTTAAGAAGAGCGGCAAGCCGCGTTCCTCGGCGTTGAGCAACAAGTACAGACGCCGCTCGCTGATGCCCGCAAGCTCCGCGAGGGACATTTTGAGCAGATCGCACGCTAGTGCAACGGGCTGCCCGTGGAAGTTGCCGCCGGTCAAAAATTCGCCATCGTCGGGGAAGACCAGCGGATTGTCGGTCACGGAGATCGCTTCGATCTCGATGACCTTGCGCGCGTGGGCGGTCGCATCGCGCACGGCGCCGTGCACGACCGGAATGCAGCGGTACGAATACGGGTCCTGCACGCGCCCGCACTCGCGGTGCGACTCGATGACTTGCGATGCGTCGAGCAATGCGCGCAGGTTGTCCGCGACGCGCGCCTGTCCGGGATGCGGGCGCAACGCGTTGATACGCCGGTCGAAAACACGATCGGTTCCTAAAAATGCTTCGAGCGAGAGCGCACCGATGATATCCGCGTTCGCCAAAAGCCGTTCCGCGCGCAGCAACGCAAGTGCGGCGATGCCCGTCATGACCTCGGTCCCGTTGACGAGCGCGAGCCCTTCTTTCGCACCTAAAACGATTGGTTCCAAGCCCGCGCGTTCCAATGCCAGCGCACTTGGAATGCGCTCACCCCGGTAGAACGCCTCTCCTTCGCCGATAAGCGTGAGGGTCATGTGTGCGAGTGGCGCGAGATCGCCGCTTGCGCCGACGGAGCCTTGGCGCGGGACGACGGGTGTTACGCCGCGGTTAAGCAGACTCCACAAGCAAGTCCAGCGTCGATTCGCGGATGCCCGAGTGCCCCGCGGCAAGCGAACTTGCGCGTAACACGCCCGCGGCGCGCACCTGATCGACCGGCAGCGGCTCACCCGTGCCGGCAGCATGGCTGCGCACGAGGTTCAGTTGCAACTGCGCGGCATCATGGGCCTCCACCCGGATGTTGGCCAAACGGCCGAAGCCCGTCGTCACGCCGTAGATGGCATCGCCGTTTCCGAACTTTTCGTCCACCAGCCGCCGTGCAGCGGCAACGCGCTTGCGGGCGCCGGCCGTAATCGACACCGGTGCTCCATCGTGCGCAATCGCGCGTATTGCTTCAAGCGAGAGATGTTTGCCGTCCAGTTCGATCGGGACGGCGGCGGTAGTGGCCATGAACCTAACTATGAGCTCGCGATGACGATTTCCTCATGATCGCGCAATGGGATAGCGCGCGGGTCGCCCTTCCAGGCCTTGCCGTTGACCAGCACCCGCAGCGTGTGCCCGCGCGCCGCCCGCACGGACCCGGCCTGCGTCCGGCTCAGGCGCTGCCCCCAGACGTCGAAGAACTGCCCCAAGGTGAACGTCCGTTTAACGGGCGACTCGATGTGAATTAGGCCGTCGGCGGAGTGCGTATGCAGCCAGTACAGGCAGTTCGCTCCCTGCGGAATGCCGATTCCGGCCGGCACGTCCATGGCGCGGCCGTGGTCGGAAATCTTAACCTGCGTATGGATGTGCAGGACCGAGCCTTCCATGGAATCGCAGTGGATGCCGTCCACCGGTAAGCCCGCAAACATGCTCTGAGCAAGCAAGAACGTGAACAAGTGGATAACCATGTGCATAAAAAATCTTTCCTGTGGAGAGGCAGTGGAAAGGGCGCCGGCCCACTTGCTACGACATTTGCACGGTGCTACCATGCATAGACTTCGCTAAAACGAAGGGCGACACGCGTATAGTCGCGACCGGGCCATGTTGACGATGCAGTCGCACGTCGGCGATCCGAGTGGAACGGTCAAACCGTCGGTCTGCGTCAGTCGGGCTTCTTCACCGGAGCCAAACAGGCGCGATATGATGCGTGAATACGTCGAGGGCCTCAGACGATTTGTTTGAGGTCTTCGCTTTTTCCCGCCCGTTATGCACGCAGGTGCACAGGTTGTTCATAACTTCGTTTTCTTGCGGATATGTTGTGAGCTAGGCCTGCGCCCTCTTGCTCCACGATTTTGAAGCTGCTACCATGAGCGAACTTCAAGTGATTGAAGCGCGGCGACGTAAAAGCCGCGGACGGCAAATGTTGACGAGCAGCGGTGAAAACCGTCGCTCCGAGTGAACCGGACGAACGTACGCCGGCGTCAGTTGGGATCTTTAACCGGAATCCGACAGGCGCACCACGACGGACGACTACGTTGAAGCCCCGGTGATGAATAATCACCGGGGCTTTCGACTATTTCACGCTCCGTTCGCGGAGATCCGATCCGGTATGCGGATTTGGGCAACCAGGGCTTGGCGTAATAGGTCTGGGTATCCGAGCTTAAGTAGGAATGTCTTGCCGATGTCCGCCCGGCTCATAACAACGGTTCCGTGAGCGTCAGCCGGTTCACTTCGTTGCCATTGTCCAAAGAAATGTTCGCGCGATACCTGCCGCCAGGTTACCCCTAGGGATGGCTTGGTATATTCAGATGCAAAATCATTGGGACCCGGTGCAGTTCCGGACGTAAATCTCGTAAACTTGATCGAACGCAATCCCTGTTTGCGCCGATGCTCGAGCCGTGAATGACAGCACCAACATGAGTGCAACGGTGATCTCGCTCATTTCCGGGTTCTGGGCCCGGGCGAACGCAAGCCCTTTGATGGGTAGGTGCGGCGGTGGGGCGGTGGGAATCTTTCTTTCGTATGAGACGCTTTACCGGTCGTCTTCTATTTGCAGTTATTGCAGCGTTCGCGCTTGCCGCCGGAATCGGGGACGCGGCCGTCCCGCCGGTTTCACCCGCCGGACCTAGTCAAGAGCCGCTCTCAACGAGCATTTGCAGCACAGCGCAGCTTTCCGGGGTCATGGCCGCGTATCTAACGGCGCCCGCGCCGCATCTGACGCCCGCGCCGATTCCGGCGGGCTCACGAACCTACCTGGCCTACGTCCTGGGCAAACGCCTTACGCAATGCAGCGCATTGCTCGGCCCGAGCAACGCCCGCGCCGGCGGACCGCCATCCGCCGCGTCTGCTTGCCGTCCCGCGCCCAGCGAGAACGCAATTGCCGTCCTCTGGTCGCAGCTGCAATTCTGCGAGGCTCTGCTTCATCAGCCGCAAGCCGAGCCGCACGGTATCGAATGGCAGACTTCCGCCGCTTTCGGGAAGCGCGAACAGGCCGGTGATCTTCGTCATCGGCACGGGACGCGATGCCGCGATGTCCGACAAACTCATTTCAACGCTTGCCGTTTACCTGAACGACGGCAAATCCGAAACCGGATTCCGCTTCTCGGGCGATGCGATGTTGATCCCCGAACCGGGCTGGTCTCCCGAGGCCTTCGCGCAGCAGTGCGAGAGCTCCAAACAGGTGGAAGGCGCCATCATCGTGCAGATCACCGCAACCGGAATCGGCGCAAGTGACGAGTTCGTGCGCCGCCGCAACTGGTCGGCTATTGAAGCAGTCGCGCTCTACGCGAACTGCGCGCACGCCGCGCCGAGAGGCGCGCCTTCCTACGTGTGGGTTTCCGATATCGCTAAAGCCGAGCACGATCGCTTTACGCTAACGCCGCTAACGCCGCTGGCGCTGCTCTTGACTCTGGGCGCGACTTACGAAGAATTTGCGCCGGCACGGCAGAGCACAACGCAAACGACGCGCGTCTTTCCCAATCCGACGCCGATTCCGACCGGGGGAAGAGTATCGCAGATTGTTACAAGTAACCAATCGACGCTCAATGCGTCCTCGCTAGGCGGTGTTGCGGGCGGCTTTCTGGCCAGCTCCATCACGTACACAAACAACTCGTCGCCGCTCAGTCAGTCGCCCGCACTGGACCAGCAGACATGGGAAACGCTGCAAACCTTGGCACTGGATCTCATGAAAGACATGAACTGCTGGCAACCCTCGCCGCAGCCCATCGGAATTCCGAACGCCAAAGACATTGTGGGCGCACCGCGCACGCTGCCGGCATATAATCCGCCCACGGGTTTGGGGCAGTACTCCTCCGGCGCGCCCTCGGCACCGTTCTGCGGAGCCCCCGAAAATAGCGAATCGATAACCGACATTCTACCTGCTGCGGCGCACCCGTAGGAGCAAACGATGCGCAAGCTGGTTATTCCGGTAGCCCTCGTCCTGGCCTTAATGACCCCGACTGCGCCCGTTCGAGCGGCAAACGCCGGCACGCATGCATCGCAAGCGGCACAGCTCGCCTCGAGTTGGAGTTGCGAGATCACGCAAGCAAACGGCGCGCGCTACCTTGAGCACGACATGGTAAACTCCATCGGCAAGTGGGTGCATGGCACTGCGCGCTCTTTTGACGGGTCAGCGCGCCCGTTTTACGACTATTACCTGGGATACGTGAATTCGCAGTGGACGTACATTCAAATCGATCCCGCGGATGGGTCGTATTTCATCGGGACGAGCGCGGCTGCTCCGAACGCGCTCGACGGCTCGCATTGGAACATCGTCTATCCGGCGGGCGGCGGCCAGTACACGGTGCACTCCTCCGCGCAGCAGTTCAGCATTAGGTATGCGGACCTGACCCAAGTCTGCAACAAGACTTCCGAGGAGGTGACCCCGCCGCCGGCTCCCACGATGCAATGCAAGACCTGGAGAACCGGGCAAAGCGATCCGCTCAACTCGTATTTGAGCGTGGCTGCGCTTGGGCCCAACTGGTGGCAGGGCGTGGCGATGGATTCGCCGGCCGGCGGTAACGTGATCTACGAATACAACATTTTCTCGGTCGACGCGCAGCGCATCTCGATTGAAATCAACGCGGGTACAGGCGCATACGCGGTTGCGACGAGTCATTCGCTTCCAACGCTGGACAGCACCGTCTGGACCGTGGTTTATCCAACGGTCGAGAATGGTTTTACGTTCAAGGATGTTTCGCCCAAGACGGGCCCGCCGCAATCGTTCACCGTTATCTTTGCCGATGGGCACCAAACCTGCACGGCTTCGAGTTCCGCGCGCGGCTAATCATTTGAAAAGCGAAGGCCCCGGTGATTATTCATCACCGGGGCTTCATCGTATTCGTCACGTCCACGCCTATTGAACTCCGGTTAAAGATTTCAACTGACGCCGCCGTGCATTCGTTCGGTTCACTCCGAGGCCGTCTTTTCAGCCAACCTCTTCAACGTTTGCCGCTCGCGGCTTTTACGTTCGCCGCAGTTCAATTTCTTGAAGTGACGTCATGGTAGCATCCTCCAAATGCACTTGCAAGATGCTCAAACGCCAGCTCACAACGTATTCACAATTACTTTGAGTTGCTCACAGGTTGTGCACCCTTCAGGATGATACCAGTTCGTACTTGGCTGCTATTTCGGCGATGAGCATGTGCACCCGTTCGCGGACTTGCCGCGGGGCGATCACCTCAGCCTGGGCGCCCCATCCTAAGACCCAGCGTGTAAGTTCGTCCACGTCAGAAACGGTATAGGTTATTTCAGCCGAGCCGTCGGCCAGCCGGGTGACGGCGCGATCGGCCACGACGCGAGCCGCAACGGCGGCCTTGGCAACGCGCGGGGCAAAGCGCACGCAGACCTCGCTGGTTTGGGCACTGTTCAGCACGCCGCTGATGGAACTCGAGGCAAAGTCCTCGATGCTAAAACTCTGCGGCTTGGTGAACGTCTGCGCCAGTACGGTGAGGCCGCAGATGTTGTCGACTGCAAAGGTGCGCATGCCGCGCCGGTCGCGATCGTGCGCGACGCAATAGACGCGGCCGCCGCCGACCACGAACCCGTATGGATCGGCGGTCCGGGTGCTGGCGTTACCGTCTTTGTCCTGATATTCGAACCGCACGCTGCGGGAGCTGCGCTCGGCCGAGGAAAGCAGGCCGAAGTTGCGTTCGCCTTCCTCGTCCAGACTGATCTCGCTCAAGCGGAAGGCTACCGACGAGGGCAGCTGCATGCGTTCCTTTGCGCCGCCGCCGCTCGAGCCAACGATCTTGGCGGTGACCTCGTCAACGTACGTGCCGATAGCCCCCTTTAGGCTCGCGCTGATAGCGCGCAGCGCGACCAGGCCGAAGAGTTCGCTGCTGCTCAGCCTCCAGGCGCTTAAGACTGTAGCCTTCGCTGAAGCGATACGTATTGGTCGCGCGGTCGAAGTACCACGGAAAGCCGGCGTCGGCCAGGACCGCAAGGTAGCGGCGAAGGCTGCGCGTGCTGGGCTTGTGCTCGCCCTCGGCGATGCGGTCTTTGAGTTGCTCGAAAGAAAAGCGGCCCTCGTCGATGGCATTCAGGAGCCGGACGAGCAAGACGATTTTGGGTTCGTTTGTGCGTTCGACGGTCGTATCTCCTATGGGCGATGCTCCCATAATTGTGGCACCGTCATTTCGACGCGGCCATCAAAATGGCCTCAAAAAGCCGCCGCCTGGGCGATCAATGCCCGCGCCCGCACTTCGAGGACGTTTAAGACGGCGTAGTCCGAGGCCGTGGGCTTGGCGTCCGCGTTCCCGACGTTTGCGCCCAAGTATGACAGCTTGCCGTAGACTTGCTGCGGATAGCGCAGGGCATCTTCCCCCTCGGTGACCTCGGGCTCGTAGATACGGTGCAGCAGCGCGTCGATGCTCGCCGCCGCCGGACCGCCCTTGGCTTTGGCTTTATTCAGCCGCACGATCGTCGCGGAGAGCCGGGCGAGGTCGGCGCGCACGCGCTGAAGGAAGGCCAGCTGCGCCTGCAGATCGGCAAGCGAGACGTGCGAGCGCGGGTCCATCCGGACCGCAAGCGAGCCCGTGCGGGTTTGTGCCCCTGCCGAAACGCGCACGCTATACACCCCAGGTAGTACCAGCGGACCATCGAAGCCGCCCGAGCCCCACGGCGTGTAATGGGCGACGGGCTTGAGGTTTTCATATTGCAGGTCCCACAGCACGCGGTTCAGCCCCGCGTGGGGTTTCTCGACACTGAGCGTGCGGATGACCTGGCCGCGGTTGAGGATCTGCACGCGCACCGCACCGGCGGGCGCATCTTTCAAATAGAAGTTGATATCCGCCGTATGGCCGCTGCTCATAAGGCGATAGGCCGGTCGCAGCGTGAACAGATGCAGCGGCTGGGCGGCGACCGCATCAGTAAGTTCCTGCAAGGCACGCAGATCGTCCAAAATCCAAACGCCGCGGCCGTGCGTAGCCACAACAAGGTCGTCGAACGGACGCTGCACGGTGAAATCGTAAACCGGTGCAACGGGAAGGTTCGTATTGAGCGAGTTCCACGTCGCACCGTCGTCGTACGAGAGCCACAGGCCGGTTTCCGTCCCAGCGTACAGCATGCCCCGCCTCGTCGGATCGGCCTTGATCATGCGCGCATAGTCTGTCTTGCGGCAGTGCGCCCGCAATGGGCGTCCAATGACGGCCGTAATCGGCCGTTTTATACAAATGAGGAACGCGGCTCCCAGACTTATGGTAATCGGCAACCATGTACGCCACAGCCGGATCGAACGGTGAGGGATCGACATAGTCGATGCGCGCCCAGGCGCCGGGGGGATCCGATGAAAACGTTCGGGGCGTCACGTTCCTCCAATGCACACCGCCGTCGCGCGTTACCCACACGTAGCCGTCATCGGTTCCCACCCAAAGTTCGCCGTCGCGCAGCGCAGACTCGGCAATCGTGAAGACCGTATCGTAATATTCGACGCTGGTATTGTCGCGCGTTAAGTTGCCGGAAAACCCTTCGAACTGTTTGGCGTTGCGCGTGAGGTCGCCGCTGATCGCGCGCCAATGCATTCCGGCGTCGTCGGTGACGAACACCTGGTTGCCGCCCATGTACAGGCGGTGCGGATGGTGCTGCGAGATCGCCAGCGGCGAGGTCCATTGAAAGCGGTACTTCAATTGCGCTGCGGGCCAGCCCATCGCGTCCTCGGGCCAGACGTCGACCGCTTGGGCTTGATCGGTGCGGCGATCGTAGCGCGTTAGCGCGCCTTGATAGCCGTCGCCGTAAATGATATTGGAGTCGGCCCGGTCGATCACGATCCAGCCGCTTTCACCGCCGCCCGGATAGAACCAATCGCCGCTACCGAAGGGGCTGAGCGAGTTCGTGTTCGATCCGCAAGCGGCGCCCGCATCTTGCGTCTCTGCGCAAACGGTGTACGGAATGCGCGTGTCGGTATCCACGTGATACGGTTGGGAGAGAATAACGGGCGCGGTGGTCCAGCCGCGCGGCGCGCCGAGCGTATATTGAATGCCCCCGTCATCTCCCGCAATCATGCGGCGCGCGTTCTGCGGATCGATCCACAGGGAATGGTAATCGCCGCCTCGCGTTCCGCGAAGCACTTTGGCCGTCTTGCCCCCGTCTTTGGACTCCCACATCTGCACGGACATGAAGAACAAATGGTCGGCGTCTTTGGGATCGACCGCCATCGTGGTGAAGTAGAATGGGCGTTGATCGATTCCATGCGCGCTGTTGACGAGCCTCCAGTTTTTGCCTCCATCTTCACTGCGCCACAACGTGCCTTCGCTCGATTCGATGAGAGCGTAGACGCGTTTGGGGTTGCCCGGCGCGAACCGCACGTCGATCCGTCCAGTCGTGCCGGACGGCATGCCGTTTGCTCGCAACCGGCTCCAGTGATCGCCGCCGTCATTCGATTCGTAAACGCCGTCGTTTGCGCCGCCGCTGTTGAGGTGATACGGCGTGCGCCACGCTTCCCACATGCCGGCGAGCAGATGCTTCGGATTCGCGGGGTCGATCGCAAGGCCGGATGCGCCGGTGTGCGTATCGGTGTATAAAACCTTCGACCATGTTTTTCCGCCGTCCAGCGAGCGGTAGACACCGCGCTCGGGCGAGGGCTTGTAGAAGTCCCCGCTCACGGCTGCAAAAACTCGCGCGGGATCGGTTGGATCGATCGCAATGCGCGCGATCGAGCCGCTGCCCTCGAGCCCTAAATGCTGCCACGTTTTGCCCGCGTCGGTGGACTTATACATGCCGTTGCCGTACGCGACGTCGTTCCGCAGATTCGGCTCCCCCGTTCCGGCATACACCGTCGCCGGATCCGACGGCGCAACGGCAACCGCACCAATCGAGCTGACGGATTGCTTATTGAAGACGGACTGCCAACTCGCACCGCCGTCTTCGGATTTGAACAATCCGCCCAAGCCACCGGCGTAATAGACGCTCGGATCGCCAGGGACGCCGGCAACGGTATCGATGCGGCCGGGGAGCGGGCCGATGTTCCGGAATGCAACGCTCGACAGAAGCGTTGCGGTGATCGTAAGGAGCAGCGATGCCAGTAGGTTCATGCTGCTGGTTTCGTCCGGTTTGCGTCAAATACTTCGTGCCGCTATACTGGCGCAGTAATGAATATGTTTGCGGCTCTGCTTTTCGGCATTGTCGCCGGACTTCGAACGCTGACAGGCGAGGCCGTCTTCTTCGGCCTTCGCGGCGGCCTGTGGGGCATTCTCTTTCCCATCGGCGCCGTCGGCGAGTACGTGGTGGATGCGCTGCCGCAGTGCCCGCCGCGCACGTTTGCACCGGCTGTCCTCTTCAGATGCGTTAGCGGCGCCTTTATGGGGTGGGTGGTAGCGGGCATTGCGGGCGCCGCGCTTGGCGTAATCGGCGCGATTGCCGGAACGTTTGGCGGCTACAAGGTTCGCTTGTGGCTGATCGCGCGCATCGGAGCGTTACCGGCTGCGCTTGTTGAGGATGTAATCGCGATTGCTTTGGCGTTCGCGGCGATCAAATTTGTGTAACGGGCGCCGGCGCCTGCAGCGCTGATTCCAGCCGGGCACCGTACGCTTTGGCTAGGTCGTTCAACGCCGCCGCGCAATCGCCGTCGAATGCGGAATTGTGCATGAGCGCAAGCGTTCTTGGCTCCAACTGCGCCAAGCGTTCCAGCGTCGGCTGCGTGTTCGGCGTGATCCCGGTGTACGGCATGGCGGCTTCAAACTCCAGCGCCGGCGAGACTACATCCGCATGCGTCATCGCAGCGTGCCGGCCGCCCAGGGTGAACAAGTCGCCTGCAAAGAGCGTGCCGGTCGTTTCCTCATAGAACAGTCCCGCATCCCAGCCGTGAGGAACGTGCGGCGTATCTATGCGACGCACACGTTTCCCGCCGAGATCCAAGACCTCGCCGTCCTTCAAACCGCGCGGCGGCCGGATCGCTTGATCCGCAATGGAGAAAAAAGCATGACGCCGAGCGTACCTTGCGCTACCGTAGATTCTGGCGCCGCCTGCAAAAATTCGTTCATCGCGCCGCATTCGTCGGCCTCGTAATGGCCGAACGTGATCCACTTGAGCGAATCGAGCGGCAATACGCTAGCGACCGCCTGCGATACGCATGGAAAGAGCGCTTTGGCACCTGTGTGAAAAATGAGCGGTTCGTCGGCGTCGATTCTCGAAGACTTCGGTTTCCATATGACGCCCCTTTCGGGCTTGAGGACCGCTTACGTCGTCGCGTGTTCGGGTTGGGATGGGGCAGCGGGAGGTTCGATTCCCGGGATCTTACTGAAGCGCAGTTTTTCCGGATTGGCCGGGTCCACTTCGCCCAAAATGCGGGCGCCGGCGGTGAACGTTCCGCGCAGCATCTCTTCGGCAAGTTCGTCTTCCACTTCGCGTTGAATCGCGCGGCGCAGCGGACGCGCGCCGTATTGCGGATCCCAGCCTTTCTTTGCGAGCAGAGCTTTGGCTTCTTCGGTAACCTCAAGATGCATGTCTTGCGCTTTGACCTCGCGCATGACCTTATCAAGCTCGAGCGTCACGATTTGCTCGATCTGCGGACGCGTGAGTTGATGGAATACCACCACTTCGTCCAGGCGGTTCACGAACTCCGGACGGAACGTGTGCTTGACTTCTTCAAGCACTTTGTTCTTCATGCGCTCGTATTGATGAGCCTCGTCTTCATCGGTCGTCTTCGAGGTGCGGAAGCCGATGTCGGTTGTGGTCTGCATCCCCGTTGCGCCGACGTTCGACGTCATGATGATGACCGCGTTCTTAAAGTCGACTTGCCTGCCTTGCGAATCGGTCAGGCGGCCGTCGTCCAGGACTTGCAGCAGCAAGTTGAAAACGTCCGGATGCGCCTTCTCGATCTCGTCGAGCAGCACGACGGCATACGGGCGGCGCCGTACGGCCTCGGTAAGTTGGCCGCCCTCTTCGTATCCCACGTATCCCGGAGGCGCGCCCACTAAGCGCGAGACGGCGTACTTCTCCATGTACTCCGACATATCGATGCGGATCATGGAGTCGGAGTCATCGAAGAGAAACTCCGCAACGCTGCGCGCCACTTCGGTTTTGCCGACGCCGGTCGGTCCGAGGAACATGAACGAGCCGATCGGACGGCTTGGATTCTTGAGTCCCGCGCGCGAACGGCGGATGGCGCGCACGATGACGTTGACGGCTTCGTCCTGTCCGACGACGCGCTTATGCAGCGACTCCGCCATGTTGAGCAGTTTGAGGGTTTCCGCCTGCGCCAGTTTGCTGACTGGAATCTTCGTCCAAGAGGAGACGATATGCGCCACGTCTTCTTCCGTGACCTTAATGATTTTATCGCTCTGCAGCCGCTTCTCTTGCCACTCTTGCTCTAAGCGCGCCTTTTCGATGCGGATCTTTTCTTCTTTATCGCGAAGCGCCGCAGCTTTGTCGAAATCTTGCGCTTTGACGACCGCTTCTTTTTCGGCGATCACTTTGCGCAGTTCGTTCTCGATGTCGCGCACGGCTTGCGGCGGAAGCGTTGCCTGCAGCCGGACGCGCGAGGCGGCCTCGTCGATGAGATCGACGGCTTTGTCGGGCAAGAAGCGATCCGTGATGTACCGGTCGCCCAGTTTTGCGGCCGCTACCAGCGCCTCGTCGGTGATTTGCACTTTATGATGCGCTTCGTACCGGTCGCGCAGGCCTTTGAGAATCTCGACCGTCTCTTCGAGCGAAGGTTCGCCGACCATGACGGGCTGAAAGCGCCGCTCGAGCGCCGAGTCTTTCTCGATATGCTTGCGAAATTCGTTCAGCGTGGTTGCGCCGATGCATTGCAGTCTCGCCGCGCGCGAGCGCGGGCTTGATGATGTTGCTGGCGTCAATAGCGCCTTCGGCTGCGCCCGCGCCCACAAGCGTGTGCAGTTCGTCGATGAACAGAATGATTTCGCCGGCCGCGGCGCGGATCTCGTCCATCACGCGTTTCATGCGCTCTTCGAATTCCCCGCGGTATTTCGTGCCGGCCACCAGGCCCGCGAGGTCGAGCGTGATCACGCGCTTGTCGCGAAGCGGTTCGGGCACGTCACCCTTGATAACGCGCTGCGCTAAGCCCTCAGCGATTGCGGTCTTGCCGACACCGGGCTCGCCGATGAGCGCGGGATTGTTCTTGGTGCGGCGCGCAAGGATCTGAATGACGCGTTCTATTTCGTTTGCGCGGCCGATCACCGGATCGAGCTTGTTCTCGCGCGCAAGCGTGGTCAGGTCGCGGCCGTAGGCATCGAGCGTGGGCGTCTTACTCTTGCCTTTGGGCGCGGGGGGCTGGCCTTCGGCGCCCAGCAGCGAGGTCGTCTGCACGCGCACCTTGGCCGGGTCCACGCCCAGGTTCGTAAGCACCCGCGCGGCCACGCCTTCGCCTTCGCGAATCAGGCCCAGCAGCAGGTGTTCGGTGCCGATGTAATTGTGATTGAGTTGCCGCGCCTCTTCAAAGGCCAACTCGATGACACGCTTGGCGCGAGGCGTGAAGACCATCTCTTGCTGCACGGTTTGGCCGCCGCGGCCGACGATGGCCTCGACTTCTTGACGGACCTTGGCCAGATTAACGCCCAGCGTCTCGAGCACTTTGGCCGCCAGACTCTCTCCCTCGGAGATAATGCCCAGCAGAATGTGCTCGGTACCGATGTAGTTGTTACCTAACCGCTGCGCCTCTTCTTGGGCAAGCACGATGCTCCGTCGTGCGCGCTCGGTGAACGGTTCCCACATTGACATGGTCTGTTTATTTGACTCCCTTCGATACCTGGACTGTTTCTATACCCGGTAACGTGTTCGCTGTGACGGGTCCGTTAGAAGCTTAAAGCGTAGGCCTATGAAGCCCGTGGTGGCTCCCGAATCTCTGGTCTGCTTATATAAACGTATTTCTATAGAAGTTAGTGGCGCTATCGATTTTCCGGCGAAAGCCGTCAGGACCGTGCCCGGCAAGCGGCCGACCGAGAGGTTACCCACTCCGGCCCCGGCGCCAACATAAGCCCCGCCATAGCCGCCCCCGGTAAAGCCGCGAATCTCCGCGGTGGCCGCATAGCCGCCCCCCGCGGTTACCGGGGCGAAGAATGAGGCCTGCAGCTCGAGCGGCACCTTGGGAATGGACGCCCCGGTGCTCAGGATGACGGCAGCGCCGCTCTTCGAGGGCGTGTCCTGAACAAAGCCGCCGGCCGCGATGGAGATCGCCGCCGCAGCCGGGCGCGGCAACGCCGCGAGTGCAATCAGGGTTCCAACACACAGAAAGCGCTTCATGCTCGTTGGGTTCGCAGCATGGGCGCGGGGTCCCCCATCGCTTTTAGTGAAAGTGCCGTTGCATATGCCGACAGTCGAACAAGTACGCGAGTCGCTCAAGAACGTCAACGATCCCGAGCTCAACATTCCGATTCTGGATTTGGGGCTGGTGTATGACGTCGTCACCGAGGGCGAGAACGGCGAACACGTTACCGTGGTCATGACGCTGACCTCACCGATGTGTCCGGTCGGTCCGCTCTTCAAACAATCGGTCGAAGAGAACGTTCAATCCGTCGAGGGCGTGAAAACCGTCAAGGTGGATATTACGTTTTCGCCGCCTTGGGATCCGAAAGAGATGGCCACGGAGGATGTAAAGGTGATGCTCGGCATTTGGTAGTTGGTGGCTCTGTTACTCGCCGTAGAGCCGGCAGCACCTTTTGGAAAAAAAAGGTAAGAGCGATCAGCGCTCTTTTAGAAAAGATGCTGCGGGGGCTATGGCGAGGGATGAGGTCGCGTGGACGATGAGGCGGTTGCGGGCGTCGCGGATCTCGCCGGATGTCGTGCCGATCGTGGATCCCATGTTCACGATTTCGGCGCGGGCGGTGAGAAGTTCTGAAGACATGCGGGCTGGGCGTAGGAAGCGCATTTGGAGATCGATTGTCGTGCAGGCGATGCCTTTGGGGAGTTTGGTTACCAAGGCGCAGGTAAGTGCGGAATCGATGAGTGTGGCAAGGACGCCGCCGTGGAGTGTGCCGGCGAGGTTCATCATGAAGGGTTGGGGCGCATCTGAATTCGATCCAGCCCTCCCCGATGGAACCTTCCGTAATTGAGAATACATCTAAGATGGGAGGCAGCGGGATCTCGTGGCTGCCGAGGGCTTCAAGAAAGGACCGGCCGTCCAATTCCATCCACTTTGCGCTTACCGGTGCGGGATCGCTCCAGTCGACTGTTAAGGTAGGCATGGGCAAATGATACACAACGATTCGCTTGTTGAATACGGCTTGCGGCGCTGGATTGTGGTAATCGGGGTTATGGCTGCGACGCTGCTGCAAGTGCTGGACGCAACCATCGTCAATGTGGCGCTGCCCACGATACAGGGGAACATGGGCGCGAACTTCGATGAAGGCGCCTGGATCGTTACCGGCTATATCATTGCGGCCGTCATCGTCATTCCGCTCACGCCGTGGCTGCAGCAAATCATGGGGCGCAAGCAGTATTACATTACGGCGATCGTCGGCTTCGTTGTGACCTCGGCGTTGTGCGGGCTTTCAACCTCGCTTGACGAGCTTGTATTCTTTCGCATCTTGCAAGGGCTGTGCGGCGGCGGCCTTATTTCAACCGGTCAGGCGATTTTGCGCGACACCTTTCCGGCAAAGGACTTGGGAAAGAGCCAGGCGCTCGTGTCGCTGGGCGCCATCGTCGGACCCAGTCTTGGTCCGACGCTCGGCGGCATTCTCACCGATGCTTTTTCGTGGAACTGGATCTTTTACATCAATATTATTCCGGGCATCCTTGCGGCTATCATGATTGCGAGTACGCTTCGTAATCCCACATATGCGCGGCGCCTGGGGTCCTTTGACGGCGTCGGCCTTGCGCTGCTTGCAACGGGGCTTGGCAGCTTGCAGTACGTGCTGGACGAGGGCGAGCGCAACGACTGGCTGGCGGATGGACACATCCTGACGCTTTCTATCACCGCAGTAATAGCGCTCGCGTGCTTTGCATTTTGGGAACTGCACGGAACCAAAAATCCTATCGTCGATCTGCGGGTGCTCAAAAACAGGACGGTTGCCGCGGGCACGGGCCTGGCGCTCGCCATTGGGTTCTCGCTTTTCGGCGGCATCATTCTCTCGCCGCAGTTTCAGCAGCAGTTGTTGAACTTTACCGCAACGCTCAGCGGGGAATCGATCTTGCTGCGGGCACTGGCGATTGCCGCGCTCACGCCGGTCGTG
This sequence comes from Vulcanimicrobiota bacterium, assembly GCA_963702335.1. Lineage (GTDB taxonomy): Bacteria > Vulcanimicrobiota > Vulcanimicrobiia > Vulcanimicrobiales > Vulcanimicrobiaceae > DASSRQ01. The sequence continues at coordinate 24,711 of CAVPCC010000013.1, read as the reverse complement.
CTCATCTTGCTTAACCGGTTTCACGCGCAGCCGCGCATTTTGCTGGGCATCGGGTTTATCATCGTGGCCATCGGCAACGTCATGCAGTCGCTGGTGACGACGACCGATTCCTCGTTCTGGACCTTCGGCTGGTCCCTGATCGTGGGCGGCGCCGGATTCGGAATGCTGTTCCTGCCGCTCTCCGTTGCCGTACTCGGCAGCGTGAAGGGGCCGGATACGCAAAAGGCGACCTCGCTGATCAGTTTGTGCCAGCAGCTCGGCGGCTCGATATCGACCGCCGTTCTTGTAACGCTGCTCGACCGGCGCGGCGCGTTTCATCAGTCTTCGCTTGCCGGGGAGATGAACGCGCGCAACAGCGCGCTGCACATTGCGACCGCGCACCACGCCTCGCTTGGCGGACTCTACGCGGTGGTGGTGGAACAAGCGCGCGCCATGGCCTTTGCCGATGCATTCCTGGTCTTAGCTGCCGTAACGCTGCTGCTTGCGCCGCTGGTGCTATTCTTGCGCAGTCCGAAGGCTCCGGCGGCGCCGGTGGCCGCTGCTGCGGAGTGAACCTTCGTGCCTGATCATATCGACCTCAGAGCGACTGCGCGCACGCGCGCCGCAGCTGCGCGAAGCGTTCGAGTACGCCGATCCCATCCGCCATTTGATCATTGACAATTTTCTCTTGCCGCAATCGGCAAGCTGCGCAGCCGAGCGGTTTCCCAAACCTGAAGAGATGGCCATCGCCTTTGCGGGCTTGGCCGAAGTCAAGAACGCCGAGCAGCACTTGGAGCGGCTCGACCCGATTTACGATCAGATCTTCGCCGAGTTGCGCTCGCCGCAATTCGTGCAATGGCTCGCGGGTGTCACGCAAATTCCGGCGCTGGTTCCCGATCCGGATCTGCACGGCGGCGGATTGCATCAGGGGCCTGACGGCAGTTATTTGGACGTGCACGCCGACTTCAACATTCATCCGCAGTCGGGTTTGTACAGGCGGCTAAACCTGCTGGTGTATTTGAATCCGCGTTGGGAGCCGCAGTGGCAAGGCTACTTGGAACTTTGGTCGCGCGACATGCAGCAGTGCCGTCAATCGATCGAGCCGATCTTAAACCGCTGCCTGATCATGGAGACGCACGATTACGCATTTCACGGCTACAAGGAATTGCGGCTGCCTGCGGGGGTTACGCGCAAGTCGCTGGCGTCGTACTATTATTCGCCGGACCGCAGCGAGAAACAGACGGAAGCATCGCACAATACGCTCTTCCAACTGCGCCCCGAACAACAGCGGTCGACCGGCGCGCAGCTTTCTTCCGCCGCCTGATCGCCCTGAGCCCGCCGCCGCTTCGACCCGTTGGGCGCGTGCTCCGCGATGTCTTACGGATACCGAAATAGACTTAGTGCAATAAGGGTTGCAAGAGAACGGCGTTCGTGCCGGCTGCATTGTGCAAGACGTCGATCGTTTGATTAGCCGGTGTGCTCATGCGAAACCACATGGGTGGCAGAACGTACGGGTCGCCCTCCGCGCGTCCTCTCCACGGCCCCCAGCCTGCGCAGCCGGTGAGAAAGCAATCCCTTAGCACAAGGTCGGTAACCTTGCCCGAAACTCCGCCGGTTACACCGGCATTCGCTGCGCTCGGCACGAGCACTGAGAACGCTAGCAGTAATGCCGAAAGCTTCATGTGGAGCGGAACGACTCCGCGCGAGGCCTCGTGACAGGCCGATACCCTTTGATGCTCCAGGATTACAGCTAGTGCCTACGCCGGTAGTCACCACTTAAAGAAGCGGAAATTAAAGACGCCTTGCCGGTTCATGTTGCCGACGCCGCCGAAGGGGGCGACGACGCCGACTTCGACGCCCGTGTGGTTGCGGCGGCGGACACGTACGTCGAATGACGCGCTGAATTCGGGACGCCCGCTGCCGAAGATTTGTCCGTAGTCGTGCGTGTAGTTGAGCGCGCTGAACAGATTGAACGCATCGCTGGCTTTCCACGACGTGCCCAGCGTGTACGTGCGGTAGGTGGACGGAAAAGGCGGCGCATCGTGAGCGAAGGTTGCACCGCCGCTGAACTGTACGCGCGGGCTGAACGGAAAGTTCCCCCACACCGTCGCCGAACTGGCAAGCGTTACCCGGCCGTAGACTATAGAATGCCTCGCCCAAATCGCTGGACGCGCTGATGGAGGATGCGCCAAGGCGCAAAGCCGCGGTGTCGATGTGCATGCCGGGCGTGAAGCGGTAGTCTTGCGCGACGTTCCAGTCGCCGGGGTGCACGTCGTGCGCGACGTCGGCCTGGAAGCGCACCGATGCAACGCGGCCGATGGGGCGCTGGTTGCCGCTGACCAACAGATCGTCGGTGCGGAAATTGTTATACTGAAAGATCGAGAACGATGCATAGCCGCGTGAGCCCGTTGAGTTGAGCGCGTAGCGCGCCGTGTGCGTACCGTCCAGGTACGAGCCGGTTAGCGATTGCGAAAGATCGTCGTTCAAGCGCTCGTACGTTGCAAGGTCGAAGCGGCCGCCGTTCGGATCCAGCGTTTCGCCCAGCGCCGCATAGCCGCGGTCGGTTCGCGCGTAATGCTCCTCGAGCCCCGCGCCGAAGCCGCCGTTATAGCGATCGTAGCGCGCGCGAGTGAAGGCGTACGCGTCGCGCGAGGAACCCAGCGCAATGCTGTAGTCGAGCGCGGCAGCAGGCACCGGCGAGTAGCCGAAGTCTTTAGAGCGCGGCGGCGGGATATCGTACGTGTAGGCGGCGCTGGGAACGAAGGTGGAACCAGCCAAAACCTGGGCGTTGGAAAACGTGATCGATTGCGCCGGGTGCACCTCGACCTGCTGCCCCACGGCGAGCGCGTCGAACGTTCCGAGCTGCGGCACGAGCGCGCCGGCGATCTGCGCGCCCTTATTCGTTGCGAAGTCGTAGACGTAGCCACTGCCCGCGCTATCGCCGGTTGCGGTCAGGCGATTCGTTCGCAAATCGTAGGAGGCGCGCGTGGCGCTGAGGGCCTGGGCGTTTCCGATGCGGATCGAAACGCCGCTCTCGGCAATGAGCAACCCGCGATCGGCGTGCAATGCTATTTGCTGCGCAGTGATAAGCAGAACAAGGCCCGGCGGCGCAGCTGCAAGCGCGGGTTGACGGCAGAGCAACAGAACCACGGCACACATTGCCAACGAGCGGAGCATCTGGACCACCTTCTACTTAAGTGCGATGATCTCCGTCGCTTCGATCTCGTTGTAGAATACGCGATCGCCGGTACGGAAGGCGCGGTAGTAGACGCCCCGGATGCGAGCGTTATCGCCGTTCTTAATCGCGCTATGTTCCTCGCGAAACACGTGAACGCATGTCGCACCCTCGCAGACGTAAAACGTTTCATAATCGTAAGGGCCGGTCTTGGACCGCCATTGATCCAGCCTGCTTACCCGGCCCACGACGGCAACCGCCTGACGATCGAACCGGGCACTCTGAGAGGTCAGCGCACCGATCCCTGGAGCGTTCTCCACATATTGCCTGCAGCCGCCCAGCAGCGGCATGAGCAAGCAAAAAATGGTGCCGGTCATAATCGCGCACTCTCCCTGGCGATACTCTTCACCAGATTCTTTTGCCTGTAGAGCTGCGCGTCTGCGCTGCGCAGCGCCGCGTCGACATTCTCTGAAAGCGGAGCGACACCCCATGACACCGCAAGTTCTATCGGTTGTTGCGAGCCTCTGCAAGTCCAATGGCTCGGGTGCGGGCATGCGTGTAAGGCGCTCCCGCGCAGTCTCAACCGTCGTGCCGCGCAGCAGAATGACGAATTCATCGCCGCCCCAGCGAAAAACATAATCGCTCGCGCGCACGATCTCTTTGAGGCAGCGCGCGACGCTAAGCAGCGCCAGGTCGCCGGCGTGATGGCCGAAGGTGTCGTTGATCTTCTTCAAATTATTGAGGTCCAGGACCGCAATCGAACCGTCCGCTGCGCTCATTGGGCCGAAGGACGCGAGCAGTTTGTAGAACGCGTACCGGTTTTCCAGGCCCGTGAGCGAGTCCACTTTGGCCGCAGTTTCAAGTCCGACCATTGCCTCTTCAAGCGACCGGTTCGTCTCGACCACTTCCAGATGGACCTCGTCCAAGACCGCTACGATCTCGCCCATCGCAAGCACGAACGCAAAGAGCACTCCGCCGGCCATTTCAAACGACCAGTAAAGCGGACTGAGCACGCGGCTGGTAAAAATCAGCACGGCCGCATAGACCAGCGTGCGCGCCATCATCAACGAGAGCAGGCAGGAAATCGCAAACGCCGTTCGCACGCCGCCGCGCCGGCGATCGCGGCTAAGCGGGTAGAGGGCGGCTGCATTGCAGAGCGTCGAGAGCATGATGCAAAACTCAGGAGCGACGAGCGGGCTGCTGGTGGCCAGGCGCCACCAGATCAGCAACGCCAGCACCGTGCATCCCGCGAGCACGGCCTGTACGGGCCGCGGCACGCTGCCGCGACGGGCAAAGCGGTATGCGGCGAAGGCATGAGCAAAGACTCGAACTGACGGCCGCGATCGTGGCGCAGAGCGAGAAAAGCGCTTCGTACGCCGGGAAATGCACGATGCAAGCGCCGAACGCCAGCGCCACCGCCGCCAGAACCCACCCCAGCGCCCACCCTGCTCCGCGCCGGTAGCCGACGGCGTGGATGACCAGCCCAAAGACAAGGCCGACCGTCGCCAGCGTGAGCGCTGCGACGGCCATCGTGATCTCTAGGAGTTGCTCCGAACTGAGCTGGATCATCTGTTCTCTACATCTATCGGCCGGAACGGCCCGGCGGAAAAGGCCGGTCAATCGTCAAAGCCCGGGCTCGATGAGGACGCACCAGGAGAAATACGCCGAACTACAGCGCAAGCGCGACCTGGCGCAGACTCCCGCCGGCGCCGAGGCGGTCGAAAAGCAGCACCAGCGCGGCAAACGCACGGCCCGTGAGCGCGTGGAGGCCCTCGTCGACTCCGATTCCTTCGTCGAATTGGACCGGTTTGCGGTCCACCGGACCACCGCGTTCGGCCTGGGCGAAAAAGAGTACCTGGGCGACGGCGTCGTCACCGGGCGGGCAGCCATCGATGGGCGGCAAGTCTTCCTGTTCTCCCAAGACTTCACGGTGCTCGGCGGCTCGCTCGGTGAGGTATTCGCCGAGAAGATTTGCAAGGTGATGGACTTGGCGGTCCGGACGGGCTCTCCCATGATCGGCATCAACGACTCGGGCGGCGCGCGCATTCAAGAGGGCGTGGTTAAGCTAAGGCGGCTACGCCGAGATCTTCTGGCGCAACGTCCAGGCCAGCGGCGTGATTCCGCAGATCAGTTTGATCGCGGGGCCGTGCGCGGGCGGCGCAGTCTATTCGCCTGCCATCACCGACTTCATCATCATGACCGAGAAGATCGCGCAGATGTTCATCACCGGGCCCGAGATCATCAAAACGGTGACGGGGCAGGACGTCACGTTCGAAGAGCTTGGCGGGGCGATGACGCATGCGAGCAAAAGCGGCGTTGCGCATTTGACGGCGGCCGACGAGGACGAGATGTCGGAGATGACGCGCACGCTGCTCTCGTATCTGCCGCAGAATAATCTGGACGATCCGCCCCGGTTCGCGTGCGAGGACGATCCGCACCGGACGGTAGACGAGCTGGACGACATCGTTCCGGACTCGCCGAACAAGCCGTACGACATGCACGGCGTTATTTTGCCCGTTCTCGACGACGGCGGCTTCTTCGAGATCCAGGGACTATATGCGCAAAACATTATCACCGGTTTTGGCCGCGTGAACGGCCAGAGCGTGGGCATCGTAGCCAATCAGCCCAACGTTCTTGCCGGCGTGCTCGACATCAAAAGTTCGGTGAAAGCCGCGCGCTTCGTGCGCTTTTGCGATGCGTTCAACATCCCGCTGGTGACGTTCGTCGACGTCCCCGGGTTCTTGCCGGGTACGGATCAGGAATACGGCGGCATCATCGCCCACGGCGCGAAATTGCTCTACGCTTTCGCGGAAGCAACGGTGCCGAAAATCACCATCATCACGCGCAAGGCTTACGGCGGAGCGTATGACGTTATGGCCAGCAAGCACATTCGCGCCGATGTCAACCTTGCGTGGCCGACGGCCGAGATCGCGGTCATGGGAGCGGAAGGCGCGGTCAAGACGATCTTCCGGCGCGAGATTGCCGCCGCAGCGGACCCCGCGGCCAAAATGCAAGAACTGGTAGAGATGTACACCGAGCGCTTCGCCAATCCGTTTATCGCGGCGCAGCGCGGTTATGTTGACGACATCATCGAAGCGCGCGAAACGCGGCGCGCCATCGCCAAATCGCTGGACATGCTTGCCGACAAACGTGTCGATCGCCCAAAAAGAAAGCACGGCAACATACCGCTATGAGCTCGCGCAAAGATTTTCTGACCACACTCGCAGCGGCGGCCGCTACACCCGCAGTCGCGCCGGCGAGGGCGGTCAAGCACCGCGCGCATTCGTTGAAGCTGCCCTTCGATCGCGCGGCATTCGAGCGCGTACTTCAAAAAGGCGCGCTGCACAAGCAATGTTTCGCCGCGCGCGATATTAGCGGCGGCGACGTCCTCTTTGCGATGAACAATACTACCCGCGCCTATAGCGAATACATGGGCGACCAACCGGGCGCAGTTCACACAGTTGCCGTCCTCTATCACGGCGCCTCCATTCTAATGGCCATGAACGATGCGTTTTGGAACGATATCCTCGTGCACTTCGTGCGAAAGGGGGGCGCGCGAGACCAGGATGCCTACGCAGACGTCCGTGCCGGTAAAGGCAACCCCTACCTCCATTCGGCATCGAAAAACCCCGATGACGTGAGCGTCGAATCGCTGGTCGCCGGCGGCAGACTCGTTCCTTGTCTGCCACAACGCCATTCTTGGATTCGGCGGAGGCTTCGCGCAAACGCTCGGTGTATCGGCGGTTGCGATGCACGAACGAATGCTCTCATCTTTGGTCCCCGGTGCACTGGCGGTGCCGGCGGGCGTCATGGCCATCAATGCCGCGCAAGAAGCGAAGTTCACCTATGTCCAATACTAAACTCCTTGCCGGCAAAAAAGCGCTCATCACGGGGGTTGCCAATCAGTGGTCGATCGCTGCAGGGATCGCGCGGCAGATGTACGCGCACGGCGCCGAGATTGCGCTCACGTTTCAAGGCGACCGGGTGCAAGAGTCCGTGCAAAAAATGGCGGCCGAGTGCGGTTCGGGACCGGTCGTGGAATGCGACGTGACCTCGGATGACTCGCTTGCGCGCGTGGCCGCCGAGCTCGAATCGTTCGGCAAGATCGACATCCTGGTGCATTCGATTGCCTTCGTAAAAAAAGAAGATCTCAGCGGCACAGTGTACGACACCTCGCGCGATGGCTTTGCGATGGCGCTGGATATCTCGGCTTACTCGCTGATCGCGCTGGTTAATGCACTGCACCATCGGCTCAACGACGGCGCATCGATCATGGCGATGACGTACCTTGGCTCGACCGCAATCGTTCCCAATTATAACATTGCCGGCATCTCAAAAGCGGCGCTCGAATCCATCGTGCGCTACCTGGCGTTCGATATGGGAGGGCGCGGGATTCGCGTGAATGCCATCTCGGCCGGGCCGATCAAAACCGCCAGTTCGCGCCAAGTCGGCGGCTTCTCGCGCATTCTCGACGTGGTTCCCAAAGTTGCGCCGCTCAAGCGCAACGTCACTCAAGACGACGTCGGCAACGTGGCGGTTTATCTGGCCAGCGACCTCTCGAGCGCAGTGACCGGCGACGTGCACTTCGTCGACTCCGGATATCACGCGATGGGAATGTACCCGCATTCAAACCCCGAGTGACGCAATGACCGACGACGAATTGGCAGCGGTGATCACCGCGCTGGGAGCGCTGCTGCAAACCGAAGAACCGCAGGCGGCTCCGGCTGGACGTCCGCGCTGGCGCATCGCCATGCGGAATGAGTCGTGCGGCTATGAATAAACTTCTGATCGCAAACCGGGGCGAGATCGCACTGCGCGTCATCCGGACCGCGCGCGAGATGGGTATCGCTTGCGTCGCCGTTTACTCGGAGATCGATCGCGATGCGCTGCACGTGCGCATGGCCGACGAAGCGTATCTGCTTGGCCCCGCGCCGCCGGCGCAGAGTTATCTGAATGTCGAGCGTTTGCTGGACGTTGCAAAGCGGGCAGGAGCGCAGGGCATTCATCCCGGCTACGGTTTTCTGGCGGAGAACGCGGCATTCGCGCGCGCGGTGATTTCGGGGGGTTTGGTGTGGGTGGGACCGCACCCCGATGCGATCGATGCCATGGGCGATAAGGTGCGCGCGCGCCAAGCGATGATCGCCGCCGGCGTGCCGGTCGTGCCGGGCGGAACGCAGGCCATCGAAAACGACACGCAGGCGCGCGAGGCCGCCGCGAAGTACGGCTTGCCGCTCGCGCTCAAGGCATCGGGCGGAGGCGGCGGCAAAGGGCTGAAGATTGCGCGCACGCTTGAAGAGCTGCCCTCGGCGCTGGCAACGGCGCAGCGCGAAGCCGTGGCATATTTCAAGAACGGCACGATCTACGCCGAACGCTATCTGGACAATCCTAAGCACGTCGAGCTGCAGATCCTCGCGGACAAGCACGGCACGGTGCTACACGTCGGCGAGCGGGATTGCTCCCTTCAGCGCCGCCATCAAAAAGTTTGGGAAGAGGCGCCGGCGCTCATTCCGGATCGCGTGCGCGCCGGAATGCGCGAGGCGGGCATACGCGCGGCGCAGGCCATCGGGTACGACAGCGTCGGCACGATCGAATGCCTGGTCAGCGGCGATGAGTTCTATTTCTTGGAGATGAACACGCGCATCCAGGTGGAGCACACGGTCAGCGAGATGATCTCGGGGCTCGACTTGATCCGCGAGCAGATCCGCGTTGCGATGGGCGAGCCGCTGGGGTACGCCCAAGATGCGATCGCCTTTCGCGGCTTCGCTATCGAGGGCCGGATCAACGCCGAGAATCCCGCGGACAACTTCCGCGCGGCGCCCGGCACGCTTACCGTTTACCGCGAACCCTCGGGCCTTGGCGTGCGCGTTGACTCTGCGGCGTATCCGGGATTCGTTATCTCTCCCGATTACGATTCGATGATTGCCAAACTGATCGTTTGGGCACCTACGCGCGATCAGGCGATCGAGCGGCTCAAGCGCGCCATCGGCGAGTACCGCATCGAAGGCGTGCCGACCACGCTGCCGCTTCTGCGCGCGCTGTGCGATCAGCCGGCCGTGCGCGATGCATCCTATGGGACGGCGACGCTCGAGGCGTTTGCTGCGGGTCAGTTTTTGCACGGCGAGGGCTCTGCGATGCCTGCGTCCGATTCCCGCGCAACGAACGTTAACGATGACACAAAAAGCGAGATTCGCGTTGAGGTTAACGGAAAGTTGTTCAATGTGCGGTTGATCGATTTGCCGGCAGCACTGCAACAGCGCGCTGGGGCAAATGGTGCGCGAAAACCGGCGCCGCGCAGTAACCATACGAAGCGCGCGACCGAGACCGCTGGGAACGACGTGCCCTCGCCGATGCACGGCGTGATCGTGGAGGTGGCGGTTAAAGCGGGCGACCAGATCGAAAAAGGGCGCATCGTTGCGGTAGTTGAGGCGATGAAGATGATGAACGAGATTCGCGCCCATAAATCGGGAACGGTTGGCGCCGTTCACGTGAACGCAGGCGACACCGTGGAAGCGCGCACGCCGCTGCTGACGATCGAGGATTCCGCTTGAGCGAGCCGGGCGAATTCCCCTATCTGCGCGGAATCCGCAGAGAAATGTACCGCGGCCGGCTCTGGACGATGCGCCAGTATGCGGGATTTGCGGATGCCGCCGAATCGAATGCGCGCTACCGCTACCTTTTAGAACGCGGCACAACCGGGCTTTCGGTGGCATTTGACCTTCCGACGCAACTCGGACACGATTCCGACGCGCCGCTCGCGCGCGGCGAAGTAGGCAAAGTGGGGGTCGCCATCGACAGCATCTCGGACATGGAGACGCTGCTTGGCGGCATTCCGCTGGACGAAGTCACCGTCTCGATGACCATCAACGCTCCGGCCTCCATCATACTGGCAATGTATCTGGCCGTTGCGCGCCGGCGCGGCATTCCGTTTGCAAAACTCGGCGGCACGACGCAAAACGACGTGCTCAAAGAGTACGTCGCGCGCGGAACGTACATCTATCCGCCGGCGCCATCCATGCGTCTGGTCACCGATGTGATGGCGTACTGCGCACGTGAGGTTCCGCTGTGGAATACGATTTCGATCTCCGGTTATCACATTCGGGAGGCCGGGTCCACGGCGCTCGAAGAGATTGCCTTTACCTTGGCCAACGGCAAAGCGTACTTACGGGCGGCGCACGAGGCGGGAATCGACCTGGATGCGATCGCCCCGCGTCTCTCCTTCTTCTGGAACGCGCATAACGATCTGTTCGAGGAGGTTGCAAAGTTCCGGGCCGCGCGCTACTTGTGGGCGCACATTACGCGCGATGGATTCCGCTGCAAGGACCCGCGCTCGCACATGCTGCGCTTTCACACCCAAACCGCGGGCTCGACGCTTACGGCGCAGGAGCCGGACAACAACGTAGTGCGAACCACGCTCCAAGCGCTGGCGGCGGTGCTCGGCGGAACGCAGTCGCTCCACACAAACGGCAAAGATGAAGCACTCGCGCTGCCGACGGCCGAAGCTGCCAAACTCGCGCTGCGAACGCAGCAGATCATTGCGTACGAGAGCGGCGTTACAAAAACGCCCGATCCGCTCGGCGGTTCGTCATACGTCGAGGAACTAACGCAGGGCCTTATCGACGGCGCGGCCGCGCTCATCCGCGAGATAGACGAAATGGGCGGCAGCATTGCCGTCATCGAGAACGGATGGATGCAATCGCGCATCGCCGATTCTGCCTATCGTGCCCAAAAAGCGATCGAGAGCGGCGAGCAGGTTGTCGTGGGCATGAACAAGTTCATCGAACCCGGCAGCGAGAAGATCACCATTCCGATTCAGCGTGTGGATGCCGCCGTGGAGCAGGCGCAAGTTGCCCGCTTGAACGCTTTTCGTGCCGCCCGCGACCCGCAGCGGGTGCAGGAGCGACTCCAGGTTGTCCGCCGCATAGCCGGTACTCGCGAGAATCTCATGCCGGCGTTCATCGATGCCGTAGATGCCGGGGCTACCCTCGGCGAAGTGTGTAACGTGCTGCGCGAAACGTTTGGAGTTTATCGCGCCCCGGAGATCGTCGCGTAGAGTGCAGATCGATCATGTGGCGATCGTAGTCAAGGACCTCGCGCAAACGCTGGAGCTTTATACCGGCACGCTCGGCTTTGAGCAGATCTACCGCGAGACGATCGCGGATCAGGGGGTGGAAGCGGTCGGCTTGCGCGCCGGCGGCTCCGTCATCGAACTGCTGCGCCCGCTGGACATGCGCTCGCCCATCGCCCGCTATTTGGGTGAGGCCCAAAGCCGGTTGCATCACACCGCGTACCGCGTTGCAAATCTGCAAGCGGAACTCGATCGGCTCAAGGCAGCCGGGGTACGCCTCATCGACGAGCGCCCGCGTAAAGGCGCGCACGGCAACATGATTGCGTTCCTGCATCCGAAAAGCACGGGCGGCGTTCTGGTTGAGCTCTGCGAGCAGCTCGAACCTTTGCCTTAGTAGGGCAGTCCCTTTGCACGCTGCGCCGCGAGCGCTTGCATATACCAATAAAATTCATCGAAGAATTGCGCACTGCGCTGGGCAAAGCGCGGATCCAGCGGCTCTCCCTCATCCGTGAACGACTCGCCGACGTTGCCGACCGGAAGCGTCGTAGGGATGGTCGGCATGCCGAGCTCGCTCAGGACCGAACGCAGCCTGCATTGCGGCGCGCACGCCGCCGAATCGCCCTCCTGAGTACGAAACGATGCCGGCCGGCCGCCAAAAGTACTCTTCCAAAAAATAGTCGAGCATATTTTTGAGCGCCGGAGGGATACCGTGATTGTACTCACCGCTAACGATCGCAAAGCCGTCGACGGAGCGGTATACCTGCGCAAGGTACTCAACTCCGGCGGTGCTTTGCCGCTTTCGTAATCAGAATACTGCATCTCCAGCAGCGGCAGCCGGTGTTCGAGCGGGTCGACCAGGGTCGCGCTGCATCCGCGCCGCGCGAGCTCCTTCACGACGAAGCGGGCGAGTTTGATTCCCTGCCGGTTCGTCCGGACCGATCCGAAAAGCACGGCTACGTGCATTTTTTCTCCGATAGCAGCGCAATATCCATGTTCAAGAGGTCTTCGTTGACCGCCATGGCTGCGCAGACACCGCTCGCAGCCGCCAACACGACCTGGTGCACGCTGGTCACTGCATCGCCCGCCGCGTAAACGCCGTCCGCGACGGTCCGGCCGTGTTCGTCGATGCGCACAGCGCCGTCCTCATCGAGCGAACACCCCAGCATAGCAACCAGCGGATAACGCTGCCGCAGCGGTGCGCACAAAAAGAGCGCCGAGCACGTATCCTGCGATCCGGAAAAGCCGAGCGTTAAGTGAGGAGCCTCGCCGCCAACGGACACCAAGGGTGTGTCGTGCACGTGTGCGCCTGCGGCCTGCAGCCATCGGCGATGCTTTTCGTCGAGCTGCGGCGCCTCCTCAAAGCACACGACGAGGTCGTCGGTCCATTGATGCAACTCTTGTGCCAACTCGACTGCGCGCGCATTTTTTCCGAGCACGGCGATGCGCCTGCCGCGCATCTCCCAAGCATCGCAGTACGGGCAGACGAAAACGCCCTTCCCCCAGCGCTGCGGCAGGCCGGTTATCTGCGGGAGCGCGTCGTGCAGGCCGGTCGCCAGCACCACGGTCTTTGCGCGGTACTCGGCCCCCTCATCGGCGCTAACGATGAATTCATCGCCCTCTTTGCGCGCGCGGCTAACGTGCAACTGTTCGATCTTCACTGACGGGTAGCGTTCTAACTCCTTGCGAGCGATCGCGAGGAGCTCCGCAGGCGGCGTCCCGTCGCGCGTGATGAAGCCGTGCATTCGCTCCGCCACTGCGTTGCGCGGACGCCCGTCGTCGCAAACTAAAACCCTGCGGCAAGACCGCCCCAATGTGAGTGCAGCACTCAGGCCGGCGGCGCCGCCACCGATGATGATTGATTCGTACACGGTGGTGTAGTATGCCCCTCGATGCCTCGGGGTCCTTCGATACCTCCGGATGACAACGGAATGGAGGACGACTGAAAAGGAGCATGACCGTAAGGGCAGCGCGCGCAATAGTGGGTGCACATGGCTCCAAGACGACGGTATCGAAGGCGCTTCGGACCCGCGCCGCTGTTAGCGATCGCGCTGGCCCTGGCAGTTGCCGTGGTCTTGGCCGTGGTGCCGCACAAACCGCGCGGCTCACAGCCGCGCAAACCGGCGCACGTGGCGGTGCAAGCGGCAACTACCGTATCGCCCGCGCCGGCGACTGCGCCGGCACCGCCCGAAGTCACGGCGAGCGCCGCGGCATCGGCTTCACCGTCGGGCAAGGCTCAACTGGCGATCATCATCGATGATTGCGGACAATGGCCGCAGATCGAGCGCGGTTTTGTGAATCTGCCAATCGCCATCACGCTCTCAATCATGCCGCACGTGCGCTACGCGGCAGAGATAGCGCACTCGCTTCCAAAGCCGGCAAAGGCGTGATGCTGCACTTGCCGATGGAGCCGCTCTCGCACAAGCGCTCGGGCCCCGGCGAGATTGAGACGTCCATGTCGGACAGCGCAATCGATGCGCAAACAGTGGACGATTTGGACCAAGTCCCGCTGGCCCGCGGCGTGAACAATCACGAGGGCAGCGCTGCCACGGCGGACCCGCGCGTCATGAAAGACGTGCTGCAAGAGGTCAAGGCCCGCGGGCTGTTCTTCATCGACTCGCGCACGAGCGCAGCCACAGTTGCAGCCCTGCAGGCGCGGGCCGACGGCATTCCGACCGCCTCGCGGGACGTTTTCCTGGACAATGTCAAGGACGAAGCGTATACCGAGAGGATGCTGCTGCGAGCGGCCGCCGCGGCCAGACTCAAGGGGAGCGCAATTGCCATCGGACATCCCAACGCCTCGACCCTGGCGGCGCTGCGTAACCTTTATCAGCGCTTGCAAGTAGAGGGAGTAGAGTTCGTGCCGGCCGCGAATTTGGTCCACTGAACCTAACGAAAAGGGGCTTAGTTTTTATGAGATCTAGCCGTCTTGCTTGGTTTTTCTGCGCGCTTCTCGTCGGCGCGGCGCTCGTTTCACCCGCGGCAGCCCGCGCCCAGGACAGCGCACGCGTCGCCCAGTGGCGCACCTTCTTCGCCGTCGTTCTGCCTACCGTGGACAGCAATTTCGCATCGATCCGCGGCGGCAAAGAGAGCGGCCACATCAACGACAACTACTACAGCGTCACCGCCAGTCTCGATCCGGCGCTGGTCACGCATTGCTCGATCAACAGCAACGTGTATTGGTCGCTCTTCTGCAGCGACATTCCGCCATACGTCGGTTCGGCTTCACTTACCGCACTTGCCGCGGACATCCGTGCCGCACTGCCTTCCAGCTTCGACCAGGAGAAAGATACGGACGGCCAACCCAAATGGGTGCAGGGTCACACGGATATTTTCCTCGTCGCTCCCACGAGCGAGACGGACGATTGGGCCATCTCGGTCGGCAACAACGTTTAAACGCCTACAGCGAGGGTGCCAGCGAGGCATCGATCTCGGTTTCAAACGTGCGGTTCCACGGCAGCGTGATCTGCATGGCCGCAAGGTGATAGCCCGGATAGTTGCGGTAAAATTTGCGTCGCGCGCTCCCATAACAACCCGCGGTTGAAGCCGGCCGCTTGCGCGGCCGGCTCCGGCAGCAGGTAGGTATGATCGGTGATACCCTGCGCGCTCAGCCACGCATTGAGCGCGGGGCGCACGTAATCGTGGAAAGCGTAATCGTCCAGGATGCGGTTGAACGTGAACTCTTTGTGCGCCAACGCATCGTAATGTCCACTGCGTCTGCCCACCCCCGCTGCCACCGCTTCGGCAACCGCCGTTCCGACCGTATTCGCATTGGTGTTCCATGACGAGTACGCATCCAACCCCGAAGCCGCTCCGCTTGCGAGCAACTTCTCCGCAAATCTCGCCTGGCTCTCGAAGGTCTGTTCCAGAAACGTCAAGTCGGCGAACGCAACGGAACGCCCCGCCGCTTCATCGCCTTGAATCTGCACGAGCAGCGCCGCGTCGTCGGCAGGCGAGGAATGCGGTGCGCGCACATACAGATCCACATCGGCGTTCGTTCCGTCGTCCCGTACCGCACCGCAGAGCGTGATAAGGGAATTGACCGCGACGTCCACGGGTGCGTACTCGAGCGGATCGTTGATGGCGCCTCCTAGTTGCGGGGAGTAGCGGACCGCAATGCGCGGCATCCAGCCAATTTCGCGAGCCAATGCGTGCGCGACCATCGCCATACCGAGTCCGTCTGCACCTGGTTCGATAGCAGCGCGCGATCCCAGGGGCGCGGCCAGATCTTGGAGCGCGTGCACGTCCTTCACGTGCAGCCCGTAAGGACCGGCGTCGTCCTGTCCCAGCACAAGCGCATCGATTGCGCCCGCGCGCGTTAAGTCGAGCGCTCGTGCATCGACCGCGTAGTTGCGCGCACGCGTTTGCAGGTAGGCCTGCAGAACGGGCTGACCCATTGCGGCAGCCAGCGTCTGCGCTTTGGCCGCTTCGGACGGCAATGGGGGATCGTGCAGGTTCGCAAATTGCTGGAGCTCGTCCCAAGCAGGATACGCGGCAAAGAAGCCGGCGGCAGGCCCAAGCGCGGGCACGCCCGTCGGTGCAAGACGCATGATGGTTCCAAATGCCGCGATCCATACGTGCGGGCGGCGTGCGCGCAGTTGCCGCAGCTCGTTCAGACGGAAATAGGCGTCGCTGTAGGAGACACCTGGAACGCGCGAGGCCACCAAGCCGCCGTATGCGAGCATGTCGGTGGAGACGACAACTGAATCGGAGGCACGCTGCTGCGGAGCGTTCAGCCACGCGGCAATCGCGTCCGGGCGCCCGAACGTTAAATAGTTGCCCAGCAAGTCTCGCGGCGGCTCCACGAGCCGCGCGCCGGCGATTCGGGCGAGCATCTGCGGAAGTTGGCGCGTCACCGGCCGGTCGTCCAGCGGAACGAACGTGATGAGCGCAAAGAGCAACGCTGCTAGATGCATTCGTTAGCCGGAATGGAGAACGGCGCGCAGCGAACCGCCGTGCGACTCGAGCAGAGCGAGGGCGCCGGTGCGGTCGACCGAGCGCGCGTGCATCACCGCTGCGACCTTCACACTACCTTGTGCCGACTGCAAGAGCTCGCGCGCCTTTTCCGGTCCGGCCCCGGTCAGCATTTGGACTAAACGCAATGCGCGGGCACGCAGTTTGGCGTTCGTTGCCACGACATCAACCATAAGATTGTCGTGTACTTTTCCCAGGCGCACCATTACGGCCGTCGAGATCGTATTGAACGCAATTTTCTGCGAGGTCCCCGCCTTTAAGCGCGTCGAACCGGTGAGGGGTTCGGGGCCGCTCTGCAGCAGCACCGCAAGATCGGCTGCATGAAGCAGCGGCGCATCCGCAACGTTAGCGATGCCGGCAGTCCATGCGCCCGCCGCCCGCGCGGCGCGGACCGCCGCGATAACAAACGGCGCGCCACCGCTCGCGCTCACGCCAATGACCGCATCGCCGGCGCGAACGTGATCGCGCATCTCTTGCTCACCGGCTGCGCTGTCGTCCTCGGCCCCTTCGATAGCATGCGTCAGTGCCCGGATACCGCCGGCAATGTGCGGGCAGACCAAAGCGGGATCGGTTCCAAACGTGGGTGGCATCTCGGAAGCATCCAAAAATCCCAAACGTCCGCTGGTTCCGGCACCGACATAGTGCAGGGTCCCGCCGGCTCGTAAACGAGCCGCGATTTCATCCACCGCCCGCGCAAGTTCCGGCGCGGCGGCATGCACGGCCTGGAACGCCTGCTGCTGCTCCGATGCAAGGATCGCAACCAGATCGAGCGTCGAGAACGTATCGAGTCCGGCGGTTCGAGGATTGACCTGTTCGGTTTGCGGCAGATCGCTCATTGCGCCAATCGCTGCGCAAGCGTGAGCGCGCCCTCGTACGGCGGCGTTCCGTCTTTGCGAATCGAGATCGCGGGCAGTTCGTTCGTCAGGCGAGTCTCCAACAAATAACTTAAGATGCTATTCTGGGCAAAAAGGCCGCCCGCTAAGGCCAGCGGAACCGGGCTCTGCGCAAGTCCTGCGGCGCGCAGAACGGCTTTGATCAGATCCCCCAGCTCAAGCGCCGCGCCCTGCACGATCTTCGTTGCGCTCCGTTCGCCTTCACCGGCCAACTGCACGACAAGCATTCCGGCGGCTGCGATGGCTGCGACCGGACGGGCGGCACCATAAACGTAGGCGAGTACGCTCTGCGCATCGCGAACGTCCAGCATATCTTCGATGGCCTGCGCCAAGCGATCGCGTTTCGCGCGCGCGTCGTAAACGCGCAGCAAATGGCGCACACCGCTCGCGCCGATGGCAAAGCCGCTGCCCTCGTCGCCGACCAGATACCCGTATCCGCCGCAACGGAACATCTCGCTGCCGCGCTCGGCGTAAGCGATCGATCCGGTCCCGGCGATAAGCACGGCTCCATCGCCGCTAGGAACGCTTGCGCGCAGCGCGATCGCGGCATCATCGCGCACATCCACTCGCGCCTGTTGGAAACGCGATTGAATGGCCTCGCGCACGGCATTCGCGACGGCGGGACTTCCGCCGCCGGCCATGCCGACGAAGATTGCCCGCGGCTGCGCGCCGTCGAGGGATCGTTCGATGAGATCGCACACGATCGCCGCGGCGCGCCCGGCGCCCAGCGTCGTTGCGCTTGCGCCGCCGCCCGTAAGAACGCGGACCGGACCGGAGTCCACGCGGTGCGCGACTGCCGTTTTCGTTCCACCGGCGTCGACGCCGACTACGACGTGCGACATTCGCTCTGCACCTTGGCCAGCAGCGAGAGTAAATCATGCGGCGCGATGGCGCCTAGCAGCTCCGCGCTGCGCGCGCCCGTGACGCGGGGCACATTGGCTGCCCGCTCCCGAAGCAATTCATAGCCCAGCACGGCAAACGCGAGCGCCTCTTTGGCGTCCCCGTTCACACCGAGCGCCTGTGAGCGCTCCACGGCGCACGCGGGCAAAGCCCGTTGTAAAAATTCCATGATCGCCGCATTGTGCGCACCACCGCCGCTAACGAGGACACGGCTTCCCACCGGTGCAAGCGCGCCGATTGCATCGGCCAGCGAGCGCGCCGTAAATGCCGCAAGCGTTGCGCACCCGTCTTCAAGCGAAAGATGCGAAAGCGCCTCCCGATGCTGCGTCAAGAACTGCCCGCCGAAGCGTTCCCGGCCCGTACTCTTGGGCGGCCGCTGTGCAAAGTAGGAATCGGCAAGCATTGCGGTGAGCGCGGACTCATCGGCACTTCCGCGCAGGCCTAGCGCGCCGTCGCGATCGTACCGCAGCGATTCGCCCGAGCGCTGCCGGACGAACGCATCGATCAGCATATTGCCCGGTCCGGAATCGAATGCCGTAACGTCCTGCGGCGCCGCACCCGCGGGTATGAACGTTACGTTGGCGATGCCGCCGATGTTCACGGCGACGCGAGCCTCTTGGGCATCGCCGAAGAGCAGCGCATCCACGTACGGAACGAGCGGCGCGCCTTGGCCGCCGGCGGCGGTGTCCGCACTGCGGAAATCATAGCACACGGTGCAATTCGTGCGTTCGCGGATCAGGAACGGATCGCCGAGCTGCAGCGTTACCGCCGCGTTGCCGTCGTGGTAAAGCGTCTGCCCGTGAGAAGCCACATAGTCCAGCGGCATGTCGCCCTGCGCTTCGACGGCAGCATTTGCAAAAGCCAGGCCGAGCGCGTGGTGCAGCCGCGCAGTTTCTTCCAACGATCCGCCGTTCGGCGGAAGCGACCGGCGCAGTTGTTGCAGCAGTTCTTCGTCGAACGGATGGGTAACGAAATTTAATACGTCGATCCGGTACGAAGCGCCGCTGGGACGAAGGCGCACCAGCGCCGCATCGATGCCGTCGAGCGACGTGCCGCTCATGAGGCCGACCGCAATCACTTCACACCTAAATCTTCCACGAGCGCTTCGTAGAATGCGGCGCGCAGCTCGCGCGTGTCGCTGCGGCCGAAATAGACGCTGTTGGTGAGCAGCACACCGCTGCAGTCGCGCAGCGGATCGGCCCAAACGCACGTGCCGACAAAGCCGGTATGCCCGAACGAATCCGCCGAAAAGAATTTGCCGCACGAGTTTTCATCACTCGTCTTGAGCGCCCAGCCAAGTCCCCGGCGAAGGACCGGGTCGTGCGCCTGTTCGATCACGGCTTGTGCCGCCAGCGCTGCATCGATGACGCTCTCGCGGCCGCGCGGCGGCGCTAAATACTGCTCCGCGAGCCAGCCGACATCCGCCGCCGTTCCGAAGAGACCCGCATGGCCGGCGACGCCGCCCATAAGATACGCCTTTTCATCGTGCACGACGCCTTGTACGCGACCGCGCCAGTCGTCGCGCTCGGTCGCGGGAATCTGCGCTTGGAGTTGTGCGGGTGGCCGGTAGACGGGCGAGGCGCGCAGATCCCGCATCAGGGCCCGCAACGAACGGCCGTACGTGCGCTCGAGCAGTTCGCCCAGCGCGATAAAGCCCAGGTCACTGTAAATAACCCCGGCCCCGGGTTCGGCGATGACTCCCGCTGTGCGGTGTACTCCAAAACGTTGTGGCCAAGAAGCATCCGGTAGTCGGCACCCGAGTTCATGCCCGAAACATGTGCGAGCAGCATCCGCAGCGTTATCGCACCGCGCATCACCGGCCCATCGAGCGTTAGACGCTTTTCCTGAACCGCTCGCAGCGCGAGGGTCGTGACGAAGATCTTCGTAATCGAGGCCAAATCGAAGAGCGAATCCGCGTACACGGGTTTTGAGAGCTCATCGTCACGCGTGACGCCGTATGCTTGCTCGAACACAACCGTCCCGCGGTGCTCCACGCGCGCCACGGCGGCCGTAAATGCCTGACCGGTAGCGCCCGCGAGCACTGCGTCGACTCGCTGCATCTACGCACTTTCCAGCGGGTACTGCCCCCGCGGTTGCACACCGCGGAACAGCACGTCCGAGAGGCCTTGCATGCTGGGCGCATCGTCGCCATACGTGCAAATGACATTTTGCGCCTGGGAAAACTTGAAGGCGTCGTAAGGTTCGCGCGTAGAGACCAGCAACGCTTGCGGCCGCAGATCCAGCAGTTCGGCAATCGCCAAGCGCTGCGCTTCGTAGACATGCGCGCGGCGCATCAGCACGATCGGCCGCTTATGCGACTCGCGAACGCACGCCAGCAAGCGCTGCACGTCGGACGCCGCGGGCTGGAGAGGCGCTCGAACCGTTTCCGGATTGCCCTCAAGTGCGGCGTGCTGCGAATGCGTCCCCTGAACGCCTTCGGTGGTCGTCCCCTCAAACGAGACGACCAGCGAGTCCCAATGCCGGCCTGCGCGCTCCCGCGGATAAGCGTGACGGCCGCGCGTCCGATTTCGCGGCCGATACCGGCGTACGGTGCGGGCGCGTCGATCGGCAGCGGTCCTTGCAGAGCCGCGCGAAGTTTCTGCACCCGTGCGTATGCTTCATCTAAACGTTCGCGTGCGATCGCGCCCGCGTTCACCGCAGCGCAAATCGCGTCCACGATCTGCAACGCCAAATCGATGCTGTGACTCACCAGTACGCAATCGGCTCCGGCCGCAACCGCTTGAACGGCTCCGGCGGCCGAGCCCACACCCTTTGCAATGGCATCCATCTGCATGCAGTCCGTGAAACACACGCCCTCGAATCCGATCTCGCCGCGCAGCAGACCGGTTAGAACCGCATGCGAGATCGTAGCGGCGTTGGCGCGGTCGAACGCGTGCACGACGATATGCGCGGTCATCAGGGCTTGCGCACCGGGAAGGAGCGCGGCAAACGGCGCCAGATCGCGAGCGCGCAGCGTTCCCGCATCCACGTCGATGACCGGAATATCGCAAATGCGAATCTACATCGGTCGAACCGTGCCCCGGAAAGTGTTTGAACGTAGGAATTATGCCCTGCGCGCGCATCCCTTGGGCAAACGCGCCGGCGAAGTCTGCAACCCGCCGGGGATCATCGCCGAAAGAGCGCGCGCCGATTACGGTATTTTTTTCAAAGAGCGCCAGATCCAGTACCGGCGCATAGTCGATGTTCACGCCCGCACGGCGCAGATCAAAGGCGAGCTGCTCGCCTGCCCGACGGCAGAGATCCGTATCGGCCGCCGCGGAGAGTGCCATCATTGAGGGCAACTCTTCAACGCCGGTGCGAAGCCGCGCGACGCGCCCGCCTTCTTGGTCGATGGCAATGATGCGCGGCAACGCGCTAGATTCCTGAAGGGCGGCCGCGAGGTCGCGTGTTTGTTCCGGCGAGACGACATTACGCGCAAACAGAATGAAGCCGGCAAACGGCGTTCGGACGAGGCGGTCGTCGATTGCGCGCGGGTCCGTGCCTTCAAAGCCGACGCAAACCACGCCCGCGGCCAGCTCGCGAATGCCCGTCATGCGATCCGGGCGCCCGTTGCGCGATCGAAGCGGCTCACGCTGCGCTCGTCATATGCAAATCCGGCAATCTGGCCGGGTGAGGGCAGCGAATCGCTCCAGCGCAGCCGGGCGACGATCTCGCCGGCCGGTGTTGTTGCCGTTATCAAAGCGTCGGCACCAAGTTGTTCGAGCGAACGGATAGCGCCGCGCAACGGCGCAGCATCGTCAAGGCGCACGTGTTCGGCGCGAATTCCTATAATATGCATGGGATCGTTCAACAGGTTCATCGGCGGCATTCCGAAAAACCTTGCGACCTCCAGCGTTGCGGGACGTTCGTAGACCTCGCGCGGCGGGCCGAGTGCGACGATGCGACCTTTCATCAGCACGCCGAGCCGGTCGGCGCTTGCAATTGCCTCTTCGTGGTCGTGTGTGACCACGATGACCACGCCGTTCCACGCTCGCATGAATGCCGTAAAGGCGGCGCGGACGCGCGAACGCAGCTGCGGGTCGAGGTGGGCAAGCGGTTCGTCGAGCAGCAGCACCAGCGGCTCGCTTAGCGCTGCGCGGGCAAGTGCCGCACGTCCGCGCTCGCCTCCGGAGAGTTGCGCGGGGCGGTTGTGCAAGTGTTCTTCAATCTCCAGCGCGCGCGCAATCTGTTCGATACGCTCACGCTGCGCGCGGCCGGCAGCGAACTCCAAATTCTCTCCCAGGGTCATATGCGGGAAAAGCGAGTCGTCTTGAAACAGCAATGCGATTTTGCGCTCTTGTGCGGGAACGGCAAGCAGATCGCGTCCGCCGAGATCGAGTTCACCGCTCTGCGGCATCTCCAGCCCGGCAATTACGCGCAACAGACTGGTTTTGCCCGCGCCGCTGGGTCCCAGCAGCAACAGCCGTTCGCCAGGCGCACATGAAAAGAGACGCCGCGTAAACGGCGCCCAAGGCAAAGATCGCTTGCGCGAAGCTCAGCGAATGCGGATGATTTGCGCGACGAGCCGCCCGTTGAGGTCGGAGGCGTCGATTTCAACGTGTGCGCCCCGGCCCAGGTCGGCGAAGGATGCGAAACCGGATCCACGATAGATGCTTGTTGATGGCGTTACTGCAACCGGAACCAGGCCGTGGGGCGTGGCGACAAGGATTGACGCGACGGCATAGTTGATGCCCACGACGGTTCCGGTGATGACGGCATGCGCGCGCGCTTCGCCCGGGCTCTGGCCGCGGATGTGTGCCCAGGGCGGCGGATCGGCAACGGCAAAACCGGCCCCGGCGCCTGCCAGGAGCATTGCGAGCACTGCCACGGAAATTGAGCGAATACCAACCATCTCGTTCTTCTCAACGCGAATGACCGTTGCTTGCGTTCCATTTAAGCGCTTTTATTCCCCGTCAAAATAATCCAGCGCCGGCTCGGAGCGCACGATCAGCCGGGGGCCGCCGCGCACGGCCACCAGCACTTTGCGGGAGTCCGGATAGAAGCAGACCTCGTTAGCCGGCTCATTCCCGACCAGGAGCACGCGGCAGGGCCGGGCCGAATCGTTGACGAGCTGGTGCGCGCCGTGAGCGCCCGTGGGAAAAGCGATGAAATCCCCTTCCCGGCAAAGCAGCGTGCCCGAGGGCATCCGCACGCTTGGGCTACCTTCCAGGACGTAAAAGAACTCTTCCGATTCCACGTGCGAGTGCAGCGGGCAAAACGCCGCGCCGGGCGGCAATTCCCCGAGCCGGTAGCCGAGCTTGCGTGCACCGATGAGCAGCCCAACCTCGCCGTCTTGCGCGCGATACCGGTCGTGCTCTTTGTAGTCTTGGAACGTAACCTCGTCTTTGTTGATCCGGTAGATCGCAGCGCCGGCGCGGGCGAGCAGCAATGCGCCGATCGCCTCATCGGCGCCGCCGAAAACCGGATACCCGTCGCCCGGGAGCAGCGTTTTCAAATTCAGCGCCCATAAGCGCCGAAACTCCATGACGAAGTGCTGCACGTTTTTAAGCCGTTCGTCGGGCAACAGCGAGAGCGAGCCCGCCGGCGTGCCCAGGATCGCGTCGCCGACGATCGCCGCGCTGTGCGCGGGAAGGTGCAAGGCAAACTCCGGCGACTTCCCGTTTTCGATTTGCAGCGCAAAAGCACCGGGAAATACTTCTTCTCCATCGCGCGCATCGTTAACGACCGGCGCGCCGAACTGCGCGCTCAGTGCCGGTGCATCGCGCAAATGCTCTGCGTTCGTTACGACGATTTTGTAGATGCCGCCGCGTTCGCGAATTGCCGCGCAATCTTCGCCGGGCAACGGCAGCGGATCGATCGCAACGGCGCCTTGCGGCGTTTCGAACAGATAACTATTGAACGGCATCCCGCGGTCGGGCTGCCATGCCGACCACATCCATGCGCCCGGAATTGCCAACCGCGCGATCATGCGCGCAGCATTTCACGGTAACGTTCGATCGCCCCCGCCCCTTGCTCGCCACCGGCGCGTGCTTGTTGCACCAGGGTTCTCATTTCCACAACATTCGCATCGCTTGCGGTCTTGCCCGCCATCACCAGGCGCAGTGCGATAAGGGTCAGATCGGGAGTTTTGGGCCCCAGCATACGCATGCCCTCATAAAATGGCTTCGCTCCGGGCGAGTCGCCGGGCGACTCCAAGAGTGCCCGGACCACCTCCGGCTTAGGCGGCTCGCCTTCAAGAAGGTAGCGGTCAAGCAAATCGAACGTCATGGTATGAACTTCGCGGTCAAGGCGGCTCTGCTCTGCGTTTCGGCCTTGCCGTTTTTAGGGGTTGCCCCGGCGCAACCGGGCCTCGCGGCTCGAATACGTAGTCCCCGTCCGGGATCGCCTCCACCGGCTTGGCCAGCATCGGCGCCACCGGCGGATTGACAGGAAGGTCCATCGCCCCCAGCTTTTCCGGATCATTGTCGGTAAAGTAGTGGTTACTTCCCCACTGGACTATGACGATCATGCCAGGTAAGCAGATGTCCAGGCTCCTCGCTGCGCTCCCCACAGCTCCCGGCCGAAGCTGAGGCGTGGCCACCGCGCTGGGCTCCCGCCGGGCGCACGAGTCGTAGAACAGCCCGCTGTCCTCAGCCACCTCAGCGGACGTCGCGCAGTACAGCGACGTCGCTGCCCCCTGCTCCACCGTCAGCATCCGCCGCGTGATCAGCGGCCGCGCCGGCCACGGCACCCGCCGGAACATGTCCGAGCCCACCAAGCCCAGAGAT
>CAVPCC010000012.1:0-81316 GCA_963702335.1 Vulcanimicrobiota bacterium | reverse complement strand
ATTTTCAAAGCGCGCGTTCCACGGGCTTGAGCGCCGGCGGTTTCAGTACGTACGGGTTCGGCCTGACGTATACGGACCTCAAGGATTTTCGCGCGTCGTTCTCCATGCAATCTCGCGGCGGGAGTGGCGGCGGTATGACGATGAACGGCGGGGCCACGGGTCACCTGGGTCCAAATCTCGCATTGCTGGGGTCGTTCAACGAAACGTTCGGAAACGGCATCGGCTCCGTGGACGATCGCATCTCGCTCGCCTACCGGCCGGCTCAGAACGACCGCTTTATCTCCCTTGTCGGTCTGGATAGACAGAGCGGGGGGTTCATCAACTCGACCGGAACGGCGGACGTGCTGTTGTTCGACGAAATCTTCCGGCCCTCGCCCACAACCGAGTCTGCGGCGCGGTTCGGCTACAAGCTGAATGGTGACGGCTACTACCTAGCGCACAGCTCGGTCGCAGGTCTGCGACTTACGCAATCGCTCGGCACGCGTTTCGACATTGCAGCCGAAGCGCGCGCAATGGCAGCAGGCAACATTTCGGCTGCCCGCTCGAGCGACTTCGCAAGCGAGTTCGGTTACAAAATCGGCAACGGCGCGCGGCTGGCGGCCGGATATAACTTTACCGGCAGCGAGATCCCACGCTGACCGGGCATCCGCAGCGGCGCGGTTTTTATATCACCGTTACGACGCTGGTCGATCGCGTTTTTGGTTGGGGTAAACCTTGAGAGCAGGTTCGTTCAAACGTTTGGGACGGCGGGTTGCCGTCATTGCAGTGCTGGCCGCGCAAGTCTATTCGATCATTCCTCACGGCCAAGCAGCCCATCAGTACGCTTTCGCTGCCGGCGTGACGTGCCCGACCGTAAACGGAAACTATGTCGCGGGCGGTACGCTCGGGGCCGGCGGCAATACGTATTGGCAACCGCCGGCGGGCACGCTGGCAGCCAGCGGAACCTCGCTCTCGCTCGGAACGATCGATACGACTGGCGGGGGAGCCGGCACCGGCGTAAAGACCGGCGATGAGTCGCCCATCATTCAGATGCAAGACGGAACGTTCAATACAACGAATACCTCGGCATACGGCAGTGGCGGCTCGGGCGGCACGGGCTTTACCTCGCTCGGAAATGCCGGCTTGTATGAATACGTTTCCGTGCAGTCGGCAACCGGAACGCAGACCACCGGCAGCGTTACGATTCAGGGCACCGGGACCGGCGGCGGTCTGTTGAACAGCTATTACGAAAACACTGCCGGCAACCAACGTTATCAGATCGTGCGCGTACCGCAGTATACGACGGCAACGCTCTCGAACAACTTTACCGGCGCGTATTGGGACGGTAACACCGGCGGCATTGCTGCGATCGATATGGCCTCGACGTTGAATCTGAACGGAGCCTCGGTTTACGCGACCGGCAATGGTTTCCGCGGCGGCGCGTTTTCCGTATCGAGCACCTCACCGGCTTCGGTTTTGAACACGGATTACGTCGACTCGGCGACGATGAACGGCGGCACGAACCAGCCGGCGTTCGGTACCAAAGGCGAAGGCGTTAACGGCTCGCCGCACGGCGTGTTCTATTACACGTCGTTTACCACGCCGTCCGCGCCGGCCTCACCGGCCGCGGTTACACCCGGCGGAAGCAATGGGTATTCGGGCGGCGATCAAGGGATGGGCGCGCCCGGAAACGCGGGCGGTGGCGGCACCGATGACGATCCGGCCGCAAACGATCAAAACACGGGCGGCGGCGGCGGTGCAAACGGTGGTGCGGGCGGCAATGGCGGCTATCCGTGGACGCCGCAATATAGCGGCAACACCTCGCTCTATTCGAATGTCGGCGTGCACAGTGCTACCGGCTACAGTGCGCTTAACAGCGGCGATATCGGCGGCCGCGGCGGTTCGTCGCTCTCGTCGTATGCCTCCGTTTCGCGTGTTTTCATGGGCGGGGGCGGCGGGGCCGGCTCCAATAACAATGGCTCGAATAATAATGCATACTCGGCCGACGGCAGCTCGGGCGGCGTTGGCGGCGGAATCATCCTCATGCGCTTAGCCGACACCAGCGGCAGTGCGGCAACGCTGTATGCAAACGGCACGACGGGCCTAGCGCCCGATAATGACGGCGGCGGCGGCGGGGGCGCCGGGGGTACAATCGTCATTACCTCGCCCTCCGCTTACTCGAATATTACGGCGAACGTCAACGGTGCCGCGGGCACAACCGCCGCAGCCGCAGATTCTTTTCCGGGCACACAGCACGGCCCCGGCGGCGGCGGTGGAGGCGGCGTCGTCGTCACATCGAGTTCGGTTACGGCAAGCGCAACCGGCGGATCCTCGGGAACCACGACTCCGAGCATGACCACCTACGGCGCAACCAACGGCTCGAGCGGCGTCACGCTTAACGGAACCGTGAGCGCCTCGCAAGTTCCGGGCCTTGGCTCCGGCGCGCAATGTTACGTCTCGGGCACCTCGGGCACGGCAACGCTCTACAACGGTCCATATGATTCAACGCAAGCCACGTATTTCGGCGCGAACTACACCGGATCGTACGACGGCACGCAACCGGCGACGAACAACAACGACTTCGCGGCGCGTTCGATAGCATTTCCGACGCCTAGCCCGCAGCCCTCGCCGGTACTTATCGACAATTCGCCAACCGGCAGCGCGCTCAGCCCGGTCGGCAATACGTTTTCTGTTGCCAGCGCGCCGACGAACAACGTCGAGCATTCGCTTTATTACACGGACAGCGCGGCCGGCAATTATCATGCGATCACGATCAACGGCGTCGCGCCGATTCTGCCCGCGCAGTGGAGCGTCCAAATTTGCCCGGATAATGCGGGCTCGCCGGGGTGCGGAACGTACACTGCCGGCAGTGGAACGTGCAAACATATGGCGGATCGGAACCTGTGGGAAAGCACGGCGATCGATACGGCCGGCAGTACGGCGAGCTTACAGTACTGTTACTACAGCACGTCCGCCGGGTTGGTGTTGAATCTAAAATATTGGGCCGTTTACACGGGGCCGACCGGAACCTATACGGCCTTTGCCCGGTACGACGGTTACGTCGATGCCTACGACAACCAGGCAACGCCCGCGGAAAACAAGACCCACGACGAACTCTACGCCGGTTTTATCCCGGTCGGTAAGAGTTACAGTGTGGTCAAGACAAACTGTACCGGTTCGCTTTCAGTTCCGGCATCCGGCGTTTGCCCGGCGGGGTGATCCAATATTCGTTGAATTACGCGAACATCGTTTCGGGCGGCGGTGTCGGCACCGAAGGTCAAGCGACGGCGCCCTTCCCGGCTAGTGGCGCCGGCACGCTCAAACTCACGGACGACGGGACCGCGAATGGATCCAATTGGGCAACGTACTCGGGCGGCCTGACCGAAGCGCTCGGCGCGGGCCTAACCACGGCAACTCAAGCGAATTGCGGCATCAACTCATCCAGCTGCGGCGACACGACGGCCGGCACGACGTGCACCTATGATGCCGGGCATCCGACCGGCGTGAAGGCGACGAAGTTCGTCTGCACGATCGGCGGCGCTACGGGCCAGTTGTATCCTTCGGGGCTGTGGGGGAAGACGTCGTCGGGTAGTGTGGTTTTTGCCGTAAAAGTCCACTGACCCAGAGCGAAAAAAAGATCGGGCCCGGAATGCACAACAGCGCGACCGTTGCGTTTTGAAACTGCTGTGCTGCGCCGGCCGGGAACAGCGGCCGGGCGACGACCAGCAGCATGCACGCAAGCGGAATCGCGCTCAGAACGCCGCCGGCAAGCGTTGCGCGGCGCGAAACGGCGATCATCGCAAGTGCGGCGAGGAGTGCTGCAAGTACTGCGGCCGCCATATTTTGCGGCAGTACCCGCGCAAGGACGAATGCTGCGATGGCGAGACGGTTGAGCAAGGCGTTTCCCGCGAAGGGCCGCCAGCGCCGCGTTACGATGCCTACCGCTCCCGCAAGATATCCCAGCGCCGACGCGCCGCACAAGACGGTGAGGGCGTCTTCGTTCATGGCTTCCAACCGGGCGGAGCGCCGATGAGCGGCTGCGGTCCGTCTTGCGGGGCCCCTTTTTGCGCGCGATCCCTGGGAGTCCCGGGCACCACAAACAAGAAGACGGCGGAGGCCAAGAACGCGACGAGCAGCGCGGCAGGCTGTTCCCAACTCACGCTCGGGGAGTTTCGGCGGTCACACCCCTGTATCCGGGTGCGTTTTCGCGATAAGATGGAGTTCTATCGAAAGGGATGGTGCCATGCGCCGCAGCCTTCGCGCACTGCTCGTCACTCTGCTGCTCACTCTCGCGCCCGCCGTTTGCCTAGCGCAAGTTCAGGTCCAGCTTAATCCGGACCAGATGCTTCCGTTCCCGTCCGATCCCGTCGGCGCCATGCAAGCCGCGCGCGAGCGCGTGGCCTCGGGCAATTTGGACAGCGCTATTAGCGGCTTGGAAACGTACGTCCGCAATCATCCGGGCGAGGTAGGCCCCGAACGCCTGCTGGGCGACTTGTACTATCGCAAGACGTTGCTGCAGAAAGCGGAAGCAACCTACGTTCACATCCTTTCGTATTCGCCCGCCGATAAAGAAACCCACAACCGTTTGGGATCGGTCTACGCGACCGAGAATCGCATCGATGACGCCATCCGCGAATTCGAACGCAGCCTTCCCGGCGCGGACTCCGTTCCCGACCTCGTACGGCTGCACATCCGCCGGGGCGACTTCGAGGCCTACAAGCACGAGCTGGAGATTACCGCCGAGCAGTATCCGATGGAAGTGGAACCGCAGATCGAGATCGGTAAGGTCTACGAATCGACCGGCGAGCCCGAAGTTGCGGAACGCTACTTCAAACGCGCACTCGATCTCGACCCCACGTCGATTACGGCGATGAACGGGCTGGGCCTTTCCTATATGGATGAACACCAATACAGTCTGGCTATCAAACAGTTTGGGTCGTGCATCGAACGCGACGCTTACAGCTATATGTGCATTGGCAATATGGGCGCGACATATCTGCACATGTCGCAGTGGGCGCAAGCGGAAACCTACCTAAAACGTGCAAACGCGATCCAACCCGAGAGCGCCGAAGCACTGGTAAATCTGGGATACCTTGTTGACGAGCGCGGCGACTGGAAGCGCGCCATCGCGTACTACGTGCAGGCAATGACGGTCTATCCGTACGCGCCGGACGCCTACATTAACCTGGGCTACACCTACGACGCCCACGGCCTCTACCAACTCGCGCAAGCAGCACTCGTCAAGGGCCTGGCCGTTGCACCGGAAGACGGCCGCTTACACTTCCTGCTCGGCGATGCATATTCGCGTCAAGGCAACGACACGTTAGCCGCGGCCGAATACCGCGCCGCCGCCCTGGGCCAAAACCTTGACGCCGGCGTAAAGCGCGCAGTCAGGAACGCTACACCGCCATGACCCGGCCCAAACCCACGGCCACTCCTTAGGCTTCGGCCGCCGGGCACTGCTCTGAATTTTCGCGAAAACAAGTTTTGTAAAAAAACATCCTGTTTTGCGCGAAAATTCAGAGCCTTGCCGAGAGCAGCCACCCCCGAACAAAGCGTGCCCGGCGGCCGAAGCCTGCGTCGTTGAGTTAGCCCTACCTGTTTCGATAGCAATTAATAGTACAGCGCGACACCTCTCCGTTGAAACTTCGCGCATTTTCGGTATGGAAAGCTTTTCTATTTCTGGAGACATAGGTTGGTCGTCACTTCCTGTGCCGGATGATAGTGCGCGCAGCGGTTGGTGAAGGGGTGAGGGCTCCAGGGGCCGTCCGGAAACCGCTCGTAAATTCACATCCTGTGAATTTACGGCTTCACTGCTTTTTTGCGAAAACAAAGTTTTGAATCGGCCATCCTGGCCGGCGCAAAAAAGTCAGAGATTTCCGGACAGCCCCTGGAGCCCTCACCCCTTCACCAACCGTTAAGCCCGGGCGATAGCATCAATCTCAACCAAACCGCCCTTAGGCAAGCCGGAAACCGCGACGGTCGTGCGCGCCGGCTTGCTTTCGCCGAAGTGCTGCGCATACACGGTGTTGACGGAAGCGAAGTCGTCCATCGTTACAAGGTAGATCGTGGTCTTCACGACGTTGGCGAAATCCATGCCGGCCGCTTGCAGGACGGCGCGCAGATTGCGCAGCGCTTGTTCGGCTTGTTCGGCCGCATTTGCGCCAGAGAGCTCGCCCGTTGCCGGATCGAGGGCGATCTGTCCGCTGCAAAAGAGTTCCTTGCCGGCGCGGACGGCCTGGCTGTAGGGTCCGATGGGAGCGGGTGCTGCTTGCGATCGTATCGGTTTCATAAGGGCTCGTGCCTTACGCGGTGAATGTAGGCGGTCCTGTGAAACCATTTACTTCGGAGTTCGGCGCTGCGTGGGATTGGATCGAGCAGTATCTGTCGGGCGCCCATGCGCATCCGGTGCTCTCCGCCGTGCGGCCGGGGCAGATTGCCGCGTCGTTGCCCGCGGCGGCGCCGCAAGAACCGGAACCGTTCGCGGCGATTATGGCCGATTTCGAGCGGTTGATCCTTCCGGGAATCACGCATTGGAACGATCCGCGGTTCTTCGCTTACTTTGCCACCAGTGCAGCGCCGGTGGGTGTGGCGGCGGAGGCGTTATCTGCGGCGCTGGACGTGAAGGCGATGCTGTGGCGCACCTCTCCCGCTGCCACGGAGCTGGAAGAGGTCGTCATGGGCTGGCTGCGCGATCTACTGGGGCTGCCCGCGCAGTTTACCGGAATTATTTACGACACCGCATCGATTGGCGGGTTTACCGCGCTTGCGGCCGCGCGCGAGTCGTTAGGGCTCAACATACGCGAACGCGGCATGACGGGGCGGGGATTGCCCGCGCTGCGGGTCTACATAACGGAACACACGCATTCTCATATTGAAAAAGCGTGCATCGCTCTGGGCGTCGGCACGGAAAACATCGTGCGCGTCGCCTGCGATGAAGCGCACCGCATGCGGCCGGACGATCTGCGTGAGAAGATCGATGCCGATCGCGCAGCCGGGCATCTGCCGATGGCGGTGGTGGCAACCGCGGGAACGACATCGACCACGTCCGTCGATCCGGTTGCCGAACTTGCCGCTGTTGCAAAGGACCGCGGCATCTGGGTGCATGTCGACGCGGCGTACGCGGGCGTCGCCGCCATCGTGCCCGAGCTGCGCTGGGTGCTGCAAGGGGCCGAGCTTGCGGACTCCATCGTGGTCAATCCTCACAAATGGCTCTTCGTGCCGATGGATTGCTCGGCACTTTTCGTGCGCGACGCCGAACTCTTGCGGCGCACGTTCAGTTTGGTTCCCGAGTATCTGCGCACGGCCGATGACGGCGTAACGAACTACATGGATTACGGCCTGCAACTGGGGCGCAGGTTCCGCGCGCTCAAGCTGTGGTTCGTGTTACGGTATTTCGGCGCCCGGGGTTTGCAGGATCTTTTGCGCGCGCACATCGCGCTCGCTCAAGAACTGGCCGGCTGGATCGAAGCCGAGCCGCAGTGGGAAGTCCTTGCGCCGCATCCCTTCTCGGTTATCTGTTTCCGCTTTGCGCCGGCCGGGCGCACCGAGGAGGAGGTGGGCCGGCTTAACGCCATCCTGATGGACGCCGCGAACGCCGGGGGCGAACTCTTCATCTCGCATACCAAGATCGATGGCCGCTTCGCGCTGCGCATGGCGATTGGCAACCTGCGCACGACCCGGGCACACGTGCGGCGGGCTTGGGAGATTCTGAACGAACGAGCGCGGGATCTTCCAGGTGCCCGCACAGGTGGCGGCGGATAAAGCCCTAACGGTGTGAGCCCATCCGCGGACGTCCAATCTTCTTGGAGTGCACGCCGTACAATGCCGGACCTGCAGTTAGCAGCAATGCGTATTTTGGTCGTGGAAGACACCACGGCCCAAGCGCAACAACGAGCCCTGGAACGAGCGTCGGAGGAGACCTTCGACGTTGCGCTGCTCGACGTGCCGGCTCCCGATGCCCATGCTTTGGAGTGCGTGCGAAATCTGCGCGCTGCCCTTGCGCAACTTCCGGTGGTCGTCTTGAGCGGAGTCGAAGATGAAGAACTCGCAGGACGGGTATTGCAGGCCGGGGCTCAAGATTTTCTGATCAAGGATCGCGTGGACGAGACTGCGCTGCGGCGCGCGCTTCGCAACGCGATCGAACGGCAGAAGCTGGTGGACCGCGTCGCAAACAGCCAGGCGCGTCTGCAGGAAGAGAATGCGTTGCTGCGCGGTTTGACGGATGCCGCGCAGCGGATCTTTGCCACATTGGACGCGCGCGCCATCGTCGACGTTCTGGCAGCCGAGGCGCGCCGGCTTGTAGGCGGCAGCGCAGCGCTTTACGGCAAGGGGCCAAAACCGGACGAGTTCCTGAGCGAGGCCTTTGCGGCGCGTAAGCCGACGCTCAGTGCCGACGGCATGCGCGTGGCGATGCCCATTCCGGGCACGAGCGGCCGTAACGAATGGATATTGGATATTCGGGCTTCCGGCAATGTGTTCGGTGAGAACGACGTTTTCGCGCTGGATCTGCTGCGGCAATACAGCGCAATCGCAATTCAAAACGTGGCCCTCTTCGCAGAGCTGCAATCGCAGCGATCGAGCGTTATCCGCGCGAACGCGCTCAAAGACGATCTGATCGCTTTGCTCGCGCACGATTTCAAAGGACCGCTCACGACCGTTATCGGCTTTACCGAGCTGCTCGAGCAGCATGCGGTGGAAGGCGAAGAAGCCGATGCGGCATGCCGCACGATTCTACAATCGGCCGCGCGGCTTACCAAGCTCGCCGACGACACGCTCGGCCTCTCGCGCGTGGAACAAGGCGACTTGAACCTGGACGCCGATCCGATCAACCTTGCGGCCCTCGTTGCCGACGCTGCAGAGCCCTTCCTGAGCGAACGCGAGATCCGCGTACGGATCGAAGCGCAAGAGCCGGTCGTGCGAGGCGATTCCGCGCGCCTTCGTCAAGTGTTGGAGAACATCATCGGCAACGCAGTAAAGTATTCGCCGGATGGGCAGCCCGTGGATATTGCCGTAAAAGAAAACGAACGTTCGGTGCGGGTGTCGGTGAGCGATAGCGGCATCGGCATTCCGGCAAACGAAATGAAGTTGATGTTCGAGCGCTTCAGGCGCGGTTCGAATGCTAAACGCTCGAATATCAAAGGGACCGGTCTGGGCCTGTACTTAGCGAAAACGCTGGTTGAACGCCACGGCGGAACGATTCAGGTGCGCAGCATCATCGATCGCGGGAGCGAGTTCACCATCGTGCTGCCGCGCATGCGCGACGGCGTGGGCGGTATTCTACGCGTTGCGGTTCTGACGTCGGATGCCAACTTAGCCCCGTACGTTCTGCACGAGCTGCGCTCTCATGCGCAAACGGCCCGCCACGACAAGACGCTCACAGCGCTGCTCGCGCGGATCGATGTCGAGCAGCCGGATGTCGTGATCGTCGACCGCGATACGATCGGCACCGATTTGCAATCGCTCTTCGCGCGCGCCGCGCAGGCCAAGCCGCCTATCGGGCTTGTTGCCGTTGGCGCCGGCATGAAAGATGCCGCCGCCGATCTTCCGTGGCATGCGGTTTTGCCGAATCCGTTTTTGGGTTCCGACCTGCGCGAAGCCATCGCGCTTGCCGACCGCGGCCGGATGCGAAAGTCAAAATGGAAACCCGCCTCAAGCTAGCCGCCCTCTTGGGTTCGCTTTACGATCTGAATCCGGAAGGCATAGCCGTCTTCGACCGTGATGGTTTGCTGGTGTCGTGCAATCCCGCTGCTCTTGCGATGACCGGTTTCGAGGCAGAATCTCAGGTCGCAGGCGCGCACTTTGGAAGCGCCATCTTCGAGCCGGATTCTGCCCGCGTACAGGAGGCGTTCAACCGCGCGCTCTCCGGGCAGAGCGATTGTTGCGAGACATTCTTGCTCATGCGCACGGGTGGCATGTGCCCGGTTGAAATTTCGATGTTCCCTGCTATAGTGGACGGGCAGATTTGCGGCGTCTTCGTTCAAGTGAGCGATAATTTGGGTCTGCATCAAGCCGAACAATCGCTCACGATCAGCCAGCAGCGTTTCCGCTCGTTGTTCGAATATCATCCCGACGCCGTCATTGCGCTCAAGCCCGACGGCTCGATCTCCCGTGTGAACGTCGCGCTGGAATCATCCACCGGTTTCTACGGCGAACAGATCATCAACCGGCCGTGGCTCGATCTGATCGCTCCCGAGTCGCGGGAGATTGCCGAAGAGTCGTTCCGCGAGTGCAGCCGCGGCGAAGCCGTGGAGTTCGACTGTTTTTTGCTTGACCGTCTGGATAACCGGATCGACGTTCAAATGAAGCTGGTCCCGTTGCGCGTTGCCCAAGACGTGGAAGGCGCCTACGCCATCGCAAAGGACGTCACCGCTCAGCGCAGCGCCGAAAAAGCCATTGTGGAACAGGGCGAGCGGATTCGCGAACTTTACCTTGCAGCGTCCGCCCGCGGCGACTCCGTGGAGTCGCAGATCGACAACACGCTCACCTTAGGGTGCCGCCTTTTCGGATTTGATTACGGCTACGTGACGCACTTTGAGGGCGCATCGCTCTCTATCCTCAATGCTGTGGGAGAAGGAGCCGGCCTTCCTTCGGGAGCGGTCTATGCTCTGGACAAATCGCTCTCGCGGCATCTCTCCAGCGCCAATCCCACGCTTTTTATACCGGATTTAGACGACGAGCATTGGAAAAGCGATCCGGCGCGCGAAAATGCGCCCTGGCGTTCGTTTTTTGCAATCCGCTTGAGCGTCAACAACTTGGAGTTCGGGTCGCTCGTCTTTTCATCGCGCACGCCGCATCCGGGCCTAACCAAGTGGACCGTGACTTGATTCAGCTCGTTGCCTTGTTCGTGGCCTCGGCCCTCGAGCGCGCGCGCTATGCCGAACGCATTGAGCAGCTTGCGTTTTACGACGCGCTTACGGGTCTGCCCAACCGCGTGCTCTTCGATGACCGGATACGGCAAACGATGGGCGCGGCGAAACGCTACAACCGTGGGTTCGCGGTCATGTACTTGGACCTGGACGAATTCAAAGCCATCAACGACCGGTTCGGGCACCCAACCGGCGACCGCGTCCTGCGAGCCGTTGCCGACCGCCTCACGCAAGTGTTGCGCGAGAGCGACACGCTCGCCCGCTTTGGGGGCGATGAGTTCGTCGTGCTGCAGCCCGTTGTCAACGGCGCAGCGGATGCAGCCGACCTTGCGCAAAAATTGGTGCTGGCGCTTCGGGAACCGCTGACGATTGAAGACACGGCTCACACGATCCGCACGAGCATCGGCGTCGCGCTTTATCCCGGCGACGGCACCAACGCCGACGAACTGATGGAAGTCTGCAGACCGGGGACTCTACGGCGCAAAGCGCGCCGGACGGAATACCTGGCAGTTCAGCTCGCGCCGCTTGTGATTTGCTGGAAAACGTAAAACAGCGAGAGGCCGCCGACGATGACGACGGTGGCCCAAGCGATGACGTTGAACAACGCCGAATTCGTGTGACGGCCCATGACGCTGCGTTTGTTGATGATGATCAGCATGAGTACGAGTTCCGGCGGCAGTAAAATGCCTTGCAAGACCTGGGCGTATATCGTGAACTTCAAATAGGGTATGCCGGGAATGAGCACGATTGCCGCGCCGATGAGCAATCCGGCGGCAAATAAGGTGAAGAAGACCGGCGCCTCGGAAAACTTGCGGTTGACTGCGGCCTCGAACCCGAGCGCCTCGCAAATCACGTAACTGGTCGAGAGCGGCAGGACGGTCGCCGTAAAGAGCCCGGCGTTCAAAATGCCCAGCGCAAAGAGCACCGAGGCAAACTCGCCCGCGAACGGCCGCAGCGCGACCGCAAAGTCCGAGGCTTGGGTGGGATTCAGGTGAGCGCCGTGAAGATTGGCGATGAAGATCGTGGCGGCGTTCGCGACGATCATGAACCCCGCGAGGGCGATTGCCAGAATGGAACCGTTGACGACGTCCGCGCGCGCCAGCCCCAGTTCTTCCTCGCCCGTACCCTTCTCAACGACCTGCGACTGTAAGAAGAATTGCATGTACGGCGAGATCGTCGTCCCGATAAGGCCCACGATCATGACCATGTATGCGATGTTGTTGAAATGCAGGTCCGGCGTTACCGTATTGAGCGCTACGGCCTTCCAATCGGGGTGCGTGCGGACGGCAGAGACAATGTAGCTCAAGTACAACAGCGAAAAGACGACGAACGTGCGTTCCACGATCTTGTTGTTCATTCGTAGA
This sequence comes from Vulcanimicrobiota bacterium, assembly GCA_963702335.1. Taxonomy (GTDB): domain Bacteria; phylum Vulcanimicrobiota; class Vulcanimicrobiia; order Vulcanimicrobiales; family Vulcanimicrobiaceae; genus DASSRQ01. Next base: position 69,105 of record CAVPCC010000012.1, on the reverse strand, counting down.
ATGAATAAGAAAACGATCACGACTGCCGCGGGAACCGCAAGATAGCGCGAAACGTGAAAGATCTCGGAGGCCGTTGCGATGCCGACGAATTCGGTTGCCGTAATGCCCACGTTGATGAGAAAGAGCCCGAGCATTGCAAAGAATGCGATGCGCACACCGAAGTTCTCGCGAATGAGCGATGCCAAACCCTTGCCGGTAACTACGCCCATGCGGGTCGCCATCTCTTGAACGACGATCAGCGAAATTGCGAGCGGAATGAGGATCCACAAGACGCGATAGCCGAAGAGGGCGCCCGCTTGCGAGTACGTCGCAATCCCGCCGACGTCGTTGCCTGCCGATGCGGTAACGAATCCCGGACCAAGCACCGCCAGCAGTAGAACGAAGGTGCGCCGCAGCGAACGGCGGCGCGCCGGAACCTGCACCAGCGCCAACGCTAGCCGCCCGTTACCGCGCGGCGCCCGCGACGCCGGAACGTGATGCGCGGCAACTCTTTGGCAAGGTCTGCCGGCATGATTGCGTCGATGGCATCGTCCACCGTCACGATGCCCAGCATCTGACCGTCCCGATCCACGACCGGAACCGCAAGCAAGTCATAGCGCGCTATCGTCGCGGCAACTTCGCGCGAGTCGGCTGTTGTCAGCACGGTAACCAAGTCGGTCTCCATGATGCGCTCGATGGTCGCATCGGGCTGCGCGAGCAGCAGCGCACGCAAGGTCAGCACGCCCAGGAGCCGGTCCTGTTTGTCCACGACGTACAAGTAATAGATGAATTCGGACTCGGGCGCGATTTCGCGAATTTTGCGGATCGTCTGTTCGGCACTGCGATGGGGATAGATCCACGTGTAGTCGGTGGTCATTAGGCCGCCGGCCGTATCTTCTTCATACTTGACCAGTTCGCGCAGCTCGCCCGCAGTATACTCGTTCATCTCCGCGAGCAGCTGCGTTTGCTCTTCCTCGGAGAGTTCGGCCAGCAGATCGGCCGCATCGTCCGAATCCATCTCTTCGATGATGTCCGCGGCGCGTTCCGTGCCGATATCGCCGATAATCGTGCGCTGCGTCTCGGCGTCCAGATGTTCCAGAGCGTCGGCGGCTGTCTCGTCGTCCAGCGAATGGATGACGGCCGCTGCTTCGCGCGCGGAGAGTTCCGAGATGATCTCCGCCAGTTCGCTGGGATGCAACCGGGCAAGTTTACTCTCCTTGACCGAGAGCGTCACTTGCGCGGGCGTGTTCTCGCGGATCGGGGCGACGGAGTTCCATGCGATCATTGCTCGCGGCACGTTGTCGTAAATCCAGGGTGCAAAGCGCTTGCCGAACGATTTGAGTCCCAGGCGGCGCAGCAGGCCGCTTACGCCGACGTCGGCTGCAACGACGCGCAGCTTGCCCCCGGTGTTGGCGAGCTCGATGTCGTTGATGCGCACGACTTTGCGCCCATCCACGTCGACGATTTGTTTGTCCAGCAGGTCGCTCACCAAGAACAGCGCCTCGCTGCTGGGGGGCGCCGGAACTTTGGGCGCGGCCGTGAGCGCAACGCCGCCGTTCGCATCCACGTCGATGACCGTCTCCATCGGAGCGAAGCGCGGGCCTTGCGCGGTCTTGACGACCAGGCCATCGACCTGCGGAAAAACCTCATCGGGACTATTCACCAGGAAATCGGTGATCTTGCCGATCGGCAGATCGTTTACGGTCGCGCGCCGTCCGACCAGCTCGGAGACGAATCCATCGTGGAACGGCATCTACTTCACCTCCTTTTAAAGGCGCTACGGCCTGGCCTGCGCGCCCCCCGCGCTGCGCGCGGGCCCCAAAAATGTCTCATGGCGCCTGAATGTTGGTGGAGCTTGAAAGCTTCCCGAGGGCGCCGCCGTGTTTGAATCCTCGAAAAATAAAAGACTGTCCAATACAGGACAGCCTCGCGCGGTGTGACGGCGCTTATACCTCAGTCGCGACTGCTTTGGCACCACGCATCGTAAAACGCCCTGGGCGCTTAGCCGCGTTAGACATCGCCTTGTCTCGGCGCAGTCTGGTCTACCCGGTTGGCGTCTCTCGACGTTTCTGGGCAGCGGCTTGTGTATTGCGTGGACGCCTCACCTAGCGAGGTATCCTTAATCTCTAGTATAGGCGCCGCCGTCAACCCCATGCCGGGGGACGCCGCAACGAACGCCGGGATGGCGTCCTTTCGAGCGATTATTCAGTTTTTTTGGGCTTCCGGCGCCCTACCAGCCGCTGCTTCCTTGCTGTTGCGCCTGCGCCGGTGGGAGGTTCGCGGCGCGCGACACAAGCTGTGCGACGAGTTGGGCGTCGACCTGCATTTGCGACATCACCCCAATGTCGATATGCGTGAGAATTTGGTCTTTAACAAAATCGCTGGCGGTCTGCGCGACATTCGTGTCGCGAATTGCAGACTCGCTGGCGGTCTGGTTGACGATCTCAAGCGATGCATTGTTCGCATCTTCTTGAAGCGAAACGGTTTGCGCGCCGACGGTGGCACGCACTTGATTCACGGTATCGATTGCGTTCTGCACGCGCGCTTCGGCATCCGCGGCCGCGGCCGCGTTGCTGGCTGTTCCTGCCGGATTGTTTGCCCAATCGACGACCGAGGGTTGCAACACGCTGATGCCGTTAATGCCAAGAGCGCTGCTGGAAACGCTCGGCAAACTGATCTCGATGATGCCGCCTTCGGTGCCGTTGGAGTTGACTTGCAGTGCTTGACCCGTCGAGTTTGCAGCGTTCGACGGATCGAACGTTTCAAACGCCATCGTCACGCCGACGTCTTGCGGCGAGAGGTTCGCAAGTTCGAAGCGCAGCATGCTGAGCGCGCCGTTTGCGTTGTTGATGTAGAGCGGATTACCCGGGCCGGCACCTTGGTTTACGCCGGTGCCGGTAGCGAGCGCACTGGTGGAGATTTGCTCGGTTGCACCGTTGGTGCCGCCAAAATTCGGGTCCGTGCTGTATTGGGTTATTTGCACGTAATCGCCGGGCACGCCGAGCGGGCCGACGACCGGATCCGTAGGATTGGGTGAGGTGCCGATGACTTTAAATTCGGTCAGTCCGGAAACAAAACCGGATTGCTGGTAATAGGCGTTGTAGATGAGCGGCCCGGCGTTGGGAGAGCCGGTGTTCGTGGCGTCGTAAACGTTCGGTCCGGTATTGGTGGAATCGAACGGATTGACTTGGACGACGCGCGCGCTTTGATTGTAGTTTGTTGCGTAGGTTGCGAGCGAGCCGTCGAAGAGCTTGACGCCGTTGAATTGCGCTCCGGAAGAAACCTTATTGATCTCTTGCAGCAGCGCGTCGATTTCGCTTTGGATGGCCTCGAGTTGGCCGGGGGAGTTGAGATCGCTGGCCGACTGGACGACCAGCGTATGGATGCGTGTGAGGATGCTCTCGACGCCCGATAAAGTGGCGTCGGCTGTATTGAGCAGATTGCCGGCGGTTTGGACGTTCTGGGCGCCTTGCTGGAGACCGCTGACACGCGTTTGTATCGTATTTGCGATTTCAAGGCCGCTGGGATCGTCAGACGCAGAAACAACGCGAAGGCCACTGGCCAACGCGCGTACATTGCGTTCTTCATCCATTTGAGTACGGAGCAGGTTTAGCTGGACCTGTCCCGTGCCTCCCAGCACATCCATATAACGGAGTCGTTTCCTCCATGAAACTTCCCTGTACTCAAGTCTTCGGCCGGGAAGCGAAAAAATTGCGTCAATCCGGGGTCCATTCTTAAGCCCGGCCGACCCCCCGGACGAAACACCTAGAGGACGATTAGATGAACGACCGGCATTCGCTACGCCGCCTCGCGCTCGCGTTGCGGCGGCTAGGCCTTTTTCTTGTCATAGTTGCGGTTTGCGGGCTGGCCCTGCGCTCGCAGCCCGCCGCGGCTTTGGGCGTTTGGATCGCCGATATCGTCCCGCCGGCCCTCAAGCCCGCGCCCGGGCCCAGCGCTTCTCCCCCGGCGCCGCCGCGCTTTGCGAGCATGCGGGGCGGTCCGCTGACGTTCTCGTTGAGCGGCGCTCTCACGGTCGGCGAGCGCAGCCAGAGCAGCACCCGCGGGGACGCGCTCGACGGTTCGCAAAACACGCTCTCGCAGTCGCAAGGGAACGAAAACGCCGGCCTGCTGCTGCAACTCTTCCGCCGCACGGCCCAGACCTCGATGACCCTCGCGCTTCCCGCCGGGGCGTCGGCCTCACAGCGGAGCACCTTCGGACAACTTCAGGCCGCCTATTACACGCCCCACTTCGGCCTGCAGTATCAGCCCCAAGCGCTCTCGGCGCTCGGTGTCATTCCGACCGGATCGACCGCCCAGAGTCTGACCTTGGTCCTGCCGCTCAAGGCGGGCGACATCAGCATCGTCGAGGGGTCGGGACCCCTGGATAACGAGAACCTGGCCCGCGTGCTCGGCGTTCGGGCACGCACCCTGATCGGCCGAGGACTGTACGAACTGGGCATCTTCAAGGGCGCCCGCCTGGACGGCCAAAGCAGTTTTACGGCGCTGCTCGCCGGCTTCGCCCTGGACAACGGCACCTTAGAGCAGATGTTCGAGGCCGAAGCCGAGCGCACGAAGTCCCAAGACGAAGACGCCGCGAACGCGCTGGCCTATTCGTATCGCGCGGATTACGGCGAGGGAAGCATCTATTCAACGGTAACGCTGCGCCATATCACCGACGGCTTCCTGAGCATCGGGAACGGCTCGCTCCACGCCGACGATGCTGCGAGCGTGGGCTTTCACTTCGGAAATTTCGCGATGAACGAATCGCTCGAACGGTTGGGCGGCCAGTCGTTGCAGCCCACCATTACACGCGACGGCTCGCTCACATACAGCACGGCGCTGGGGCGCGCGCAGCGCCTGACGTCGGCTGTAACGTTGAGCGATCAGCGCGTCGACGGCCCACTGGGGTTCCAGTGGATCGGATCGGCCGGATTGCAGCTCGGCGCATCGTTCAACACGATCGATGCGCTGTTCGATGCGCAGACTTTCGCGCTCGACCTCGAGCGCGGGCAGGCCGCTCGCGATGGCGTCTTACGAGGGCGAGCTGGAGCGCCAGTTCGGCACCTATGCGCTGCAAGTACAGACACTTCGATCGCGCCAACTCTCGGCAACCTCGCTCTCGACGGTCGACCAGTCGCAGATCGCGCTTACGCGGCAGTGGGGCCTTACCAGTCTGCAACTTTCGGACTCGTTCACGCATACGCAAGCCCCCGCGGTCGATTCGCTGCAGACGGCTCCGCTGCTGACCATAGCGCGACGCATCTCACCCACGGCGCAACTCTCGCTCACGTATGGCGAGCAGCGCGTGCATGACGCAATCAACCCAAGCGCGAGCGGACGGTCGCGCGTGTTCAGCATTCAGGTTACTGCGCCGTTTGCGATCGGCAACGGCCTTGTGCAAGGCCACCCCGATCCGCGCTTGCCGGCAACGATTGTCGGCGGCGTCATCAACGATGTCGGCAGCCAAGGCGCATTTGCATCCACGGTAAGTAATGGCGTGGGCAACGTGCTCGTCGTGTTGGACGGCGTCCAAACGCAGCGCACGGATCTCTCCGGGCACTTTCAGTTCAACTTCGTAACGCCCGGACATCACACGGTGCGGCTCGACCTCTCCTCACTTCCGCGCGGTGTGACGCCCGATCAGCCGATCGCCTCGCTCGATCTCGCCGGCGGCCAGCAGGGCTCGCTGTTTTTCCGCATCGGTACCTATGCGGCGGTGCAAGGAAAAGTGCTGCGCCATACGGGCGAGGGGACACTGGAGCCCATTGCGGGCGCAGTGCTGATGATCGACGGCAACGGCGGCATCGCAACGACCGGACTGGATGGCTCCTACGGCTTTGGGCGCTTAACCGCGGGCACGCACACGATCGTTCTGCAGAACTCCTCATTGCCGGCGACCGTGTCCTTCGGTGCCGACAACGCGAAGCGTACCGTGAATCTGCGTAACGGCGAGATCGTCAGCGCGGACTTCATCGCAACGCCGCTGGGATCGATTGCCGGTCAGGCCGTTTACGATCCCAAACTCGCGCCGGACCTGACCGGCGGCGCGTTCAATTCCTACGTCGTCGCCGAACCGGGCGAGTACGCCGCGATCGTTTCAGACGACGGCTCGTTCATCATCGACAACGTTCCGCCCGGCACGTACACCGTTGATCTCGACCCCGAAACGGTTCCCGAAGGCACCGGAAACGTCTCGGGTGCACAGAGCGTTACGCTCGCCGGGGATCAACACATCGAAGGGCTGCAGTTCATCGTCGGCCGCAAGATCAAGCCCGTCATTTTCTCGCTCAAACAATCGGCGGATACCGGGACCGACATGATCCTGGTGCAAACGGTGCTGCCGCCGGGCGGCGCAACCGAGGCGATTGTGAATGCGCCGCAAAATGCGCGCAGCGTGGTCGTCACGGCCTTCGACCGCAAGACTCCGCTTAAATACGATAAAGGTCGCAAACACTGGAGCGGACTGGTCGTCGTTCCGCTCAGTGCCCCCGGCGGCACCGTCTCGGTGGTCGCCGAGAGCGGCGATGAGAAAAACGTCGCGACGGCCGACCTCAAGGTCGATCCTTCGATGCCGCTGGCCACGTTCCAACTCACCCCGCGCAATCCGTCGCGGGGACAGTACGTGAGCGTGCGCGCGCGGTTCTTTGCCCCGGTGGAACCCGGAAACGAAATCCGCTGGGCCGATGGTCAGGTGACCAAATTGACTACCCGCATTACGGGCCGCATCTACACCTTCACTGTTAAGATATCTGTACAACCATTGAACGGTCTTTTGCTAACCCGGCAAGGGCAGACTGCCGATATTGCTTAGGTAACGCTTTTCGCATTCTGCCAAGGATGGCACCAATATTGCGCATTGTGAAAGGACCGAACGTGAAAAGACTCCTCGCTGCGGCCGCTCTTGTAACGAGTATCGCCGCCATGTCGCTGCCGGCCTCGGCAGCCAACACCGTTACCATCAAGTGGAATGTCCAGGCCATCGCCTCGCTTATTCTCGAAGGTAACTATTCGAATACCGGAACCGGCGGTTCCGACAACCTCTCGCCTCTGGTCGTCACCAACGGCGGCTCCGGCGCGTGCGCCGGCGGCGGCGCCACGGGTGCCGGCAACGGGACCACGGCCCTGACGCTGGACTACGGCAACATTACGCCCGACCAGACCAAGGTTACGGGCTGCGTGGGCCTCAACGCGGCCGAAGCCCAAGTCAACACCAACGACACCATCGGCGTGCAGCTTCAAGAACAGCTGACCACCGCCTCGGCCAACGGTGCCTCTATTTGCGGCATCCTGATCAAGGGCAACGCCTCAGCGGCGTGGTCCGCTGTCGGGCAGACCTCGGCGAACTTTGCCGTAGGGGCCGCTACGGATACCACCGATACGGTTGCCGCGAACTGGGCAGGCGCGACCTGCGGTGCTTTGACCTATAGCGCCGCCTCGGTCAATGCCACGGCCGTTCCGGCCGGCGCAGCCACCTCTATCGTCAACACCAACAACAACACGACGAACCCCATCTACGTTGGTGAGGACTATGCGGTGCTGATCCCGGCGAACGCGACCAAAGGCGCCGACAGTGCCGTCGTGACTTACACGATGATCACGAACTAAACCTGACCGAAAAACCACAATGCGCTGCGGGGCCGGGTGCTCCCGCAGCGAAATCGGCTTGTATGATGCACAACCGCTCCCTCGCCGTTACGGTCGCATTCGCCTCTGTACTGCTCATGGGTCAGGCCCCTGCCCCCGGCTCGATGTCCGGGATGGGGATCAACGTCTCGCCTGCAAAGCTCGAGATCGCGATGAAGCCGGGCCAGAGCGTACAACCTACCGGTGACGATCCAAAACGGCAGCCAAACGGCTACGCACATTCAAGCCAGCATGGTGGACTTCGGCGTGTTACCCAACGGGCAGTACCAGTTCGAGAAGGTCGGCGCGCGTCCGTATTCGCTCATGCGATGGGCCGCGATCAATCCGCGCGAATTCGATATCTCTCCGAACACGACGCAGCAGGTCAGAGTATCGTTCAACGTGCCGCAAGGGGAACTGAGCGGGGAATATGCCGGCATCGTCTTCTTTCAAACCAGGCCCGTACGCAGAGAGCACGCGGTGGCTTTCTCAATCCGCGTAGCGACCAAAGTTTACTTGACGATATCCGGCACGACGAAGATTGACGGCGCAATCATGAAGATGACTGCCGGGCAAACCTCGTCGGGTGAAAACTACCATGTGCTCTTCAAGAATACCGGGAACACTCACGTGTACATCAACGGAGAGGTCCGCATCCAAAAAGACGGCGTTACAGTGGATCGTCTCACGTTGCCCGACAATCAGACTCGTAGAGCGCGGCGGCGAACGGTTAATCGAACTCTCCGGTAAGGCCTTGCCGGCCGGTAAATACCAAGCGATAGCGACGGTGGACTACGGGGGCAAGACCATGACCGGCGGCGAGATCGTTTTCGACAAACATTAAAAGCGCTCGCCTTGAACAAAGGAGTGTGAAGAGGTTGCGAGCCTGGATCGGCTCATGTGTAGTGGCGGCGATCGCAATACTTATTGCGGCTGCTCCTGCGTCGGCGACAAGCGGAGGCGTTACCCTCAAGTGGTATACGCAGGCGATCATTCGCCTCTCCCTAGTGCCGAACTATGCATCGGGCTATGGAACCGTGAAAGCGGTTTTCGGTACGCAACCCACCCCCGCGCCCGGTCCGGGCGCGTGCTCGCTGGGATGCGCCGTCGATTTCGGCAATGTAATGTCCGGAACCGACTATCTCTACAAGTACGCAGCGCACCTGAACGTCGTGAGCAACGATGCGAACGGCTTCGTGGTGTACGGCGAGGGCGCGGCGGACTTTTACAACCAGGCAGACTCCTCGACGCAGCCCCTTAACCAAAGCGTTTACTATCTTCCCAGTTACGCCTCGACCTATGGACCGCCGGGCTCCGACAGCAATACGGGCTTCTCGCCCGCGCTGCCGTTTTACAAGACCTCGGGAACCGTGAGCGGCGGAGGCAGCTTTGCCTCGGCGCCGAGCATTGCGTATGCGTCATATCCCTCGTCGATTGCAAGCACGACGACGAGCACCGCCGATTTGTACTACGATTACCAGTTGCACGTGCCGCCCGTTGCGACAGGCGGACAATATTACGTGTGGATCCTTTACACCGTGGTCCCCAAATGAGAACCACCTTGCATCGTTTGTCGCTTACGGGTCTTGCCTTCACGGCGCTCTTGCTGGTGCTTGCTTCTCCCTCGCGGGGGGGACTCTCGCAACAGCAGCGCGCGCAGCAGACGGTCTACATTCTGGTCAACGTCACGGGCGTTGGCTCGCGCGCGCCGGCAACTGCGCCTGCCGTCATCGCGGCTCGCTTTGCCATGCGCGGAAAGGGTTCGCAGCCGTCGGTCGATGCAAGCGAGGTCAACGGCCTGAGCAACATGGTTGCGCAAACGCAGCAAGCCGTGCGCGTGCAAGCCGAGGTTACGCCCAATCCGAACGCCACGCTGCTGGTCACCAATCAGACGAACATCGTCCTGAACGGCACGGCCGGGACAACGGTGACGGCAAGTCTGCATTTATACCGTCACTTCGAACGCCGCGAGCATTTCGTCTTGGACGATCCGCCAAGGCGTCGCGAATGATTTCGCCACCGCATGGCCCGGCTCGGATCTTGGCAACAACTCCTATCTCGTGACGCCGCTACCCACGGCGACGCCGTTCGTTGTTTATCCGAGCGCTTGGACGAACATGGCATCGAATGCCAACACGAAAACCTATTGCGTTGATTTGACGCTCACCATTCCCTCGTCGGTGCCCACGGGAGCGTATAGCACGACCGCCGTCTATACGATTTGGTACTGATGAGCGTCATGCGCCGTATGCGGTCGGGGCTGGGCGCGCTGCTCTTTGCCGGCCTTGCCATAACGGTCTGCTTGGCACAGGTTCATCCGCAAAACGGCGTCCCGCGGCCGGCGCGGACGATGCTGCCAATGCCCACGCTCGCGCCGATCACTGCGACACCGGCGCCCAGCGCAAGCGCGTCGCCGAATTCGCGCATCGCGTTTCCGCGCGTGCGCCCGATAACGCCCACCGGCCGGCTGGTGCCGCTTTCCATGCTGGCGCGGCTGCCGGCAAAAACTGCGCTGAACACGGCTTACATTCTTAAGGGCGGCGTTGGCCGGCGTCCAATGATGGCCAACGGCGCGACGATTACCTACGCGGTGAATGCCGCGACGCCGGCGTGCGGCTCGGCAACGGGTACGTTGATTCCGCTGGGTTGCGACGTGCTCTGGATGTCGACGGGGCTCACCGGCGGCGACACGTTCCAGGACTACTACATTCCGGCAAACTCCGGGACCGCCACCGCTTACGGCGGCACCTATACGGGCGGCGGCGGGGCGCAGCACGACACGCCTCAAATGACGCCCACCGGGACCTATGTCATCGGCACGTACGACACGACAAAAGGCCAATGGTTGGAAGTTGTTTATCTTACCGTGGGTGCAGTGAACGTTTTCGGAACTTATGCGGACAGCAACGCAACGACGCCTCAGCAAACGTTCACCGCCGCAAACGGGACCAACGTCTACGTCAACGCAACCGGCTTGACGCAAGGCCAGCACTATGTGGTCTATTTCGAATCGAACGGAAGCCGGCTCTTCTGCGAATATATCGCTCCGCCGGGCACAGGCACGCCGAATCCAAATGGCCCGTGCGACCCTACAGCGTCCTCGGGCATCGTTGCGGTTGTCGGTGCGCAAAACTCGGCGGCGGTGACTGCCGTTTGGCCGCTCTCGTCCACAACGCCTACCGGGACGTACGCCGTGGTGCTGTACGACCTGGACACCTCAACGCGTCTGGCGATGCGGCAGATGACGATCCTTGGAACCGGGCACGGGACGGCCTCGCTGGTTCCGGTCGCCGGTAATGGCGCGCTGGGCGCCAACTGGCCGACCGCGCCGCCCGCACCGGGTGCGACGACGAAGTTCGCCTTCGACAACACATCGGAGCAATCGGATTCCGGATTTGCTGCTACGTTAAGCGGCCTTGCTGCGAGCAAACAGTACACCTACTCGATCTACGATCCGGTGGGTCAGGTTCAGGTGAGCCAGAATGGCAACGCGTCGGCAGGTGGCGTCGTCTCCAAGAACTACAACTTCTCGAACACGCAGTCGCCGTACAATTACATCTCCAACGTCTCGACGCTACAGATGCTCAACACGACCACCAATGCGATTGACCTCTCGCAGGCGTACCAGATACTTGGGTATGCCGCAACCACTCAATTCCAAAATCCTGGAACGAGTGCTTATTCAACGGCAATCGTGTTGCCGGCGGGCGGCAGCGTCACCGATAACCTTCAATTCACGAACAGCGGCGACACATTTTATGGGGTTGGAAACGGCGATCCCCTTAAAGGTATTGCCTTTAATACCGGCGCGACGGGCGTATACGTTACGCTTGCTTGCGGCGCTGCCTGTACGACGGAAACCGATACAGACTCGGCAGGGCAGAGTTGGACGGTGACGCTTACCACGTACGGAGGCGGCGCGAACAAAGGTTCCACGATAACGGCCTATCCTCAAACCACGGGGAACACGCTGGCCATAAATGGGTACTTGAAGATCCCCAATATCACGTTTTATAACGTCCCTGGAAACAGCGGGTGCCAAACCGGCTGCAGCGGCTTAACCGCAATTCTTCCGGCGGACGGCGCGTCATGGTCTCAAAACAACAACTCGGCTTCAACAAATACGGTCTATTTTACCAATGGTTTCTCAGCCACGTACGCGGGCACCGCAAGCGTCACGCACGTCGGCTACCGGGACAGCGGCGCGGCGTACCATGCCGGTTACGAGACACATGGCTACTTGACGAATACATCGCACGGCATCTATAACAGCGTCTCTCCATTCACCGCGACGTCCGGTAACCAGGACGTCTATGCAGTGAAATTGACCAATAACACGAGCGCAGGCGGCGGCAACATTACGAAGTTCAACGTGACCTGGCCTACCGCGTATTCGCCGGGCGGCACGACCACTGCTTGGGGCGTCGACGCCGGGTCGCCAACGTCCTGGACGACCTGCGGTGCCACCGGCGACACCGTATGCTTTCAAACCGGCGGCGGCAACAACGGCATTGCGCCGGGCGCTTCGCAAACGATGTATATGTACATTGGCCCAGCGCCACCGGCGTCGTTCTCGTACACAGACTTCGTCGTCCAGGCGGCGACTCCGGCGCAGTTTGCACTGACCGCTACCGGAACGTTCACGGCTTTTGTTCCCGACACGTCGACCTTCGACACGACCTCGATTGCGGCGTACTCTTTGACGGGCAATTTAATAACGCCCGGATTCTCACCGACTTCCGAAGGTCAAAACACCGATAACTCCGTGACGATCAATGTGCAGAATGCATCGACCGCCCAAGATCCGTATCCGGATTACCTGGACATGGTCACGATCGATCTGCCCACGGCCAACCCGTTTGCTTCGCTCTCCGGCATGCCCGCGGGCTGGAGCTTATTGGGTACGAGCACACCGGTTGCCGGAACGACCCGCTATTGGTTCGGTTTGTGTGCCGCCCAATTCGTGACGGCCGACGGGCCGCCCACCAATCCGCCACCCGTAAACACGACCACGCCGGCGTGTTCGGTGGCCGTCGAGCAGAGCTCCATTTCACCCGGTTCGAGTTTCACCGTAACGGGAACCCTGCAAACGGCAACGTCCAATATCAGTGCAACGATGCATGCCCACGGCGCGAATGTCGGCGGCTGGTCATCGGGGCACACGTTCACCCTGAATGTCACGGCGGTTTCGGCGGCCGCGGGCTTCAACGGGGCGGGCGGCTATCCCACCGCCACGACGGTCACATCGCCGCAAACACCGCAGATCGGCGGCGATTCGGACACAACCTATGGCAACGTCTTTACCTATGTCATCAAGAACACGAGCGGAGCGGGCCAAAACTTGACGTCCGCAAAGATCGTCATACCGGGATTGGACGTTAGCGCGGTGCTGCCCGCCGACGGAACGGCATGGACCCTTGAAAACACGCCAAGCATCTCCGGCGCGGCTTTCGGCTGTTCGGTGACAAGCTCAGTGAGCGCAAATCGAACCGGGACGAATAACGGCTATGGCGCCTACAATGGCGGCATTACGATTGGCGGCGGCAGCTGCGCCATCACGCCCGGCAACAGCATCACGGTTACGTTCGATGCAAAGGCGCCCTACACGGTTAACGACTCGTATCAATTCCCGACGACGGTCAACGCAGGCGTGAGCGCATCGGAAATCTGGTCGACGGATACGATCGTGCAGATCGTGCTTTCGGCCACCCTCTCAATCGTCGTCGATCCCAGCAGTTCCGGTCCGGGCGGTTCGACGCCGTCGGTGGTTTGCGCGCTTTGCAGCTACAACATTCCGGGCAACGAAGTGGACTTCAGCACGATCAATAATCTGCAAACGGCCACCGGCTCCGATGTGGTGCGCATCAGCGTCTACACTGACGCGGGCCCGAGTAATTCGTGGAAGCTTTACGTAAGCGCCAGCAACAACCCGGCAAACACCGGGGCACCTACGAACGAGTTGCTCACCGAAGTCGACAAGACCAACTCGCTCGGCGGCCAGACGATCACCGGCTGGAATTTTGACGCGACGACATACACGGTGATTCCGACGGGCAGCAACTTGCTGCTGACCGACGGCAGCGGAATTGCGGCCCGCCGCACGCCGTTCGATACGATCAACAGCTGACGAGATCTCCATCAACGGCGGCCCGGTGACCGCCGAAACAGCGGTCCTAACCTACACATTCATCGCAAACTAATGACCGATCCGTTAAAGACGGCAATCGCTGCTGCACAAGCGGCCGGTACAGTGCTCCTGGAGCATCTGCACCGGCCGCTACACATTCGCGAGAAAGGCGATCGCGCGAACCTCGTCACCTCTGCCGACGGCGCGAGCGAGGCGCTTCTGGTCGAGATGCTGGGCCGCGATTTTCCGCAGGCCGCTATTTTAGGCGAAGAAGGCGGTGAGCGCGCGGGCAGCAGCGGGGAGCGCTGGATTGTGGATCCGCTCGACGGAACAACGAATTTCGCGCACGGCTATCCGCTTTTCTGCATCTCTATCGCTTACGAGCGCGAAGGTCAAGTGCAGGCAGGCGTCATCTACGCCCCGCTAATGAACGAATGCTTCACGGCGCGGCTAGGTCAAGGCGCGTGCTTGAACGGCCGGCCTATCCATGTTTCCGCGATCGAACGGATTGCCGACGCGATGCTGTGCACGGGTTTCAAACCCTCCGACTACGAGGTCAATGCGCGGCACTTCGCTCGCGCGTCGCACCACGTGCAAGCGGTGCGCCGCGACGGGGCTGCGGCGCTAGACCTAGCGTATACGGCGATGGGGCGTTTCGACGGCTTTTGGGAGTTCGGACTTTCCCCGTGGGATATGGCGGCGGGCGCGCTCATCGTCGCTGAAGCGGGCGGCACCGTGAGCGCGATCGACGGGGCGCCGTTTGCGCACACCGGGCCTTCGGTGCTCGCCTCGAATGGCCACATTCACCGGCAGGTGCGCAAGCTTTTCGCGGATCTTTAGTAGTGCACCGGACGCCGGCTCCAAGACTCACCGTGCAGTTTGATTGCCGTGATCGCCGATCGCGCCGACCAGGCGAATATCCAGGCCACCGGAACGCTCCATAACCCCATGTGCAAGACCCGAATGCACAGATACGCCGCAGGGATGACGAGCATGGCGGTGACGACGCCGATCAGCAACGAAAAGCGCGTATCGCCTGCAGCGCGGATTGGAGCCATCGAAACCATCGCCCAGGCCTTGAGCGGAAGCGTGAGCATGTGCGCTGCAAGCGGCCATGCCGCAATGGACGCGACCGCAGCATTGAAGGTGAAGAGATAGGCGGCGGGCCACGCGAGGAGCGCAGCGGCGATAGCGGCCACGGCGGTAATCCAGAGCGATTGCCGGCGCGCGCGGACGAAAAATGCCTTAGCGCCGGCGACGTCGCGCGCGCCCAGACGCTGACCGATTACGGTTTGAACCGCGCCCTGCAATGGGGCGGGAACGGCAAACGTGAGGTCGGAGACCACGATCAGCGCGCGGAACCCCGAAACGAGGACCGCGCCAAGCGGCGCCAGCAGCGTTACGATGATCGCATCGGGCACCATCATCGCGAATAAGAAGACTGCTTCGGGAAGCCCCAAGCGCGCGCACTCCAGCGCAAGGCGAACGTCAACGCTCAGACGCGCGAAGACCCGGTACTCGGGCCGGCGCCAGACATACCAAATGCCATAGACGCACGCAATGCACTCCGAGAGCAGCGAGGAAACGGCAGCGCCGGGAATTCCGAACGGGTGATGCGTTCCCAGTCCCAGCGCAAGCACGAGCAGCAGCGGAATGTGAATGAGGTTGATCAGCAGCAGCATCAGCACGCCGAAGGAACGGTTACCGGCAGCGCCGAGTCCGGTGATGAGCGTCCCGCTGATCGCAATGGGGATCATCGAAAGGCACCGTATTGCAAGGTATTGTGCGCTTGCGTGCGCGCTTGGAAGCGCGCCAACCATGTGTGCAATGATCGTCCCGGCGAACGCTGCGCCCAGCGCGCTCCCGAGCACGGCTGCAACAACCGGCATAAGAACGCCCGCGCGAACGGCGCTGCCGAAGCCGTCCAGATCCTGTTTTCCGATGCGTTGCGCGGCGATAATGCCGCAGCCGCCCATGAATCCGATAACGCCGAACGTGAGCGCGACCGAACAGGTCCCGGCTGCCGTCGCGCCGGCGAGCGCGACGGGGCCGAGACTGCCGATCGCAATCGTGTCGGCGATGCCGAGCAACTGATCGCCGAGCATCGCAATGGCCGCAGGAAGCGAAAGGCGCCGGAACGCGGCGCCTATATTGCGATGGTCGACCAGCATCGAATTCACCGACGCAGCTCGTCCAGTTCTTCGAAGAACGCGTCGATCTCGCCGTCGGTCGTATAGAAATGCGGACTGACCCGGATTCCGCATCCTGGCCGGTAATCGACAAAGACGCGGCGCTCGATGAGGCCGCGATACGCGCGATCGGATGCGGGAAAATCGATGCCGATCCATCCCGTTCGCTTCTCGGGCTGCAAGGGCGAGTTCACCGTGAGCCCACGTTCGAGCGCCGCCTCGGCGATACGCGTCGTCAGGCGCACGTTGTGCTCGCGGATCGCACGCACGCCGACGCGCTTGATGAGGTCGTGACCGGGCTTGGCCACGGCGTACCCGGGAATCGTCGGCGTTCCGGTTCCCCAACGGTACATGCTCGGCGCCCAGGTTATCGGTGCGGGCTCAAACGAGAACGGCCGCGCGTGCGCCATCCATCCCGTTACTACCGGCTCGAACCGATCGCGCAGCTCGGGCCGTACGTAGATCCAGCCGCAGCCCGGTCCGCCGCAAAGCCATTTGTGACTTCCACCGGTGACGATGTCCAGATCCATATCGAGCACATCGTACGGAACAACGCCGGTCGTCTGGTAGGCATCCACGCATAGCAGCGTTCCGGTCTTGCGGCAATGCGCTTGAATCGCGGCAACGTCGCACAGCGCGCCCGAGACGTAATATGCATGGCAGAGGACCGCGATGACGGTGCGTTCGGTAATCGCATCGATGATGCGCTGCGTTTCGACCGTGCGTCCGTCACTCGAGGGAACGATGCGCGGCTGCGCGCCGAAGCGTTGCCATTCGTTCCAGACATACGTAAGCGAGGGGAACTGCAGGGCCTCATAGACGATTTCGTTGCGCTGCGGCGTAAAACTCAAACACGATGCAAGCGCGCTTTGAAGCGCGGAAACGTTAGGCCCCAGAAACGTGGAACCGGAGGGCGCGCCGATGATCTCTCCGATCCCGTCCGCAATGCTTGCGATCTCCGGAAGCCAGCGCTCCCAGGCCTCCGGTCCGTCGCTCGCCCATTCTTCCCAATACCGCTCGAGCGCGGCTTTGGCGCCAAGCGGCGCAGCGCCCATCGAGTGGCTCACCAAGTACGTCGAGTTCTGGAGCATTGGAAACTCCGAACGTAACTGTGCGGCAGTGTGGCCCTCTATCATTCGTAGCCCTTTCCTAAGAACGTGCGGACTTCCCAGAGTTCGGGAAAGAAGCGGTGTTCGAGCGTGGTTGCCAAGTACGCGGCGCCGAGCGAACCGCCGGTACCGGTCTTTGCGCCGATCATCCGCTCGACCATACGGATGTGACGCCCGCGCCACAGCAAGAAACGCTCGTCGAATTCGATCAAATCTTCCAGCAGCAGATACAGATCGTACGCACTGCGCGGCTGCGTGTAAATGGTGCGGTACGATTCGAGGATTCCATCGTGCGTTCCGGAGGGAAAGCCACGGCGTTCCATGAGCGCTTTGACCTTATCGTAAAGGGACGGCGCTTTCAGCAGCCCCTGAAGCTGGCGAGCTGCGCGGGGCTGGTCTGTATGTGGCTCAAAGTATCGGTCCGGCGCACGCCGCACAGAAACTCCAACTCGCGGAACTGCAGCGACTGAAAGCCGCTGGCAGGATTGAGATGGTCGCGAAACGCGTTGAATTCTTGCGGCGTCATCGTTTCTAGGATGTCGATTTGCTGCTCGAGCAGGCGCTGGATGGTGTGAATGCGCCGGAAGTGTTTGCCGACCGGCAGCAGCTTATCCGCGTCCAGATCGCGCATGACCGCGCCCACTTCGTGCAAGATTTGCTTGAACCACAGCTCGTATACCTGATGGATGACGATGAACAGCATCTCATCGTGGTGCGGCGGCGAGGAAAGCGGCTGCTGCAAGCTCAGCAGCTCTTCTACCTGAAGGTAGGTGCCGTAGGAAAGACGTTCGTCGTGCACCTTAGTCTTCGGTCTGCGGGGCGAGCTGCTGATCGATCGTGCCGCGAAGGACGTGGTACGCCATGACGTAGTCGGCGGCCAGCGATGCAAAGGGTGCCCGGAACGTTTCGGGCTTGTTGTGCTCGATGAAGGCATGCGAGAGCCATGCAGGCCCGTAACCGGCGGCCAATCCGGCCGCTGCAAGCCACGGTTTGCGCGTCGCAACCGCCCCCAGAACCAGCGCCGTGCCGGCAATTGTGCCCGCAACATGCATCAGCCGCGTGCGGGGATCGCGATGTGCGGCCAAATAGCGCGGCCAAAACTCGATAAACGCCATACGCCCTCCTTGCGCGTGGAAGGCCTTACGGGGCCCGGCCCGGTTCTCCTCGAACACCGCGGCCGATATGGATCTTCGCTCTTACGCGGCCTGCCTCGCGCTTGCCATGCTTTGCGCGTGCTCGGGCGGCACCGGCGCGTCTCGCGGTGCCGCCACGCCAGCCGCGCCCGCACTTGCAAATTCGATCGGTTTCCCGCTCTACCACGGCGCCGCCGTCGTTACCGCGCGCGATTTCACGCAGAGCGTTCAGCCTGGGGATCGCGGCGCGGGCTCGGTGTTCGATGCGGGAAGCGGCACGTACAGCGGGCACGAGGTCATCGCTTCAAGCAGCGCGTCCTTCGCGCAGGCTCTCGCAGTGGGTCGCAGGTCTGGCCGCAGCGCCGCCCGCGGGATATCAATCGTTGGAAACCGCCAACAATCCGAACGAGCAAACGCAGGCGCAGCGGTACGGCCTGGACTACGCAACGTTCGAAAAAACCGAGGGCGGGAAGAAGCACGGCTTACTGCTCGTCGTTCTGGATCCGCAGCGCGTCACGGCGCGCTTCGGCACGATCTTAAGCATGATTGGCAAGTACCGCGCGCTACCGGCGGCGTGGCGCGCGCCCTTCGACAATCAGGCCAAGGCGAGCTTCGGCATGACGATCTCCCAGGCCACGCAGCCGGATAGCCCGATAGGCGCGGCGCTTGCCGCGCTCGATGACTTTCAACACCGGAACGCGCGGGGAATCGTACTGCTCGATGCTGTTAAACGCTAGTTTCTTCATTGCGGCGGTTTACGTCGGCGTGCAAGGGCTTTTTCTCACCGGCGTCCACACGGACGTCGGCGGTTCGCAGCACGGCATAGCGCCCGGCGCGCTCTTGCAGATCGGTGCGCGCGAACACCGGTTCGGCTTCCGCATCGAGGGGATACCCCCGGTTTCATTGCCGCAAAAACCGTCGGCATTCTATGGCGCCGCGACTCCGCAACTCAGTCTAATGAATGGTGCCGCGCGGTATGCGGTGGACCCCGGCTCGCACTTGTGGCTGGGTATCGGCGGAACGGTGATCAATCAGCGCACGCCGCTGCCGAACGTCTACCAAGTCGTCGCTTCACGTCTTGCGGGGCTTCGGTACGAGCTTATGTACCGCAGGCCGGTTGCCGGCAGCCATTTTTGGGAATTCGTTGCCGGCGGCGCACCGCACCTCACCGGCGCCGACCACTATACCTACAGTATTCATCACCCCGGCGTCGACAAACCGGAGATTGCATCGGAACTCGACGCGCAGATCGCCTGGGGCATTACGATGCCCAGCTCGGAGATACTTGTCGGCGCGCGCACGATCAACTTCTCGGCCCGCTTTGCGCTCACGGGGCTTGCAGCGGATCGCAACAACGGCGGCGGCTTCATGGCCGAATGGCGACGATTCGTTAAGTAGCCGTGCTCCGCCCTACGTTATTTCAAATGAATGCCTTCGAACGCTAGGAGCTTGCGGCGCATCGCTCCCGGTGCTGCTCCGCGAATCGTGCCGTCCGAGCCGATCACGCGATGCGCCGGGACGAACAGCGCAAACGGTGAGCGCGACATTGCGCGCGCAACGCCCCGTGCGCCGCGCGGTTTTCCAAGTATGCGTGATAAGTCGGCGTAGGAGATGAGCTCGCCGGTTTCCATCTGCGCCACGAATGACCAGACGCTGCATTCGAACGGCGTTCCCTCGAACTGCAGCGGCAGATCGAAGCGCCGCAGCCGTTTGCGGAAATAGGCCCCGGCTTGCGCGGCCGCTTCCCGCAGGAGCGGATCGGTAATCCGGGTCCTCATTACGGTACGGCGCACGAAGTCGCTTGCGACGATGCTTCCCGCTCGGCTGCCGACTTGCAGCCCGTAACCGAACGGGGTGGGCAGCACGGCTACCCGAAGCGGGTAGAATGCCGGTATGGAATCAGACATCGACAAACGCCCCGAAGACGACGAGAAGCCTGACGACGCGGACAAGAAACTCACCGAATACGACAAGACGGTTGCTGATTCGTTTCCGGCAAGCGATCCGCCCGCGCAGCCCTAGTTGATGGCGGCTTACGAGCCGTTTTCGCAAGGACCCTTGGCCCGCGCCAGACGTACCGTCCTGGAGTTTGACGCTGCGCGCGGGCTTCGATTTCCGTGCGAGGTGTGGGAACCCACGGACGCCGGGATTTATCCGTTGATCATCTTTTCGCACCACAGCGGCGGGAGCCGGGGCACCGCCTCGTATTTGTGCGATCATTTAAGCAGTCACGGATATGTTGTGGTCGCAATGGACCATTCGGAAACGGTCGACCCCGCGCTTGCGCGGCCGCCGCAAGAGAGCGAGCAGGAGCGGAGCGCGCGGTGGGATGCCCTCATCAGCGCGCGCGTTCCGGATGTCGAATTTTTGCTCGATCGCGTGCTCCGGACAAACGGCTGGGGTGGCGCGGCGCAACCGGATCCGCAGCGTATCGGTATTGCAGGCCACAGCTTCGGCGGATGGACGGCGCTTGCGGGGGCGCAAGCCGACCCGCACTTTGCGGCCGTGGCGGCGCTTGCGCCCGGCGGAAGCTCGCAGCGTAATCCCGGCATTCTGCCGTTAACGCTTTCCTTCGAAGGTGCACGCGCGGTGCCGTCGCTGTACCTTGCGGCGCGCGACGATACCTCGTTGCCGCTCGCGGGCATTCGCGAGATCTTCGATCGTGCACCACATCCGAAACGCCTCGTTGTTCTCTCACGAGCGGATCATCTGCATTTTGCCGACGACGTCGAACGCAATCATGAAGCCGTGCGAACGATGGCGCTGCCGCCGGCCCTGGCGGGTATTCAACAAGCGATGCGCCCCATTGCCGACTTGTGTTCGGGCGAGCAGGCGCATCGCTTTGTCTGCGGTTTGACGGTGAGTCACTTCGACGCCTATTTGAAAGCCGATCCGGCAGCGCGCGATTTTTTGGATGGGACATCGATGCCGAGCTTGCCGGCCGCGGCATCGACGGGTATCAGATCACCGGATAGATACACCATCCGTGCTGCTGCGCGAGCTGCGTGGCGGCAACTCCCGCCGGCACGATTTGGAAACCGGGAAGCACATTCTTCTTGAAGTCTGCCAGCACGGCTGCGGGGCTGCTTCCGCTTTTCATGGCGAATAATCCGGCTACCGCGGTCATGGCGTTATGGCAAACCATTAATGCCCCGCCGCGGTGAAGCACGGCCTGCGCGCTCCAATCCTGGTAGAGTCCGTTGGGATCGTCCGGTGAGGCCGACGCATTTAGACTTGACGTAGCATGATAGTAAATGTTTGTGGGCGCAAGTTTGAGCGCATCGCCGATGCCGTATTTTTTCCACATGGCGTCGTTCAACGCAAAGGTAATCGACGGACCGGTGAATATCGCCAGGGTGTCTAAGTGGCCGCCCGACGGCATCGAGAATTCGAAGGCGTTCATAGAGTTTTGCATGTGGAGGTAAACGCTTGCGACGCCCGGCACGATGACGAGCGGCGAGACCGACTGAAAGACTTGTTTGCGCGGGTTACTCGTGGTGAGTTTGGCAAGCATGGCGGCATGGTCGTATTCGCCGGCGCGTAGTACGTGGAAATGCAGCGGCACCCGGTCGGGCGTCTGCGTGGCGCCCGTGGCCGGAACCGTCATAGCGACGGCTGAAGCGCCGAGCGCCGCGGTCACGAAGCTTTTTCTGCTGAGCGGCATAGCGATCTCCTCTTGCAAGCGATTGGCTCCCGGAAAGATTCTCGGGCCATCCGTTTAATCTTGGCGCATGAACGCACGCACTATCGGCGCGGGGGCCATTACGGCGCTCGCGGCGGTGCTGCTGGTCATCGAGGCGGCCTCGTGGTCGCAGAGCGCCCGCCTTGGGCCGGTCGCCGCAACGACCCTGCGCTGCGCCGTCCGTTTAGATGTGGTCTCGGATGCCGACCGCGCCGCGGGGCTGCGAAACGGCGACGTGCTGCTGCTGCCGCAAATGGACGTGACGGCGCGCGCGGCGGGGATCTTCCATTACACGCCCACGCAAGCCGGCCGGGCAGGACAGCTGATAACGCTCGCGGTGGATCGCGCGGGCGCACAACTGCGCGTTCCGTACCGGCTGGAACACACCGACTCGGGGCTAATCCTGAGCTGCGCAGACTGGCGTTCAAATTGTTCGGGGCGGGCCTTGCGCTGTTGCTGCTTTGGCGCGGTTCGGGCCGTGCCTCGCTCATTTTGGGAATCTGGTGCTTGTCCGTGGGTATCGGCCTACCCGATTCGTGGTGGGGCGGCCTTCCGCTCTGGGGCCGCGTTGCCGGCGGCGTTCTAACGGCGGTGTTATGGACGTCCTCGCCCTTCATTCTTTATTTGGTGGTGGAGGCGATCGCGGTCGGGGTGTCGCGCGCCGCGCATGCGATTGCGCGCGCCGCAATGTTGCTGCTGATGCTGCCGGCGCTGATCGTCAATACCGTGGATGCTCTTGCCCAAGCGCTGAACGGGTGCGTCCTCGTTCCCATCGCACCTGGGCTCGCAAATATCACGTTTGCATCCTCGCAACTGGTGATCATCGCGTTTTTCGTCCTGAGCTATGCGCGCACTAAGGGCCTGGACAAGCAGCGCTTACGCTGGGTGTTTTGGGCGTTCTTGATTAGCCGGACCGGCGTGTTGTTGAATTTGCTGAACCGCCTGGCCATCCATCCCTTGCACCTGTCCGGATTCGAGTGGGTAACTGTCATGATTTTTCCGGCCGGCTGCGCCTACGCTATTCTGCGCCACCGCATCATCGACGTAAACTTTGTATTGAATCGCACGCTGGTGTTTACCATACTGACCTCTTTCGTCGTGGGAATCTTTATTTTGCTCGAGGATTTGCTCAAGGCGTTTGCAGCCGGCCGCGGCGTGGGCTTCGCGGTCGAGCTTGGCGTCGCGCTGGCGCTAGGCTTTTCGTTTAACGCGGTTCACAAGTACGTCGAAGGCGTGATCGAACGCGCGCTCTTCCGCGCCAAGCATGACGCTGCGAACCTGATGCGAGGGCTTGCGGACGAGGCCGCATTTATGGAGAGCGCCGATGCGCTGCTCGCCCGCGTGATGAGGGACGTGGGCACGGCGATGGGGTCGGGCGGAGTGAGCGTGTACGAGCGCGCGGACAACGGATACCGATTAACGTGCACGCAGGGCGCCGGTTCGCCGGCAGAATCGGTGGACGTCGACGACTTGGCGTTCGTAAGGATGCGCAAATCGCGCTCGCCCGTGCGGCTGGGCGACGTCCAAAGCGCACTGGGCACCGATGGGATTGTCTTTCCTTTCACGGTGCGCGGTGCACTTACCGGTGCGCTCGTTTGCCGGGGCGGCCCAACGGCGAGGCGTACGCGCCGGACGAGGTCGGCCTGCTCGGTACGGTTGCGCATGAGATTGGGGCCGAGCTGCAGGCAATACGGGCGCGCAAACAAGGGGAGATGCTGGATGCGCTCATTGCCGGAACGCTGGACTTACACGAAGCGCGCACGCGCTTTTCCACCTGAGCCCGAATATAGGCGCACGTTTCCGATAGGTTTCGCGACTCGATATCGCTACGCTCGGACGGTGAATACTTCAAATATGCGCGTCAGCGCAATCTCAACGGCGTTAGCCGAGCGCATCCGCACCGATTTGCGCGATGAGTTCGGTCACAAGCTCAACCCGCAAATTATCGATGGGGACGCCCCATGCCGGCATTGCTTGCGCGTTGCGCCGCCGGGAGAGAAGATGATTCTTTTTTCATATCGCCCGTTCGAGACCGATCATGGGCCCTATAGCGAGACCGGCCCGGTGTTCATTCATGCTGCGAAGTGCGAGCGGTACGACGGAGCAGGAATCCCGCCGGACTTTGCCAGCCGCGAGCTCGATCGTTCGCGGATACAACATGCGCCACGAAATCCACAACGCGCAGGTTGCCTTGCCGGGAAAGGCGTTCGAGGCAGCGGCAGCGTTGTTTGCGGATCCGCAAGTCGCGTACGCGCACGTCCGGCATACGACGTACACGTGCTTCGATTTTTGCATCGAGCGCACGAAGCAATAAGGCGCCGGGCATACGGCGGCGTTAGAAAGAGAGCGTCGAGCGGGTACAAACGCAGAAGAATGTGAGGTTCTTCATGCTCTTTTTCAAACGATTCATCGCAGCTTCTCTGGCCGCCGCGCTGCTATTCGCTGCGGCTCCGGCGCGTTCTGACGCTCAAGACGTTTCATCGCTCCTCTCAACTCTTCTGGGTCTGGTTCTTACCAGCGCTCCGCCCGCGCTGCCCCAGTACTACCAGCCCGCACTGGATCAGCAGAACCAAATCTGGCAGCCGGGATATTGGTCCTGGGGTCCGGGCGGATATTTCTGGGTGCCTGGAACCTGGGTCACGCCGCCTCAGCCCGGTCTGATGTGGACTCCGGGATACTGGGGGTACAACGGCAGCGGCTACGCCTGGAATCAGGGTTATTGGTCGCAGAACGTCGGCTATTACGGCGGAATCAATTACGGTAACGGCTACTACGGTAACGGTTACACCGGCGGCCGTTGGAACGGCAGCAACTTCGACTACAATACCGCCGTCACGAACGTGAACCGCACGTACGTGCGATACGTCTACGTCGATCGCACCGTGATCGTCAACCGCTATCGCGGCAACTACATCTCTTACAACGGCGGACGCGGCGGAATCAGCGCGCAGCCCACGCAGCAAGAGATTGAAGTGCGCCATCAACACCATTACCCGATGACCGATTCGCAGCGCGAGCATTTCGCGGTTGCGGCGCAAAACCGCAACTACTACGCGCGGTTCAATCACGGACATCCCACCGTCGTGAGCGTTCGTAAACCACTCTCAACCGATAACCGTCCACCCGGCTTTACGCCGATCCGCTCAAGCGATCGCGTGACGGCACCGGTCCGGCATACACACACCGCCCCGGTAACCCACATGGCACCGGTCGTGCATCCGGCTCCTGCCCGGCATACGATGCGTGCCGCACCCGTAACGCATAAGGCACCCGTAACGCACGCGACGCATACCGCGCCGGTGACCCATACGGCCCCCGTCGTGCACCCGGCACCCGTTCGGATGCATACCGCTCCGGTGACCCACGCCGCACCCGTCGTGCACAGGGCACCGGTTCGGCATGCCGCTGCGACCAAATCGTCAGCACACGCGAAGCCGGCGGCTCCGCACGCGACACCGCATCCCTAGAAGTAGCTGACGTGCAACCGCGCCCGGGCGAGTCTATCTCGCCGGGCGCGGTTGCACGTGCCAAATTCGCATTCCGATACGGAACACCACGAGCTGCCCGTCGAGTTGGGCGGTCATGCGCTTTGCGAGAATCTGTTTGGAGGCAATGCTCGCACGCGTCACCGTGTAAACCTCGACTCCCAGTTCGCTATCCATGTCTTGCCGCTGCGCAAAGGTGCAAAAGAATCGCGGATATCGCGGGCGCTACGGCCCTGCGGACTTCTGCCGGCCCGCGTGACATCTGCCAACCTTTGATGCGGGCTTAGCGAGGGCCGCGATAGGGGAACCGGGCGAGTAGCGCGCAAAATCCGCCTGAATCGCGGAGAGGTGGCAGAGCGGTTTAATGCAGCGGTCTTGAAAACCGCAGAACCTTCACGGGTTCCGAGGGTTCGAATCCCTCCCTCTCCTGGTGTAAAGTCCACTATAAGGCACGGCAATTGACAGCCGAAGCGGTAGCCGAATATTTATTCCACCCTGGAAGATGGACATAAGTGTCTCGACATTGCGATTCAATCCAGAGACCTTCGGAGACTCCGTTCAGTCTTAAATGCCGCGGACTCCGAGACAGCATCAGTTGACTCGACCCATGGACCTTTGTAGACGTACCCCGACGGCCCCACCGGCATTGGCGTGGCCGTCGATCGGCCGGTCGAATCCCAACCTCTCCATCGAGGGTTTAAAGCAATATGAAAGCCATTCCGCTCGCTCTCTTACTCGCCTTAGCGTCGTTGCCGCTTACGGCAAGCGCCGATCCGGCTCGCCTTAACCAGGTCATCGTGCAGCAAGCGCTTCAGCAGCAGATGCAAAATCAGTTGAATCTGGAGCAGCAGCAAAACCAAAGCGCGCAGCAAGCGGCGCAAGCTGACGTTGCTGCCCAGCTACAGCAGCAAGAGATCAATCTGCAATATCTCGAACTGCAGCAGCAGATCGAAGTGCTTCGCCTGCAGCAGTGGCAGCAGCGCCACGCCTCATCGAAATCTCATAAAGGCAAGCGGCACTCTCACTGATTTGGCAGACTTCGGGTCTACCATGAGTGCATGAACAAGAACATCGTTCGCACGGGCCTCGCCGCAGTAGCACTCGGCGCAGTGTTGGCCGGCGCAGCCAACGTCCCGGCCCAAGCGAGCACAACCTCTACGCGCAACATTATCTACGGCGCGGCAGCCGCGGCGGCCGCCCTCACGCTCTACAACGTGGAGCACAAGCATCAGCTCGCAACGACCGTCGCGCGCTATCTTCCCAACGGCTTAGTCCAATATGAAGACGGGCGCATCGTAGCGCCGAACGGCCGCTCGTGGTATCCCGGAAATACCAACGGATACAACAACGGCTACGGTTATAACGCGAACGGCTACGGCTACGGCTACAGCAACGCGAACTACGGCTACAACAACGCTAACCGCTACGGCTACAACACAAACACGTACCGCACGGAGGCGTACAACCGGAACGACTCGCAAACAAATCGGCGCGACAACGGCAATCGCGACAATCGCGGGAACGGCCGAAACCGCAACGGGCGCGGCTAACCGTCCCGCAGGGCCCGGCGCCTAGCGGCGCCGGGTCCGCGAGCGGTAGACGACGCGCGGTTTTGGTGCGACGATACTCGCTTCGGGAAAGAGCGGGTTTTTCGCGCGCGGCAGCGGTTTGCCCAGTCCGTACTCGATGCGCTTGATAAGCGACTCTTCATCGGAGGAAACGAACGTGATCGCATCGCCGCTCGTGTTTGCGCGGGCGGTGCGGCCGATGCGGTGCAAGTAGTCTTCCGCGGCAGCCGGCACGTCGTAGTTCACGACGTGACCTAGATCCTCGATGTCGATGCCGCGGGCAGCGATGTCGGTGGCAACCAACACGCGGTACTTACCGCGTTTGAAGTTATCCAGCGCCCGCGTGCGCTGCGCCTGCGAGCGATCGCCGTGGATGAGATCCGAAGGGATGTTGTTCTTTTGCAAGGCCGCTGCGAGACGGTTGGCGCGCGATTTCGTTCGCGTGAACGCAATGGCCGAGTAGAGCTTGTTGTCTTTGAGCAGTTCGAGCAGCAAGTCGGTCTTGTGCTCCTGCGGCACGGCATACACCGTTTGCGTGACGCCGTCAACGGGCGCGGCTTTGGCTGCAAGTTCCACCTTAACCGGATTGTCGAGCAGCTCGCGCACGAGCGCGGCGATGGCCGGCGGCAAGGTTGCCGAGAAGAAGAGCGTCTGCTTTTGCGCCGGCAAATACCGCATAATGCGCCGCACGTCCGGCAGGAAGCCCATGTCGAGCATGCGGTCTGCTTCATCTAAGACCAGCATCGTAATATCTTTGAGATTCGCGGTGCGCTGCGAGAGATGATCCAGCAATCGTCCGGGCGTTGCGACGATGATGTCGGCGCCGCGCTTAAACGAGGTTGCTTGCGGGCCGAACCCCACGCCGCCGTAGACAGCGGCAATCTTGATGTCGGTATGCTTTGCAAGTGCGATGATGTGCTTGGCGATTTGATCCGCAAGCTCGCGCGTGGGTGCCAGCACGAGCGCGCGGGTCTTTCCGCGCGGCTGTTCCAACAGCGCGGTAAGCAGCGGCAACCCGAAGGCGGCGGATTTTCCGCTGCCGGTTTCGGCGCTTGCTAAGATATCTCGGCCTTCAAGAGCCGGGGGAATGGCCATCTGCTGGATGGGCGTGGGCTCGACAAACTGTAAATCGCGCACGCCGCGAAGAAGCGACGGCGGTATGCCGAGTTGTTCAAAAGTGGAAATAACGGGCAATCTTTCAAGGTGTGCGCGTTTCGATCGCATCCGAAAGATCGCGCGTGAGTAGCGCCCAGTATCCCACGGGAGGGCCTCCCTAGTCAAACACTAGAGTCGCAGCAGCCCTGGGGGGGGGACGCCAGGCTAGGCCAGGGCAACCGGCAAAACGGCGGAGATGCAGTTGCCTTTTCCGTTGTGCTCGACGCGAAGCTCGCGGGCCATCATCCGTACTAAGAACAGGCCGCGGCCGCTCTCGGCGAGCAGTTCGCCGGAGTAGGGTGCCGTTCTGAACGGCTTGCCGTTATCGTTCACACGCAGAACCGCGTGCCCGTCGTCGTAATCCAGTCTGCACTTCGGCGGGTCCGGGCGTATGGCGCGCGACGTTCCCGATGAGCTCGCCTAGGATCAACTCGACGGCCGCAAGATCGCTGTGCGCCGCCGCAATTTCGCCCAAGTGCCACATCAGCGCGCGTTTGACGCGCCGGGTGGAGGACTCTTCGCGTGCGTCTAACGTCCACGCGCGCGCCGCGGGCGCTAAAGAGCGTGCGCCGAGTTTGGTAATGCCCACGAACAGTACCGCCGAGTCGTCGTGCGATCGGATGTTTCCAAGCACGCGATTTTGAATGGCTTCGGCAATATTCTCCGAGGGCTCGAAATATTCGGCGCGCGCGGCCGTCACCAAACGCTTTTGTCCTTCCAAATAATTGCGTTCAACTTCGACGACGCCGTCTGTATAGACGATCATCGCCCAACCCTCGCGCATGGAGATCTCGTGCGTTTCGTATACCGAAAGCGTGTCGGCACCGAGAATGAAACCGTGCCCTTCGAGGAGCTTGTCTCGCCGTCGGGCGAGATCAGCAGCGGCGGAGGATGCCCTGCAACGGTGTAACGCAGGCTGCCGTCGTTGAGGTCGAGCATCCCCACGAACGCCGTCACGACGGTTCCCGGTTCGTCCGCGCACAGTACGCGATTGACGTTCTGCATGATCGATGCGGGATCGGAACCTAATGCGGGCCGCGGCCCGAACCGTAAACCGTGCACCCGCCATGAGCGTGGCAGCGCGCAAGCCGTGACCGGCAACGTCGCCCACACTGATGCACAAACAGCGATCGTTGATGGCAAAAACATCGTACCAGTCTCCGCCTACTTCGGCTTCGTCGGCGGCCGGCGTATAGGCGCTGTCGATGCGCACGCCTTCCATCTTGGGCAGCGCTTGCGGCAGCATCACGTGCTGCAGCGTGGTTGCAATGCGATGCTCGCGCGCAATGCGCAGCATCATTGCGCGATAGACCTTATCCAGGTCGGCAAATTCGTCGCTGCCCTCCAACGGACGGGCCGGCACGCCGGCGGCCAGTCGTTCGGCGTTCTCGCCAAGCCGGCTCAGCCGTTCGGCGATGCCGATTCCAAAGCGGCCGGAATAGAAGAGCGCAACAGCGATTCCCAGCACCGAGAGCACGAGCAGTGCAATTTCGTAGAAGAAATTGCTTCTTCGCAGCGTAGTGAAACGGCTCAGCTCGAGCTGACGCTCCGCGTTGTTGACATCGCTAACCGCTGCGTCGAGCCGCGTACCCAACGTGCGGGTCGATGGAGCGTTCGTGAGTTCGCGCACTCGCGCGGCATTATGCGCACGCAATGCTGCGACGTAGACGTCAATCAGAGACATACCTTGAATGTCCAGAGCGCGCAAGCGCTGCGCTCGTGCGGGCATTCCGGGCTGATCGGCCACCATGGCGACCAGCTTCTGCAGTTCGCCGCCCAGGTTGTGTCGGGCGGCACGGTACGGTGCAAGGAGGGCCTCATCGTGTTTGAGTCCATAGGCGCCGGCCGCGCGGCTCGAATCGGTTATCAGGGCTTGCACGTGGTCGGCCTGTCCCAAAATGCGCTGCGTCTGCTGTTCGGCGGCCGAGCCCTCCAGACTCGTGCGCAGCACCAAGAACGAAACAACGAGCAGCAGGATCAGAAAAAATAAAGGCAATGCGCCGACAAGATAGGCCTGCGTTCGGATTCGTGGCTGCATCCGGGTCCTCCGGCAAAGCTGACTTCTTTGCTAACTGCGCGTTTCCCAGGGATTTACCAAGTTGATACGGCAGGATGGGCGGATGAACAGGACCCTACGAGGATTCATCGCGGGGGCGCTTACGGCGCTCCTGATCTTGGGGCTGGCCGGCTATCTGGCCATCATCAACGGCTTGATGCCGGCCGGGGCCGATGCTCCGGTGCCCAAGTTCGAACGCTGGGCGGCGAACCGATCCCTGCACGCGGCGCTGCGGCGGGTAGCGAAGCAGAACGATCCGCTTCCCGCAAACGACGCCAACCTGATCGCGGGCATCAAGTTATACGGCCAAAATTGCGCTGTCTGTCACGGCGACAAGAACGCGAGGCCGACCGACATCGCTAAAGGCCTGTACATTCGCGCGCCGCAATTGGCGCGCTTCGGCGTGGAAGACGATCCCGATCAAGTCACGTATTGGAAGCTCGCGCACGGCATTCGATTCACCGGAATGCCCGCATTTGATAAGACGCTCACAACCACGCAACTGTGGCAGCTCACCCTCTTTCTGAAGACGATGGATCACCTGCCGCCGGCAGCGGATCGCGTCTGGCGGCAGGTGAGTGTGCCGGATGCTAGTGTAAGGAGTCCGGGGAAACAGTCGCAGCGGTAAACGTGTACTGCCTGGTTCCCGCCTGATCGTACGCCGAACCGGTCATCGCGCCGTCGCGAAGATTCGCCTGAACGTGCACGATGTTCGCGGCGCCGATGTCGAACCAAATCGATTCGCCGGTGCGGCCGCCGACGACCGGAACGAACATGGCGGTATAGTCCGTGGGGAAATAGTAACCGCGCAGCGTGCCGTCGGGCGCGATGCGCAGTTCGAGCGACCCGGTGTAGGCTCCGGTATCGTGCAACTGCGTCATGCTGGTGGAAAAATACAAGGCCGAAGGTTCTTGGGCTGCTCGGGCCGCGCCGGGAACGGCCGCGGCGGCAAGTGCCAGAGCCGCAATCAAGCATAAGGTAATGTTTTTCATGCTTCTCTAACGCATACGAGCCCTATTTTGCTACGCTCACGAATGGAAATTCTCTCCGTCCAGAACACGGGCGGCGCTATGGTTAAACCCGGCCCGTTAGACCTGCGGCATTTAGAAGTATGGGAACGCGCGAATCAAGTGCTAGCGCTCGCCGACGCGCTCGTGCCGGAAGAGTCGTTTGACTTCCTTACCGAGGTCAGTCCTCGCGCGCTGATCAGCCGCCTAGCAGCTTCGCCCCGGTGCGTTCGCCTTTGAATCCAAGCATACCGGTGAGGGCGCCTGGCAGATATCGCTCGTGCGCATCGCGCAGAACGATGCCGCGCAAGGGACGGACGCCGCTTTCGAGCGAAACGCGCTGCTGCGCAAACTCGGAAAACAGAGCCGCGAGCGGCTCGTGGCCGAATCTTGGGAGAAGACGCTGCGTAAAGGCGATGTGGTGTGCGAGGAAAATGCGCCCCGCACGTGGCTGGGCGTGCTCTTGGAGGGAGCGCTGGGCGTTTTCGCGGGTGCGGGTGCGCGGGAGCGGCAACTTTTTCACATTTCCCCGTACGATCTGTTTGGCGAGATCGAGCTTTAGACGGCGGCCTTTCCGTCGGCCGTACGGTCGTGCTCTCGAAGAATGCGCGCATCGTCTGTCTACCCACGGAAGCCGCCCGGGAGTGCATCGAGCACGAGCCGCAGTGTTTGCTGTATCTTGCAACGCAGGTCGCGCAACATAACCGCACGTTGGCCAAAGCGCTTTCGGAACAAGTGAACCGGCCGATCCTTGCGCGGATTGCTATCGCTCTGCTGGCGTACGCCGCACCCGAGCGCGGGCTGCATCCGGCGCTTGCGCCGCTTCCCACGATGACGCAATCGCAAGTGGCTGCCACCGCCGGCACGGTGAAGGAAGTCGCGGCGCGTGCCATTGCCGACTCGAGCGCGAGGGTGCTTTGCGCCGGGAGCGCGGCCACATCGCCTATTTGGATCGCTCTATGCTGCTAGCGACGATAGATCAAGCGTAAGGCCTTCCCAAAAAATCTCCACCGCGTCGAGAACGGCCGTTCCCGCCCGCAGGAAGCGTTCGCGATCGAATCCGGGTTGGGCAAATGCGGCTGCGAGTTCATCGCTGGTATGGGCGGCATGCTGTTCTTCAAGACGATCGTGCCACACCCAAAAGCCCAACGGAAGATTGGGCATGCGTTGCTCTTTGATGCGCCGCAAGCCTTCGATGAGCTGCTTCCAAAAACCGGCCGCGGCCCAATGCTCGATTGCGTGCGAGGCGCCGGTGCTTTCCGAGAGGTCGCTCGATGCGTACCACGTCATCAAGGCATCGCAAAAAGCCAGCGTCGCAGGCGACCCGAGTTCGCGCCTGCCGATCTCGCTGAATTCCAGGCCGAGCCCTTCGGCAAAAGCGGCAAGCCATTCGAAATGCGCCGCGCGGAACAAGAACGTTCCCCCGTCTACCGAGCCGCTGCCGGCAAAGGTTACGCCAAGCTCGTTGAGCAGAATCTCTTTGCCCGCACGGTAGGATGCCAGGTCGGGCGCGTTGATGCATTTGCGCAGCTGCGCTTCGATGAAGAGGTGGCTGAACACCGAGAACTGCACTGTGAACCGGCGCAACTCGTCCGTCGTGGCCTCGCCGCGAGCGAACCACGAGGTGTAGCGGTTTGCGCGAACGATGGGATGCTGGTCGATGTGCGACTGCACGGCGTCCTTAAATGATTTGAGCGTTTCCATGAGTGGTGCGTTCCTTTTAAGAGGCAGGCAAATAGAAAAAAACCGCCCCGGCGCCGGCCGGAGCGGTTTTTGCAAGGTGGCGAATGGGTCGCCTAG
This sequence comes from Vulcanimicrobiota bacterium, assembly GCA_963702335.1. Classification (GTDB taxonomy): domain Bacteria; phylum Vulcanimicrobiota; class Vulcanimicrobiia; order Vulcanimicrobiales; family Vulcanimicrobiaceae; genus DASSRQ01. The sequence goes on along the minus strand of CAVPCC010000012.1, from coordinate 36,192 downwards.
CGCAAATACCGAACGAGCCGACTCCGCAGAGAACGGCTATAATAATACGAGGAGGCGCAAAGCAAGCGATTCATGTTGAGGCATCCTAGCACGCGTACCGGGCAAGGTCAAGCGGTTGATTCGATTTTTACGTAAGTGGTTGCGCGTCGATCGGCCGCCGGGCGTTGCCCTTCATGTTGCGCGAAGCGTTGAGCTGCCGTTGGGAAGCGCCGCGGCTTTCGCGCTCTGCGTGCGCGCGGTCGAACAGGTCCTAGGCGGCACGATCGCGGTGGCGGAGCCGGACAGGGGGAGTATCGAGGCCGCATTCGGCCTGATCGGTTCCGAACGCCTGAGCATTTTGGTGGAACCCCTGGACGCGCAGCGCTCGCGGATTAGCCTTCAATCGCGCCGCGGAGCGCGACCGCAGGCCGCTCCGGCGTCCCACTACGTGGATGCGCTCTGCAACTACCTGATGACGTCGCAATCCATGTAGGGACGCAGCACTTGCGGAACGGCTATGGAACCGTCGGATTGTTGATAGTTTTCCATCACCGCAAGCAACGTGCGCCCGACCGCAAGGCCCGAGCCATTGAGCGTATGCAACAGCTCGGGTTTGGCTTTAGGGTCGCGCCGGAAGCGTGCTTGGCCGCGGCGCGATTGAAAATCCGTATCGTTGGAGCAGGAACTGATCTCGCGATAGCTTCTGGAGCTGGGAGCCAAACTTCCAAATCGTACGTTTTTGCGGCGTTGAAGCTAACGTCGCCCGCGCAGAGTGCCATGACGCGGTACGGCAACTCCAGCGCCTGCAGCAGCGATTCGGCGTCGCGCGTGATCTCTTCAAGTGCTTCGGAGGAGTGTTCGGGCAGGCAGTACCACACCAGTTCGACTTTTTCGAACTGATGCTGGCGGATGAGTCCGCGCGTGTCCTTTCCGGCGGCGCCCGCTTCCTTGCGAAAACACGGCGTGTATGCCGTGTACTTGCGCGGAAGCTCTGCAGCGCCCAGGATCTCGCCGTTATGCATTGCCGCGAGCGGAACTTCCGCGGTCGGAATCAGAAACAGATCCGCATCGCGGTCTTGAAACATCGCGTCCGAGAATTTGGTGAGCTGTCCGGTCGACCACATCGTCCCGCGCGAGACCAGCATCGGCGGGATTACCTCAAGGTATCCGCGCTCGCCCGCGCGGTTGAGGAAAAACTGTGCCAATGCACGCGAGAGGCGCGCGCCGGCGCCTTTGAGGATCGAAAACCTGCTGCCCGAGAGTTTGGCGGCGCGCTCGAAATCCAGAATGCCCAAGCGTTCCCCGAGTTCCCAATGCGGCAGCGGCGTGAAATCAAAAGCACGTGGTTTGCCCGACGTGCGCACCACCACGTTGTCATCCTCGGCGCCGCCGTCCGGAACGGAGTCGTCCAAAACGTTGGCCGCGCTTACCAGCAGCTCGCGCAACGGCGATTGCGGATTTTCAAATTCCAGCGCCTGCGCCAGGTCTTGGGCCCGATCGATGACGCCCGAGAGTTCGTTCAGCCTGGGGGCGCAGGTCGCGCGCTGCCGCGGCCTTGTCCGCAGCTTTGCCGATCTCGGCCGAGAGGCGGTTCTTCTGCGCTTTCGCCGTTTCCAGGTCCGTAAGCGCCGAGCGGTACTGCGTATCCAAACGCAGAACCTCATCGACGAACGATGGATCGTGTCCGCGGCGTTGTGCGCTTGCGCGAACGCGTTCCGGGTCGCGACGAATTAAAGCAAGATCGAGCATGGAAACACGCGGCATTGGATTTCAAGCCGACGCGCTCCTGGAACCGCAGGAAGCGTTGCGCGTGTATTTTGAACGCGCGCATCTGCTCGCGCCGCGGACGCAGCGCGTGGCATTTCAAGAAGCATCGGGCCGGATTCTGGCGCAGCGCATTATCGCCGACGCGGCGTACCCCGCCGATGCCCGCTCGGCGATGGATGGTTTTGCCGCGCGCTCGAGCGAGTTGCCGGGCACGCTGCGCATCGCGGGCGAGGTGCGCATGGGCTCGCCGTCCGCGCACGCGCTGCCCCCGGGCGCGGCTATGCGCATCCCCACGGGCGGCGTTTTACCGGCCGGCGCCGACACGGTGGTGCCCATCGAAGATGCCGCGGTGCACGGCAATCGAGTGCGCCTCCCGGGGTCGCCCACCGGTCAGGCGGTCACGCCGGCCGGCTCGGACATGCGTGCGGGAGAGGTGCTGCTGGAGCGCGGCCGCCGCATCGGGGCGCCTGAGAGCGCCCTGCTGGCGACCGTAGGCGCCCTGAGCGTGGAGGTGTACCGGCGGCCCCGGTTTGCCGTCATCTCGGGGGGCGATGAACTCGTGGACCCGGCGTGTACGCCCGGGCCGGGTCAAGTCCGCGATTCGAACCGGTACGGCATAGCGGCATGCCTTGGGGCGCTAGGCGCAGACGTGCGGCATCTCCCTACGGCCGCGGACGACGCGGGCCTGCTGGAAGCGACGCTGCGGGAAGCCCTGGGGGATTGTGACGGCGTCGTACTTACGGGTGGCTCCTCCGTGGGCGAGAAAGACTTCACGCCGCCCGTCATCCGGCGGCTAGGAACCCCCGGGGTGATCGTGCACGGCCTGCGCGTTAAGCCCGGTAAACCGACGGTGCTCGGCAGCGTAGCGGGCAAGCCGGTGATCGGCCTGCCCGGAAACCCTGCCTCCGCCCTGGCGATTTTGGAGTGCGTGGCATCTTCCATCGTGGCCGCCCTGACCGGCGCGCCGTTGCGGGTTAGGGTGGTGGCGGCCGATTTGGGCGCGCCGCTTCGCAAGCGCGAGGGATGGACGTGGTATGTTCCGGCGTGGCTGGACGAGGCCGTTTGCCCTCCGCTCGCGTACCCGCTGGAGTTGCGCTCCAGTTCCGCCAGCCTGCTTGCGCGCGCAAGCGGTTTTGTGGAGCTGGGCGAAAGCATCGAGTCTTTATCTGCCGGAGCACAGGTACGCGTGCGACGATTCAGCGGGAGTTAACCTGGACACGGAATTTTTGGCGGCGCCGCACATCGAGGCGATTCCGCTCGTGACGCCCTTCATCGGACCCGACCAGCTGATGCGCGAGCGCGGGCTTTCTTCGCTTTTGCGCCTGGGCGCGAACGAAAGTGCGTTCGGACCCTCGCCCAAAGCGGTTGCAGCAATGGCTGCGGAGTTGCCGCGCATCGCTTGGTACGGCGATCCCGAATCGTACGATCTGCGCGAGGCACTGGCCGCGCTTCACGGATGTGCGGTCGAGAACGTGTGCGTAGGCGCGGGCATCGACGACCTGATGGGTTTGGCGTTGCGCGCATTCACCTCGCCCGGCGATGCCGCGCTCTGCTCGCGCGGGACCTATCCGACCTTTGCGTATCATGTGACCGGCTACGGCGCGCTCCTGGAAACCGCCGCGTACCGTGAGGACGGGCAGGTGGATATCGATGCGCTGATCGCGCGCGCGCGCGAAGTGCAGCCCAAGATCGTGTACCTTGCGAATCCCGATAACCCCAGCGGCTCGCTGCAGCGCGCGACGGAAGTCGTGCGGCTTTTCGAATCGCTTCCGCAAACAACGCTGCTGTTGCTGGACGAGGCGTACATCGATTTTGCCGCGCACGAAGCGGCGCCGCGCTCGCTGCTCGGACCGCGCGTGCTGCGCATGCGCACGTTCTCCAAATCATACGGTATGGCAGGCGCGCGCATCGGCTACATGATCGCAACTGCCCGCAACGTGCAGACGTTTGAGAAGATCCGCCTGCAGTACGGCGTGAACCGCAACGCGCAGGTCGGCGCGCTCGCGGCCCTGCACGATCAGGCCTTCCATCGCACGGTTGTCGAGCGCGTCGCGCAGTCGCGCGCATCTTATTACGAGCTCGCGCGATCGCTCGGACGCGGCTACATTGAATCGTTCGCCAACTTCGTGTGCATCGACTTTGGGAGCCGCGAGCGTGCCGCCGATATCGTCGCGCGGCTGCTCGAGCGCGGTGTTTTCGTGCGCAAGCCCGGAGCTGCGCCGCTTGACGGCCACATTCGCGTGAGCGCCGCCACGCCGCAGGAGTGCGAGGAGTTCGCCCGCCGCTTGCGCGCCGTCTGCTCGGAGGCGGCCGCATGAGGTACGCTATCATCTCCGATATTCACGGCAACCTGGAGTCGCTGCAGAAAGCGCTCTTGCTTATCGATTCCTCCGACTCGGTGCTCTGCTTGGGCGACATCGTCGGCTACGGACCCAATCCCAACGAGTGCGTTCGCCTGGTACGCGAACGCGCTTCGGAAACGGTGCTCGGCAATCACGACGTTGCGGCCGTGGACAATTTCGGCGTGGAATACTTCAATCCGGCGGCGCGCCGCGCGATGGAGTGGACGCAGCGCGTCATCAATCCCGAGGCCGCAAAATGGCTCAACAAGCTTGGCTGCGAATCCGCCAGCCCGGTTTTCTGATGGTGCACGGTGCGCCCGTGCATTACTTCGAATATTTGCTGGACAAGCGCCACGCGCGCGCGGCGTTCGATCGTACCGATGCGCCGCTCATCTTCGTCGGCCACACCCATATCGCCGAATATTATTCGCTCGATGCCGCGGGCAACATCGGTCACGCCCACATGCAGCACGGCGGCGAACTGGCGCTTGAGCCCGGCGTGCGCTACATTGTGGACGTCGGCAGCGTGGGCCAACCGCGCGATTTGAATCCTCAGCCGTGCTTTGCATTTTACGACGACGAGCAAAAGACGGTGCGCTGGGTGCGTTACGACTATCCGGTCGCCGAAGTGCAAGCCAAAATCGCCATGGCCGAACTCCCCGCCGCTCTGGCCGCCCGCCTGGACGTGGGCCGATGACACCGGTTGATGACGGCAATTGTTTCGTGTGCGGGCCGCGCAACGAGCGCGGCTTGCATTTACGGTTCGATCGCGACGGTGAGAACGGCGTGCGGGCGCGCACGCAGCTGCGCGCGGAGTTTCAAGGATGGCAGGGCATAGCGCACGGCGGCATCGTGCTCTCATTGCTCGATGAAGCGATGGCCCATGCGGCGGGCGCCGCGGGCTACCGCGGGATGACGGCATCGATCAGTGCACGCTTTCGCGGACCCGTTCCGCTCGAAGAGCCGCTCGATGTATACGGGCGCGTAAAATGGATGCGGCGCAACGTCATGGAGATCGAAGCGTCGGTCCGCAATGCATCGGGCACCGTTTTACTTGAGGGCGAAGGGCGCTTCGTAGCCCGCGGACGCATCGAGCCGTAAATGGCCAAATCAAAACAGGCGCGCGTTGCCGAAAAGGCCGCGTCCAAGAATCTCTCACCCAGCATCGACAACCGCCGCGCGCGCCACGAATACCACATTCTGGAATCGCTCGAAGCGGGCGTCGCGCTTACCGGCACCGAGATCAAATCGATCCGCCAAGGCGGCGTAAGTTTGAATGAAGCGTACGCGCGCCTGCGCGACGGGGAGATGTGGCTGCTGGGAATGCATATTCCGCCGTACAAACAAGGAAGTTTTTCCAACGTCGATCCGAACCGGCCGCGCAAACTGCTGCTGCATAAAGAGCAGATCGCGCGGCTTGGCGGACGCGCGGCCGAAAAGGGCTTGACGATCGTTCCGCTGCGGCTCTATTTTACGCGAGGCAAGGTCAAGATCGAAGTGGGGCTTGCCAAGGGCAAGAAGATCTGGGATAAGCGCGAGAGCATCATCAAGCGCGATCTGGAGCGCGAAACGGCGCGGCAAGCTGATGCGCGGAACGCATCCCGAACGCGCGCTCGAACAAGCGGTTCAACGAAGCGGCGCCATCGAACCGGGAGAACACGTGCTCGTTGCATGCAGTGGCGGCGCAGACAGCGTAGGCCTTGCCGCCCTGCTGCACGCAAACGCGCAATCGATGAACTTGCGCCTCACGCTTGCGCACGTGAATCACGGCGTGCGCGCATCGGCTTGGCAGGACGAGGCCGTCGTGCTGCGCGCCTCCGCCGCGCTCGGGATTCCGGTCAAGGTCGCCGCGCTCGAGCCCATGAGAGACTCGGAGGCAACCCTGCGGGACGCGCGCTACGATGCGCTTGGCGCCCTTGCCCGCACGTGCGGGGCCGGCGTTGTGGCAACCGCGCATACGGCCGAGGATCAAACCGAAACGCTGCTGCTCGCGCTTTTCCGCGGAACCGGACCGGCGGGGCTGGCCGGCATGCCCGCGCGGCGCAAATTGGACGAGGGCGTCGATCTTGTGCGGCCCTTGCTTCGCAACTCACGGGCCCAGGTGGGCGCCTACGTGCGCGCCGCCGGGCTGGCCTATGCCGTCGATCCCACGAATACCGATCTCACGCTGCGCCGGAATGCGGTGCGCGAAGCGCTTGCCGCGCTCCGTCCGCTCTTCCCGGGGCTGGACCGGGCGGCGGCCCGCGCGGCCCACTTGATCGCCCAAGAACTCGCCGGACACCCGCGCGCCGGTCACAGCCGCGAAGTGCGCCGCGTCCTTCGCGAGCACGATGCCTTGGAGGGGGTGGATTTCGAGCACATCGCCGCGGCCGTTAGGGCGCTCGAGGGCGGCCGGTCGGGCCGATTTGCCATGGCCGCGGGGGTGGAGGTCACGGTTGAGAACGGAGCGTTGACGGTACAGCGGAAAGGGAGCACCTAAACTTGCGCCTACAAGATGACATTCAGGCCACGCTTTTCGACGAGCAGCAGATCGCCGAGGCGATCGGCCGCCTTGCCCAGCAGGTTGCCCGCGATTACCGGGGGCAACCCTTGCTGGTGCTCGGCGTGTTGAAAGGTGCGCTTCACGTGACGGCGGACCTAGTGCGAGCGCTCTCGGAGATTGCGGACGGCCCCAGCGTCATCGAAGTCGATTTCCTGGCCGTCTCCAGTTATGGCAATTCGACACGTTCCAGCGGCGAGGTTCGTTTATTAAAGGACACCGGGCAGAACGTTGCCGGCAAGAACGTGCTCATCGTCGAGGATATCATCGATAACGGTCTCACGCTGCAGTACCTTCACGCGTTGCTCGTAGGGCGCGAGCCGGCAAGTTTGCGCTCCTGCGTGCTCTTCGACAAGCCCTACCACCGGCTCGTTGACGTGCACGTAGAGTATCTAGGCCTTACCGCGCCCGACGAGTTCGTCGTAGGGTACGGTTTGGATTACCGGAAGGCTTCCGCAATCTGCCGTTCCTCGCACAGCTGCATCCATCGATTTTCTCATAAGTAAGGTATAAATAGGTCGTGACTAAGCATCTTCGGGGCATCCTCCTGGCACTGGCTGCCTGCATCGTCCTCCTCCTGGTCGTGCAGCAGCTCTTCCGGCAGACCGATGTGGCCAAACTCGATTACAGCGCGTTCTACCAGAAGCTCGAACACAACCAAATTCAGAGCTTCAAGGCAAGCGGCTTCGATGTCAGCGGGCAGCTCACCAACGGCACGCCGTACACGACCACGATTCCCAATCGCGACTCGGCGTTCGTGGCCGACGTCATGAGCCACGTGCACGGCGGTGTTTCGTGGGAAACGCCCTCGAACGGCACGCTCTTCACCTCGCTCATGAGCATTTTACCGTTTGCGGTTCTGGCGCTCTTCATTTTCATCATCTTGCGCCAGGCGCAGAACGGCGGCAGTCAAGCGCTTTCGTTCGGCCGCTCGCGCGCGAAGATGCTCTCGGAGAACCGGCCAAAGGTTACCTTCGCCGACGTTGCGGGCGTGGACGAGGCCAAGGAAGAGCTGGGTGAGATCGTCGAGTTCCTGAAGTATCCCAAGAAATTTCAAGCGCTCGGCGCGCGTATTCCCAAGGGCGTACTGCTGCTCGGCCCTCCGGGATCGGGCAAGACGCTGCTCGCGCGCGCCATTGCCGGCGAGGCCGGCGTGCCGTTCTTTTCGATCTCGGGTTCGGACTTCGTCGAGATGTTCGTCGGCGTGGGCGCATCGCGCGTGCGCGACCTGTTCGATCAGGCAAAGAAGTCCGCACCCTGCATCATCTTCATCGATGAAATCGACGCGGTCGGCCGCCAGCGCGGCGCCGGTCTTGGCGGCGGACACGACGAGCGCGAACAGACGCTGAATCAACTGCTCGTGGAGATGGACGGGTTCGATCAAAACACCGGCGTCATTCTCATCGCCGCGACCAACCGCCCCGACGTGCTCGATCCGGCGCTGCTGCGCCCGGGCCGCTTCGATCGTCAAATCGTCGTCGATCGCGCCGACATCAAGGGACGGCAAAAAATTCTGGAAGTGCATGCGCGCAACAAACCGCTGAGCAAAGAAGTGCTGCTGGAGACGCTGGCAAAACGCACGCCCGGTTTTTCCGGCGCCGATTTGGAGAATCTGCTCAACGAGGCGGCGCTGCTTGCGGCGCGGCGCAACAAGACGGTCATCGAGATGAACGACTGTGACGAAGTTATCGACCGCGTCATGGTCGGACCCGAACGCAAGTCGATCGTCATGTCGCAAAAAGAGAAAGAGACGACGGCCTATCACGAATCCGGTCATGCGATCATCGGAGCGCTTACCGAAAAGAGCGATCCGATTCACAAGGTGACGATCATTCCGCGCGGCATGGCGCTGGGGCTTACGTGGTCGCTGCCTGAAGATGACCGCCACAGCCGCACCCGTGAAGAGCTGCTCTCCGACATTACGATGGCGCTGGGCGGCCGTCTGGCCGAAGAGATCAAATTCAAAGACGTCACCACGGGCGCCAGCAACGATTTTGAAAAAGCCACGGAACTTGCGCGGCGCATGGTCACGCAGTACGGCATGTCGGATTCGCTAGGGCCGATTCAATACGGCCGCGGTCAGCATCAAGTCTTTCTGGGCCGCGACTTTGGCGAGGAACGCAATTACTCTGAAGAGATTGCTTCCAAGATCGATGCCGAAGTGCGCCGGATCATCGAGAATTGCTACGAACGCGGCCGCGCGCTGCTGATGAAAAACTGGGATAAAGTCGAGCGCATGGTAGCGTCGCTGCTTGAGTATGAAACCGTCGAAGCCGAAGAAGTGCGCGCCATCTTGGAAGATCGCCCGTTCAACCACGGCGGCGGAACGCCGGCGGCAATTCCGGATGCCAAGCCTGCGGCGGCGGACGAAGGTAAGCCGCGTGCCGAAAAACCGAAACGCCTGCCGCCCAACATCTCGCCGGAACCCGCGTGATTCGAGCGATCGCCGCGATTGCGGCGGCGCTCTGCATGCTGGGTGCTGCGGGCGCGCAAAGCTCGGACGAGTCGACCGGCGCGCTTCAAGGCGGCGGCCAATACATCGCGCACCGCGATCCGGGGGCGGCAACCACGGCGATCGATCTTTGGTACCGCGTTCCTTCGGCGGGCTACGAGGGCGCAACGCCGGGTATTGCGCGGTTGACGCTGGCTGCGCTGGCGGTGTCCTCGCCCCCGCATTCCAACACATTTGCCGATTTAGTCAAACGATCGGGCGGCACGCTCTCCATTCAAGTGTTCCCCGACATCGCCGAAGTCGGCGCCAGCGTGCCTTCGTGGCAAGCGCCGGCCGTTCTCAAGGCGATGACGGCCGCATATTTTGCTCCGGCCGTTACGGACGCCGGGCTTCGCACTGCGCTGCGCGACTGCGCGATAGCTGCCGCCGAAGCCCAGTTTAATACCGAACAAACACTGCAGGATGCGCTCTTGGGCCGCTTGTTCAGCGCCGGTCCCGCGCATTATCCTCCGGTTCCACCCTCGGCTGCCGACTTTGCAAAAATTACGCTGGCGCAGGCCAATGCATTTGCATCGCGCGGTTTGCGTCAGCCCAACGCCGTTCTTTCGGTTGCGGGCGCGTTGGATCAAAACTGGCTTAGCGAAGTGCATACGGTCATTGCGCCCGGTTCGACCGCGGCGGATGCGCCGCTGGATTCAACACTCGCTCCCGCGCCGGGCGATGTGACCGCGCCCGCGCAAACTGCCGGGCTGGGCTTTGCGTGGGCGGGTCCGCCGATCGCCGACGTGAAGGCCGCGACCGCGATGGACTTTATCGCCGATTACCTTTTTGATTCCGTCAACGGAACGCTTTCCAAGGCCATCTCTTCGAGCAACGACCTCTATGCGGCCGGACAATTCATCACGCTGCACGATCCGGGCGTGCTGGTGGCAACCGTCAGCGGAACGAACGCTTCGAGCGCGCGGCCGCAGATCGTTCAAGCGGTAAGCGCCATGGCCAAGCCGTTGGATCCGGTGACCTTTGAAGCCGCGCGCAACGCATTCGTCTATCACATCGTGAGCGAGTCGCAGACGCCTTCATCGCGCGCCGACAATGCCGGCTGGTACGCCGCCGAGGGCAATGCCGCTTACGCGCCGGGCGATGTCTCGCGCGAGTACTTTGCACAGGTTCAAGCGCTCGACCCAGCCTACGTTGCATCGGTTGCGGCTAAATATTTGCGGCATCCCGAAGTGGTGCAACTGCTGGCGGCGCCGCGCTCGGGTTCGTCCACATGAAGGCACGTGCGCTCCTTCTTTGCGCCGCGTTGCTGCTGGGCGCGGCTCCTGCGGCGGGCGCCGTTGCGGTGCAGCAGGCCGATCCGTCCGTAGGGCTGATCGGCACGGAAGTGCTGCTCGAAGGCGGCCTCGATCGCGAACCGTCCACGCAGAACGGCATCGCGGCGCTGGTTGCGCAGAGCATTCTGCTCACGCCGGCGCAGAACGGGCTTTCCTTACAAGATGCGGTGAAGGCAGGCGGTGGTTCCGTCTGGTTTTCGATCGAACCGCGCCGCGTGCGTTTTTATTTGGAGGCCACGGATACGTCGTATGCGGCGCTTCAAGGGATGTTTGCCGCGGCGCTGGCGCATCCCGATTTTAGCGCCGCGACGATTGCCGCCGCGCGAGCGGCTTTAAACGCGAAGATCGCCGGCGACGGACAACTCGCGCTTCGCGTGGGCATGGAGATGCTCAACCGCGCGTTTTACCAAAACTCGCAAGCCGGCATGCCCCGGTACGGGTTGCCCGAGACGCTGGCGGATTTGACCGGCGCCGATGCTCAACAGTTTTACGCCGCGCACTACCGCCGTGGCGATGCCGTCGTGAGCAGCGCGGGTAATCTGAGCGCAGTATCCCTCGCGCCTGCCGACATCGTTGCCGGGCTGCCCCCCGGAACCTCGCCGGCGCTCCAGGTCCTCGCTGTACCCGCGTCTTCCACGTCGCGGCAAATTGTTGCGCGCCGCGATATCACCGTGCCCTGGCTCGTTGCGCAGTACCGCGCGCCCGCCGTCGGCAGCAAAGACTTCGGCGCGATGCTCATCTTAACGCAGTTCGTGCAGCGCACGCTCTCCGAGGTTTCCGAGGTTCCCGGCATCGCCAGCCGCCCGGCCTCGCAGAGCGGTGTCGGAGCGATTTACAACTTCGAGGCCTCGCCGGCGAACGTTGTGGTTTACGTGGACGGGGGCTTGGGCGATCCGGTGCGCACGTTCTCTATGGCACTCGGTGTCGTGAACGTGCTTGGCCGCGCCAAACTCGGCGGCGACTTGACCGAGATGAAAAACTATGCGCTGGGCCGCATTCTGGAGGGCTCGCAGACGCTCCAGGAGCGCGCGTACCTTGGTGCAGTCTTTGCAACGCACGGCGGCAACTATCAGGCGCAGTTGACGAAGGCCATCAACAGCACCACGGCCGCCGATTTACAGCGCGTGGCGGCACGCTACTTCAGGAGCTCCGACCATCGCGCTGGTTCTGCCCCGCTCCCAGTAATTGCGCGTTGCGCTCGTCCACGACTATCTGAACCAACGCGGCGGCGCGGAGCGGGTTTTTGCCCATATTGCGCGGGCCTATCCCGGCGCGCCGGTTTTTACGGCATTGTACGACGCGCACAAGAACGCGGATATTGTGGACCCCGAGCGCATTCACACCTCGTTCTTGGCGCGCATCCCGGGCGCGAACCGGCATTTCCGCTATTTAGCGCCGCTCTATCCGCACGCGTTCGAATCGTTCGATCTCTCGGACTACGATACGATCGTCAGTTCGACTACTGCGTGGGCAAAAGGCGTGATCGTGCCGCCCGGCGCCGTGCACGTTTGCTACATCAACACCGTCAGCCGCTTTGCCTTTGCGTACGACGACTACGTTCGCAGCGCGCTGCTGCGTCCGCTTGTCGCGCGGCTGACGGCCTGGGATTTTCGAGCGGCGCAGCGCCCTACGCTCTTCGTCGCCAATTCACAAAACGTCGCGCGGCGCGTGAAGACGTACTACGGTCGTGACTCGCTCGTGCTGCACTGCCCGGTTGACGTAGATCGCTTTGTGCCCGGGCCGGGCGGCGGCGACTATTTTTTTATCGCCTCGCGGCTGCTGCCGTATAAGCGGATCGACCTTGCTATACGCGCGGCTGCGCTCGCGGGCGCGAAGTTGCTGGTTGCCGGAACGGGTCCGGCATATCGCGACCTGTGCGATCTCGCGCGCGGAACCGGAACGAGCATGCTCGGATTCGTCAGCGACGAACGGTTGAACGAATTGCTCGGCGGCGCGCGCGCGGCCGTCCTGCCGGGCGAAGAAGATTTCGGCCTAGTTCCGCTTGAGGCAGCAGCATGCGGGCGTCCGACGCTCGCTTACGGCGCGGGCGGCGCGCTCGAAACGGTCATTGCAGGGCGCACCGGAGAATTTTTCAGCGAGCAGACGCCGGAGGCGCTCGCTGCGCTCATGCGCACGTTCGATCCGCAAAAGTACGACGGGTCCTTTCTGCGCGCTCACGCCGAACAGTTTGCACCGGACCGGTTTATCAGCCGCCTGCGCGGTATCGTCAACAGCGCAGTGCAAGCAGCGCGTTAGCCGCCGCGTTCGGGTCCATCGCCGCGGCTCGTGCCAGGCCGCGAGCAGCAAGCGATTCGCGTAAGGCCGCATCGCCATCAACTCGCCGCAGTGCACGAGCCCATTCGCGTTCATCCGGGTTTGCTAAAAGCGCTGCCCCGCCGCAGGTTTCCGGCAGCGCCGCCGCGTTGGAAGCGAGCACCGGCGCGCCGCACGCCATGGCCTCAACGGCGGGCAATCCGAAACCTTCGGCAAGCGAGGGCACGAGCACCGCGCGCGCACCGCTATAGAGCGCCCGCAGACTCTTCGTCGTCCGGATGCACGCGGCGCACCGGGGCGCGCATGCGCGCGAGCGCAGCCGTATCGCGAGCGTTCAGATCGCCCCCGATGATGAGCCTCGGACCGCCGGCAGAAAAAGCGGCATCGTAGGCGCGCAGCAGCATCGCCGCATTTTTCCGTTCTTCCGCACCCGCCAGGAAAAAATAATACGGCTTGGCATTTGCAGAGGGGACCGGGCGAAAGAACGGATCGGGCGCGTTGCACACGACCTGGACCAGCGGCGCGGCGGCGCCGAACAGACGGTCGAGTTCGCCCGCCGTCCACCGCGAGACCGCAAAGATCCGATCGGCGCGAAAGAGTGCGCGGCGGATCGGATGCTGTTCGCGGTACCGCGCGACCAAATTGCGGTGCGGATACGTGAAGGCAAAGGGGTCGTGGATGGTAACCGCCGCAAAACCGTGCGAGTTAAACCGTATCCCGTTCCACGGATACCAAACCGCGTCGAACTTCTCGGCGCGAATGTGCGCGGGCGTGATGACATGGAGATCGAACTCTTGGTGCAGGGGGCGCGCGTCCTGCCGGGTGCGCACGACGAGTACCGGATCGACGTTCTGCTCGCGAAGCCCGCGGATGGCGTTTCGCACAACGCGGCCCATTCCCCGGCGGTCGGCGGCTAGATTATATGCATCTATCCCGATCTTCACTTCGCCAATTGCGGAAAGAGCACGACCGCGAGCAACGTGATGCCGTTGAACGCGCCGTGCGTGACCATGCTCGCCCACGCTTTTCCGGTGCGCGTGTAAACATATGCCAATACCATCCCGCCTACCGCAAGCGGAAGAGTCAGCGAAAGAAACATTGCCGGAATCCACGGCGGCTGAATGTGCGCCAAGCCGAAAAGCAGCGAACTCACGATTGCGCCCGGCCAAAAGCCCCACCATTTGCGGAACGCGTTGAACAAGAAAACGCGAAACACGCTCTCTTCGAACACGGGGGCCAAAATGACGCCGAATACCGCGAACAGCACTTTTTGAAAACCGGAGGAGTGCGTGTATACCGACATCGCAAGTTCGGGGCTCTTAAAATGCAGCGCGGTCGTGAGCAAACTTGCGGGAATGTTGACGAAAACAAACATACCGACGATGGCGAGCAGAACGATGATCCAGTCCGCTGAACGCGCCTTGCGAAAACCGATGCGCTGCAACGTCGTCTTGCCCAAGATGGGCGTGAGGAACAGAAGATACGCAACGATGAGGACTTCGGCGATGCTTTGAACCGTGATCCCGTAAAAGCCGCTGAACGTGCGGTTCAACTGAACGGCGTCGTAGCCGTGCTGAACTATCCACGACACCATCGCGGTGATGAGGACGGCAAAGAGGATGACAAGGATGCCGAGGGCCGTTCCGATGGTCGGCAGCCACCAAAACGCGTCAGGCGGGAAGGTTATCCGCGAGTCGTCCGAAGTCGCCGAGGCCGAGTTGTTCTCCACGTATCTCCGTATTCAAGCCGATGCTTTGCAGTGCGTGCGCGACGTCCGCGCGCGGGATTCCCAGCGAGAGGCAAAGACTGTTAGCCAGCGTTTTGCGGCGGTACGCGAATGCCGCGCGCACGACCTGCAGAAAGCGGTGTTCGTCGGCAACGCGCACGGCCTTCTCGGGCCGCCGCCGCAGCAGGAGAACCGACGAATCGATCTTGGGACGCGGATAGAATGCAGCCGGTCCCAGCGTGAACGCATGCTCGATCGACATCGCGTACTGAACGGCGATGCTTAGCTGCCGTAGGCGCGGTTTGCGGGCTGCGCGCTCATCCGGGCAGCGACCTCTTTCTGCACCATGACGGCCAGCATTTGCGGCCCGTTTCCATCTCGATTAGCCGCATCACCAGCGGCGTTGCAATGTTGTAGGGCAGGTTGCCCGCCATGCTCCAGGGCTGCCCGCGCGAGAACCGCGCGTAGTCGAACGTTAGCGCGTCGGCATGAACGATCTGGGCTTTTTGCAGTTCGGGCTGAGCGCGCAGAATGCGGATCATGTCTTCGTCCACATCGATCGCCGTGACGCCGGCTCCGCTTGCGAGCAACGCGTGCGTGAGCGCGCCGGTTCCCGGGCCGATCTCCACAATGCGCGGCGCGGCGCCGAGCAGCGCGGCAATGCGCGCCGCAGCGCCGGCGTCTACGAGAAAGTTTTGACCGAGCCGTTTTTTCGGACGGTATCCGAACCGCTCGAGCAGCGCGCGAGGATGCACGCTTGACGCTTCTCGCTATCGCAGCGTGTAAACCTTTACCGCGCGCCGGCCGAAACCGAGCGCATCGCCAAGCGAATCGAAGCCCAAATCGATGCGGTTTCCAACGATTGCGCCGCCGGTGTCGCCGGCAATTGCAAAGCCGTAGCCCGGAATATACAAGCGCGTTCCCAGCGGAATGATGTGCGGATCGACGGCAACGATGCCGTGCCCCGCGCGGTAGCCGCTAGCGGTGAATCCGGTGCAGCCCAAGCATTCCGCGGTATATGCGGTTGCCACCATGTCCAACGCTTGCGAGGCGATGTACGACGTTTTCTGCAGCCCGCGCCGCGCGAAGTCCGCAATGGCGCCTTGCGTGCCGACGCCTTTGGCAACGATGCGTACCTGAGGCTCCCGTACCATGCGCCGGCTGAGCACGCGCTTGTGCGTGCGGCCGTCGGTTTGCGTAAAATCGACCATCGTGAGCGTCAGACCGGGTGCTCCCGCTTTAATGACGCGGGTGCGTCCCGGAGGAAGCGAAAAATCGATCTCGTGAATCGTGCGCTGCGCGACCCGCTGCTTTTGCGTAGAAACCCACTGGACGATCCGCATGATGTGCACTGTTGCGTTCGGGACAAGCGCATCGGAGAGCGATGGGCGCACGATGTCGTGCGCGCCCAGGTCGATCCCCTGCTCTTCAAGCAGCGAACCGACATCGGAGGCGGTGGTGATAACGGTATGGGCACCGGTTGACGTCACCAATTTCACCGGAATGGCCGGCGAGTATTCGATGACTAAATTGTCGACGAGCGGCACGTCCGGCGAAGGGTGAACGTAGTCGCGCGGGCCGGGATCGATTCCCCGCTCTTTCAAGAATACGCCCACCGTGGGCGCGGCCGTAACGTGCTCGGTCTGCGAGCCATGCCAATCGAAGAGCACGGCATGGGTCGTGCCGCGGGTATCGAGGGCGGCCGCGAACGCCGAGAGGGGGTGGGTGACGAAGCCCGCAGTCACCACCGCAACGGTAAGCGTACCGGCTGCTACGAGGTGGCTAAAGCGGTTTACACAGCGTCCTATCAACCCAAATCCTTTCCTTGGAAAGACCGCGATCGGCCAGGGCTCGTTCCTAACGAACCGGTGGGCGGGAGGTCTATAGAGGCGGTAATTGGTTGACGGATCCAGATTTGGAAACGTCGTGGGCGAATGTCGCCCGGGGCGGTCAGGGTTCTGACCCGGGCACTATAGCATGTCTTTACAAACCCCCGGATATGGCAAAAGTCGTAGCCAAAAAGGTCTACCCTCCAAGCAGGCGAGGCCACCGAGGGCCCCGGCTGTACCGCACGCAACTAGAGCGCCTAACCATGCGCGTGGGATTTTTTACTGAGGTCTACCATCCGGTCGTGAACGGCGTCGTCGCCTCGATCGACGCGCTTGCGCACGGCCTGCGAACGCTTGGCGTAGAGGTTACGTGCTTTGCGCCCAGTGCCCCCGGATTCGAACACGACGATCCGCCGGTCTACCGGATTCCCTCGCTGCCGCTGCCCACGTCAACATCGTATCGTTTAACCGTGCCGCGTTTGGACCGCGGCACGCGCGAGACCGTTATCGGCGGCTTGGATATCGTGCATGCGCATTCGCCCTTCGTCACGGGCTGGATGGCAGCGCACTATGCGCGCCGGTTTCGTATTCCGCTCGTATATACGTATCACACGCGGCTTGAGGCATACGCGCATTACGTTCCGTTCGACGCTAAAACCACACGCCGCGCGGCATCTACGCTTACGCGCACCTACGCGAACAGCGCCGATGCCGTCATCGTGCCCACCGCATCGATGCGCGATTGGCTGATCGAACTGGGCGTGCGCGCACCCATCGAGGTCGTGCCCAGCGGGATCGACCTGCCGTTCTTTTCCGAGGCTCGCCGCAACGCGGGCGTGCGCGCCGAGCTCGGCGTGCGCACGGGAGAGCGGCTGTTGCTCTCCGTTTCACGGCTCGCCCGCGAGAAGAACATCGAATTGCTTATCGAAGCGCTCTCGCGCAGCAAAACCGCAGCACGGCTCGTTATCGCCGGCGAGGGACCGCACCGCGAGCACCTCGAGACCTTCGCTGCGCAGTGCGGCGTGGCGGACCGGGTCCATTTCCTCGGCGAGGTGGAACGCGAGCGTCTGCCCGTGCTGTACGGGTGCGCCGATGCGTTCGTCTTCGCCAGTCTCTCGGAGACGCAAGGTTTGGTCTTAGCCGAGGCAATGGCCGCCGGCGCGCTGGTCATCGCGGCCGACGCGCCGCAGGTTCGCGACGTCATGGGCGCTGCGGGCCTAGTGGTGGAAGGGAGCGCACACGCCTTCGCCGCCGCATTCGGCACCGTTCCGGACGAGCCGGACCCGGAGCAATCCCGTCTTGCGCGTGAGACGGCGGCGCAGTTCGGACTGGAAACGCAAGCCGGAAAAGTGGCCGGCCTGTATGGGCGCCTAGCCCGGGGGGACGTGCGTGCCGGAGCGGGTTGACTCGAACATATGTTCGATGTATCATAAGCGTATGAAAGGCACGATTGGGGCCGCAGTCGGTTTTGCGGCCGACCGGCAAGGCAGCGGCATCGCCTATGTTCGCTTGGGTTCACCGCAAGCACAGCGTGTGCTGCGCGTGGCATTTACGGTCAAGCGTTATCCGGCGCTGCGCGGGCGCGAAGTCGGCTACGCAGCGCTCCGGGCGGCCGCGAGCGCATTGCGGGCGCGAGGCGTGAAGGCCGTACAGTTTGCGGTCGAAGATGCTGCGCTGATCGAAGACCTGCGCGAGCATCGCGATTTGCCCGCCGCGCTTACGCTTTCATACGTTGCGTTGCGCTGCACGCTCAACCAATTCGATCGTTACGAGCTTACCGACGCGCCGCAAGACGAGAGCGATCTCACCGCGCGCGCCCGCGGTGAATTGGCACTTCACGTAGCGGCATAGTGCCCCGCTACCGCCGCTTAAGAGCGGCCGAATTGCCCTTCGCAACCGTGGATTTGGCAAGAGCGCTTATCGGATGTGCGCTCGTCCGTGACTGCCCGGACGGCCGCTCGAGCGGCCGGATCGTTGAGACCGAAGCTTACGTGCTCGACGATCCGGCATCGCACGCCTTCGGTGGTATGCGCAACCGCAACGCGTCCATGTTCTTGCCGCCGTTTCATTCCTACGTCTATAAGATCTACGGAACCTCATTCTGTGTGAACGTCAGCAGCGAGCAGCGCGGGCAAGGCGCTGCGGTCCTGATCCGGGCGTTGGAGCCGCTCGAAGGCCTTGAGCTCATGGAGGCACGGCGCGGCACCCGACGTTTGCTGGATCTTGCCCGCGGCCCCGGCCGGCTCTGCCATGCGCTTGGAATCGATCTGGAGCTGGACGGCATCAATTTGCTCTCCAGGGGTCCTTTATGGCTTGCTGCCGGGACGCCCGCCGAGCGGCTGGGAGCAGCCGGCGCATCGGTATCACCAAGGCTGCCGGGCGGCGGCTGCGCTTCTACGAACGGGGCAATCCCTTCGTCTCGGGCCCCCGCTCCTTGTCACCATGATCCTTGCTGTGCTATAGTTTGCACGTCGCGGAGTTGTCACCCTGAGTCAGACGACGGGTTGTAAGAACCTCCGGGACGCAGTACATCCCCACCGCTCACGTTCAGTCAAAATTGCGGCAGCCTCGCCGGCCTTTTCGAATGTGTGACGTGCGCGACTCTACGAGAGAGATACTCCACTGCAATTCGAAAATCGCCCCAATGATGGTCGTCCTCCCCAAGGCGGAGGCCGCCGCCGGCGCTCGCGACGTCACCGTCAATTCAACGGTCCACATCACAGTAACGAGCAGTTTCCGCAGATAGAGCAGACCGGTCCGCCGATGCTCACGGCCGAACAGCTCGGCGAGAAGACCAAAGCCGAGCCCGACGCGATCGCCAAAGAGTTCGAAATCGACTCGCCCCTCAAAATCAAGAAAGACGATCTGATTCCGCAGATCCTCGAGATTCAGGCGCAGCGCTCGGGTCTTGAAACCGCCAACGGCGTGCTGGACATGCTGCCGGAGGGGTACGGCTTTTTGCGCCGCGACGGCTACATTCTGGGACCGGAAGATATTTACGTCAGTCAATCGCAGATCCGGCGCTTCGAACTGCGCCGCGGCGATTTGGTCGAAGGACAGACGCGCCGTCCCAAAGAGGGCGAGAAGTACTTCGGCCTGATCCGCGTCGACCGCATCAACGGCCTGACGACCGAGCAGATTCGCGGACGCCGCCTGTTCGAAAAAGGAACGCCGATCTACCCCAACGAGCGCTTCCGTTTAGAAGTGCGCGCAACGCAGCTCTCGACGCGTGTCATCGATCTGTTTTGCCCTATCGGCAAAGGTCAGCGCGCGCTCATCGTCTCGCCGCCGAAAGCCGGTAAGACCACGCTGCTTAAAAACATCGCCAACGCCATCTCCATCAATCATCCCGACGCGCATATCATGGCGCTGCTCGTGGACGAGCGGCCCGAAGAAGTCACGGACATGCAGCGCACGATCGACGGCGAAGTGATCGCCTCGACGTTCGACGAGCATCCCGAGAACCACACGGCCGTCGCCGAGTTGACGATGGAGCGCGCAAAGCGTCTGGTCGAACTGGGCAAAGACGTCGTCATTCTTCTGGATTCCATCACGCGTCTGGCACGTGCATACAATCAGGTCATTCCGACCTCGGGACGCACACTCTCGGGCGGCCTTGATACGGCCTCGCTGCACAAACCCAAGCGGTTCTTCGGCGCGGCGCGTAAGATTGAAGAAGGAGGCTCGCTCACGATTATCGCCACGGCGCTGATCGAGACGGGCTCCAAAATGGACGACGTCATCTTCGAAGAGTTCAAAGGCACCGGCAACATGGAACTCAATCTGACCCGCAAGCTTGCAGAGTCGCGCGTGTTCCCTGCGGTCGACATCAAACGCTCGGGCACGCGTCACGAAGAGCTGCTGCTCAGCGAGATCGAGATGCGCAAGATCTGGATGCTGCGCCGCGCGACCAGCGTGCTCAACTCGGGCGACATCACCGAACTGATCCTCGACAAGATGGCACAGACGCGCACGAACGACGAGTTCTTGCAAAGCGTTACGAAAGAAGCGCTCTCGCTTTCGCGGGGCTATAACGAAGAGGGCAACGGGAAGTACTAGCGGTTTAGCGCGGCCGTTGGCGTGTAATCCCTCGAGACAAAACCACAAAAAGCCCCATCACGGGGCTTTTGCCGGTTCGTCCTTACGCCCCAGATGCGCCTTAACGAGCACGAACCGCATAGTAGGATGGCAGTCAGGTTTTTGAGGACGTGCTATGTCAGAAACGCTTGACACACCGTCGCGGATCGAAGACGATCTGCCGACTCTACGCTCCGAGTCGCGGGCTGGTGGGAAGACCATTTAAAGCCGCTAATCGACTTTAGAACCTTCTTGCGGCAGCGGAATGCGATTCTAAGAAATCGAGAGCTGGCGCGTTCAAGCCAACCGCCCTACGACGGCTGGAAGAACCCCTTTGCATTCGCTCTGAACGCAACCACCCTTACGTTCACCGCCGTCGCACTTATCGGAATTGGGTTTCAGTACGTTATTTCCCGATCCCGATCTTAAGCACGATTGGATTGCTCGCAGTTTGCAAACCCGCCTCGATGCGGCTAACGTTACATTGCGAAACGCCAATGCGAACGAGAAGACCTCTGCGGAGTTGCTCGCGCAGCGCCTGGCGGCCGACATCGGAGATCACCGATCCGGCCTGACCGTGCCGCACGAAGGTGTAATCTTGACCGCCGGCGTGCCGCTGGTCGTGTACTTTCTCGGTGTGCTGTTTCCGCGCTTCGTTAAGCGAAGGGCACCCGGCGCGCCCTATGCTTCGGCGGCGCGCGAGATTGTCTACTATCATTTCATTGCGCGAACGTTCTGGCCGGGATTCTTTCTTGCAACCGGCGGCGCAATCTACTTCGCTCTCATGAAATACAGTTTGTTGAATACCTACGACGAACTGCCGCAAACCTTTCCGGTCACTACCGGTCCACTTTTTGTGCTACTTGGGACGATTGCTTTCATCGGCGCAGGCCTATTAATTTATGCTGTCGTTGCAACGCCGGTAGCATTTCATAAATGCGCGAAAGAGCTTTCGGGGATATTAGGCATAACCGGCCAGCCCCGCCTTGAGAGGGCAGTTTATTGGGGGCTTATGCGAAGCATCGCCGGCGCATCGATTCTGGCGTTCACCCTTACCTTGCTGCTCGCCGCCGGATACACGGTGGCGGATTCGGCGATGGATTCAGTTAGGACAACCGTTGGAGCCGCGCTTTCGACTGCACCTTCGCCTCATGGCAAATAATTTCGACGCGCGCAGGGCCCTTCGCGTCGCTTACTTCTGGGAAGCGCCGTTTTGTACGGAGAGTTCCCAGCGGTAGCCGTCCGGGTCGTGGAACCAGAGGCCCATGTTTTTGGAACCTTCGGCTTCCGGGCCGATTTCGTCGCCCGGATCTTCCAAATCTACGCCGTTGGCTTTGAGCGTTTTTAGAGCGTCGCGGAGTTCGCGCATGCTTTTGAGATGAAAAGACATGTGGTCCATCGTTTCGGGGTGCGGCGTTCCTTTGAAAAAGGCGATCGTGATATTGTCGTTGCTCAGGCCGACGCCGTCTTCGAAATCGAAGATCTTTTTCAAGTTAAAATTGCCCGTCCAAAATGATTCGCTGCGTTTGACGTCGCGAACGGCCAGACTGAAGTGGCCGACGGTGCCCAGTGGTATCTTCATGCAGGTTGTTGTACCCGAGCGGGTACAATTCACGAGAAAGTACTCGCTCGAAAGGTAGTGAGGAAGATGAAAACGGGTCCGGTTCTTCTCGCGCTGTCCGTTTGTTTGGCCTCGGCATGTGCCGGCGGTTCGCCGGTTGCCGGTGGCACCGGCTGCCCGACCCTGCAACCCGGAGCGGGTGCGCTTCCATTTCCCGGGCAGTTGCTGTATCCCGCGCCCGGAGCGACAAACGTTCCGGATGGCAATTTCACTCTAGTGCTTGGGACGGCACTTCCGTCTGCAACGATCGCTTTGACTAGTGGGCCG
This sequence comes from Vulcanimicrobiota bacterium, assembly GCA_963702335.1. Lineage (GTDB taxonomy): Bacteria > Vulcanimicrobiota > Vulcanimicrobiia > Vulcanimicrobiales > Vulcanimicrobiaceae > DASSRQ01. Next base: position 13,985 of record CAVPCC010000012.1, on the reverse strand, counting down.
AACACGACATCGCTGGGCACGCCGGGGCCCGCGCCCACGCCGGTGCCGACGCCTACGGCTACGCCTTTGAGCCCGGGCGAAACGCTCAGCGGCGTTGCGGTTCCCGCGCTTGCGGCACAGACGACGTACGCAGTCAGTGCGGTCGAAGGTGCAGCGCCTTGCACTTCGGCACTCTCACTGGGATCGTTTACCACCCGCTGATGGCCCAAAAGATGCGCCTGCAGAAACTCCTGGCGCATGCCGGTATTGCCTCGCGGCGCGCCTGCGAAGAATTGATTGCACGCGGCAAGGTGCGCGTAAACGGCAAAGTCGTGCGCGAGATGGGCACCATCGTTTCCACCGAGGATAAGATCGATGTGAGCGGAGCGCCGGTTCAGTTCGATCAAGAACAAACGTACCTGCTCATGCATAAACCGGTAAACGTGATGACGACGATGAGCGATCCGCAAGGGCGGCGCACGGTTGCGGATCTGATTCCCAAAGGGTTGCCGCGCGTGGTTCCCGTAGGGCGGCTCGATTTCGATACGTCGGGCGTTTTGCTGCTCACCAACGACGGCGAGCTGGCCAATATCCTCACGCACCCCAAATTCGGCGTCGAGAAAACGTATCGCGCATTCGTCCAAGGACGGCTCTTGCCCGATGAAATCAAACGCCTGCAAAGCGGCGTGCTGCTCGAAGAATTTCAAGCCGCGGGCGCGCAGGTGCGTGTCGTTGCATCCCGCAGCGAGGCTTCCGTGCTCGATCTGACGATTCACGAGGGAAAGAACCGTCAAGTGCGGCGCATGTTCGAGGCGCTCGGTCATCCGGTCGGCGCGCTCGTGCGCATGCGTTTCGGTCCGCTTAAACTTGGCGATCTGCCGCCCGGGCAAAGCCGCCCGCTCACCGAGCGCGAGGTTAGTCATTTGCGCCATCTGCTACGATAAGCAACGTGGACCGGCTTACCGCGCTACCGCACGCCTACAAACTCGCCCGGCGCGATGCCCGCACGGCGCGCACCGTGGTGCGTCTGCCCAACGGGGCCAGCTTCGGCGGGGAAGAGGTGGCCATTTGCGCCGGACCCTGCAGCGTTGAGTCGCGCGAACAGATCGAAGCCACGGCCAGGGCCGTAGCGGCGCAGGGCGCTAACGTGCTTCGCGGCGGGGCATTCAAGCCCCGAACCTCGCCCTACGCATTTCAGGGCATGGGGGCCGACGCGCTCAAGCTGCTGCGCGAGGCGGCCGACCGCAACGCGCTCGCGGTCGTAACCGAAGTGCTCGATCCGCGCGAGGTCGAGCAAGTCGTGCGCTACGCGGACATGCTGCAAATCGGAGCGCGCAATATGCAGAACTTCAGTTTGCTGCGCGAAGCGGGCGAGGCGGGCAAGCCCGTGCTGCTCAAGCGCGGCCTCTCAGCCACCATCGAAGAACTGCTCATGGCCGCCGAATATCTGCTGGTCGCCGGAACGGCGGACGTGGTTTTGTGCGAGCGCGGAATCCGCTCATTTGATAACGCGACCCGCAATCTGCTGGACCTCGCGGCGGTTCCGCTGCTGCACGGGCTCACGCACCTGCCGGTCATCGTGGATCCATCGCACGGCACGGGCGTCGCGCGACTGGTCGGGCCGATGGCCCTGGCCGCGGTGGCGGCGGGCGCCGACGGCTTGCTCGTGGAGGTGCACCCGGATCCGTCCGCAGCCGCTTCGGACGGCCCCCAGTCGCTCACGTTCGAGCAGTTCGCCGAACTGACCGGGCAACTCGACGTTCTCGCGCGGGCACTGGGCCGGCGGATCCCCGCTCCAAGTCTGACCGCTTAACCGGCAAAGCAGGGGACCGGCTTCCACCACCGTAACCTGCTCGGCGGCTTGTAGGGCTATACGGGTGACGGGTGCCGTTTGACTTGCGTTGATCGGCGGTAGAAAGGTAGGCGCCTTCCTTCGTCTTTCAATGTTTCGAGATAGGACACAACGCATGATTCGTATTTCTCGATGGGCGGCACCCCTTGCGGTGCTCGCGCTCGCGGGAATATCCGTTCCGGTTTCCGCGCAATACCAAAACGAGTATTATCCGCCCAAGCTGATGCATCAGGGCCGCACGTCGGTGCCGATCTCCGGGACCGGTACGGTTGTCGTCCAAGTGCAAATCAATCCGAACGGATCGCACAAAGCGACGCGCGTGATCCGCTCGACGAATAGCGGCGATAATGCCGCCGCGCTGGATATCGCGCAGAACTCCACTTATCATCCCGCCCGCCGGGGCGTGCGCGCCATCTCCGCATACTACGATTTCACGCTGCGCTTCACGGGCAAGACCGTCTCCACGTCGGGGGCCGAAACGCCCGCGGGCATGAGCGGCACGGCCGCACAGATCGACCGCATGATCCGTGCCGGCAACTATGCCGGTGCGAAAGCCCGCGCTCAGGCAGCGCTCGCCTCGCGCGGAGACGACCCGACGCTTAACTCGGAGCTCGGGGCCGCCGACTACTTCCTAACCGATTATCCGGGCGCTGCCGCAGCGTTCGCGCGCGTGCCTTCGGTCAGCCATGAGTTCTCGCAGGTGGCGGCCAATTCGTACATGCAGGCCGCTCAGCGCCTCGCAACCTCAAACGGACAGTTGGCGCTCGCGTACGCGCAAAAAGCAGTCGCGCTCTCGCCGACCGGCGGCGCGTACTATGCGCTCGGCGCGGCCGAACTCTCATCGGGCAACGCCGCGCAGGCCGCCGTCGATTTGAAGAAAGCCCGTGATATCGTCTTTGCCGATCCGAAGACCGACGTCAAGTCGCGCGTGAATGTGGACGCGCAGCTCTTCCAGGCCTACAACAAGGCCGGCGACACTGCGCGGGCGCAGGCCACCATGTCGGAGATCCGGTCGCTCGATCCCAACAATCCGGCCATCGGCACGATTCAGGCCAATACGTACCTTGCGCAAGCACAGGCAGCGTTAAAGGACAAGAATTATAAAGAAGCCATCAGCGACTACGAGCAGGCCGCCAAGACCGGGGGGCCGGACGCCCAAGTCACAGGGTATACCTCGGCCGCGTTTGCTCAGAGCGCAATGTTGAACGATCAGAAGACTCCCGCGGTGGTCGCCGATTATCAGGTCATGAAGGCCTACGCCGACAAGGCCCTTGCCGTGCGCCCGGACGATGCGCAGGCGAATTTTGCCGAAGGCGTGGCCCTCACGGGCGAATACGTGGTCGGCGGAAAGCGCTCGGCAGATCTGAAGTCGCAGGCGCTTGCCGCACTGAACAAGGCCAAATCGTCGGCGCAGGCGGCAGGGCAAATGTCGGTTTCCATCGCCGTAGACAACTTCATCAAGACGAACTTGTCCCAATGAAAACTAGTATTTTGTTACGAGGACTTTGTAAGAAGGTGGACTAACAGTCCGCCTTCACAAACGGGGGGTTCGCCCCGTAAATTTCATTCTGTCTAAGCGCACATTACGTTCCCGTAAAACGGGAGGGGTCGAAAAGAATAGTGTTTGCCGGTTTTTGGTCATTCATGCAGCACGGCGGCTGGGATATGTGGCTGCTGCTCGCTCTCTCGATTGCCGGCCTTGCGGTCGTCATCGAACGGTTGATTTTCTTCGCCTCACAGCATGGCGACACCAAAGGCCTTTTGCGGGCCATCGGCCAGAAGATCGCCGCTAACGACATCGACGGCGCCATCAAGGTCTGCCGCTCGCAAAAGGGCATGCTTCCGCGCATTCTGGAGTTCGGTCTGCTTCGCGGCGAAAAGAACCGCGCGGACATCACCGACGCGCTTTCGATTGCACTCATGGAGCATCTGAATTCGCTCGAACGGTACCTTGGCATCATCGGAACGATCGCGGTTATCGCGCCGTTCGTCGGCCTGTTCGGTACGGTTTTGGGCATCATCCGGGCATTCGACGACATCGCGCTTAAAGGCAACTCCACGCCGGCCGTCGTGGCCGCCGGTGTTTCCGAAGCGCTCATCACGACTGCCTCGGGTCTGATCATCGCCGTTATTGCCGTCGTGTTCTTCAACTACTTCAAGACGCGCATCAAGGCATATAACCAAGAGATGATCGTGGCCGCGAATCAGATGGCGGAGATGCTGCACTTCCACAACACCGGATCGCCCATTCCGACCGACCTGTATCAACCGGTCAAGTAAGGGCTAGGGGACTGGAGTGAGTCTTCTCTCGGCAAAACAAGACGAAGAGGTGATGGCGGAGATCAACATCACGCCGTTCACCGACGTGCTGCTCGTTTTGCTCATCATTTTCATGATTCTGGCTGCGCTCGTTACGCCTCCGGGCTTCGAGAAAGAGCTGCCGAACAACAATAATGCCCCGCCGCTCAACAACAAGACACACGACGACATCGAAATCGACGTCAACAATAAGGGCGTGATCTTCGTGGATGGGCAGCAGACGAACGCGACCGGAATCTACGGCGTTATGCTCACCGAGCGGGCGAAGCGCGGCAATAAGCACGTCTCGATCATTGCCGATGCCAAGGCTCCCTACGGTATCATCATCCGCATCCTCGACGCGGCCAAGGTGGCCGGGCTCGAAGACGTCGGGTTCGTCACGTCATAGTGGAGGTTCAGAAGTAATTCGTGGCCGTTTCAACAGGTCAAGGCGAAGAAGAAGTCATGTCGACCATCAACATCACGCCGTTCACCGACGTGCTGCTGGTGCTCCTGATCATCTTCATCATCCTCGCTTCGGTTACGAAAGAGCCGCCGCTTCCGCTGGCTAAGAACCGTGATAAGGTTCAGGCCTCGCAGATCGTGGTCATCGTCGACAAAGATAACAAGATCGAAATCGGCTCGAACGTTGTGTCGATTCGCGAGGCAAAGGCGGCCTTTGAAGATCTTCAGACCAATACCGCGCACAAGTTCAAGAGCGTCATTATCAAGGCCGATCCCAAGGCCGATTATGGAACAATTCTGCAAGTGATGGATGCGGCAAAGTCGACCGATTTGACGGAGTTCGGCTTGGCAAACAAGATCGAGGGAAGCAAGACCTAAACGATGCCGAACGCAGACAAGTCGCCGTATATCACCACGGGCCACCGCTTCCGGAATTATCTGGGCATAGCGTTTGTCGTCTCGATCTTCATTCACGCGCTTGCAGCGCCGTTCATGAAGAACCTTACGCAGACGACCGAGGAACCGCAAGTCGAGAAAGTGTCGGTTACCAAGAAGATTATCGTCAAACCGCCGACGCCTCCGCCGCCCACGCCCACGCCGCCACCGCCGAAGACCACGCCGCCGCCCAAGCAGCAGGTGCAGGTACCTCAGCCGCAGCTCAAAGTGAATCCGCCCAAGACGACGACCAACAACGCCTCGACGACCAGCAGCGAGAGCAAATACACTGCGCCCGTCCATGGTTCGGAGAACGGCGTACCGGCCGGTACGAGCACGGGACCGCCGGCTCCCGGACCGCCGGGCCCGCCCGCCAGCACGCCGACGCCGAAGCCTGCTTGCGCAACGCCGTATCAGGAGGCAACGGCCACGCAGTCGGTGACGCCCGAATATCCGGATCAAGCGCGCGAAGCCGGCATGGGCAAGGTCGACGTCAATGTCATTGTGACGCTCTCGCCGACGGGGGCACCGCTCAACGCGACGGTCCAAACGCCATCCGGCAACATGTTCATCGACAAGGCGGCAAAAGACGCGGCGATGCAATCGGTGTACGCTCCGAAGATCGTGAATTGCCAAGGCGTTCAGGAGAATTACATCTATCACGTGACGTTCGACCCTAACGGCTAATCGCCAACGAACGCTCGACGAACGCGCAACGTTCTTCTGGCGGCGCTGGCGCTCTCGCTCCTCGCGCATTTAGTGCTCGCCGGAGCGGTGCGCTGGCCCTCGGACGTTCAGTGGCAAAAAGAAACGGTGGCAAAGATCCGCTTGATTCACATCGCGCGGATCGCGCCGCCGCCCACGCCGCCGCCTCCGACTCCGCAACCAACGCCCGCGCCGCGTTCGAGCATCCACCCGCCGCCCGTCGTGCCGGTCAACGGCAACGGCCGCCACGTTACAACCAACGTTGTCGCCCCTATCCGGCAGCAGACCGCGCCGCCGCGCCCGTCACCAACGCCGCTCGCAACCACGATGCCGACGCTCGGACCATGCGGCGGCCACGAAAATGCACCCGCCGCCGTTGCATCAACACCCGACGTCGGCGACATCCCGCCGCAAGCGCGCGCGAGCAAAGCCAGCGGCATCGCGCAGATTCACGTCCTGCTCGACGCGCAGGCCCGCATTACCGACACGTCGATCGCCCAATCTTCCGGCAACTCCGGGCTCGACGCCGTTGCCGTTCAGTTGGCGCGCGATGCGACCTATTCGCCGAAGTACGTCGCGTGCAAGGCCGTGCCCGGAGATGTCGTTTTCAGCGTGCACTTTTCTGCGCTTTAAGGCGTTCGGTGCTGCGCGGGTTGGGGGGTGGGTGGGGCTTCCGGGGAGGCGCAAGAAAAATGTCATCCGGACATTTTTCTTGCTCGACCGTTTTTTCGAGAAAACAAAGTTTTGAAACGGCCATCCTGGCCGGCTCGAAAAAACGGACGCTCCCCGGAAGCCCCACCCACCCCCCAACCCGCGCAGCACCTCACTATTGCCACGCCAATTGTCATCCTGAGGTATCGCACCATTGTCATCCTGAGGTATCGAAGGACCCTGAGCTTGTCGAAGGGAGCACAGCACACGCCATCGTCATCCTGAGGTATCGAAGGACTACGATTCCGGGAATCGGACTGAGCTTGCGAAGGGCGCACGCTCTCTTATTAGAAAAAATCGATGGATGACGTTCAAGATGTGGCCATTAGTCACAAGCGCGCTTGCGATCGTCGTCGCCGCGATTTTGATTCAGATTGGCGTCGAACATTTTCGCTACGCTCGCGACCCGCACCATTACTATGCATTGCGTTATTATGTGGTTCATGGCCGAAGCTCGCAGCCGCTTCCCGATAACCCGCTCGAGGACGCTACCGGTCCATTCGCGACGAAGGAGGCGATGTTACAAGTATATCGCTGGACTTTATTACTACTACTGCCCCGACATGGTCGATGCCGACGTGAAGCCGAGCAGCGGGCACATCGATAGTCCGTAGATCAAATAATGCAGCCGGGTTAGTTCGGCTAGGGATTATCGGGCAGTCGTTGGGGCTGCAGGATTTCCGACTTTTTTGCGCCGGCCAGGATGGCCGATTCAAAACTTTGTTTTCGCAAAAAAGCAGAGAAGCCGTAAATTCACAGGATGTGAATTTACGAGCGGTCCCGCAGCCCCAACAACCGCAGGGTGCTCCCTAGCCGGAAAGGCCCGGCTACAGCACGCCCATATCGCGGAGAAGGCGCAGTGTGTCGATGTAGCGAGTCAGATCCTTGAGCGTCGGTTCGTCGACGTCGGCGAAGGCTACGCCGGTGCGATAGCGTTGCAGCAGGCCGTCGTAGCGGGACCAGCGCACCATGCCGTGCACGCGGATCATCGGGCGGCTGTCGCCGCGCAGTTCCAGCTGCACCGTAATGGGCGCGTCTTTCTGCAACTCCGCGTTCGTGATCATGGCCATCCCGCCCGGAGCAATATCGTACGTCTCGGTGAATTCGGGCGCGAATTCATCGGAGATGCTGTAGGACACGAGCAACGTATCGCCCACGCGCTGAAACTCGCGCTGGTGGCCAAACTGCTCTTGCTCTTCGGAAGGCGCGTGGGAATTGGATTCCACGCCAACGCCTTACCCCGTATCCAGGAGCAATCCTCCCGGCGCCGTATCCTCGGGAACGTGTCGTTCGCCCAAGCCATCGTGCTCGCACTCTTACAGGGTGTAAGCGAGCTCTTTCCGGTCAGCAGTTTGGGGCAAACCATTCTGATTCCGGCGCTCCTGCACTGGAACAACATCAACCGCTCAGACCCCACCTTCTTGGCGTTCGTCGTGGTCTTGCACCTGGGCACGGCGCTGGCGCTGCTGGTGTTCTACCGGCAAACGTGGGCGAAGATTGTGGCCGCGCTCGTGCGCAGCGTCATCCGCGGACGCGTCGGCAGCGATCCGAACGAAAAGATCGGCTGGCTTCTGGTGGTCGCGACCGTGCCGGTAGGGCTGCTGGGCGTTACGCTCAAAGACCCCGTCCGCGCGTTTTTCGGCAGCGCCGAGACTCGCTGCCGTCTTCCTGATCCTCAACGCGTTCATCATGTTCTTCGGCGAATATCTGCGCCGCCGGCAGAAAGCCCGGCTTCACCGCCAAGATAAGCCGATCGACCGGCTTACCTGGCTGCAAAGCATCGGCGTGGGTTTCGGCCAGGCGCTCGCGCTGTTTCCCGGGATCTCGCGCTCGGGCGCTTCCATCGTCGCCGGATTGCTGGCCGACCTCAATCACGAGGACGCGGCAAACTATTCCTTTCTATTGGCGACGCCGGTGATTCTTGCGGCAGGCTTGCTGGAGATTCCCGAGCTCCGCTGCGCCGGGAAGTCATGTCGTGCTTGTCCAAGCACTGGTCGGCGGCGTGGTTGCGGGCCTTGCCGCGTACGCGTCGGTCGCGTTTCTTGTACGCTATTTCAAGTCGAACGATCTGCGCCCGTTCGGTTGGTACTGTCTGTTGTTCGGCGCGTTATGTTTGGTGCTGTCCGCTCGAGGAGTAATTCATTGAAACCACTTGCCCTGGTCCTGGGCCTTCTCTTCATCGTCCTGGCCATTCTGACGTGGACCGGCATCGCGCATTTCTTGCCGGCCATCGGCCTGGACGGAAAGCATCATGCCAAGCACACGATTCTGTTTGCAATACTCGCCGTGCTCTGCTTTGTGTGGGCGCGGATGTCTTCGGATACGGCGGCTACTTCGTCCCGATAAGATAGACTTCGTTCGGGTGCGGCGCGTAGATTTCTACGTTCGCGCGCGCGTTGCGAAGGTGCGGTTCGAACTCGTGCAAGCGCTGCTCGGTAGTCTGTAAGACAACCACGCGGTAGTCTTGCGCGTTTGAGAGAACGCTTGCGATCGCCCGCGCGTACCCGTGCTCGTCGGAGCTGCGTTGCCCGAAGAGCGAATCGCGGTAGGCGTGCTCGATGTTGTAGTACGGGTTGCCCTGCCACCACGCTTCCCACATCCAAATGCGTGCATCCGCACTGCGGAACGAATTACGTGCGGGCGGCGAGAGGAAGAGCGCGTCGGCGCGCTGGGCATTGATCGTCGTGAGAACGTCCGATTGGCGCACGGTGTTGCGCTGCAAGTTCGTGGCCACCCACCGCTCGGTCTTGCCAATGTAATTCCACGCAAGTTCGCTGGGCGGAACGTCCTGCATGTCGTCGGGATAGTGCGCCTTCTGCAGCCAGTAGCACAGCACGTTCCATAACCCGACGATAGCCAGGCCCGTCTGCCCGTCGCTGCGCAAATTGTGGACGTTATCATGCCAAACGCCAAGATAAATGCACTGTTCTTCGCTGAAGAAGACGCCTTCCCACGCTTTGAATAAATCGACCGAATAGATGCGCCCGGGCAGCATCTCCACGATTTCGGCCACTTCGCTATCGCGCAGCACCGTAAAATCATTGACCACCAAGCCCTCGCCGGCGCGCACGAACCACTCTACCAAATCGCCGCCGTGAACGGCGATCCCATGGCGCTTGAGGTAGTTCAAATGCGTCGGTAAGCCCATGAACGGATCGACCACGCTGGCGCAGTCGAAACGTCGCAAGATTTCTTCGACCCGCGAGGAGCAGATGCGCCGGGTGCGTTCGTGCAGCTCGATCATGCGCGGACCTTCGCAACCTCGGCCAGCGCACGCACGGCTTGCGGATCGAACTGCGTTCCGGCAGCCGTCTCCAGGCGGCTCAGCGGTAAGACGCGTTCTTCGGTAATCTTGCTGCGGTGCACTTGCTCGAGCGAGTCGTATGCAATTGCCAAGGCTAGCGGCTGTGCGGCGGGCGGATCTCCGTGTTACGAAGCCCTGCGGGCTCGCCAGTACCGTCGAACCATTCGGCTCGCGCGCGCACGATGGGCGCGATATCGGCTAGGCAGGCACAGCTTGCGATGATCTCTGCGGCAAGCTGCGCGTGTTCGCTGCGAACCTCGATGCCCAGGCGCGCGAGCGCGTCGAACCGTTCTTCCTCAAGCGTCGCTGCCTGTAATTCGCCAATCCCGAAGAGCTGCGATGCCAGCATGATACGCCGCAGCTCCGCCTGCTCGTATCCGAGCGTGCGGCCGATCTCAAGGGCTACCTCGCCAGTGCGCTTGGACCGATCGGGTGTGCCGTTGTGCGCGTCGATCCGCCGCGCGAGCATCGCCAGCAGCGTGTCCGGCTGCGTTCGCTCGCGCGCGAGCGCAGCGTGCGGCGCGGGCACCGGTGCGATCTGCCCTTCATTGAGATGAAACCACATGATGAACGAACGCGTTTGCTCGGGTGAGAAGGTGCGTCCGGCCTCGCTGCTCACCAGCATGAAAGCCTCTTCGGGGTCCTCGCCCGCGGCGAACGTTTCGGCAATGTGCAAGATCTGCGCGGCCTTGGGGATGCCCGTCCAGCGCAATTGGTCGGGATAGCCCGTCCCGTCCCAGCATTCGGCCTGCCACCGAACGATGTCGGCGGTTGCATGGGGCAAGGCGGCAATCTGCTCGCAGATTCGCGCGCCGTCTGCCGGGATGTCCCACTTCGCCATGGTAACGGCGCGCTCGCTGAGCGTATTTGCTTTCGCAAATGCGGCGTTTCCGAGAATCCCGATGTTGCGCAGGCGGGCGGCAAAGTACAGGGCGCTGCCGGTTTCGGCTGAGAGATCTTCGACGCCGGCAATTGCGCTGGCTAGACCGGCCACCCGCTCGCCGCGATCGGGCGGAAGACCGGCCGCGAAGTCGGCGACAGCGCCGAAAAACGCGAGCAACTCACCGAGGGCCGCGGAGTCTGAAGCCGAACTGGAGCCGAAACCTTCTGCCAAGGACATTCTGGCCTCGATTCCTCTATCACCGTGCCGAAACCCTCACATATCGCCGACGACGGCAGCCTTTTTATGGTGGACGTCTCGGAAAAATCCCCGACGGCCCGCACAGCACGCGCGCAAGCGCGCGTGCGCCTTGGCGCGCAGGCCGCATGCGCGCTGCGCGATGCGACGCTTTCCAAAGGCGACGCGTTTGCGGCTGCACAGATCGCCGGGATCATGGCCGCGAAGCAGACCGCGATGCTCGTTCCCCTTGCGCACGCGCTGCCGCTCTCGAAGGTCGAAGTGCGTTTTTCGTGGGATGGCGACGATCTGGTGATCGAATCCCTTGCGCGAACGGTCGCCCAAACGGGCGTCGAGATGGAGGCCCTGGTTGCCGCGAGCATTGCCGCGCTCACAATCTACGACATGACCAAAGCCGTGAGCAAGGCCGTCTCTATCGAAGGTATCCGTCTGCTTGAAAAAACCGGGGGCAAGAGCGGCGACTACCGTGCCGGCTAAAGTTGCACTGATCGTGCTCTCGGATCGCGCAGCCGCGGGAACGCGCGCCGACGGATGCTTACCGGTGTTGCGCGATCTGCTGATGCCGGACTACGAGATAACGCGTGCGGTCGTGCTGCCCGATGATGCGGGCGCGTTGCAAGCCGAACTGATCGATCTCTGTGATTCCGCAAGCGTGACCGCCGTCTTCACCAGCGGGGGCACCGGCCTAGGTCCGCGCGATCGCACGCCGCAGGCAACTGCGGCCATTCTGGATTACGAAGTGCCCGGGATCGCCGAGGCAATCCGGAGCGCCTCGCTCACCGTTACCAAGACAGCGATGCTCTCGCGCGGCATCGCGGGCGTGCGCCATCGTACGCTCATCGTGAATTTGCCCGGGAGCCCCAAAGCGGCGGCCGAATGCCTTGCGGTCGTCTTGCCGGTGCTGCCCCACGCGCTGTCATTGCTTGCAGGAGAAGCGGCAGACGGATGAATTTCTCCCAAGCTCAGACCTATTTGCTCTCGACGGTCAACGAGTCCAATTCCCGGCGCGAACCCTACCGTTTGGACCGCATGCGCGCGTTGCTCGATGCGCTGGACGGTCCGCAGCTCGCAGTACCCCACCATTCAAATCGGCGGAACGAGCGGCAAGGGTTCGACCTGCACGATGATCGCCGCGGCGCTGACGGCTTCGGGCGCCCGCACGGGTCTGCATACCAAGCCCCATCTGGTTTCGATGGTGGAACGCGCGCGCGTCGACGGGCTGAACGTCGGCGAAGAGCGCTTCGGCGAGCTGCTCTCGCAGATGATGCCGGCAATCGAGAGCGTCGGCGCGGCGCATTCGCGCCCCTCATATTACGAAACGCTGCTTGCGCTCACGCTGCTGTATTTCGCGCAAGAACGCGTAGATATTGCGGTGGTCGAAGTGGGCGTCGGCGGAAAACTCGATGGGACGAACGTGCTGGTTCCCACGGTATGCGGAATTACCAATATCGGCTTAGATCATACCGAGATCTTAGGTGAGACGATTGAGGAGATCGCCGCCGATAAAGCGGGGATTGCAAAACCGGGCGTGCCGCTGGTGAGCGCGGTGGAACAACCCACGGCACGCGCGATTATTGAAGATGCGTGTGCGCAAGCAGGTGCGCCGTTCATTTGGGTACCGGACGCCGCCACCGTGAGCAACGAGCGTTCCACCGCATTCGGACAGTCGTTCACCATCCAAACCGCGCGCGAACGGTACGATATCGACCTGCCGCTCCTTGGGATCTTTCAACAGCGCAATGCGGCAACCGCGATCGCCGTTCTGGAGCAGTTAACCGAGAGGCGCCCCGGCAAAGAAGCCGTCCAGGCGGGGTTGCGGGCTTTGAGTTTGAGCGGACGCATGGAGCATTTCAACTCGCATCCGGCCGTCATTTTCGATATCGCGCATAACCCCGATAAAGCCGCGCACCTGGTGAGTTCGCTGCGGGCCGCTTTTCCCGAGCGGCGGTTTTGGTTCGTCGTTGCAATCGGGGAGAGCAAAGACGCGCGCGAGATGCTCGCAGCGTTCGCGCAATTGCCGGCCTCGTTTCTCTTTACGTCGTTTGAAACGCATGGACGGACGGCAATCAGACCGCAGCGGCTAGCGAGAATGGCCGAAGAGCTCGGGCTGTGGGGACGGGCCCTTGCCGATCCGGCGGAAGCGCTTGCGATTGCCCGCCGTAATGCATCGGCGGACGATGTGATCGTCGTGACGGGATCGACCTTCATCGTTGCCGAGCTGCGTGCGTGGTGGATGGAACATGTTGAATCTGCGCGGACGTGAGCTGCGCTGGGGTGTCCGCACGTATGTTATGGGAATCGTCAACGTTACGCCGGATTCGTTCTCGGGCGACGGCCTAACCGACGCGCGCGATGCAACCGGCTATGCGCTCGCGCAGGCGATGGGTGCCGACATCATCGACATCGGCGCTGAATCGACGCGCCCGGGCCACACACCGGTCGACGATGCAACCGAGATGGCGCGTTTGCTGCCCGTCGTTGCCGCGGTGCGCGAGCGCTTGCCGGGCGCCATCATCTCGGTGGACACCTATAAGCCCCCGGTCTTTGCCGCCGCGCGTGCGGCCGGCGCCGATATGTTGAACTCGGTATGGGGACTGCCGGACGCACTGCTTGACGAAGCGGCGCGCACGCACGTGCCGGTGGTGATCATGCATAATCAGACGCACGCCGAGTATGCAAGGGGCGTGATGGATGAGGTGCTGCGTTTCTTGAGCGAGGCCGCAGCGCGTGCGCAAGCCGCCGGCATTGCAGCGGATCGCATCATTTTAGATCCCGGAATCGGCTTTGGAAAGACGCCCGATCAGAACATTACCGTCCTGCGCGAGCTGCCGCGCTTGGTCGCGTTGGGCTTTCCAACCATGATCGGCACCTCGCGCAAATCCACCATCGGCAAATTGACCGGAAAAGGCGTACGCGAGCGGGCCTTTGGAACGGCAGCGACGACGGCCCTTGCCGTTGCAGCAGGGATCGATATCGTTCGCGTGCATGATGTAGATGCGGCGCTGGATGCCGTTCGCGTAAGCGACGCCATCGTGAGAGATTGGAGACCCCATTCGTGGGTAGATGTGATTGCCCTTCGCAACATCCGTGTGTACGGT
>CAVPCC010000011.1:0-112181 GCA_963702335.1 Vulcanimicrobiota bacterium | reverse complement strand
CTAGAACGGCACGATTGGCGAGAGCGGACGCTTGAGAACCAGACGAACCGTATACGCATCGGGTGCGCCCACCGAGGCCACGGCGTCGTAGCCGAATCGCGAGGGTATGGCATTGTCCGGATTCATGATGGCGCGGTAGGTGAAGACGACGTCCGCCGCGGTGAGCGGCGCGCCGTCTTGCCAGCGGATGCCGCGCCGCAGGTGGAAAACGATGTGCATGCCGTCGGATGAGACGCCGCCGTTCGCGAGTGTGGGAACCTGCAGGGCGAGGTCGGGAATCTGGTTGCCGTCCGAATCGTAGTTCGTCAGGTAACTATAAAACAGATCGCCGACCGCGTACGCCGTGGGGCCCTCGAGCAGCAAAGGGTCCAGAGACACCGGCTCTTGCGCCAGCGCCACGGTCAATTGATTGCCGGAAGGCGCGGTACGGGTGTTTTGTCTGGCGCAACCGGTGAGCAGCGCGCCCGCTGTGAAGATGAGCGCGACGATCGTGCTGCAGAATCTCATGACGCGCTTAGTACATTCGTCCCGTAGTGATCGATAGTATCGATGCGGGCTTGCCCGAATCGTTCCGGACGCGATGCGATAGGCGGCCGAAAAGACGCAGCAATCGCCTTTGGTCATCGGATAATCCACACCGTCGACGACGGCGATGACATCGCCCTGCGTAACGTACACAACGTCGATGCCTTCGTGGGTGAGTTCATCCTTCAATTTCGTTCGCGCGGCGAATTCGACCGTCACCAGATCCCAAGTCGATTCCCGGCAGGTGCAGCGCTTCGTAGCGTACGCCTTTGCCACGGTTGAGTGTCGCGCGATTTTCTTTGCGAACGAAGTTCGGGCGGAGAGCTGGGTGGTAAAACCCAAAAACGCGCCCAGATCGTACTCGAAGAAACGCGCCAGCCGCGCTAAACGGCCGAGCGAGATATCCGACTCGCCCCGCTCCACCGCCCGGATGAACGACTCCGAAAGGTCGCTTTGTTCTGCAAGCTCGCGAACAGTTACGTTCCGCTGAGCGCGCAAACGCTGAAGGATCTTGCCGATGTCAGGCAGCGATAAATCCGCCGGCTCCGCGGGCGATGCTTTGTGAGAAGTCCGTTTCATGTCCCCCCGTCCTTCGCTGCCCGGGGCTCCCCCGGCCTTGCAGCGACGAAATATTGCTTCCGAACCCGATTTTTTGGAGGAAGGGCATAGTGGACCCCTAAAAGGCGACATTCAACCGGGTGCCCTGCTGACCGTTAGGAGCAATCGAGATGCGCCACATTTTCTCTCGCGTAACGATCCTCGCATTAGCCGCAATTTTCGCTAGCGCGCCGCTTATGGCAAATGCCGCCGGAACGACTGCCGTCGTTAGCGGTTCCGTGCACGCTGCGAACGGAGCGCCACTGGGCGGCGCGCAAGTGGAGCTCACGGGCCCGGAGCACCTTTCAACGGTGACGGACGCACAAGGTGCGTTCACGTTTCCTGCGGTCCCGACGGGGCTGTATACCCTGCGGGTAAGCAAGGCCGGCTACAACGCTTATAGCAACGACTCGATCACCGCTTTCATCGGAGAGACGGCGACGGTGAACGTGACGCTTGCGCAATCGTCCTTCTCCTCGCTGCGGACGATCGCGTCGGTCTCGACGGTTGCCGCCGGCGTGGCTCCGCTGAATACATCTACTGCCTCGATCGACACGGTCAGTTCGGCGACGTTTGCAAATCAGGGTAGCGAGCAGGTCACGAAGGTGCTCAACGAAACGCCGGGCATCTTGACCACGCCGTATTCACCAGGCAACGGTAACCCGAGCAATGGCGCTTCGCCGGGCTCGCTGCAGACGGCACAGATTCGCGGCGCGTTGCCGTATGAGACCGAATCGCTCATCGACGGTCATCCCGTTTCGGTTGGTTCGGCGGGAACGTTCTCACCGAACCTCATCAACCCGTTCCTGCTCGACGACGCGGAGCTGGTCAAAGGTCCGGGTTCGATGCCGGTGGAGATCAACTATGCCATCAACGGTACGATCAACTATGTGACGCTCGAACCCAGCTCGCAGAACCGGCAGACCGGGATGTTCAGCGTTGATAAGTGGGGCGGCGTCTCGGTCGGCGTAAAGGCGACCGGTGAAACGACGAACCGCAAGATCGGCTATGCCTTTGGTTACGTCACCGACGGCTCGCCCGGGCCGCTGAATAACTTCCGCTTCAACGGCACGCAAATTCCGCTCGACGGAGGACCGCCCGGCGGCCCATATTACGTCAATGGTCAGCAACTTGCAATGCTCGCGCCCGTGGGTGAAGCTCTGGGCCATCCGCCTTTGCGCCGTACGACGGCTTGGGAATTGTTTTTGCCGAACCGCTGACCGGCTGCTGCTACACGATGAACGCGGGCTATCACTCGACATCGGAGCTCGCGAAGATTCTGTTCAACTTCTCAAACAACACGTCGTTCAAGCTCTCCTATCTCGGCGGACAGTCCGTTAATGGAAACGGGGACGTGGAAGCCTATGACACCTCGCAGGTCGGCACGACCGGCTTGCCGGCATTTTCGTTCCAACCGTGCGGCACGGCAAACGCGGGAATCACGTGTAATCCTTTTGCGAGCGGAACGCCCTACAACTGTGCCGCTACGGGCGGCGGCCCTGCGTGCGGCGCGCCGATTCCCTTCGACCTGAGCTCGTTTAACGGTCAAGGCTCCACATGGCAGCAGCAAAACTTGTTCCAAGGCGAGTTTCGCACAACGCTCGGACAAACGGGAACGGTGCTCGCGCGCTATTACACCGGCTCGTTGGACACAAACGCCATCGAGGGAACATCAACGCCGCTGAACGTCTCGCTGCACGCCTACGGTACCGTGCCGCTGTGTCCGACCGGGGCATCGTACGATCCGAACACGCCGGTGCTTGCCGGCGGCACGGATCCCAACGGCTGGTTGTGCAACACCGGCAGCGGTTACGTTCCCCCTACCAACACGACGTTCAGCGGCCAAAACGTCAACTTCAGGACCGCCAGCCAAGCGAATCTGTTTTTCACGAACGATACGATGAGCGGTGAGACGCTTCAACTTCAGGAGCAGATCGGCGATAACGCGCTCACGCTGGGATACGACCGCTCGGAGCAGAACTCGTCCTCGACCGCAGCAGAGCCGTCCGTCGGTATTACCGTCAACAGCCCCGTGGCCGGGTCGAAGCAGACCTTTCAAACGCTCTCGCTTCGCGCAAACATTGCGCTGCGCCCGAAACTGCTGCTGAACTTCGGCGATTACGCGCTTAACTATTTGAGCCATTATTCGATCAACTCGATCAACAACCAGCCGGTATGGCATGACGCCTCGCATTCGTACAACGAACCGCGCGCGGCGCTGAGCTGGCGGCCGAATACGAATACGATCTACCGCTTCTCGGCGGGCGCTTCGGTTGCGCCGCCGTACATGAGTCTGGTCTCGTCGGGCGGCTCGAAGTGGAGCGCGGTCATCGGCGGCGTGCCGGCGGCGGGATCGATACAAAACGCAAATAACGGCGACATCAATGCCGAGACGGCTTTCGGCTACGACTTCGGCGTGGACCACCGTTTCGCGCGGGCAACGTCGATCTCGCTCGATCTCTACTCCACGAATTTGCGCAACCTGTTTTTGACGCAGACAACGACCGTCACGGGCGCGGCGGCGGCAGGTTGCCCGAATGCGCCGTGCGAGGTCTCGAAGACGGCGAACTTGGGTCAGGCGCGGTACGAAGGCATCGAGTTCGCACTCAATCACGTCCCGCAATACGGTCTTGGCTGGAAACTACAAGGCGCACTGCAGCGTGCCTTCACCTACAATCTGCCGGCATACTTCTACTGCGCCGGTTCAACGAATCCCAGCACCGGTGTTACCACTCCGCCGGGGCCGGGCTGTATCTACAACACGAACCTCGCGGTGCTTCCCAACGTGAACTTCGGCGGTCAACCCACGGCAATATCCGGTGCGCCGAACGGCGTTGCCGGTGCGCGCGTTCCGTACGCGAGCGGCTACGGGGAACTCAGTTGGACCGGACACTACGGCCAGTACTACAACTTGGGCATGACGTATTTCGGCAACAACAACGCTTTCAACGAGCCGGCGTTCGAAGTGCTCTCGGCAAACGTGCGGTACAAACTCAACGACAACGGTTTGCGCATGCAACTCTCCGCCGATAACCTAACCGGCGCGTATTCGAACCCGTATGCCGGTTTCTTTAACGGCATCCCGTTGCCGCTGGTGCGCGGCGCGACGCAGACCAGTCTGACCACCGGCCAGCCGGTGCCCGTTTACTACGCAGCGACGCCGGCCGGCAATTACGGGCCGACAACGCTGCGCCTTATCTTCACGCAGGACCTGTAAAGGATGATGAACGTTCGGTTCGGAGCGGGATTGCTCGCGGCGATTCTGCTTCTGGGGTCCTCGGCACAAGCGGCGCCGAAAGCGGCGCCGCAAAAGCCGGCGCCCGCGATGACGGCGCAAGACCTGGACGCGTTCTTCTCGGGGCTTGTGCCGTACGCGCTGCATCGCGCGGATATTCCGGGCGCGGTCCTCGTCATCGTCAAAGACGGCAAGATTCTCTTTGCCAAGGGGTACGGCTACGCGGACGTCAAGACGCAGCGCGCCGTCAATCCCGCGACGACGCTCTTCCGCCCGGGCTCGGTGTCGAAGCTCCTTCACCTGGACGGCCGTAATGCAACTCGTGCAGGCCGGCAAGATCGATCTCGATGCGGACGTGAATAAATATATCGACTTTAGGATTCCCCCGTTCCAAGGACAGCCCGTAACGATGCGCGATCTGATGACGCACACCGGCGGCTTCGAGGAGACGGTGCGCGATCTGATGGTCGATAGTTCGAATAACGTGTTGCCCATCGACGTGTACTTGAAGCGGCGCTTGCCGACGCGCATCTATCCGCCGGGTAAGGTGATCGCCTATTCGAATTACGGCGCGACCCTGGCGGGCTACATCGTGCAGCGCGTCTCGGGCGAGAAGTTCGAGACCTACATTGCAAAGCATATCTTCGAGCCGTTGAAGATGACGCACTCAACGTTCGTGCAGCCACTGCCGGCGCGCCTTGTTCCGCTGATGGCGACCGGTTACCTGAACGCCTCCGAAGATGAGACCAAGTCATTCGAGTTTGTCGATACCGCTCCGGCGGGATCGTCGAGTTCGACCGGCGTCGAAATGGCGCACTTTATGCTTGCCTATTTAAACGGCGGAACGTACGCGGGCTATCAGCTGCTCAAACCTGCGACGATTCGCGAAATGTGGACACCGCAGGTCGCGCCGGAGAAGGGGCTGCCGAGTTTCGATCTCGGGTTCTACCAAGACGATTTCAACGCGCTGCCGATCATCGGGCACGGCGGGGACACCGTCGTGTTCCATAGCGATCTACATCTTATCCCATCGAAAGGACTGGGGTGGTTCGTCTCGTTCAATTCGGCCGGGAAGGCCGGCGCCGTTGAAGACGTTCGCAACAATCTGTTCAAGCAGTTCCTGAATCGCTATTATCCGTATACGCCGCCGACGCAGCGGACGCTGGCCGATCCGCAGAAAGACGCAAAACGCGTCGCGGGGTGGTACGAGAGCAGCCGCCGTGTCGCCCGCGCGCTCGCCTTCGTCTACACGCTGGGGCAAAGCCAAGTGAGCGCAAATCCCGACGGCACGGTTGTGGTGAGCGCCCTTCAAAATGCGGCCGGCGAGCCGATGCGGTGGCGTGAGATCGCGCCGCTGCGGTATCGCCGGGTCGGAGGCGACTCTTACCTGGTCTTCGGCACCGACGCGAACGGCAACGTGATCTCGTGGGCATCGGACGAGACCAACATGGTTTCGGTAGAGCAGCGCGTGAGTGGGCTGCGAACGTCCGGCTCGGTGAAGGCGCTGCTCACGATCTTCGCGGGCATCCTGGTACTCTCGCTGCTGATTCGCTTGGGCGGCTGGATTGCGCGGCGTAAGTTGAGACTCTCATTGGGGCTCGAACGCAACGAGCACATTCTGCATGCGGCCGCACGGATCGGCATTATCGCCTTTTTGGTGACGATCGTTGGATGGGCTATGCTTCTTTCCTCGGAGGCATCGCTTCTTTCGTCGTCGTTGCCCGGGAAGATGACGTTGCTTTATATCGTGGGCGTGATTGCCGTCATCGGCCTACTCGCGGCAATTGCGGAGGCGGCACTTCGCGTGGTGCGCGGTCCCGGCGGATGGTTGGTGCGAACCGGGGAAGTCGTCGTTGCCATTGCGGCCATCTATGCGATTTGGTTCCTGTTCGCGATGCAATTCGTGAACTTCGTCACGAACTTCTAGCGCGCATTGCTCCACGTTCTGCTGGCGGCCGCGATTGCATCGGCATCTCCGGCGGCAAACGCGTACGCGGTGCCCGGCCGGCGCATAAGCGTCGGCGGGCATCGGCTGAACCTGGTCTGCTCGGGGTCGGGGCGTCCAGTGGTTGTGCTGGACGCGGGGCTGGGTGATTGGTCGCCGACGTGGATCCGGATTCAACAACGGCTCTCTTTGCGCACCACGGTCTGTGCGTACGATCGCGCGGGATATGGATTTAGCGATCCGGCTTCTTCACCGCGCACGTCGTATGCAATTGCGCGCGAGTTGCACGATCTGTTGCATGCTGCGCATCTGCCGGCGCCGTACGTTCTGGTGGGGCATTCGTTCGGCGGCCTGGACGTGCAGGCGTTCACCGAATTGTACCGCCGCGATGTGGCGGGGCTGGTTCTGGTCGACGGTACGGCCGCCGATGTGGCGATACCCGCGGTGCTCAAGCCGCTGATGAACGCGCAGCTCGTTGCGGTTCAAAAGTGTGCGGCGCAGCCGCGCGCAGCGTGTTTCAACGTGCTGTGGGGCATCAGCTCGCAGCCGCACAACGGCGTGACTGCCGCGCTCCTTGCGGCGGTCAAGGCGCAAGCGCGCAAGCCCGCGCCGTACCGCGCCGTCGCCTCGGAGTTACAAAACGTGGCGGTGAGCCAGCGCGAGGTGCGGGACGGGGAACGATCGCTGGGCGATTTACCGCTGATCGGTGCTGACGGCCACCACGCACGGCGAGAGCCAGATGCCGGCGGCGTTACGCGCAGGGCTTCAGCAGTTCGAGCCGGCGTGGCGCAGGGCGCACATGCGCATTGCGGCGCTCTCGACGCGCGGGCGCTACGAACTCGTGCAAAGCGGCCACTACATTCAATTCGACCGGCCCGACATCGTAATCGATGCGGTGACGAGCGTTCTCGCTCAAATAGCGGAAAGACCAGAGTAATGCGGACACCACGGACCGTCCTATCTCGTACCATCGCACTGCTGCTGCTCGTAAGCGTGGGGTTCCTAGCGCAGAGCGGCGTTCGCGCGGCGGCTCAAACCGTATCCTCCGGGTTTACGCTGGAGCAGATAATGGGCTATCCATATCCGACCGGGCTGATCGCCGGGCGGGATGGCCGAACCGTTGCGTACGTCCTGAACGAACGCGGCGTGCGTAACATCTTTGTTGCCACGGCACCCGCTTATGCGCCGCGCGCGGTGACGAACTACACTGCGGATGACGGACAGGAACTGACCAACCTGAAGATTTCTGCGGACGGCCGCTATCTGGTGTACGTTCGCGGCGGCGATCACGATGCGAACTGGCCGCCGAATTTTCCGCCGGATCCGGCCGCGAACACCGCTGCGCCGCAAATGGAGGTTTGGTCCGTTGCGCTCGCCGGCGGCAAGCCCATCTCGCTGGGCAGCGGAGACGCGCCGTCGATTTCGCCCGATAACCGTCGCGTTGCGTTCATCGCGGGCGATCAGTCAGTGATGTGGGCGCCGCTGGACGGCTCTGCGAAGGCCGACAAGATGTTCTTCGATGAGGGGCAAGATTCTGGATTTGCAGTGGTCGCCGGATGGTACGGCGCTTGCCTTTGTTTCGACGCGCATCGATCATAGCTTTATCACCGTGTATCGCGCCGCGGCAACGCCGCTTCGCTTTCTGGCGCCAACGACCGCACAGGACATCGAACCGCGCTGGTCGCCGGACGGTTCGCACATCGCGTTTCTGCGTCTCCCGGGCAGCGGTGGGCCGCCGGCGATTGATTTCCAGTGGGCGCCGACGCCGTGGGGCATTTGGGTTGCGGACGCCGGAACGGGAACCGCTGCGCGCGTTTGGCAAAGCGGAAGCACGCAGCGCGATTCGTTTCCCGACAATTTCGATCCGAGCTTGCGTTGGACCGGTGCGAATAGGTTGACGTTTACGTCGGAAGCCGACGGGTGGCCGCATTTGTATGCCGTCTCACCGCAGGGCGGCGCGGCACGCCGGCTTACGCCGGGTGCTTTTATGGTGGAAGATACCGCGGTTTCGGCGGACGGGCGTTCGCTAGTGTACTCGGCGAATACCGGTGCAACGGTTGGTGACGGCGATCGGCGGCACGTGTATCGCGTGGATGTCACGACCGGGTCGGTGAGCCCGCTTACAAGCGGTTCTTCCAGCGAATGGGGGCCGCTCGACGGCGGACGGCGTTGCATCTCGTTCAAGCAGGGTCGCAAGAGCCGCCGCTGATTGTTGTTGCATCGGCCGACGGGTCGAATCCACGCGCGCTGGACCGCGATCGCGTGCCGAGCGATTTTCCCGCTTCGCAGCTGGTCATTCCGCGCAGCGTTACGTTCCGTGCGTCGGACGGGCTGCTGGTGCACGGGCAGCTGTTTGAGCGCAGCGGGGGCGCGGCAAAGAAACCGGGCGTGATCTTCGTGCACGGCGGTCCGCCGCGGCAGATGCTGACGACCTGGCACTACATGGATTACTACACCAACGGCTATGCGATGAATCAGTACCTTGCGAATCACGGTCTCGTCGTGCTTTCGGTGAACTATCGCTTGGGTATCGGGTACGGCCACGCATATGCACATCCAGCACGTTGGGGGCCGACGGGGCTTCCGAGTACAAAGACGTTCTGGCGGGGAATGCGTTTTTGCGGCGGGATAGTCAGGTGGATGGACGCAGGATCGGCATTCGGGGCGGTTCGTACGGCGGTTATTTGACTGCGCTCGCGCTTGCGCGCAATTCGGATCGCTTTTGCACGGGCGTGGACTGGCATGGCGTGCACGATTGGTCGAGCGTGGATGAGTTGCCGGATCCGGCGGCACGCTACCAAGTGCAGGACATCAAAGCGGAGCGGCGGCTTGCGTGGTTGTCATCGCCCGATTCGGCGATAGCGACGTGGAAGTCGCCGGTGCTTTTAGTGCAAGGCGATGACGATCACAACGTGCACTTTCACCAAATGGTCGATCTAGTGCGCCGCTTGCAACTCGCGCACGTGCCGTACTCGGAATTGACCGTGCCGAACGAGATCCATGGGTTTCTGCGGTATAGCACGTTCGTTCAAGTTGACAACGCAACGGCGGAGTACTTGTCGCAGCATTTGGCGGTGGGGGTTTGCCGGTAGCTCGGAGGCGTGCGCCCCTCGATACCTCGGGGGTCCTTCGACAGGCTCAGGATGACAAAGGCGGGGGCTCAGGATGGCAGGGGCGCGGCGCTATTTTTGCGGCGCCAGATGTAGTAGATGGGGATGCCGGAGAGGAAGATTGCGAGGCCTACTAGGGAGTCGCGGGGGAAAGCGATGTAGGCGTTGATTACGAACGCGACGCTGACGGCGGTGAAAAAGATCGTGCTCCATGGGTGGCCTGGGATGCGCACGCCGGCGAAGGGCGCGGCGCCGTCGCGTTTGCGGAGAATAAAGACGGCAACGGCGGCCAGGACCATGTACAGGAAGTCCATCGGCGTTACGTAGTTTAAGATGCGCTGATAGTTGCCCCAGCCTACGATGGCGCTTGCAACAACGCATTGCAGTGCAATGGCTACGATGGGCGAGCGTGACTTGGGATGAAGATAGGCGAGCTGTTTGAAAAACAATCCGTCCATTGCCATCGTGTAGTAGAGGCGCGGGATTGTCAGCGCCATGTTTCCGAGGAATCCCAGTGTGGAGAGCGCGATGAATGCCGCGACCACGCCCTCGCCGGCGCGGCCGATGACCATCTTCACCATCTCGGTTGCCGGTGTGGACGTCGCGGCGAGTCCGTCGGCGCCGAGCATGCGAAGGCCGCCGAGCGTTACGGCGATATAGAGGATGACCACGCCGATAACGCCGAGCACTAAACCGAAGGGCATCGCGCGTCCGGAGTCTTTCATCTCGCGATCCATAAACGGTGCCGTCTGCCATCCGTCGTACGAATAAAATACCGGAATGAGCGCCGCGCCGAACGCCGCCAGCAAGCCGAGCGAGGTGGTTGCGATTGGGGGAACGACGACGTGATGCAGCGCGACCGGACCGAAAAAGCCCGCGCCGATGATGAGCGCGATGGCGCCGATCTTCAAGATCATCAACACATTTTGCGTTACAACGCCCTGCTGCACGCCGAAGCAGTTCACGAGTCCGGTGGCAAAAATTGCGGCGACCGCGAGCACACGGACGTCAACCGGAATCCAGAGATGCGCGTACGTGCCGAACGTGACCGCCACGGCGGCAATGGCGCCGCTCTGGCTTACCAGAAGCGCCGTCCAGCCGGACATGAATGCAAGCGCGGGGTGAAACGCGTCGCGCAAGTAGCCGTAGATGCCGCCGACGTCCGGCCGGCGCGCTGCAAGTTCGGCAAAGACGAATGCGCCGATGAGCGCGATGACGCCGCCGAGCAGCCAAGCCGACAAGATGAGCCCGGTCGAATGCAGGCGCTGCGCCACGACCGAGGGGTTCATGAAGATGCCTGAAGCGATAATTCCGCCCATCACGATGAGCGTGGCATCGAACGGGCCGAGTTTTTTGGCCAAGTGGGGCGCGTTCATCTTGCGAGCGTTACCTGCGCGCGCGCGAACTCCTCGCAGGTGAAGGCAAAATATCGCTTGAAGCGACAGTATATTGTGGAACGTCAGTCCGACGAGCTCGATCTCATCGTACGATAGCGAGAACGGCCCGGGTCTTGTAGCCGGGATAGCGAGGCGCGGCGAGGTGCTGCTCCGGCGCGGCGCCGGTCTCTCCAGCGTTGAGAGCGGTGCTAAGAACACGGTGCGCACACGGATGCGCGTCGGCTCGACAACCAAGCAGTTCACCTGCCTGAGTATTCTGCTGCTGGCGCAAGACGGTCTTCTCTCCATCGACGACGACATTCGGAAATTCGTGCCCGAGCTGCCGCCGTATCCGGGGACGATTACCCTCGCGCACATGATGTCGAACACGAGCGGGCTGCGGTGTTATCTGGACCTTCTGGGCGTGCTTGCCGGCGCGAACCGCAGCCTGCCCGCTTCGGCGTCGATGCGGCTTCAAGGGAACCAGCACAGCACCAATTTTCCCGCCGGTGAGCGGCTGGTCTATTGCAACGGCGGCTATCTTTTGCTTTCAACCCTCATCGAGCGCGTCGCAGAGATGCCGCTTGCTGCGTTTATGTCGACCCGTTCGTTCGAGCCGATCGGCATGACGCAAACAGCTTTGGAAGCCGACGACACCACACTGCTGCCCGGGGTTGCAACGCTGCACCAGCGCCGAAGCGAAGGCGGGCCGTATTACCGCGGAACGCTCGGAATACCGATAACGGGGGACGGCGCGATTATTTCGTGCGTCGACGACATGCTGCGATGGCTCGCGCACATGGATTCGCCGGTCGTGGGCAACGCGCAGACGTGGTCCACGCTTTTGTCCGCCGGGAAAGAGACACCGCACGGCTACGGCTTCGGCCTCATGCATCGAACCTATCGCGGCGTGCCGACGATCGAACACGGCGGGACCGTTTTCGGCGGGCGGTGCCAGTTGCTCAAGGTTCCCGAACATGGGATCGACATCATCATTATGAGCAACGCTTCGGACGTGCGCCCCGCGGAGGTAGCGGAGCGCGCTCTCGACATTCTGCTCGAGGGCGTGTTGGGTGCGCCGCGCGTTGCCGCCGGTGCTGCGAGTTTGCAGAACTATACCGGGACGTACTATTCAGCCGATACTGCCGAGGCGATCACGGTGGTTGCGAAAGCCGGGCACGGTTTTATCGATGGCGAGTCGGGTGATAGACCATTGTACGAGGCGGCCGATGGCGCGTATTGCACGAATGAAGCGTCGTTGGGGTTGGAATTTGCCGCTGCAAGCCGCGATGCGAGTGGGGTCGTCACGGCGCTCGACGTGAAGCAAGGCGGGTGCGAGGATCGGTTTGTACGAGTCGATGCGAACGACGGTAGCGCCGATGCAAGCGCGCTGTGCGGCACGTACGAGAATGGCGATTCCGAAGCGGCAGCGACCGTAACCAACGGTGACGCGCTGAGGATCACGATTACCTCGCCCTACGGCGGGGCCGTTTACGGCCTTGAACATCTGCACGGCAACGCGTGGGTTGCGCGAATACAAGATTCGTGGATGCCGCTGAAAGTGATCGTCGAGGCTGGGGCGGATTCGTTTGCGATGACTAGCGGGCGCACTAAGCGGTTTGAGTTTGTTCGAAATGGTAAGGTGGGCCCCTCGGTTCCTCGGGGTCCTTCGACAGGCTCAGGATGACTTGGTGTGGGCCCCTCGGTTCCTCGGGGTCCTTCGACAGGCTCAGGATGACTTGGTGTGGGCCCCTCGGTTCCTCGGGGTCCTTCGACAGGCTCAGGATGACTAGGTGTGGGCCCCTCGGTTACTCGGGGTCCTTCGACAGGCTCAGGATGACTAGGTGGGGGCCCCTCGGTTCCTCGGGGTCCTTCGACAGGCTCAGGATGACTAAATGGGGCTCAGGATGACTGAGTGGGGGCAGGGTGACTTAGGGGGCGTTGATTCGCCACATTTGGATGTTCCAGTAAGAGGAGAGCGGCGAGGGCGAGACGTTGTGCAGCCAGTCTGGGGAGATAGAGATTGAGCGGCGTTGCCAGAGCGGCATGAAGGGAACGTTGCGCGCTACCTCGCGCTGAACGATTGCTAAGAGGCGGCGGCGGGCTGCGGGATCGTAGGTTTTTGCGTCTGCGGCATCCGCGCGTTCAATGACCGGATCGCAGAATCGCGTGAGGTTGAAACCGGCGGGCGGGATTTGATCGCAACCGAAAAACCACGCGTCGTTGGGGTCGATGCCGTTGAGGATCTGCAAGAGCGCGACCTGGAACTTTCCGCCGAACAGCGGTCCTCCGCTGGATGCGGGCGCGGCAAACTCAACACTGGAGTAGCGGCGCACGTCCAGGGTGATGCCTGCCTGGCGCAAGTCTTGCTGCAGCATCACCGCCACGGCCTCCAACGACGATTCGGTTACCGGGAACGCCAGTTGCACGTGCATTGCAGCGCCGTTCTTGCGGCGCACGCCGTCCGCGTCGCGCTTCCAGCCGGCTTGGTCGAGCAGCCGCGTCGCGTCGACGGGATCGTAGCCCGGACCGTGAATCGACGGGTCGAACGCCCACGTGAAAAAACCGCGGGAAGCGTCGTCCGGGCTTTCACCGCCGCGCGTCGCATCGCGGACAAGGCGTCCTATGTCGATGGCTTCGACGAGTGCGCGGCGCACAAGCGGGTCGCTCATTTCGGCATCGGACGTGTTGAAGAGCAGAAACGTGGTGCCGGTTATCGGCGTGCGGGTCACCGTTGCATTGCGCACCTGACGGTACTCCGCTAAGTGAGCCGGATCACCATCAAAGACGACCTGGGTTTCACCCGTTCGCAATTGTTCCAGTAACGTATTTGAATCCGGGACAAATTTTACCGTGATATTGCTCACGGGCGGTACGCCGTTGTAGTAATACGGATTCGCGCGCAGCTCAAGCGGTCGCCTCGGATCCAACGGACGAAGCGGTAGGGGCCGGATCTGACCGGCGAGGCGTTAAACGGGATTTGGTTGAGGTCGGAGTAGTTTTTTAGTAGGTGCGCGGGCAGTACGACGTAGTTGGAATCCGGTGCGAAGAAATTCGAGACGATCGGCGAGAAGGGTTGCTTGAGGCGTACTTGCACGGTGGTGGAATCGAGAGCGCGGACGGATGCGATGCGATCGTACGGCGAGCGCGTCGGCAAGTTGTTCTTCGGATTCATGATGGCGGCGTACGTGAACGCCACGTCGGCGGCGGTCAGCGGGGTTCCGTCTTGCCACTTCAAGCCGTTGCGCAGCCGGTAGCGCAGCGTCAGGCCGTCGCGCGAGATGCCGCCGTTTTGGAGCGTTGGGACGCGCACGGCAAGATCGGGGACGAGGTTTCCGCGCGTGTTCACCGTTACGAGATAGGAATAGAGCGCGGGGTCGATCATCGCCGACATCGCGCCTTGCAGCAGCAGCGGGTTTAGCGATTGAGGTTCTTGCGTAACGCCGATCACTATGGTGGCCGGAGTCGCCGGGCCGTTTCCATGCGAGCATCCGCCGGCCAAGGCGGCGGCCAGAACGATAGCGAGACGCCGCCGGGTGTTCATCTTTTTTCCAATACTCGGCAGGCGACGAAATTCCGCTATGGAAAGCGAAATATTGCCATGGGGTTGGGGGCCCCTCGGTGCCTCGGGGTCCTTCGACAGGCTCAGGATGACTAAACGGGCTTAGGGTTGACGAAGGGCGCGGCCCTTCGATTCCTCAGGGTCCTTCGACAGGCTCAGGATGACTAAACGGGCTCAGGATGACTAAACGGGCTCGGGATGACTAAACGGGCTCGGGATGACTAAACGGGCTCGGGATGACTATTGACTATAGGGAAAGGTTTGATATGACTCAGTCTTCGTCTGTGCTTGGGGTTCGTGCGCGGGTTGAGCGGTGGCCGATGCTGTATCCGTTTAGGATTACGGGGTACGAATTTACCGATTCCGAGGTGTTGGTTGTCGAGATCGAACGGGACGGGGTTTGCGGGCGCGGGGAGGCTTGCGGGGTGTACTACAAGGGCGACACGCCCGAGCAAGCGTTGCGGCAAGTAGAGGGTCTGCGCGAAGAGTTGCGGGGCGTAAATCGCGACTCGCTGCTTACTCTTCTTCCGCCCGGCGGCGCTCGCAATGCGATTGATGCGGCGCTTTGGGATTTGGAAGCGAAAGAGCGCGCAACACCGGTGTGGCAGCTTGCGGGACTGGAAAAACCGCACCCGGTGGTGACGACGTATACGCTCGGCGCCGATGATGCCGGCAAGATGGCGGAACGTGCACGCGATTTCGGCGGCGCGCGGGCGCTGAAGTTGAAATTGGACGGGAGCGCTGCGGATGCCGAACGGGTGCGCGCCGTGCGTGCTGCGCGGCCGGACGTTTGGATGGCGGTTGATGCAAATCAGGGGTTCACGCCGGAGTCGCTCGAGCTGCTCATGCCCGTGCTGATCGAGGCAAAAGTTCAACTGATCGAACAACCGTTTCCGGTCGGGCGCGAGGCGGACATGGAGGACGTGCGTTCGCCGATTCCGATGGCGGCGGACGAGAGCGTTCAGAGCATTGAGGATTTGGCGCCGCTCGAAGGGCGCTTCGACGTTGTCAACATCAAGTTGGACAAGTGCGGCGGCCTTACGCACGCGCTTGAAATGGAGGAGGAAGCGCGCCGTTTGGGGCTCCGCGTGATGGTCGGAAATATGTCCGGCACGTCGCTTGGGATGGCGCCCGGTTTTATTTTGGGTCAGCTGTGCGACGTCACCGATCTCGACGGCCCGCTGCTGCTGGCTAAGGATCGCGTTCCGGGCGCGGTTTACAAAGATGGGTCTATTTGGTGCCCCGGAGAACTTTGGGGCGGCGGCGTTCGATGAAGAGCGTTGCGTGCTGCATTCTGTTTATTGCCGCGATGACGGCTTGCGCTTACGCCAGTCGGTTGAGCGCGGCGCAAACGAAGGGCATCGACGCGCTCGTCCGGCAGGCGATGGCGGAGCAACACGTTGCGGGTGCCGAGATCGGCATCGGGCGGCGCGGTCAACTGCTGTACGCTCACGGTTATGGTTTGCGCGACCGCGAACGGCATCTGCCGGTCACCTCGCACACGATCTTTCCGGTGGGGTCGATAACGAAGCAGTTTACGGCGACGGCGGCAATGCTGCTGGTGGATGACGGGCGTTTGAACTTGGATGCGCGCATTTCGCGGTATCTTCCTAACGCGCCGCATGCTAGCGAGATCACGGTTCGCGAACTGCTCGACCAGACGAGCGGTTTGCCCGATTACCTTGAAAACAAGCCGCTGCTCGGCGCAATCATGCGCGGCGCGGCGGGTCCGCATCCGCCCGAACGGCTGCTGGCATACATCAAGGATAAGCCGCTGCATTTCAAACCGGGAACCAAGTACGAGTACAGCAACAGTAACTATTGTTTGGTCGGGATGATTGTCTCGCGCGTCTCGGGCATGCCGTACGGGCAATTTCTCCGGCAGCGGGTTTTGCTTCCGCAACACTTGCTTTCCACGCAGTACCTGGCGATGTCGGTGCCGCAGGGGCCCGACGTTGTGCGGGGATATACGTATGAAAAGGGGCGGTTTGATTTACTTCCTCGCGATTCGCTGGATTGGGGAAACGCGGCCGGCGCGCTTGCTTCCGATGCTGCGGATCTCGTAACGTGGGACGGGGCGTACTTCGGCGGGCGCGTGCTGCCGCCGCGCGCGTTTCATACGGCGACCACGCCGCCGCCGCACATCACGATGCAAGCGTCGAAGGATCCGGCAAACAATCTTGGCGGCGGTTACGCGTTCGGGTGGGTGCAGGGTCACTACGAAGGACGCCCGTTGATTTGGCATAACGGCGGTTTGCCCGGAGCACGCGCCATGAATCTGGTATTTCCGGGAGACGGTCTGGAGATCGTCGTCCTCACCAATGTCACCGATGCGGCCCCGGAGACGATTGCGCTGCGCATTGCGCGCGCGCTGTATAGTACGGCTAAACAATAACGCGAATGCGGATCTTCACGGCGGCGATCGTAACGGAGACGAACACGTTCTCGCCGATTCCGACGGGATTGCATGCGTTCGCCGGCGCGCAGCACGGCCGGCACGCGCCGATCGTATCGGCCACCGATCTTGCAACCATGGTTCGCTGGCGGGAACTTGGGCAGTCGCAAGGGCATACGGTCGTCGAGAGCATTGCCGCCGTCGCCGAACCGGCGGGCCTCACGGTTGCATCGGTCTATGAGGCGTTGCGCGCGGAGTTGCTGGACGATCTGCGCGACGCGCTGCCCGTCGATCTAGTGCTGCTGTATCTGCACGGTGCAATGGCGGCGCAGAACTGCCTTGACTGCGAAGGCGACATTCTTGCGCGGGTCCGGGAGATCGCGGGGCCGACGACGGTCATCGGCGCCGAACTGGACCTGCATTCGCATCTGACGCCCGCGATGCTCTGGGCAGCGACCTTGCTGATCGCGTACAACGAATATCCGCATACGGACATCGTCGCGCGCGGTGAGCAACTCTACAACTTGGGCGTTGCGGCAGCACGCGGGGAGACCCGGCCGGTCATGGCGGCGTACGACTGCCGGATGGCCGGAATGTTTCCCACCACGGCTCGGCCGATGCGAGCGCTGGTTGACGAGATGAAGGGCGCCGAGCGCGAGGGCGTGCTTGCGTTGAGTTTGATCCACGGTTTTCCGTGGGGCGACGTACCGGACGCGGGTACGAAATGTCTTGCGATCGCGGACGGCGATGAGGAACTTGCGCGCGCAAGCGCCGAGCGGTTCGGCCGGGCGTTGTGGGATATTCGCGAACAGGCGCTGCTGCGCGCTACATCTATTGACGAGGCGCTGGATGCGGTTGTTGCCAACGCGGGCCGTCCGGTTGTGTTGGCGGACGTTGCCGATAACGCCGGCGGCGGCGCGCCGGGCGACAGCACGTTCATTTTGCGCCGGATTCTGGAGCGCAAGATCACGAACGCCGTGAGCGGTGTGTATTACGATCCCGGCGCGGTTGCACTTTGCTTTGAGGCCGGGGTGGGAGCCACGCTGGATCTGCGCTGCGGGGGAAAACTCGGCACGGCGTCGGGCGCGCCCGTCGATCTGCGCGTTACCGTGCGCGGTTTGCGCGAGCAGCACGAGCAGGAGTCGATGGACGATTCCGACCCGGTGCCGTTCGGCCCGTCGGCGTGGGTTGAGCACGAGGGAGTTCATCTTGTTCTTGCTTCGGTTCGCGGGCAGGTGTTCGCGCCGGACGCGTTCACGGGCTTGGGCATTCCGCTTAGTGGTGCGCGCGCGATCGTGGTCAAATCGTCGCATCACTTTTATGGAAAGTTCGCTCCGCTCGCGTCGCAGGTGTTGTACGTTTCCACACCGGGTGCGCTTCAGGTTGATTTCGACCGCATTGGGTACACGCGCCGTTCGCTGAATTATTGGCCGCGGGTGGCGGATCCGTTTGTGGGGTGAGGCCCCTCGGGGACCTCGGGGTCCTTCGACAGGCTCAGGATGACAAAGGGGGCGTGTGCGATGACAAAGGGGGCGTGTACGATGACAAAGGGGGCGTGTACGATGACAAAGGGTGAGCGTGTTTGTGGGGGTGGCGGGGCGGGTAGCAGATACCTGCTTCCTTTGACCTAAAGAGACGAGACGTGAGAAGTAACGGCCATAGGCAACACCGGGTCTCCAGCGGGGTGCCCGGATTAGATGAGGTTCTACACGGAGGGTATATCGGCGGGCGTACGTACCTGCTGACCGGGCCGCCCGGCGGCGGCAAGACAACGTTGGGATGGCATTTTTTGACCGCGGGCACCGCGGCCGGCGAGCCCGTCATGTTCATTACTTTCGGTGAGCCCGAAGCGGAGCTGCGTAAGAACGCAGCAGCCATGGGGTTTAACACTGAGGGCGTGTCGTTTTGCGACCTGAGCCCGTCCTCGGACATCTTCGAGAAGATTCAAAGCTACGACATCTTCTCGGCTTCCGAAGTGGAGCTTGCGCCGACGACGGAATGCATTATTAAGACCGTTGAGGAGGTTGCGCCGCGTCGCGTGTTCATCGATTCGATGTCGGCGCTGCGGTATCTCTCGAAATATCCGCCGGAGTTCCGCCGGCAGACGCTCTCGTTTTTGCGCTACCTGCTGGGCATCGGCGGGTGCATCGTGATGACGTCGGAGTCGAGCATCGAGGCGCCGGACGACGACCTGCGGTATTTGAGCGACGGCGTTATTGAACTGGACCCCGCGCACCGCCGGCGTTCGCTCAAAGTCACCAAACTGCGCGGTTCGGATTATAGCGGCGGCGAGCATACGCTGCGCCTCACGGACAAAGGCGCAGTTGTTTTCCCGCGGCTCATACCGGCGAGTCACGGCAAGGCCTACGAACCCGACCTGCTCTCGTGGGGGCTGCCCGAACTTGATGCGATGACGCAAGGCGGCATCGAACGCGGCACGATCACGCTGCTCACCGGGCCCAGCGGCGTTGGCAAAACGACGGTCGGGATGCAGTTCGTCAAAGAAGCGGCCGCGCGCGGCGAACGCAGTGCGGCCTATACGTTCGACGAACCGCGCGAGACGCTGCTGCGGCGTTGCGAGCAGGTCGGCATTCCGGTCGGCCAGATGCTCAAGCGCGGCACGCTCTCGGTTACCGGCATCGAAGCCCTACAATACTCGCCGGACGAGTTTGCCAATCTCGTGCGGGAGGACGTTGAGAAGAACAATACGCGCATCGTGATGATCGACAGCATCAGCGGCTACAAACTCTCGATGCGCGGCGATGATTTGAACGAGCGCATCCACGCGCTGGGCCGGTACTTGCAGAACGTGGGCGTTACCGTGCTGCTGGTCAACGAACTGCTGAACGTCAACGACTTCCGGGTTACGGAGGTCGGCGTGAGTTATCTGGCCGATAACGTCGTGTTCATGCGGTACATCGAACAGCGCAACTCCAGTCATGCCGAGATTGGGCGCGTCATCGGCGTGCTTAAGAAGCGCTTGAGCGATTTCGATAAATCGATTCGATGCTTCGAGCTCTCGCAAGACGGCATCCGCATCGGCGAGGCCGTCCAAGACTTCAGCGGCATGTTCGGGCCGGCCAAAACCACGCATCCCGTCGGCGTCTAGTCTTGGAACGGATCCTCGTCCTTCTCTCGAATCGTGAGAATCGCACGCTGCTGGCGCAAGTGCTCATGCCGCAGTATGAGGTCGTGTTCGAATTTGCGGACGAAGAGAGCGAGAGCGGGGCGGAACTGGACCTGGTTATTTCGGACGGTTCGTGTTTGGTGCGCAACGCCGAGCGGCTGGCGTTGGAACGTTCCATTTCGGAGCCCGTGCTGCTGCCGGTCTTGCTGCTGAGCGACCGGCGCGCCATCACGCATATGACGCAAGAACTCTGGCGGATCGTCGACGACGTGGTGCTGCGCCCGCTCTCAAAATTGGAGATGCGCGCGCGCGTGGAGAGTTTGGTCAAAGCGCGCCGTCTCTCGCTGCAGCTGCGCAACGTTTCGCATGCCTACAAACAAGAGCGGCGGGTTGCGCAGCGTTTTCAGAAAGCGGCGCTTCCGCGATCGCTGCCGCAGATCGAAGGGCTGACGTTCAGTTCGTTTTACCGCCCCGGGATGGACGAGAGTCAGATCGGCGGCGACTGGTACGACGCGCTGCACTTGGGCGACGGGCGCGTGATGCTTTCGATTGGCGATGTTTGCGGATCGGGGTTGGATGCGGCGGTTTCCATGGCCAACGTGCGCCAGGTGGTGCGCGGCGTTGCGCAGATTCACGACGACCCGGCCATGATGCTCGACGCTGCCGACCGCGCGCTGCAGGCCGAAGATCCGCAAGGCATGGTGACGGCGTTCGTGGGGATCTTCGATCCGGTGACGAGCTTACTGACCTATGCGACTGCGGGGCATCCGCGGCCGATGCTTCGCCACGAGGATGGAAGCATCGTCGATCTGGTCGCCGACGGAACGCCTCTTGGCGTTCCGTTTCGCATCGCGCGCAGCGTTGAAACCATCGAGATGCCGATCGGGTCGCTGCTGGTGCTTTACACCGACGGCTTGACCGAGGCGACGCGCGATATGCTGGCCGGCGAGACCAAGTTGCGCGCAGCGCTGAACGATCCGCAAGTTTTGGAGGCGCCGAATGTGGCGTTGGCGATTCACGATGCCATTCTGAGCGACGGTGCACGCGACGACGTTGCGGTGATGACGGTGCTGCACGCCGAACATTCCGATCGGCTGCTGCATTGGTCGTTCGATGTGAGCGATGCCGAGATGGCGCGCTCGGTGCGCGCGGAGTTTTTGCGCGAATTGGAACGCGGCGGCGTAGCGCAAGAACAGCGCAGCGCGGCTGAAGTGGTGTTTGCCGAACTGATCGGTAACGTGGTGCGGTATGCGCCGCGCTGGGCCGACATCACGCTCGATTGGAGCGGCGGACGGCCGGTGCTGCATGTATTGGACGGCGGGCCCGGTTTTCGCCACTCACCGCGGCTGCCCGAGAATCTCCTGAGCGAACGGGGGCGCGGGCTATACATCGTTTCGAATTTAACGAAGGAGTTCCAAGTCGCGCAGCGGCCCAACGGCGGTAGCCACGCGCGTGCCGTGTTATATAGCGTGCCGGCTTAAGCCGTTAAGTCGGAAACTAATTGCCGGTGGTAAACGTGCCGGCAGTTTGCGTTAGCGTCGTGGAGCATTGCGGCGGATTGTCGTCCCAACCGGTATACTGATCCTCTACCGTATACGTCGTGTTCGGAGAGAGCGTAGGTAACGGCACGGCAATGTAGGGCCCCAACGTGTCGTATTGCGGCGGAGCGGTTGCGAACGGCGTAGGGAACGGCGAAGGCGCGGCAGTGGGGGTGCCCGCTGTAACGGTCGAGTTGCCGGCGGCTATGATAACGGACGACCATCCGCGTTCGATGATCTGGCCGATAGAGGTCGACACGGACGACGATCCGCTCGGCGGGTATGCGAGCCATGCGGGGTAAGGTGTGGGGATTGCCGGCGGGGGCGGGCATGTTGCTCCGGCGGTTATTTGCTGGGATGCCGGGCCGCCGACGCTGCCGCCTCCCCCGCAAGCCGCGACCAACGCCGCTGTTGCAAGAATTCCCGCGATTGCCCGATAGCGCATCATCGATAGCCCCTCCATCGCAAGCACGCGTGCGTACTTGCAGTCTAGGCGATGCTTGACTGCTCTGACTTTACCCGGCTTGGGGAAGTTTCATGCCGTGGTGTCAACCGAAGACGCATAGCCGTCGGCTTGGGCTTGCGCGGCCTGCGCGAGGACGTCGAGCAGATTCGACGACGCGCCGGTTGTTGAGCCGAACGCGTCCGAAATCAGCTCCTGATTGTCTGCGACGGTGAGCGTGTCGAGTCTGTTGTTGGTATGGGCTGACGGCGGTGGGCACGGGCGTCACCGGTGCTTGCGTTATCGAAACGCTGCTCGAGGGCGTGGTATACGCGGCGGGCGTATCGTACTGCGGATACGCTCCCACGGGGGAAATGAAAGACATCGTAATCACTCCATTATGCGGGTGACTGCGGTGCCGCCGTGTGTTGCCGCGGCGGCACCGCATGCATCGTTACGCGGAGACGGAGCCGAACTGCAGGAGTTGGTTCTGCAGCTGTGATTGACTAATCACATTGCCTGCAAGAACTTGACTTTGCAGATCGGCGATGCTCAAACCATTGACGGTTGCCGAACTCGCTGTCGAGTCCGACTGATCCGTTTGGCCGAAGCCGGGCGACAAAACGTCGGTTGCCGCCGATGACTCGCCGCCGCCACCATGATGGTGGTGGTGTCCCGAGTGCTTTGCGCTTTGCAGATCGGCTGCAAGCGTCTGTTGCTGCGCGGGCGATTGGCCTTGCTGGGCCGTGGTTAGGTCCAGATTGGCAAACGGATTTGCAGCTTGGGTGTTGCTCGAGCCGGCATTAATGATGGGTGTCGTGATGCCGAGGGAGCTGATGTTCATGGAAACCTCCTTTCCTGATCCCCTCATCGGCAGCGATGCTGAGAATTCACTTAAGAGTTCCTGAGTTTTAGGCGGCCGGTTACCGACGCGCGCGTCCGGTCATCCTGAGCTTGTTGAAGGACCCTGAGCTTGTCGAAGGACCCTGAGCTTGTCGAAGGGTGTTTTGGAACGTAGGGGCGGGCGGGGGCGGGTGGACCTTTGGGGGTCCCTCGGTGCCCTCGGGGTCCTTCGACAGGCTCAGGATGACAATCGGGTGGGGCTCAGGATGACAATTGGGTGGGCTCCGGATGACGGAGGTGGGCTTAGGATGACAATAGGGAGTGGAGGCGGGTGATTGCGGTCGCGGCTTCGGTGCGGAGGGTTTCGTAGGTTGTGAGTTCGGCGGAGGTCGGGGCTTGGTAGGCGAGATCTAGTTCGTTCATGAGGAAGGCGAGCTGGTTGCGGAGCTTGGTTTCGTGTAGGAGGTCGCCTTCGCTGGAGTGGACTTGGAACTGCGCAACGCTTGCAACGATGGCGTCGACTTGCGCGCGTTTGGCGGCCGATAGGCGCGGGCGTGCTGCGCGGGCGGTGTTGATTGCCGTGTCGAGCGCGCTGATCGTGTTGGAGATGCGCGTTGCAAGTGCTAATCGCGATTCCAGATCGCCGGCTGCGGGATGCAGACGCGGATCGAGTTGTACGTTGAATGACTGCTTGGTCGTCTGGCCGCCGTAGTTCAGCGTTACCGTATATGTGCCGGGCGTGATCGTCGGGCCGTTGAGCAAATCGCTGAAGTCGTCGGTTGTTTCGACCAGCAGCCCGTTGACTTCGGTTGCGGGCGTATAGCGCATATCCCACTGGAAGAGGTTCATGCCCGGGTCGATGGCTGTTTCATCGCGCAGCGCGTAGGCGTATTGCTGCACGTCGGGCATGTAGGCCAGAATTGCCGGCGGAATGGTTTTGGCTTTCTTGTTGCGCAGATGCAGGGTGAATGAGCGCACGGTGTGGCCGGCTGCATCGCTGAACGTGAGCGTTACGGGTGTTTTGCCTTTGTAGTCTGCCGGCACGTGGAAGAACACGCTTGCGCCGTATGCCGGGTTTTGACCGCTTCCGCCGAAGCCGCCGCCGCCATAGGCGTGCGAGAGCCATGCCGTTTCGGGCGCGAAGAGTTGCACGTGCGCGCTGCTTGCGCCCTCGGCGAGCTGTTCGAGCAGCGCGAGGTTATCGAGAATCCAGAACGATCGGCCGTGCGTTGCGACTGCGACATCGCCTTGGCGGGCGTCGATTTGGATGTCGCGAACTTGCACGCCGGGAAGATTCAACGTGAGCGGCTGCCATTGCGCGCCGCCGTCTAAACTGACGTACACGGTGCTGCGCGTGCCGGCGAACATCACCAGCGGGTTGCGCGGATCTTGGCGCACGGCGAAGACGTATTGATCCTCGGGCAAACCGGTCGTCATCGCCGACCAGTGAGCGCCGTAATCGGTGGTTTTATAAACGTAGGGATGAAAATCGTCCCACATGAAACGGTTCGCGCTCAGGTAGGCGGTGCCCGCATCTTTGCGCGAGGGTTCGATGCTGCTGATCTGCGCCCATTGGGGGAGCGCGGGCGGCGTAACGCCTCGCCAGGTGGCGCCGCCGTTCGTCGTTACGTTCACAAGGCCGTCGGCCGAACCCGCCCACATGACATCGCCGTTGAGCGCGGAGATCGCAAAGGAGCTGATGTCGGGGAACGTTTCGGCGCCGGTTTGATCGAGATCGATCGGACCGCCCGTGGGGCCTTCGCTCGCTTTGTCGTTGCGCGTGAGGTCCGGGCTGATCTGCGTCCAGGTTTTGCCGTAATCCAAGCTCTTGAAGACGACGTTGCCGGCTTCGAAGAGCTCGTGGGATTGGCGGGCGAGAACAGAATCGGGTGCGTCCAGCCGAAGCGGTATTTGGTTTCCGACGACGCTGCGCCGGACATGTAGCGCGGCCACGGGCTGACGTTCTTCTCCTCGCCGGTGGAGGTGTCGAGCTGCGCGAGCGAGCTCATGTAGCCGCTGCCGTAGGTGACGTTGGGATTGCGCGGGTCGACGGCGATGTACGTGCTCTCGCCGAGCGCAACGGAATGCCACGAGCCGATATTTAGGCCTTCGTTCGAGGCGCTGGGGCCTTCGAACGCGCCATCGTCTTGCTGCGCGCCGTACACGTGAAATGGGAATTGCTTGTCGAGCGCGATGTGGTAGAACTGGCCGGTGGTTTGATTGAGTTCGGTGCTCCACGTTTTACCGCTGTCAACGGAAACCGTTGCGCCGCCGTCGTCGCCTTCGATCATGATGTTCGGATGGTTGGGATTGACCCAGATGATGTGATGATCGCCCGGGAACATCAGCGGCGACCACGTTTTGCCGCCGTTGGTGGTTTTCCACACGCTGTCGACTTCGGGCGCGTACGCGATGTTCGAGTTCGTGGGATCGACGAAGATCGCCATGTAGTAGAAAGCGCGCTGACGCAGTTTCATCTCGCGGTTCATGTGCTTCCACGTCGCGCCGCCGTCGGCCGAGCGGAAGATGCCGCCGTCGTGTGCTTGCACGGTTGCGTATACGACGCGCGGGTTCGTGCGCGAAACGGAGACGCCCATTTTCCCCAGTACGCCTGTTGCGAAGCCCGGGTTGGTTGAAATTTTATGCCAGTGCGCGCCGGCGTCGGTGGTTTTGTAGATCGCGCTTCCCGGACCGCCGCTCTCGAGGTGCCACGGCGTGCGGTATGCTTGCCACATGGCGGCGTACAGCACGTTCGGGTTCTTTTGATCCATTACCACGACGTTGGCGCCGGTGTTTTCATCCACGTACAACACTTTGGTCCACGTTTTGCCGCCGTCGGTGGTTTTGAAGACGCCGCGTTCGGGATTGCCTTTGAAGATGTGCCCCATCGAACTTGCGTACACGATGTTCGGGTTGTGCGGATCGATGGCGAGCGAACTGGTTTGATGCGTGTCGCTCAAGCCCGCGTATTTCCAGGTTTTTCCCGCGTCAGTCGATTTGTAGATGCCGGTGCCCGTGTCCACGTCGCCGCGGATGTCGCTCTCGCCCGTGCCCGCATAGATGATCTTCGGGTTGGACGGCGCGACGGCTAAGGCGCCGATGCTGCTGGCGTTGCGCGGCAGTTGCCCGTCGCTGATATTCGTCCAGGTCTGCCCGTAGTTGGTGCTGCGCCAGATGCCGCCTTGCACACCTCCCATATAGAATAGGTCCGGTTCGCTGGGAACGCCGGCGACGGCGACGACGCGCCCGCCGATGGAGGGGCCGATGCTGCGCCACTGCAGTTTGCTCATCAGCGTTTGGGGGGTGAGCGCCGCCGGGGAGGCGGGCGCTGCGCCCGCGACAAGGGGGGCGGACAGGAAAAAGGCCGCGAGAATGATAGCACGCTTCATGGCCCTTTCAATCCGTGTGAAAGCCGCTTATTCCTTGCTATTCCCGCCCGAAGCGGTCGGGAAGCGCATTGTTGGGGTATACGAGAGCCAACGGCTAGCGTAAAGCCGGCCCGAAGTTACCAGTAAGGAGAACAAATGGGAATTCTTGCGTGGATCATTCTTGGTCTCATCGCCGGCGCCATCGCCAAGTTCATAGTCCCAGGCGAGGGCCCGGGCGGAGTCATCGGTGACATCATTGTCGGCATCATCGGCGCCATCATCGGCGGATTCGTCTACGGCCTGTTCGGTCACTCGGGTGTGACGGGCTTCAACATCGGCAGCATCATTTGCGCAATCATCGGCGCGATCGTTCTGCTGTTCATCATCCGCGCCGTCACGGGACGCCGCACGGTAACCTAACCACGCCACGGCACATGCGAGAGGGCCGGCAATATTTGCCGGCCCTTTTTGGTTTTAGAAGTCGAGGGTTGCGAAGAGATCGCGCAGATTGAACGTGAGCCATGGCAGGATAGGGTGTTCGAAACGCTCTGCTTGCGCGTAATGCCTGAGGTCCGTTGTCCGCTGCGTGCGCGGCGATCGTTCGTGCTTGCGGATCGACGTCGAGTACGAGCACCGCGAGCGAGGTAGCGTGGATCGCCCGAGGGTGAACGCGCTTCGATTGCGAGGCTCGTCGGACGCGTTCCCGGCGGACCGGGGTAGAAGCGCCATTCCGGTCCGCCAATCATGCCGGCCCCACGAGCCATCGGTCCAACGATCTCCTGAAGCGCGCCCTGGAGCAGCGTGTGGCGCGTTCGCGGGCTCACTTTGCGGTGCGCCCGGCCGTCGAGGTACTCGGTATACGGCTAGTCGTCGTCGAGTATTGTTTGCATATCCTGCATGGCACATCATACCATCACGGCGATGGGGGTGCGTGGCGAGGGTTGGAGCGTTTCTGGGACGCCCCTCGGTGCCCTCGGGGTCCTTCGACGGGCTCAGGATGACAAAAATTGGGGGCTCAGGATGACAAAAATTGGGGGTCAGGATGACGATGAGAGTTGTTTGCGGAGGGCTTGGACTTCGGAGAGGATGGTTTTGATTGTTGCTTCGTCCGCGACGTTGCTGTTGGGGTTGGATGCGTCGTTGTTGAGGAAATAGCTCGCGATTGCGGCGGTGACGTAGCCGAATACCGAAAAGGCGAAGACGGCGATCGCCCACATGAGCAGGCGGCCCGGGGTGCTTTGCGGGTAGCGATCGGGGCCCATCGTCGTCATCACCATTGCGGTCCACCACAATGCGTAGCCGTAGTTGGTGAAGACGCCGCCCTCGAATTTGTCGATTCCCGCGGCGCCGGCGAAGCTGACGAACGCAACGAGCGCAATTGCGTAACCGAGGCCGCGCCTGCGCATCGTTGCGCTGAGCGAGTGCATGCCGCGATTGAGGGCAGCGAGTAACCGCAGTAAGCCCACCGACCACGTTGGCACCAGCGTAACGAAGCGCAGCACGCGTAGAAATCCGAACGCGGGTAAGAGCAAGGAGGCTGCATCGAGCACGTGCCGTTTGATAAACCGCGTTTTCTTCGGCGCGAGTATTAAGCGGATCATAAAGTCGACAACGAAGAGTGCCCAAATGATGTAGGTGAAGAATAAGAGCGTTGCGTTGGCGCCCCAAATGAATGAGGCGATGATTAGCCCGAGCCAGACGAAGCCCAGGACCGCGAGCGGTTTTTCGAGCGAGGATTCCATCGTTGCCAACAGGCGGAAACGCTCTTTGGTAATTTGGCGATGTACTTGCGGCGAGGCGGATTCAGGCATGGTGCGATCCTTGCG
Source organism: Vulcanimicrobiota bacterium (assembly GCA_963702335.1). GTDB lineage: Bacteria > Vulcanimicrobiota > Vulcanimicrobiia > Vulcanimicrobiales > Vulcanimicrobiaceae > DASSRQ01. The sequence continues at coordinate 84,292 of CAVPCC010000011.1, read as the reverse complement.
GGAAGGGCTTTGAGTTGAGATGTGGAGTGATGCGCCCCTCGGTGCCTCGGGGTCCTTCGACAGGCTCAGGATGACAAGAGTGCGGCTCAGGATGACAAGAGTGCGGCTCGGGGTGACAAGAGTGCGGCTCGGGGTGACAAGGTGTAAGCCCGAAAAACAGAAGACCCGGCGGATGCCGGGTCAACTTTTGTGCGCCCCTCGATACCTCGGGGTCCTTCGACAGGCTCAGGATGACAAGGGGTGGTGCTACATTAGTGCATTAGGGCGCGTAGGCGTGATTCGCCGGAGGCGGCGTCGGAGCGGAGTTGATCGTAGACGGCGTATTGGGCTGCGGTGGGTTTGTCGTAGGCGAATTCGACGTCGGAGATGAGGTACGCAAGGTGATCGCGCACGCGCGTTCCGCTCAGGAGCGGGCCTTCGCTGGATTGGGTCTTGAGATTGACCAGGTTGTCGATCGCGCGGTTGAGTGCGGCGCTGCGGTTATGCATGGCGAGCGCGCGGTTCACGAGTGTGTCCATCGTATCCAGCGTGTTGTGAATGCGCATGAGCAGTGCGAAGCGCGCTGCAAGGCCGCCCTCGCTCGGGTGCAGATTCGGATCCAACGCAACGGTGAACGATTGTTGCGTTTTCGTGCCGGCGTAATCCAGCGTTACGTGATACGTGCCGGGAACCGCTTCGGGTCCCTGGATCGTATCTTCTTCTCCGCCGGCGGCTACCGGGACGTAGAAGCCGTTGACATCGGTGGCGTACGGATAGCGCAGATCCCATTGGAAGGTGTTGCTTCCGGGCGTAATGGCCGTAGCTTCTTCTTCGGCAAGCGCACGCAGCTGCGCGGGTTTCATCTGTTCGCGCATGGCCGGCGTCACTTTATGCTTGGATTTGGGATGCAGCGTGAATGCGTGGACGACGTTGTTGTTCGCGTCGGTGAACGTAAGGGTGACCGGCTGCGTGCCGTTGTAGGTCTCGGGCACGTGGAAGAACACGGTAGCGCCGAAGGCCGGATTCGTGCCGACCTCGGGCCGCGGGAAGTTGCCGCCGCCGTAGACGTGCGTAAGCCACGCGGTTTGCGGCGCAAACACGCATGCGCTCTCGCACGCGTGGCCGGCTGCGACTTGTTCGAGCAGCGAGAGGTTATCGAGCACCCAGAATGCGCGGCCGTGCGTTGCGATGGCCACATCGCCTTGGCGCGCATCGATGGTGACGTCGCGCACTTGCACGCCGGGCAGATTCAAGGTGAGCGGCTGCCACTTTGCGCCGCCGTCGAAGCTCGACGTAGACGGTTTGACGCGTGCCCAGGAATAGCAGGTTCGGCTCGCGCGGGTCTTGGGTTATTTTGAAGACGTATTGATCGTCCGGCAGGCCGGCGGTGAGCGCTTCCCAATGCGCGCCGTAGTCGGTTGTGCGATAGACGTACGGATGAAAATCGTCCCACATGTATCGCTGCGCCGTGAGATAGGCGGTGCCGCGCGCGGTGTGCGAGGGTTCGATGGAACTGATCTCGGCGTACTGCGGCAGGTTGGGCGGCGTGATGGCGCGCCAGTGTGCGCCGTGATCGGTGGTGACGTGCACCAGGCCGTCGGACGAACCGGCCCACAGTTCGTTTGCGTCGTTCGGAGCAACGCCGATGGCCGAAACGTACGGGTAGACTTCAGCGCTGGTTTGATCGTTCTCGATCGGGCCGCCGGTGGGGCCTTCGGTTGATTTGTCGTTGCGGGTCAGATCGCCGCTGAGGCGCTGCCAGCTTTGGCCGTAGTCGGTGGTGCTCATGACGTATTGTGCGCCGGCGAGCAGCTCTTTGGGATTGGCGGGTGAAAACAGAATGGGATGCGTCCACGCAAAGCGGTAGCGCAGTTCGCCCGATGAAGCGCCTTCCTGATAATTAGGCCAGGGGCTCACGCTGTGAAATTCACTCGTGCGTTCGTCATAGCGCAAGAAAATGCTGAAGTAACCGCTGCCGTAGGTGATATTCGGATCGTCGGGCTGCGGCGCGACGAAGGTACTCTCACCGTATGCGACGTTCTTCCAAAGATCGTCCGAGATGCCGCCTTGCGCGGAAGCGCTGGGGCCTTCGATAGAACCTTCGTCTTGCTGCGCGCCGTAAATGTGGAACGGGAAGCGGCGATCGGTGGAGATGTGATAGAACTGACCGGTGGGCTGGTTGTGTTCTTGGCTCCAACTCTTGCCGCCGTCGGTGGAAACCGTTGCGCCGCCGTCGTTGCCTTCGAGCAGCACGCGCGTGTTGGTAGGATCGACCCAGACGATGTGGTTGTCGCCGTGCGGTGTGCGCAGGCGCGTCCATACCCGGCCGCCGTCGCGCGAAACGAGCAGGCCATCGACTTGCGGGGCGTAGACGGTGTTCGGATTGTGCGGATCGACGACGAGCGACATATAGTAGAATGCGCGCTGGCGGAGCTTTTGTTCGCTGTTCACGCGGGTCCAGGTTGCGCCGCCGTTTGCGGAACGGAAGACGCCGCCGTCGTGCGCCTGCACGACGACGTAGACGACGTTGGAGTTGCTCGGTGCGACGGCGACGCCGGATTTGCCGAGCGTTCCGGTTGCGAAACCGGGATGCGCGGAGATTTTGGTCCAATGGGCACCCGCGTCGGTTGATTTATAGACGCCGCTGCCCGGGCCGCCGCTGGAAAGCTTCCACGGGCGGCGGTACATCTGCCACATGGTTGCGTACAGTGTGTTCGGGCGGCGCTGATCGATGACGACGTTGTTTGCGCCGGTGCTTGCGTTCACGTAAAGGATTTTGGTCCAGGTTTTGCCGCCGTCGGTGGTTTTGAAGACGCCGCGATCGGCGTTGTCGGCGAACACGTGGCCCAGGGATGATGCGTACACGACGTCGGAGCTGCGCGGATCGATGGCGATGGAACCGATGGTGTGCGTGTCGCGCAGGCCGCTGTACTGCCAGGTTTTTCCGGCGTCCACGGATTTATAGATGCCCTCGCCGGTGATCATGGTGCCGCGCGGATCGCCCTCGCCGGTGCCGGCGTAGATCACCTTCGAGTTGGTTTGTGCGACCGCGAGCGCGCCGATGCTGTTTGCGCCGCCGGGGAGCTTGCCGTCGCTGATGTTTTTCCATTGGAGGCCGAAGTCGGTGCTCTCCCAGATGCCCGCATCCACGCCGCCCATGTAAAAGTGGTTGCGTCCGGGCACGCCGGCAACGGCCACCACGCGTCCGCCGATGAACGGGCCCACGCTGCGCCATTGCAGCTCTGCTCAGAATCGGTTGCGCGGGAGTGGGCTGTGCGCCGCGCACGGAGAGTGGCGCGGCCAAAACAACGGCACAAAGCAATGCGAGAAGTGAACGCTTCATGCGCGTTCGTTTTCTTAGCGGTTTTGGGAGTCCCTTTTCGAGGATTTACGCAGCCAGCCGCTTTTATCGCCGCGCGGTGGAATGCGCTCTGAGGAAACGCTCTGCAGCGTCGTGCGGGTCCATGGAAAGGTCGTCGAGACGCATATCCAGTTGTTGTACTGCGAACTGTGTTAGTGTCTTTGAGGTACGGTTGAGGATCGGGCGGACGCGCGGGTGCGAACGGATCGCGGCAAGGCGGCTGATTGGCGCGACGTTGTAGCGCGGCCACAATCCTTTGTCGTCGCGCAGGACGATCAATTGTTGCTCGGCGATATTTGAATCGGTTGCGAATCCGGTGGCAACATCGGCATCTCCGCGGCCGAGCGCGTCGTATTGGCTGCCGGGCTCGCATATGAGCAGTTTCTTGAATTTAAACTTTTTCGAGGAGCTTTGAAGGCCGCTAAGGGGACCGCCCTTTGCTACGAATGCCGGGGTTGCAGCCAGGCGCAATTGACCGGCGATGTCGGCGCACTTGGTGAGCGTGAGAAGCCAATATGCCTCCGCCGCGTACTGCGAGGTAACAAGGCAAGCCGCATCGTTCACGGGCGCCGGCGTAAGCCATGTAACGCCGTAACGACGCTCGTACATCGGCTTGAGGGCTGCGTAGAGTGCGGTGCCCGCGGGTTCCGGCGAGAAGCGGTGCGGGTCAGAGGCTTTGGTTCGAATGTAGTCTGGATAGAGATCGATGTCGCCGCGCTGCAGTGCGCTCATTGCGTACTGCGCGGAACCTAGGGCCATGTGGCGTTCAACAGGGATGTTCGCGCGTTCGAGTGCGAGGGCGTAGATCTCGGCGATGGCCGTGTTTTTTGCCGAGGTTGTGGACCCGATCCGGATGGGGTTGAGCGCTTTGGCTGCGCAGGCTGGGAAGCAGCAGAGCCGCGGTAATGAGGCCTAGCGATTGCTTTCGCGTGATCGACGATGCGTTCGTGTGGTTTGGCGGCTGGATGTCACACGCTTTCATGGTTGAGAGACGGTTGGAGCGTTTGAAGGTGTTGGCCCCTCGGTGCCTCGGGGTCCTTCGACAGGCTCAGGATGACGAAGGGGGCGCGGGATGACGGAGGGGGGCGCGGGATGACGGAGAGGGCTCGGGATGACGGAGGGGGCTCGGGATGACGGAGGGGTGGCGCCCTTCGGCGGGCTCGGGGTCCTTCGACGGGCTCAGGATGACGGAGGGGCACGTCCTTCGACGGGCTCAGGATGACAAGTGAAGGGCTCAGGATGATAGGGGGGCTAGGAGTTCGGCGATTTCTTCGGGGCCGATGTTGATTGATTTGGCGTCGGCGGACTCGAAGAGGGCGTCGGCGATGGCGGCTTTGCGGGATTGGAGATCGAGGATCTTTTCTTCCACTGTGCCGGCTGCTACGAGCTTGTAAACGAAGACGGGTTTGTCTTGGCCGATGCGGTGCGCGCGATCCGTTGCTTGGCGTTCGACGGCGGGGTTCCACCACGGATCGTAGTGGATGACGGTGTCGGCGGCGGTCAGGTTCAGGCCGGTGCCGCCGGCGCGTAAGCCGATCAGGAACACGGGGACTTCGCCGGATTGGAAGCGGCGGACCGGGGCTTCGCGATCGATTGTCGAGCCGACGAGTTCAACGTAGGCGATGCCGGCGCGCTCGAGCTCGGGTTTGATTAGATCGATCATGCTGGTGAATTGCGAGAAGACCAGCGTGCGGCGGTTTTCGGCGGCGAGTTGTCCGAGGGTGTCGACGAGCCATTCGAGTTTGACGCTGGAGTGCGCGCGGCGCGCGCTTGCGAGTTTGACCAGGCGCGGGTCGCAGCAGACCTGCCTTAGCTTGAGTAACGCGTCTAGCACCGCGATGCGGCTGCGCGCGATGCCCAGGCGCGCGATCTCGGCGCGCACTTCTTCGTTTACGGCAAGGCGGACGGATTCGTAGAGATCGCGCTGGTCTTCGGCGAGCTGCACGCGTTCGACGATCTCGGTTTTCGGGGGGAGTTCCATTGCGACGTCGGCTTTGGTGCGGCGCAGGATGAACGGGCGGATGCGTTTGGCCAGGGTGTCGCGGCGTTCGGAGGAGTGTTCTTGTTCGATCGGCGTGCGGAAGAGCTGCGTGAAGCGGCGGTGATCGTAGAGCGCGCCCGGCATGGCGAAATCGAAGAGCGACCAGAGCTCGCCCAGGTGGTTTTCCATCGGCGTGCCGGTGAGGCAGATGCGTTGGCGGGCGCGCAGCTTGCGGGCGGTGCGCGCGACTTTGGAGTTGGCGTTCTTGATCGCTTGCGCTTCATCAAGGATGGCGATGTGCCATTCGCGTTCGAGGAAGATCTCGTCGCGGGCGAGGAGCGCGTACGTGGTGATTACCAGATCGCTGTTGCCGATCTGTTCGATTAAGCGGGACCGTTGCGGGCCGTGGAGGGTTGTAACGCGCAGTGATGGTGCGAAGCGTTCGAGTTCGGCAAGCCAGTTGGGGACGAGGCTGGTGGGGACGACGAGCAAGGATGGGGGTATGGCGGGGCCCCTCGATCCGATTCCGCGGGAATCGGCCTCGGGGTCCTTCGACAGGCTCAGGATGACATGGGGGGGCTCGGGTGAGGGAGGGGGGGCTCAGGATGACAGAGGGGGGGCTCAGGATGACGTTTGGGGGGGTCGGGATGACTGGGGAGTGTTCGTGGAGGAGGTGGGCTATGGCTTGGATGGATTTGCCTAGGCCCATGTCGTCGGCTAGGATGGCGCCGCATTCGAATTGGTTGAGGCTTTGCAGCCAGCGATAGCCTTCGTGTTGGTAGTCGCGCAGCGTCGCGTGGAGTTGTGGGGGAACCGGAACGTCGGCAATGCCTTCGAAGTTTGCGAGGCGGCGCGCGAGGTTGCGTAGGGAAACGGCGGCTTCGCCTTGGGCTTCGACGGCGTCGACGCGTTGTGCGAGATCGAGTGCGGCGAGTTTGTTGATGGAAAGGCGGCCCAGCGCGTTGAGCTTGGCGTCGTCGAGCAGTTCGACCAGCGTTTGCAGCATGCCGCGGATGCGTTCCATCGGCAACACGAACGCGCGCTCGCCCATCATGGCGTAGGTGACGTCGTCTTGCGGCAGATCGCCGTCGCGCATGTTGCGCAGCACGTCGACGATGAGCGGGAGCAGCGGGACGCGCTCGCCGTCGATTTGGACGCCGACGTCGACGTCGAACCAGTCGCCGCTTTGGGCTTCGAAACGCGCGTCCCACGGGGTTGAGGGTTGGCTGAGATCGAGCACCACGTCGCGCACGCTGGGATCGATCTCAACTTGCCAGCCATCGGCTTGCAGTTTGGGAATGCCGCTGTGCAGGAAGCGCGCCCATGTTGCGGGCTGCGCGGTTGGCGCGGGGACGCCGGGTGCGTCGGGCGGGTCGGCGACGATGGCGGTTCGCTGCGTTACGACGACGGGCGCGCTCTTATGTTTTCCGTAATCGACGTACCGTTGCTTGCGCGTCGTCAGACGCAGAATCAACGCGTGGAAAAACCGTCGGCGGCCGCATACTTATCTTCGTACTTCACGCGCGGCGTATTTTTCGGATAGGAACCTTGGGGGAATTCCACTTCCCATGCGCGGGATCGCGCTACCAAATATTCGAAGTTTTCCCACATTGAGGGATCGCCGTTGCGCCGGCGGATGGCGAAGATGGGTTCCAGTACGGCCCATGCATGCAGAATGCGCGCGGAGTACACGTCGAGGAACGGCTCTTCGGGGATGAGTCCGTGTTTGACTAAACTGCCGACCCATTCATAGGAATTGGCCATATTCAGCCAAGGGTTGTTTTCACGTTCGAATGTGCCGTCGGTGATTTGTTTGCGAAACTGCGCGTCGGGAAGGCGTTCGGCCAGAATGCGTTTGGAATGATCAAGCCATTCGTTGAAGACCGGATCTTCGACGCGGCTGAGCACATCGAGCAAGCCGGTGAGTTGATTGCTTGCGCGCATGTGGCGCAGTTGCACGACGGCGGCAACGGCGGTTGCGGCGATAACGATGAACGTGCCGACCGATGCCAGGGCATTGAGAAGTTCAAGCGGCATGAGTGTGCTTTATTCGTACGCCCGCAGGGTCCACCAAAAGGTGGGCGACTGCGTGATCCAGCCGGGTACGCCGCCCTTGCGGATGGCAACTTTTTCAACCGCGTCGCGACCCATCATGCGCGCTCCGACGCGCGTGAGGACGTTGGATGCTTTGGCCTCGTCGATGCCGCGCGCGACGCGAAAACCGGCGTACGCCGTTAAGCCCGAATAGGCCAGGACCAGTAGGATTATCAAAGTAGCGAGCATGCGCATGAGGCGCTAACGGTTCGCGCGCGAGTTGCGTTAGGCCCCTTTGGGCGCGCTGCGCGTGATATGACCGAGCTTGAACCAGCCGAAATCCAGGTGAAGCGGGCGCCGCCAGGTTGGCTTGAGGGGCGTGAGGTCGCCGGGAATATGGGTGCCGGCGGCCTGCGATTTGAGCAGCACGTCTTCCAGATGCAGCGCCTCGCCGCGCAAGCGGTGGAACCAGCGTTTGGGAAACCAGTTGAAAAACGGCGCTTGGAGATCGTCCACGCCGTAGGATCGCAAGACGTCGTAGGCGTCGTCCTCGCAGTTGCGCGAGATGGCGCGGAACGAGTCGTTTTCGATCCACAGCACCACGCGTTTGGCGGCGATGGGATCGGGGTTGGGTACGTCGATCGCTTTCACGTCGTCGTATTTGCGATCGCGCATCGGGCCTGCGGCTTCGGCAACGTCGGCTTTCCAAAAGCCCATTTTCTTGGCCGGCGTAAACAAGCCGCCGCTGTGGTTTTCGACGGCGCCGATACTTACGCGGCCGTCGGGTAAATCGAAGCCCCAGCCCACGTGGCCGGCGCCGTCGCCGCTGTTGTACCGTACGAAAACATACGCGCGCATCAGCTTCCCTTTTTCACATTATAAGGGCTCGACCTCGCTGAACGTCTGCAGCTCGCGCACGTCGGATATAAAATCGACGCGATTGCGGAGATCGCGCCGGAGTTGCCGCGCCCGCTCGCCCGGAAGACGGTGGGTTCGCAGGTAGTCGAAAATCCGGTCGCGGTCGATCGTGTACGCTTGCGGGACGCCGGATGCTTCTTGCGCAGCCGTTGCCTGCCGCTGCGGGAAAATGGAGATTTTGAGCCGGAGGGGCGTCCAGGCTATCGAGCCGCGCTGTACCTTGATCGTGCCCATGTCTCGCATATTCCTACTAGCGTTATACCCACTTCCCGGCCGCTTACAAGCAGAGCGACCGGGCGCCGGGAGGCGCATCCCCTCGCTTGCCAAACCTTCCGCTTATGAGTGAGGGTAAGGTAGCCATTGTCACGGGCGGCACGCGCGGCATTGGACGCGCGATTACCGAGCAGCTGGCGCGCGAGGGCGTCAAGGTTGCAGCGGGCTATAGCAGGGGCAAAGAGCCGGCCGAGAAGCTGCGCAGCGAGCTGGAAGCCGCGGACGGCGCAACGGTCAGCGTACATCAAGGGCGCGTGGATGACGCGAACGACTGCATTCGCGTAGTGCAAGAAGTTTTGGAACGCTACGGGCGCGTCGATTACCTGGTCAACAACGCCGGTATTACGCTGGATAAGACCGTGCGCAAGATGACCTCCGATGATTGGCACAACGTGCTGAACGTTAATTTGTTCGGCGCGTTCGCAATGACCAAGGCCGTGCTGGAACATATGATCGAGCGCGGGTCGGGGCGCATCATTAACATCAGTTCCGTGATCGGCGAGACCGGTAACGTGGGGCAGGCGAATTACGCCGCGTCGAAAGCGGGGTTGTTCGGATTTACCAAATCACTGGCGCTGGAGATGGCGACCAAAGGCATCACGGTCAATTGCGTTGCGCCCGGATTTATCGGCACGGAGATGGTGCAGGCCATTCCCGAAGCGGCGCTGGCTAAAGTGGTGGAGCGCATTCCGCAAAAGCGCTTGGGTAAGCCCGAGGAAGTGGCGCGCGTGGTGAAGTTTTTGCTTGAGGATGATTCGGCGTATATTACGGGCGCAGTGTATACGGTTAACGGCGGCTTGGATATGTAGATGGCGCGCGCGCTTTGCGGCTGGTTGTTGGCGGCGCTGGCTTTGGTCATGCTGTTCTTAGCATGGGGCGAAGTTTTTGCACCGCTCGCGAGTACCTCGTTCGGGGTCATTCTTGGAAATGACCCATCGGGCAAGGCCGTTGCGGTGCAGGTGTTGCCGCGGTCAAGCGCCGAGCGGGCGGGTATTCGCCGGGGCGATGAGATCGATATCTCCGGCTTTACTTTTTCACAGCGTTTGCGTTTACAGGTGGGCTCGAGTCCGGTTGGCGCCACGGTGGTGGTCCCGGTCGTGCATAACGGCGTGCGGCGAAGCGTAACGCTGCGCTCGCAATTTATACCTCGCTACGGTCAAAGCATTTTCTCGTCATTCTCGCTGCTCGCGGCCGCCACGATCACGCTGCTCATCGTGGCGTTGATTGCCGTGCGCCGGCCTTCGCTTGCTACCGCAGCGCTCGTGCTCTACGGCGCGGGCGCCGTTACAACGTTTGCCGTCGATGCGCAGTTTTCGTGGCTTCCCGACCCGTGGTATGGCGTTGTAGCATTAGTTATCACAGCGGGTTTTTCTACACTGCCGATCGTCGCGCTGCTGCCGTTTATCGTGCGCTTTCCGGAGCCGCCGGTTACACGCGCTGCGATCCTGCGGGCGCGCGCGGCCGATGCATTCTTCGTCTTGGCTGCGCTTGCGAGCGTGCTGCAAGTGATTTACGAGCCGCTCATTTTTGAGACGTGGACGTTTATCGATACTTGGGGCCAGGTGATCCTCATGGGGATCGTGCTGCTGTTTGCGGTGTCGGTCTACCGCGAAGCATCCGGAGAGGCGCGGCGGCGGGTGGGCTGGGTGATCGGCGGTTTCGTCGTCAGCGCCATCGCCTATACGACCTATAATTTTTCCATTTACTTCACGTACGGAGCGGTTTCGCCGGGTTGGCATGCGGTTGGAATTGCCTCGCAGATTTTGCAAATCGCCTTACCCGTGTCGCTCGCGTACGCGATTCTGCGTCACCGCGTGCTGGACATCGGCTTTGCCTTAAACCGCACGATGGTGTATGCGGTGATGACCACGCTGGTGGTTGCCGTGGTGAGCTTTGCGGATTGGCTTACGGGACGGCTGCTGAGCGAACAGCGTTTGGCGGTTGCGATTGAAGCGCTGGTGACGATCTCGTTCGGGTTTGCGCTGAACTGGCTGCACGGGCGCACGGAGCGGCTTATCGACCGGATCGTTTTTCGCGCGCGCCATATTGCGGAGAAGCGTATCGAGTATCGCGTGGGGGCACTGGAGTTTGCCGCTTCTTCTGCGGCCGTGGACGATGCGCTTGCGGTGGATGCGGCGCAGATTTTGGGCTTGAGTTCGGCGGCCGTGTTCTCGCGCGTTTCGGCGAATCTGCCCTTCCGGCGCGCTGCGGCGACCGGCTGGGCTGATGGTTGCGCGATGACGATCGATGCGGATTCGATCTTGGTTCGCACGCTGCGTTCGCTGGAACGGCCCGCGCTATTGGATGACGTCGCGATAAGTGCGGAGCACTTTCCGCACGGTGCGGCGCGGCCGGTGCTGGTTATTCCGATTCTCTCGCAGCACGAGGTCATCGGGTTTGTGTTGTATGGAAACCGGCGCGATGGAACGTTGCCGGATCCCGAAGAGACCGCGTTGCTTGCGAACCTGACGGCGGCGGCGGGTGCTGCGTACGGCGCGGTCGAGGCGCGTCAGTGGCGCGAACGCGCCGCGTCGCTTGAAGAGTCGCTCCGAGGTATGGCGGCTTCGCCGCTTAGCGGTTGAGGTTCGTTCAGTTCAGCGATGCGCGTAATCGCCGGCGGGCGGAATCTAACCGCACGCGGCCGCTCGCATCGGGAACGGAAGCTGATTAAGCGCATTTTCCAAAGCCGGCTCCGCTATTTGCTCCTTGCAGGCAGACGCAACGCGCTCGGCAACTTCAAGTGCCTCGTTGTCGCTCCAGTGCACGTAATGACCGACGCGATCCGCAATGGCATCCTCGACGCGATAAACTTTGAAGGAGCCGAACGGCGTCGATAATTCCGCGTATTCGACGATCGGCCGTTGATCGATGTACGGCGTGTCGGCGATAAAATCTAGCGTATAGGCCGTGTCGGGATGCGCGTAGATGCGGCCGTGACGCGCAAAGCCGATTCGCGCAAGACTAGCGGTTATTCGTCGAACGCTTTCGCCGCCCGGAGTTGCAAAATCGATATCGCGTGACGTATAGACTTGCGCGGCATGCGCGGTTATCGCGCTGCCGCCGATTACGACGGTCTCAATTCCATCGCTCTTTAGGTGATTTGCAATTACCGCGGCGAGTTCATTAAGTGTTAAGCCGGCCAGCGGGATCATAGGGGCTTAGCAATCGCCCGCGGGCGGCGGCGAACGGCGAGGAGCGCAGCGAATTCGGGTCGCTCGCTGCACCGCATTAGCAGCGCGTATAGTTCCTGGTACGCAAACCAGCGGGTATTTAATGAAACGATTCGAGTCTGTCCGCGTTTCCGCGTGGCGACCATGCCCGCATCCTCAAGGGAGGCGATGACCCGTTGAACCGGGAGCAGCCGCGCTTGGAGGAGCGCTGCCAATTCCGACGGGTACGTTTCGCCCAAGGCAGCCACCAGAATCAGCGCCCTCGAGCGCAGTGGGCTCCCGAATATGGATGACGGCATGGCCTGAGTATACTACTTTTTGGTAGTGCTGTCACTACTATTTGGTAGTGCTTGAGCGCATTCGCGGAGCGCGGCGCTACCATGGCCCTTCGACTTCGGGGTCCTTCGACAGGCTCAGGATGACGAGGTGGTCGGCCCTTCGACGGGCTCAGGGTCCTTCGACAGGCTCAGGATGACGAGGTGGGCTCAGGATGACGAGGTGGGCTCAGGATGACGAGGTGGGCGGCCCTTCGACGGGCTCAGGGTCCTTCGACAGGCTCAGGATGACGAGGTGGGCTCAGGATGACGAGGTGGGGAGGTGAAGGCTCAGGATGACGAGGTGGGCTCAGGATGACGAGGTGGGGGGCGTCCATTGGCGGTTGCGGATGTGGGCTGGGATTTTTTGCAGGCGGTTGCGATTTTCGAACTGTTCGGCGAGCCACTGAAACCATTCGAGGAACATGGGGTAGCCTTGCGCCTCTCGCGTTTCGTTCGCCCAGCCGTTGAGGCGGTTCCACATCGAAACGACGCCGCCGCCGAGGAGTTCATCTACAACGACGAATGAGACCGTGCCGCGATGTACGAGCCAGCCGATCATTTCGAGGCGAAACGCCATGAGTTGGGCAGCGTCTTCGTGGTCGGCACCGCAAGCACGCAGGTCTGCTGCTGAAATTCCACTCGGTAAGGCGAGAATGATGCGAAAGCCGTGTGAGAAGGCGTTGTCTTGCATTGACCGCACGAGTTCGATTGCGGCGTAGTCGCGGCGCTGAGCACGCATTTGGCGCAACTGGACGGCGCCGAAAAATGCTGTGATTGCGATGACCACGCCGGTGAGGGCAGCGCTTAGAGCGCCGATTGTTCCCAATTCATTCCGATTTAGTAGTACTTGGCGAGGCGGCTGGGGTGATGACGATTTGGGCTTTGCGTTCCAGTGAGGCTATGAAGGGGGCTTGCAGGGCGACTTCTTCGCTTGCGCGCAGCTGTTGCGCTATTCGATCGTGGGCGCTTGCGAGTGTGGCTTTCTTTCCGGGGACGCGATCCTCGACTTGAATGATGTGATAACCAAATGCCGATTCGACCGGTGGGCTTATCGCTCCGATTGCGGCCGTGAAAACGTAGTGGTCGAAGGTCTCCACCATGACGCCCCGATCGAACCAGCCCAGTTCGCCGCCTTTGCCGCGCGAGCCGGGATCGGTTGAGTATTGCTGCGCTAATTGGGCGAAGTTGCCGCCCGCTTTTAGAAGGTCTTCCACTTTATTCGCCGTTGCGAGATCGGCCAGGAGGATATGCCGCGCGCGGGCGCGCGCAGGCGTGTCGAAGTCGGCGTGATGCGCGTTCAGGTACGCTTTCATGCGCGCCGGCGTCACGCTCACGCGCTTGGAGAGGATGCGGTTTAGAAGCAGGTTGGCGCGCGTAGTGCGCAGCACATCCGCGTCCGTCAATTCGCGCGTGCGCAAAACATTTTCCCACGAGCCGTTCGGATACTGCGCCTTGAGGCCGCCGAGCGCCGCGGAGGCATCGACGTCGCTTACGATGATGCCGTGCTGTTGCGCGTACTGGTCGAGCAAGGTTTCATCGATGAGTCGTTGCAGCACGCCCCGGGCCTTTGGGCTCGCTTCGAGTTTTTCGTCAAGCGCGGCGCGTTCGATTGCAACGCCATCGACGGTGGCAACGACAGTCGTGTCTGTCGGCGGAGTAGCGGGCGCCACGGCCTGCGGAAATTTATCGGAGAACCGCGGATCGTAGAGGACGATCTTCGCAGCAGCCGCGGCAACCGGATCGGTGGGGTAGCGCTGCTGCAGCACGTCGTTGACCATCGCCAGCAGCGTGGCGCCGCCGTCGCCATCGGATTCCAGCTGCTCGTCGAAAAGCGCGCGCGCGATTGGCTGACCGTTTACGGTCGCGGCGGGGAGCGGCGCAACGGCGACAACCAGCGCGAGGAGCGCGACTATCATGAGGTACCTCTATCGGCACCGATATAGCGGATCCATTTCGCGTAGAAAGCGGGATTCGTTGCGGTGAAAATGAGTGGGAGCGCGGCGGTTCATTTTGGCCCCTCGGTGTCCTCGGGGTCCTTCGACAGGCTCAGGATGACAAGGTTGAGGCTCGGGATGACAATGTGGCGGAGCGCAGCGGGGTTTAGAAGTGGCGGCGCGCGTAGCGCGGCGGTACAGTGGGGCGCGTAGCGCGGCGGTACAGTGGGGCGCGTAGCGCGGCGGTACAGTGGGGCGCGTAGCGCGGCGTAGTGCGGCGGTACCGCGCCCCTCGGGGTCCTCGGGGTCCTTCGACAGGCTCAGGATGACGACGTGGGGGTCAGGATGACAAACGTCGGGCGGAGCGCAGCGGGGTTTAGAAGTAGCGGCGCGCGTAGCGCGGCGCTACAGTGGCGCGCGTAGTGCGGCGCTACAGTGGCGCGCGTAGTGCGGCGCTACAGTGGCGCGCGTAGTGCGGCGGTATGTTGTTAGGTGCCTTTGTCGGCTCCGATGTAGCGGATCCATTTGACGTAGAAGGCGGGCAGGGTTGAAAGATCGTTGGGGTTGCCGTACACGACGTACCATTCGTTGTGAGCTGCGAGGAAGTGGAATGCGGCGCTGACGTTGCCGGCATCCACGCAGTCGAATGGGTTGTAGGGGTTGGGCGCGCGGCAGGCCAGCGGGGTGGGTAGATCGGGCGGTTGGTATGCGTCGGGTAGGTTGCGCCCCGTGATGCGGCGCGCGCCCAGATCGAACGAGGAGTAGCGGTTGAACTGCCAATCCAAACTTGCGCGTTCGAGCCACTGGCGCACGAACGGTTCGCGCGAGGCGTAGAATCCGCCGGGCGCGTAGCTGTTCTCGTCGGCTTCCAAACCCAGTTTGAGTTTGCGCGAGATCGGCAGCGTGGTGATGTAGGACCATGCTGTGAGCGAGCCGTGGTAGTACGGTCCGCCGAAAACCAGAATGGAGCTGGGTGTGGTCGTTTGCGTTTTGTAGCCCAGGAACAGGCCGTTCTGGTTGAACGGCAGGTACTGGCCGGTTATCGTCTCGTTCTTGATGTAGCCGCCGAAGACGTGCAGCGTGAGTTCGTGCTTGAAGTCGAAGTTGATCTGCGAGTTATCGCCCTTGTATGCCGGGTTGCCATGATGGTCGTTCTGTTCGTTGAGGAAGTGTTAAAGCTGAATGTCTTGCAGCGTGGCGTTGGAACCAAAGTAGATGGTCTTTTTTAGGAAGACTTGGATTCCGGCGACATCCGGCTGGGAAACGAAGCCGTCGAGCGGCAGAAATTGGGCTCCGAGCTTCTGGTAGCTGATGCCGTACACGGTGTTCTTGTCCACGTGCCCAACGCCGTATTCGATGTAATCGGCGAGGGACGGATCGGTGACGAACGAACCGCGATCGATTGCGCCGTTGAAGTAGATGAAATTCTTCGTCTTCTGGGACTCGTAGCCGGTAAAGATGCTGGAGGTCACGTCGTGGAAGCCGCCTACGTCCACGGCGACGCGCTGCAGCGAGACGCTGTCCTGTTGCGCGGTGTTTTGCTGGTTGAACGTGAGAACTTCGGCGCTGTCGGACCGGCCGTATCCGAGCGCATCGAAGGCGGCGAAGCTGAGCGGTCCCTGCGTGCCTTCATAGGCGTAGCCTTCGCGGAAGGTCGGAATGGCGGGCGTATACAGCAGCGTTGGGCAATTGTTGCAACTGAACGAGTTGTTGTACTGTGACGAGACTTGGGTGAAAAAGGGCCGCACTTCGCTGTAGTAACGCGCAAAAGCGTTGGGGGCAATCGTCTGCTGATCGACCTCGACGTTCGAATAGTCGGGATGGAACGATCCTAGCAGCGAGGACGTCGACGTAACGGGAAGCGAAAAATCCGCGCCGATGCGCGAGGTGTTCCCGCCGTTTGCCGGCGTCGTCTTCTCGCCCAGGCCGTAGATCTGCAGACGCGGTTTCGGACGCGCTTTGCCCGCGGCACCGTGACCCGCGATTCCGGTCAGCGTGCCGGCGTAGGCGCGATCTTCGGAGTTGCGCTGGCCTTGCACGTGCTCCCACACCTGCGAGCTGTTCGTGGCTTGAATAACGCGTTCGAACTGCACGCCCCACGACGTTGAACCGCCCGAGCGGATGATGTCGAACGGAATGTGCATGGTGACGGTGTAGCCGGTTGCCGTGCGTTTGGCGACGGCGATCCAGTCCGGCGTGTAGGAACTGTTCTCGCTGGACTGTTGATAGCGCGCGCCGCGTGCGTTGGCCATGAACGTGTACACGAAACCGCCGGCGCCCTGCGGCCAGAAGGCAACCTGCACGTTATCATCGCTGGTCACGCCCGCGCCGTTGGTCTCCGAGTTTTCGGTAACCGCCTGCTGCTGCGTTGCGGTGAAGGCAACGTCGAGCCCGGTCGGGTCTTGGGCGATATAGACCGTGGTCGGCTCGCCGTCGTGCTGGTAGGTGAAGTCGAAGAGCACGGGCTCCTGCGCAGCCTTCGACCACGTATCGTCGATGACGCCGTCCATAGAAGGGGCCTTCACCAAGGCCGGAACGGCGATGGTGAAGGCGGTATCGGCCTCGGCTGGGCTGCCGTGGAGGAGGCAGAAGCCTGCGGCCAATGTGAGGGCGAGGGCGATTTTTACACTTTTCACTTTGCGCACGTACCGGGGCGGGAGAGGCCAGGTTTCACCGGGCCTAAAAATTTAGGTGATGATATCGCGCCGCGGTAGGATTGTCAACTATAGATTTAGTAGATGCCGGGATGACGGCATGCAGCGGATTTAGGTGTGTACTTTCGCTAATGTTTCCAAGAGGGTGGGTGCATTGGTGATTCACGCAATTACGTTGTTTTTAGTGTCTTAAGTCAACTGATTGGCAACGAAGCTCGCACGGGCGATTGCGAACGAACAGGGCGTCGTAAGCGCGACAGTTTACGTTGGACAACTTCCGCCGGGAACCAAACCGGCAATTCCGTTGCCCGACGGCACGCTACTGGGCAGCGAGGTGGAGCGCGCCCCCCGGGAAGTCCGGCTCCGAACCGCATTCGGCAGCATGATGGGTTCGCCGGTCACTTATTTTTATGAATTTTCCGCGGGTGCAGCCGGCACAGCAGCCTACGAGAAGCGCCTTAGCTCGGCCGGCTGGAGCGAAAGCACCTTCGTGCATCGCATGCAGAACGCCGTATCGCCTGAGGGCGGTTTCGCTGTAACGAAATTGCATCTGCCCGTCCGCCGGATGTTCTGCAATAAGGGTGGCGATGCGTACATTATGGTGCAGCCGATCTCCGGGATGCCGGGCGTTCTGGGGATTTCCTCGTCGAAAGGCAAGCCGGCGAAGATAGTCTGTGCGATGAGCACCATGATGGACAGCGCTGCGCCGCAGACATCTCCGCCCCCGCTCCCGAAGATCAGCGCGCCGCAAGATGCAATCCTCGGAGATGATTCGGAGCATATCGGTGAGCTTCTGGAAACCAACTCGTCTGCCTTGCTAAGTACGTCGGCTCCGCTCGCAACCGTGGGCGCGGACATTGCACGGCAGATAACCGCGTCGGGCTGGGCCGCCGATCCGCCCGCGCAAAGTCTTACCGCCTATGCGCAAACGTTTCATCGCTTGAGTTCGGGCCACACGTTCCAACTCGTGCTCACGATTATCGGCACCGGAAAGGCCGGAAAATATGCGGCGCAAATGCACATCGACGACGTAAACGGAAGCGCGAGCATGTTTCCGTTCTGAAGCTGCTTGGCAGCCTTGTCGCGTGGAGCGTGTCCGGCGTGATCTTCGGGCAATTGTACGCGCTTTTTAGCACAACAATAGCCTATGCTCCCAAGTATGCCTATAAACCGGATCTCTTTCGCATTTGGGGGGCTCTGATGAGTCTGGAGTTTGCAGTATTTGCTTTGGTGACCGGTCTGCTGGCGTATTGTATTGTAGGCAATGCGGTACCAACGCTTCGCAGCTTTGCTGGGAGCGCCGCAATCTGCGCAGCGTTATGCGGTGCTCTTCTATTACTGTTCGTTGGAGTTTGGTTTGCGCTCCCGGCACAAGCCGGATGTGCGGTGCCTTAGAGCCTCCCCGGCGGCCAGCGAGTGTCGCCGTGCAAAGGAAACGAAAGCGCCGCTAGGTAAACGAAGCGGCATGCGTACCAGTACCACTTCTTCTTTAACCGGCCGCGTCGGCATCGTCACCGGGGGCGCGCGCGGAATCGGCGGCGCTATTACCACGAGTTTGGCGAACGATGGGGCCACCGTTGCCGTGCTTGGTCTGCCCGCCGACCGCGAGCGCACCGAGACGTTGCGCGCGTCGCTCAATGGGTCGGCGCAGAAGGTCCTCTTCTACGAAGGCGACGTTGGGGAGTTCGAACGGTGCCGCGTTGCGGTGGATACGATCATCAAGGAGCACGGGCGGATCGATTTTCTGGTCAACAACGCCGGCATTACGATGGATCACACGCTGCGCAAAATGAGCATTGAGGAATGGAATACGGTTCTGCAGGTCGATCTGTCGGGGCCGTTTTTTATGATGAAGGCCGTGATCGAGCAGATGATCGAGCAAGGGTATGGGCGGATCGTGAATATTAGTTCGGTGGTTGGGCTTTCGGGGAATGTGGGGCAGGCGAATTATTCGGCGGCGAAAGCCGGGCTGATTGGTTTAACCAAAACGATCGCGCTTGAATGTGCGAATAAGGGGATTACGGTTAACGCGGTTGCGCCGGGATTTATTAACACCGAGATGGTCGCGGCGATGCCGGAGCAGGCGATTGAAGCGGCGACCGCGCGCACGCCGGTGAAGCGCCTCGGTACCCCGGATGAGATCGCGCGCATGGTGCGCTTCCTGGTTGACGAGAACAGCGGGTACATTACGGGGTCGGTGTTCAGCGTTAATGGGGGGATGTACATGTGAGGCCCCTCGGTTCCTCGGGGTCCTTCGACAGGGCTCAGGATGACAATGTGGGTCCTTCGACAGGCTCAGGATGACGAATGGTGAGGCCAGGATGACGAATGGGCGGTCCTTCGACAGGCTCAGGATGACAGGGGTGAATAAATGGAAACGATGACGCCGGAAGATTTGCAGTATGGGTTGGATGTAACGGGGGTTGATCCGGCGTCGCTTGGCGATGCGTTGAAGGCCGTTATGAGTGATGCTATGGCGGATCCGCAGCGGATGGCGCTTTGGTATTCGCAGTTGATGCTGGAGCAGCAGCAGGCGGGGCTGCGGTTTTTGCAGCGGTTGGGTGGCGCTTTCCCCTCGGTACCTCGGGGTTCTTCGATTCCTCAGAATGACAATGGGGCGAAGAATGACAAGCGGTTTGCGGATGCTGCATGGAGCGAGAATCCCATGCTTGCGGGCGTGCTTGAGGAGTATTTGGCGCGGACGCGGGCGGCAATGAATTTGGTGGAGACCTCGCGGTTGCCCGAGGGGACTAAGCGTAAAGCGCGGTTTGCGATGCGGATGCTCAACGATGCGTTTGCGCCCAGTAACGTGCCGTGGATGAATCCGGCCGTTGTGAAAGAGGCGATGGATACCGGCGGCGCGAGTTTGATGCGCGGCATGCAGAACTTCATGGATGACGCGAAAAACAATAAGGGGATGCCGCGTCAGGTTGATACCAGCGGGCATAAACTGGGCGTGAATTTGGCAGCTACGCCCGGGCGCGTCGTGTTCCGGAACGAACTGATCGAACTTATCGGTTACGAGCCGCAGACGCCCAAGACGCATGCGATTCCGCTGTTGTGCAGCCCGCCGTGGATCAATAAGTATTACATTATGGATCTCGCGCCCGGGCGCTCCTTTGTGGAGTGGGCCGTGCGGCATGGGCATCAGACGTTCATGATTAGCTATCGCAATCCGGATGCGTCGATGCGCGATTTTCTGATGGATGATTATCTGCGACTGGGGCTGTTGGAAGCGCTCACGCAGGTGGAGCAGATTACCGGCAGCAGCAAGACGAACATTGCGGCGCTGTGTTTGGGCGGAACGCTCACGCTGATTATGCTGGCGTATCTGCAGGCGCACGGGCAGGGCGATCGGGTGAATAGCGCGACGTTGACCAATTCGCTGATCGATTTTTCCGAGCCGGGGGATTTGGGCGTCTTCACGGACGAGACCACGATCTCGCGGTTGGAGAAACGGATGAACGAGCGCGGGTATTTGGATTCGAGCGAGATGGCGGGGACGTTCGATTGGATGCGCGCGAACGATCTCATTTGGAGTTACGTCGTGAGCAACTGGTTCATGGGTAAGAATCCGCCGGCGTTCGACATCTTGACCTGGAACAGCGACTCCACGCGCATGCCGGCGGCGATGCATTCGCAGTACTTGCGCGCGTGTTACTTGCACAATCAGATCGTCGAACCGAATAAGTTCGTGATCAACGATACGCCGATCGATTTGGGGACGATTCAGACGCCGCTGTACGTGCTGGGCGCGGAGGCCGATCATATTGCGCCGTGGCGCTCGACGTACCGCACGATCAATCTGGTCGGCGGCGACGACGTGAAGTATACGCTGACGAATTCGGGGCACGTTGCCGGTATTTGCAATCCGCCGGGTAATCCCAAATCGCAGCACTGGACCAAAGATGTTGCGCTGCATTCCGAGAGTGCGGATGAGTGGCGCGCGTCGGCGCAGCGGTATGCCGACAGCTGGTGGAACGATTGGGCCGCGTGGGCGAAGCCGCGCGGCGGGGAAATGGGAACGCCGTGCGAGCTGCCCGAGGGTGAGGCGGCGCCGGGAAGTTACGTGCGGCCGTGAGCGATGCGTCCAAGCGCGGCTGGGAGACGCTCGGGGACTTCATCCGCAGTCAGCGGGAGCTGGCGAACCTCTCGCTGCGGCAGCTGGCCGATATCGCGCACGTCTCCAATCCATACCTGGGGCAGGTGGAAAAGGGGCTGTATAAGCCCTCCGCCGAGGTTCTGAAGAACCTGGCAAGCGCTCTGCAGATTTCGGCCGAGACCATGTATGCGCAGGCCGGGCTCTTAGATGAAGACGCCAAAGCGCCGGCGGGGCAGAACGTGGAGCAGGCCATTCGCCTGGACCCGGCCCTCTCGACCGACCAAAAGGACACTTTGATCCGGATTTACCGGGGGTTCGTGGACCGGGGGTAGCCTCAAAACGGCTTGACAAACAACGCGGGTGCTGGGTATACTTAGCACATGACAACCGATTTCACGAAATTCGCAGAGCAGTTTCAAGAGCAAACGCTGGCCGCCGTTAAGCAGGCCCAAGATCTGAACGTCGCCGCTTTCGAGCAGACGCAGAAGTTCTTCTCCGAAGTCGCCACGATGGACAAAGTTTCGCTTGAGAACGTTACCTCGCCGACGAAATTCGTCGAGATGAGCTTCGACTATGCGAACAAGTTCCTCGAACTGCGCAAGGGCTACGCCCTGCAGGTTGCCGACATGGTCGCGACCGCAGGCAAGAACGTCACGGACACGCTCAGCAAAAATTAATCACTTCACTCCACTGAAGTGACTAACGGGAACCGGCAGCGCAGCAACTGCCGGTTCTTTTCTTTTCCTTAGTGCGGGGTGAGCAAGAAGCCGTGTGCGGCGCCGTTCAGCGTCCCGGTTCCGACAATTTGTCCGCTTGCATTGACGCTCGTCGCTTGTTGCAGCACCCAATTCGTGCCGGCCGGTATGAGCGTGTTCAGATCGACCACGGTGCCGGTGTAGACGAAGGCTCGCATGTTCGGCGTTCCGTAAGCCCCGACAATGGCGCCCGCATCATTGATGGCAAGCGCCCAGACGAAGCCGTGCCCCGACCCGCGCGAGGGATCGTCGATCTCCGTCAACGTGCCGTTGTGCAAATAGAATCCGCAGCACGTTGCGTTGCTTCGATTATCCGGGCCTAAACTGTAGTAGCCGATAACATCGCCGTTCGCATTAACGTCCGTAGCCACGGCGCCTTCACCTGCATCTGCGGGCATCGTTAGAGCGGTCATCGGCGGATAGGTGAATGCTTGCGTACTGGTATCGGGAAATCCGTACACGCAGCAACTTGCGCCCACGATCTTGCCGTTGTTGTTGACGGCGTAGGCCTCTCCGTTTGTATGTCCCGAGTCGAGGATGGCGGGACCGGCGGAGCCGAAGCTGGCGGGGAAGCCGTATGTGGTGCCGGTCGTATACTGCGGATACGCGGCGCCGACAACGTAGCCGTTATCATTAACCGAATACGCACCGCTGGAATAATACGTTGCCGGTACGCCAAGGTCCGCCGCGGCGCCCGTTGCGGAGAACTGTGTCGCGCGTGCGTCAAGCGTTACGTAGTTTGACGAACTGCCCACGATCTCGCCGCCGGTATTGATCCAGTTGGCCTGCGAATCGGGATATCCGGGCAACGCGGTGAGCGTTTTCAGTGCGCCGCTCTGCCAAAGGGCGGCGGTGGTGTCGGTGCCGTTCGCAGCCCGAACGTCGCCGACGATCGTTCCGGCGGCGTTGATGTGACGCGGCTCGAAGTTCGCGCCCAAATCCGTGACGGTGTACGCGGCGGTTGAGCCGCCGCCGTTGCCTCCCGGCGTACCCGGGACGCTCGGGCTCGTGCCGCCGCCACCGCACCCGGCCAACAAACAAGCAACCGCGACAATTTCCCACCCGCTTCGCATGGCGCGCTCCTTTTTTGGAAAGACGCCTTCATTTTGGCACGGCTTGCGCGCGTTGCGGTGAGGACGTTCGGTCCCACGCGGTAGGTCTGTCGGTTGCCTGCGGCGGAACAGGGACGCATGAAACGAACGATTCTTTGCTTCGCCCTTCTGGCGATTTGCTCGACCGCTTTCGCGCTCTCCGATCAGGGGCCCAGTTACAAAGGCCCGATGAGCGTTGCCGAAAAACATTTTGTAAGCGCGATTCAATCCGATTTGATGCGACGCTTTCCCACGGCTAAAGATGCCGAGCGTGCGGGGTACGTGCGCTATACCAATGCGGATGAGACGGGCGCGATTAGTTACGCGAATTTTCAATGGCAATCGCAAGATATTCGCCACCCCAGTCAGCTGTGGTATGACAAGAACGGCAATTTGCTTGGCGCCGATTTTTCCACGGCAAATACGAACGGGCACCGGCCGCAGCTGTTCGGGGTGAATCCGGGGCGGTGGTATGCGTTCGACGATCACGTGCATTGGATTCAGCGCGGGGCAAACGGCGCGTTACAGTACGACAAGTATGTGATGGCCGATAAGTATCGCGCCGCGGGCGGCGATCCGAAGGCGCCGACGGCTGCGCAGCTGGCCAAGATGGGGCGCGTGAAGAGCGCTTCGCAGGTTGTGCGCGTGTTCGATATGCCGTCGATTTGGGATTTGATCGTGTGGGTTAAGCCCAATCCGAGCGGCGCGTTTGCCGAAAAGAATCCGCTGGTCAAGGTGTAGCGCGATGGATAAGATCGTTCCGCTGCTGTGGTTCAACGACAAAGCCGAAGAGGCGGTGAACTTTTACGTTTCGGTATTTGCGAATTCAAAGATCGAAGAGATCAGCAGGTACGGCGAGGCCGGCCCCGGGCCCGAGGGCGAGGCAATGATGATCGAGTTTGTGCTTGAGGGGCAGCCGTTTAAAGCGCTCAACGGGTTTACAGAGATTCCGGAACTTGAGGGGATGCGCGGCATTGCGCTGTTCATGACGTGCGAGACGCCGGAGGAGTTGGATCGCGTTTGGGACGGGCTGCTGCAGGGCGGTAGCGCGATGCAGTGCGGGTGGCTGAGCGACAAGTACGGATTTGCGTGGAACATCGTGCCGAAAGGGTGGGAGGATTATTTAGGCGGCGATGATGCCGAAGGGGCGCAGCGGGCGATGCGCGCGATGATGGGGATGGTGAAGCTGGACATCGATGCATTGCGCGCGGCTTATGAGGGGCGGTAGGCCGTCGCCCCGCCGCCCTTCGACGGGCTCAGGGTCCTTCGACAGGCTCAGGATGACAATGGGGGGGCTCAGGATGACGAATGTGGGCCTCAGGATGACGAATGTGGGGCGGTGCTACATTTTCCAGCGGTAGGCGAAGGTGTAGGGGGATGTGTACATCGAGGGCGTGTAGCCGGTGAGGGCGTCGGGGACTACGTCCACTTCTTTGACTTGGTAGAGAAAGATCATTGGCTGGGCTTGGATGAGGCGGCGCTGCACGATCGCGTAATCGCGCAAGCGGGTCTTGCGGTCGAACGTTGCGGAAGCGCGATCGAGAAGTGCTTGCGTGACCGGGTCGCAGTAGCGCGTGAAGTTGAAGCCGTGGGGAGCGCGTTGATCGCAGCCGATGATCCAGGCGGCGTCGGGGTCGACGTTCGATTCCTCGCCGAACTGCGCAACTTGGAATTTGCCTTGATAGAGCGGGCCGGTCGGCGAGGTGATGAAAAAGGCGGTAAGCGTTCGCACGACGAGTTGGATGCCGACGTTTGCGGCGTCGGCCGAGATCTGCGTGACGAGCATCTGCGAGGCCGCGCTGCCTGCGATGGCAAGAAATGAGAGCGAGAGCGGCACACCGTTCTTGCGGCGCACGCCGTCGGGGGACATGTGCCATCCGTCGGCCTCGAGCAATCTCTTTGCGCCGGCGGGATCGTATGGAATGTTTTGGGCGCTTGGATCAAATGCCCACGTAAAAAGTCCCCGCATAGCGGTGTCCGGGTCGAATGCGTCTTTGAAAATGTCGTGCGTGAGCTGCGCCCGGTTAATAGACATTGCGAGCGCGCGGCGGACTGCTACATCGCCCGTCACGGGATCTTCGGTGTTGATTTGAAGCGTGCCGAACTGCGTGGTTGCGCTTTCTACTAGGTGATGTTGCGGTATGGCACGCAATTCGGCGATGTGCGAGACGTCACCGAAGAACAGTTCGTTGATTTCGCCGGTTCGTAATTGATTAATGATCGTTTGGGCATTGGGCACGAACTTAATGACGATGCGCGGGATGCCGGGTTTGCCCAGAAAATAATCCGGGTTGGCCTCAAAAGTGATACGGTCGCCATGCCGCCACGATACCATGCGGTACGGTCCCGAACCCACGGGAGCGGCGTTGAACGGAACGGAGTTCAGACTCGGATAGCGCGCGAGCAGGTGCGCAGGGAGAATGCCGTAGTTGCTGTCGCCGCCCAGGAAGTACGAGATGATCCCTGCCAGCGGCTTCTTGAGGCGTATCTGCACTTCATAGGGACCGACGGCCTTTGCCCATTGCACGGCGTCGAACCCGTAACGCGAGAGCGTGTTGTTCTTCGGGTTCATGATAGCGTCGAACGTGAACACGACGTCGCGGGACGTCAGCGGAGCGCCATCCTGCCAGCGAACGTCCTTGCGGAGTTTATAGGTCACCAGCAGGCCGTCCGACGATATGCCGCCGTTGCGCATGGTCGGAACCTGCGTGGCAACCTGCGGAATTAACCCGCCGTTCGTATCGTACTGCGTCAAGTACGAGAAGACCAGCCCGTTGATCTCGCCGGTGACGATTCCGTCCAAGAATAAGGGGTTGAGCGAGCGAGGTTCTTGGATTTGCGCGATGGTCAGCGTCCCATTGAACGCGGAGCGTTCGTTACTTCGCGAACACGATACGAAAAGCACAGCGCCAAGCAATAGGCAGAGCGTTCGTTTTGCGATTGACATCACGTTTCACCGTTCGGCATAATGGATTGCCTATGAACATGGAAGACCGGCTCGACGACATTGCAAGCCGCGCGATGCAGACTACCGGCGCACCCTCGCTCTCGATAGCTGCGTTGAAGAACGGCGAGATGTGCTACGCCCGCACCTTCGGCGAGGCCGGTACGCAGAGCATTTACAGCATTGCCTCGGTTACGAAACAATTTACCGCTGCTTGCGTTCTGCTGCTTGCTCGCGAGAACGCACTCTCGTTGGACGATACGGTTTCGGGCTGGTTCCCGGAGCTGACGCGGGCCGGTGAGATTACGCTTCGGCATTTGCTCTCCCACACGAGCGGGTATCCCGATTATTATCCGCTGGGCTTTCCGGACGATGAGAAACTGCATGCCACGGCGCCCGAGGAGATCGTGCGGCGTTATGCTACGCAACCGCTGCAGTTCGAGCCCGGAACGGCATGGTCTTACAGCAACACCGGCTACCATATTGCCGGGCTGATCGTCGAACGCGTTGCGGGGATGCCGTTCGGGGCATTCCTTACGCGCAATGTGCTCGACCCGGCCGGCATGAAGAGCGCATACTTCAACGATCCGCCGCAAAAAAACGCAGAGCATCTGGACGGTTGCACGCGCTATTGCCTGGGGCCGCGACGGGAAACGCAAGACGAATGTGCCGGCTGGACCTATTCGTCCGGCGGCATCGCTTGTTCGGCTGCCGACTTGGCGCGTTGGCACGCAGTATTGATGAACGGCGCATTGTTGAGCGCTGAAGAGGTGCGGCTTGCGATGACGCCGGTGCCGCTGGAGGATCCCGGCCCCAGCGCTCCCGCACTTGGATGGTTTGCCGAACGCCGCGGTGAGCACACGGTGGTGCAGCATAGCGGCGGCGTGGCCGGTTTTTCCTCGCAGACGATCGTCTGCATGGAGGAACGGGCCTCGTTGGTTGTGCTTTCCAACGGCGATTACGTGCAAACGGGCGCCCTCGCGAACCGGCTTTTCGAACAACTGCTTCCCGGCGCGCAGGCGCCGCAACCGCAAGCGGTGGCGCAATCCGCGGATTTGCAGCAGCGCATGCACGCATGGGTGGAGCAGTTCGCGGCGGGGACGGTCGATCGCTCGCGACTGACGCCGCCACTTGCGGCGTTCCTTACGGACACGCGTCTTGCAGATGCCGCGCTGGGCTTGAGCGCGCAGGGCGCGCTCAACAACATCGAGCCCATCGCCGGCGGCGAACGCGGAAGCATGACCTGGTGCCGGGCGCGTGCGGAATTTGCAAACGCACAAGCGGACGTGATGGTGCGGGAGACGGCGAACGGCGGACTGGCGGAGTTCAACGCGTTTCCGATTCCGTAGTTACGCGGCGGCGCCCGCAGCAACGGCGAGGCGGTAGGCGGTCACGAACATCCGGTAGAGCGTGAGGTAGTCGTCATGCCGGTAGCGCACCGTGCGTCCGTCGATACGCTCGATTCCCGGGACGCCGGCGATATAATCGGCGTGCGCGACTTGCGTTGTCGTAAGTTGCAGTTCGAACGGCGGATCGAACGTAAACACTTTCGCGCGCGCCGCGCCTTCGAGGGCGCGTTTTGCCCCTTCACGAAGCGCCGTTTGCGCCCGCGCGGGCGAGAGCGAATTGGTTGACAAGCTGCCGATTCCGTGCTTGACCGTCACGCCGACGACCCAGGGAAGCTGCTCGGTGATCTCGTCGACGATTGCTTTGTCGCCCGCAAGCATGAGCAACGGAACGCCGTGGCAGCCCGCGACAGCGGCATTGATCAAGGCCTCGCTGCAGGACCGGCCGTTGATGCGCACGTCGAAGATGGCACCGCCCACGTAGGTGTGCGCCAAGACACCGTCGGCGTGACCGGCCTTGGCGTGATATCCGGTGAAGATTGCGCCCGCGTACTCCCTATCGAGCCCTTCCACCATTGAGGAGGGCTTGCGCGAACCCGAGATGAGGCGAACGTCGTCGGGCAGCTCTTCCCAAAGCAGATTGGCCATGCTGCCGTGCGAATCGTTTACAAGAAATTCGCCGGCCCCGGCGTCCCGCGCTCCCTCGATGACCGAAGCAACCTCGCGGGACATATAGCGGCGGTAGATTGGGTACTCGGTTGCGTTCGTATAATCGCACTGACGCGATAGTGCAACGCCGGCGGTCCCCTCCATGTCGGCGGAGACGTAAATCTTGGGGGCTTCGTTCACGGGGGCTGCTTTCTGAAGGTTTGCGGCCGTGCCATTCCATTGGGAAAAACGTGGGAATTCTTTTTCCAGGACGCGGGCCGCAGCGCAATAACTATAAGCGCAAAGACCGGTATGCTCGCCTGGAGGCACACATGAAGTTTTTCCGCGCCTGGATGTTAATGACGGTCACGTTGTTGCTAGCAAGCACGAGTGTGGCCTTTGCGTTGACGACGGGGGAAATCAACGGCTACGTTCGGGACGAGGCCGGGGCCGGCGTCGCGGACGTTACCGTGACCGTGGTTTCCGCCTCGTACTCCGCCACCACGCATACGGACGGCCAGGGCTACTATGCGTTCGTGGGCGTGCAGCCCGACACGTATACGATGTCCATCTCCAAAGCCGGCTACCAATCGCGGGAAGCACAAGGCGTAACGGTCGTTCAGCAAGAGAAGCACGAGCAGGACTTCACCATCAGCAAGAGTTTGAGGACCATTGCGAACGTCACGTCGCGCTCGGCTACATCGCTCGTGCAGCCAAACCAAACGGCCGATCAATACGTGGTCACACCGCAGACGATGCAAAACATCACGGGCACGCCGTTTACAATCGAGCAATCGCAAGTCTTGAATGCACTGCCCGGGTTCACGGCAACGGCCGGAGGCGCACCGTCGATCCGCGGCGGTGCAATTAACGACCTGGGCTACGAAATGGAAGGCGTCGACATCAAAGAGCCCGTGCTCGGGCAATTTACGAACAACGGCGCCCTGGCCGGCGTTCAGCAGTTGGTCGTGTCGGCCGGTGCCTACGACGTCGCAAGCGGTAATACCAACGAAGGCACGATCAATGAGATCGTCAAGCAAGGCAGTGATCCGGGTTTCTCGGACATCGCGCTTTTTAAAGACATGGGCTATCTTTACAACGGCATCGCGGCCGAAGCAGGCGGCGGAACGCCGAACGGGCACTTTACCTGGTATGCCGCCTACCACGGCGTGCGCGACGCGAACGTTGTCGGCAGCGGCCAGTTCTTGCCGCTCGCCGTCGGCGCCACGAGCAACGTGTCGGTGAACGAAGGCGTCATGAATCTGTTCTACCGGTGGGGCAAGAACAACGACAACCAGCTGCAATTCTTCGGCGAGACCGGCTTCAACACGTACGATTACAACTGGTTCCTGAACCCCGCGAATACGCCGTACGCCTCGAACAACCGGCTGGTGTGGGCGTCACTTGCCAACGGAACGTGCCACCCGGGAGGCGGACTCGCGACGGAAGATTGCGGACAGCTCGTAGCCGACACATTGCCGCTGTTCCCCGGGCAGACCAGTTTCAACTCCAACACCGGCTATCCGGACAACGAGAACAACCAGCACGCCGTTCAGAAACTCGAGTGGCAGCATCAGTTCTCGACCTCGAGCTATTTTTCGCTGGCCGTTTCAAAGACATTCGAATTCGACAACTTCGAGGTTCCCTGGGCGGGCGGCGCGTTCAACGACTATTCGCTCAACAATGCCAGCACGAATTACGGCTTTGTAGGCACCTATAGCAACCAGGTGAGCTCGCATCACAACATTACCGTCGGCGCGGCGACCATTGCGGAGCTGCCCGGGTACGTGGCGCAGCAAAACAGTTTGGCTGCGTTCACTTTTTTCAACGACTGGTGCTACGTGGCGCCGATCAAAAATACGCCGGAGTTCGGCTGTAACGGGACCAACGGCGCGCCGCTGGCGACGTTTCCGAACGTCGAATACGCCCGCAACGACATGATTCACCGCAACTACGCCTACATTCGCGATCAGTGGCAGCCGAATTCGCGCTGGTTCATCAACTGGGGGCTGCGGTGGGACAATCAGCGGATGAATCTGCCGGCCGACGCCGCCCAGCAAGGCGATCTGCTAAACTACGACAACGGCACGGGTCAGTACATTCAAACCTCGGGTCCCACGATCGGCTCGAACGTGACGAACCCCTCGGCGATAAGCCCGCGCATGTTTGCCACGTACACGATGGGAACCAACGACGTGCTGCGCTTCGGATGGGGCCGTTACGTTGACTTCCCGCCTGAATTGCAAGTGGAAACCAAGTTGCTCTTACCGAATTCGTTAAAGCAATGCAACATTACCAACGGCTGCTTTGCGCCGCTTCCGGGATACGGCACGACGAATGAGGTGAGCAACCTCTATCAGCAAAGCGTCTACGATTTCAATACCTATTTCAATTCGCAGTACGAGCCGACCGCGCCGCAATACGCCGCGGACACCGAGTTCTCGTGGGAGCACGACTTCGGCCATGGGTGGCAGACGAAAGTTACGCCCTATTACCGTAAGGGAACCAATTACGTCATCGGATCGCAGGCGATCTTGAAGACGCTGCCCAGCGGCGCGCCGCTGTACGGCCCGTACACGTGGTCGAACGTGGGCATCATTCAGAGCACCGGCGTTGAGTTCTCGCTGCAAAAGACCATTCCGCACGGCCTTTCGGGCTGGCTGAACTTGACCTACGACAACACGATGGCGAACTACAACAGCGATTACTTCCCGGAAGTGAGTTTTGCATCGATCGCGCTCAACCACTTCTATCACGAAGCGTACTCGCCGCCGATTACGGCAACGCTGGGCTTGGACTACAACAGCAAAGGCGGCTTTCACGCCATACTCGAGGTTCCGTTCGAGGACGGCTTCTGGTACGGCGTCGGAAAGAAAACGTTTATCTATGAAAGCTTCTACCCGAACGGTCAAGAGGCGCCGCAGGGGGGTCCGGGGACCGTCGTGCTGCCCGTTCAAGTTCCCAACACGAACTATTTGAACGGCGCGTACGGCTACTACACGGTGGATCCCACGAACCCGGGCACGTACGAGCACCCGAACATCATCGCCTCGAAGGGCACGCCCGAGGGGAACGATCCCGGGTCGCTGCAAGCACCGGCACGGGCGTTCTTCAACCTGACGCTCTCTCAGGATTTCGGGCCGAACAAAAAGTATTCGTTCGGCGTGCGCATGGCGAACCTGTTCGGGAATTTCTCACCGGCGTTGCCGACCACGAACCCGTGGTACCACAACAACGGCTACGGCGCGTTCAATCCGAACTCGGGCATTAATACGAACGCTGCATACGAGCCCTACCAGTACAACCTGAGCAGCGGCCCGTACGTCTCGGAACCGATAGGACCCGAGCGCCAATTTCTGCTCTTCTTCACCTCAAAGTTGTAAGGAGTTACGCACGTGAAGTACACGCACCGCATCCTTGCAACCATCGCTGCGGCGTTGCTGCTGCAGTCATGTTCGACGTTCCGAACCAACACGACCGTGCCGGTTACGACGTCTTCTTCTCATGCAACGCTGCAGCTTCAGTTGGAACGCTGTACGATTCCAACGGCTTATTGGGAACGCCCGGTACGTATTTGAACGCTGTTACGAGCTTCCGGCAACCCAACGGGAATGCGGCGTTCTTCCATCCGGGCAGCGCCGTGCTGACCGGCCCGGGCAATTTAAGTGAGAGTGTGGGCGGCCTGTACGAATATGGCCAGGGAGCCGGCACGAACTTTACGCTCGGTGAGCCGCCTGCGTTTTCGCCGCAAAATCTGGTCGGCGGCTACAGCACCGGTTACATCCTTACGGGCGCGCCCCCGACGCCGGGAACGTATACGGTTTCCACGACCGTCACGCAAAGCGGTGTGAGCACGACATATAGCGCCAGCGCGACGCTGCCCGCAACGCCCACCGTGTTGCCCGACGAACCATTGCCCGCGTGGGTCAGCGATCACAATGGGGGCGGCACGTTCACGATGACGAATCCGCCGGGCGTAACCGAGTCGCTGATCTTCATTCAGGCCGGGAACGGCGCGTACGTTGCGGGCATGGAATTGAAGACGCCTGCGACCAGCGTGAACGTTCCCGACGGAACGCTAGCCGCCGGCGGAACGTACTACGTCTTTTGCTTGGGCGCCGACTATCCGATGATTGAAGATGCGCCGCCGAACAGCACCGTTCCTAATCCGCCGCTTGCGGGTCCGAACGGCACGTCGGATCTGACCACATCGGGAGCCACGACGTTCACCGAATGAAGCGCAGCCGGTTTCTTCTGGCGGGCGGCGCAGCTTGCGGTGCACTCGTACTCTCGCGCGGCCGCGCGCGCAGCGAACAAGTGATCGTCAGCGGCGCGCCCAGCGAGCGGTATGCGCAGTTCGATAACATCATGGTTCAGTATATGGTGGACCGCAACATTCGCGCGGGACAGTTTGCGTTCGGGCGCGAGGGTGAAGTGCTTTTCGCTCACGCATACACTTCCGCAGATCCGGCGCTGATGCGCACGCGAACCGATAGCATTTTCCGTGTTGCCAGCATCAGCAAGGCGTTCACATCGGCCGCAATTACAACGCTGCTTGCGCGCAAAGCGTTCACGCTGGATACGCCGCTTTTTCCGTATCTGGGAATTACCTCGCCACTTTTCCCCGCGCAGCGTCCCGACAGCCGCATCAACCGCATTACCATTGGACAGGCGGTTGCACATACGGCCGGCCTTGCGCCATCGGGCGAGGGCGATCCGGAATTTCAGTACCGCGATATTGAGAACAAGCTCGGCGCGGACGGACCGCTGACGCAAGCGCAGTTTGCGCGTTACGTCTATGGTCTTGGGCTGCAGTCCGACCCCGGTAAGACCTATGCGTATTCGAACGTCGGCTACTTTTTGCTGGGCCGCGTTATTGAAAAAGCAAGCGGCGTACCGTACATGACGTACTTGCAAACCGCCGTCCTTGACCCGTTGGAGATAGGCGATGCGGTTCTTTCGGCGACCGCAATCGCGGGACGGCGCGACAATGAAGTACTGTACGACGATCCCACGGGCGGCACGGGCTTATCGGTGCTGCACCCGCGGTCGCAGGAGCGCTTGCCGTTGCCGTACGGGGGCGCGACGTACTGGGAAACCTTCGATGCCTGCAGCGATATTGCCACTTCCGTAACCTCGCTCATCAAATTGATCGGCCGTTATGCTGCTTGGGGAACGGGCCCTCGAGCGCCCGGTTCGGCGCGGGCCGGCGCCATGCCGGGGACGCAGTCGGTCGTGCGCAATCGCAAGGACGGCATCGACTTCGCCTTTACGTTCAACATGCGCGCCGAGGACGACCCCTTCAACTCCGCCATCCGGCGCAACCTGGAGACTCAACTCGACCGCGGGGTCTGACCGGCGGCGCGCCGAAGCCCGCCTTATGAAGTCCGCCTTGGCCCTGACGCGCGATTTGGTGCGATCGCTCGACGAGCCGGCTGCGTTTTGCAAGAATCCCCTTGTGTCGCCGCTTTGCAACGGCATCGATGACGGCGCCGCCTACACGCGCGCACGTTCGGCTGTCTTGCATGCCATCGAAGTGCTCAAACCGAATCCGCGAACGCCTACAACCTTGACCGTGCACGCGCTGCGGCAGTACGAAATCATCACGCGGTACGATCTGCAGGGCCAGAACCCCGCGGACATCATGTGCGCGCTGGGCATTGAAAAGAGCCAATTCTATCGCGAACGGGCGCGCGCTCTGGAACGCATTAAAAGATTTCTGCGCGAATCGCTCGCGCAAGCTGCAACCTGCGCACGGCCTGCGAACGCCTCGGAGTACCGGATCGCCTCGGTTTTGCAGCAAAGCGGAAACTTCGACTTGGCGTTCGGCGTTCTGCACCGGCTGGCGTGCGCGACTGAGGACAAGAAAGAAAAGGCGCACTGCTTGCTGCGCATCGCGGAGTTGCACTGGATACGGGCAACTTTTTGTCGGCACAGGAGTACCTTGTGCTTGCCGAAGAGTACGTTGCGCAGTCAAAGTCGCCGTTACTAAAAAGCCACGCAGAACTTGTGCGCTGTCAGCTGGCTTGGGCCGGCGGTCATACGAACGATACGCAGCGGCGCCTGCGTTCCGTCATCGGCGGGCTCACAATGCATGCCGAAGGTTCCGAGCATTTCGGCCGGCTGCTGCTTGGGAAGGCCGTGGCGCTGCGAGCGAACGTCACTTTCCACGTATCGACGCTGTCGGAATGCGAAAACGTGGTCGACTACGGCTGCGAGGTTTCCGCCTCTGCGGACGAATCGGCGCGGGACCTGTATGCGGACTTCCTGACCGTGCGCACGAGCATTCACGCCGCAACGCAAGAGACGCTTGAAAACGCCCGCGCCGACGACGACGCGCTCTTGCAGTTCGCGAAGGACTACGGGCTGTTGCGCAAGTTCGCGGTGGGCATTAAAGATTTAGCCGTCATCAACCACTATTGGGGCAAGGACATTCAGGCCGAGTTGTATGCAGAGCAGGCGCTGGCGCTTTCGTGCGCGGTATCGGGAGCAAAAGAACGCGCAGTTGCGATATTCGAGTGGGCTAGAGTCTGCGCGGACAAGCATGACGAGGCCGGCCTGCGCCGCGCGCGCGAACTGATCGCCGAGATTCGCACGCGGCTGCCGCGCGGCGGGTACTGGTGGGGCTATTCGTTCGCAACGGACAGTTACGTCGCGCTTGCAGAGCGGCGTGCAGCAGATGCTTTACGCTCGGCCGACGAAGCGTTTGTTACGTTTCGTTCCGTCAAAAGCGACCGCGGCATCGGTATCGCCCGGGGCCTGCAGGCGAACGGTCTGCGAATGATCGGCGATACGGTTGAGGCAGGGCAACGCGCGCAGGAAGCGGTGACCCATTTGGAGCGCGCGCCGAATCCGTTTTGGCTTCGCTACGCCAGAGAGGCATTGGCCAGCGCTTGAGACTTCGCCCGGCGTTCCTCTTGCCGCTGTTCGCGCTAGCGTTGATGGGGATTGCGCCGTTGCCGCCTACGGCGACAATGACCAAGCGGATCGACGCGCTGGTACTCGGCGAGTTGAAGCGG
The DNA here is from genome assembly GCA_963702335.1 of Vulcanimicrobiota bacterium. Classification (GTDB taxonomy): domain Bacteria; phylum Vulcanimicrobiota; class Vulcanimicrobiia; order Vulcanimicrobiales; family Vulcanimicrobiaceae; genus DASSRQ01. Next base: position 49,766 of record CAVPCC010000011.1, on the reverse strand, counting down.
CAATTCGTCGCGGGCGCGCAGGTTGCGATTGCGCAGGACGGACGCGTCGTTTATACCAAGGGCTATGGCTTTCGCGATCTTGAGGATCGGTTGCCCGTCGACGTTGGGACATCGTTTGCCATTGGTTCGGTGACCAAACAGTTCACCGCTGCGGCGATTATGCAACTTCAGGATCAAGGCAAACTGAACGTGGGCGATAAGCTTTCCGTGTATCTTCCGGATGCACCCCACGCAACGGAGGTAACGTTACGGGATATGCTCACGCATACGTCGGGCATCGTCGGGTTTACCGAGCAGCCGAATTTCTCGCTGCTGTTGCCGACGCCGGCAACGCCTGAGCGCATCGTTTCCACTATTGCCGCAGCTCCGCTTGCGTTTTCGCCGGGGACGGATTGGCAGTACAGCAATACGAACTTCGTGCTGCTGGGCATGGTGATCGCCAAAGTTTCGCACGAGAGTTATCCGGATTACCTGCAAGAGCACTTTTTCGGTCCGCTGGGGCTGCGGCGATCGTGGTTTACGCGAACCGAAGCGATGCACAGCGATGACGCGCGCGGCTATACCGAGTTCATGTACGGCTTGCCGGACGAGCACGCGTCGCTTGCCGACTGGTCTTGGTACGATGCCGCGGGCGGTCTTACGATGAGCGCCGCGGATCTGGCGCGCTGGGATGTGGCGCTTGATGGCGGGCGCGTCGTCTCGCCGGGCGCGTTCGCGCAGATGAGCACGACGTATCATTTAAAAAACGGCAAAGCGACGGGGTATGGATTCGGCCTGGGCGTGGGCTCGGTGTTCGGGCGGCCGACAGTTGGGCACGACGGATTGGTTTCGGGCTTTTCCGCGGAGAACTTGACGTTTCCGAAAGATCGCGTGGCGATCGTGCTGTTGGTTAACGGGGATAATTTTTCGTACATTCCGCTGATACGGCAGATAGCCGCAGTGGTGTACGGAACGCACGATACGCCGCGGAAGTTCGTTGCGGCGCACATGGACGGGGCGCTTGTCGCGCGCGCGCGTACGTGGCTCGGCTACTTTCTGCACGGGACGCCCGACTACGCGCAGATGACGTCGGAACTTGCCATCGCGTTACCGCAGTACCGGCTGGCGCAGACTGGCGCTGGACGGGCGCATACTGGGGGAGCCGCTGGCTTTGAACCCGCAGGCGCCGATCGGCGCCCGCCGCTTGACGATCAATCGCTTTCGCGTGAGATTTCGGACGGGGTTTGCGGAGTACGTGTTTACGGTTAACGACGCGGGCAAAGTTGACGGCTTCGACTTGCAGGCGTGGTAGGCGGCGCTGCGATTTGGGGGCTCCTCTCGGTTCCTCGGGGTCCTTCGACAGGCTCAGGATGACCTGACGGGTCAGGATGATAGTGAGGCGTTATAGCACTCGCACGATTCTTGTTGTAGGCCGGCGCGATCTACGATTGTAATGAGGCCGCGGGCGTAACTGATTAAGCCGGCGCGCTGCAAGGAGGTGGCGGCAATTGTGACACCTGAACGTTGCGCGCCCAGCATCGTCGCCAAATGTTCGTGCGTGACCAAAATGCTGCGGCCTTCCATGCGATCGTCCGCTGCTAAGAGCCATCGCGCGCATCGTTCATAAAGCGTGTGCAGCCGGTTACAGGCCGCGCGTTGGGTTAGCGCATCGATATAGGATATGACGAATGAGTCGATCAGCCGGCCGAATTCTGCCTCGCCGCGCAAAAGGCAGAACAGCGCTGTCTCCATAGCGATTGCCGTGCCGGGAATGCGGCAGAAACATTCGTTCGCCATCGACTTCGGGCCCGACTCCGGCAAAATTGGAAAATTACCTTCGCTACCGATTTCGCCCGCTTCGATCATGGCGCCGTCTCGCATTCGCATAAGAACCGATAAGACGCAATCGATCGGAAAATAGACTTTGCTAGAACGTTCGCCGGAATGACCGACAATATCGCCGGCCTTTAAATCGATCAAGGCGGAGTTGAGCAAAACCATATCGGCACCGGCGGGGCTCAAGCCGCGCAGGTTCGTATTTCGCAGCAAATCGATGCGTAGCGGGCGCGATACGGTATTGCGGCTAAGCGGGCGGGCACTTGTTTTGTACACTCGATGAAACCCCCTAGCACCCGGGGCGTGGGGGTTAGGGGTAGATTGCACGAGTTCCTATGAAACGATGCCTTGCTAACTTAAACTTTTGCCTTAATCAAATTCTTAACGAAATCAGGCGAATTCATAATGAGTCTAAGGGCCCATTTAAAGTGCCCAATTGTGTGTGGTTTCGGACCGAGCGGCGCCTGACGCTCGGCGTACGATACTGCATCTGCAGTGCATACGGGGGCACCTTCCGCTCGCGATTGTACTGTGGCAATGAGGCGACCCATGGCTTTTCGCTACATCGAAAGCGACGATTATATTGCCGCGGTCCACGAGAAAACTCGTAGGCCTCGATTACTTCTTGTAGAGCCCCAGTCGCTTTTCGTGGAAGGGCTAACGAGAATGCTCGCCGGGAGTTTTGAGGTCGTGGTCCTTGGCGAGGGCGATGCCGAAACGGCCGCCGATGTCATTGTCGTGGATGCGGACGCAACGCCGGTCGGCAGCCTCTCCGCAGTGCTCGCGGCGCAACTGAGCGAACCGGCGATTTGCCTGCTATCGTTAGCGGCACCGCCCCGCGCTTACACGGGCGGCGCACGGTTTCACGTCCTTTCAAAGAAAATGCGTGAAGAAGACTTCTTGTCGGTCCTGAGCGACCTGGTGAAAGCACCGCGGAACCGATCTGCAAAACCCTTCCCGCCGCGCATCCCCAGCGTCTCGAATCTCCATTTTAGTTCAACGTACGCCGGTGCCACGCTCGCGAATCGAAGCGGAGGCGATTGGTACGACGTTTTCGGGCTCCTTCCAGACGGGCGCGTGATGTTTTCCATCGGAGACGTCGCCGGACACGGTATCGATGCAGCCCTTACGATGAGCCGGCTGCGTCACGCGATGATTGCGACTGCGCTGAAAAACCCCATCCGGCCGCCGTGCTGACATTCGCAAACGCAGCGCTCATTAAACAAGGAACGCTCTTCGCAACCGCCACGTGCGGCTTTATCGATTCCTCTACGCGCGAAATCGTCTATGCAACGGCCGGCCACCCGCCGGCGATCTTGGTGGGCCCAAGCGGCAGCGCGCGCAGCTGGAGCATAGCCACCTAATGCTGGGCGTGGAAGACGAAGCGCGGTACTGTTCTTACAAACTCACCGCGGAGCCGGGAAGCTTGCTTGTGCTTTACACCGACGGCGTTATCGAGATTGACCGGGATATGGTGGCCGGCGAGCGGCGGCTGGTCGACATCGCTTGTGATGTCGTGCGACACGGTGTGCAGACGCAGCCTCGGCGATCCAGCACGAGGTATTCAAGCAACGCCGGCCCGCGGACGATGCAGCGATTCTGACGGTCGCATTCCGTAAGCCTGGCATGAGGCGTTACCGCATGTAGCGGTCTACCCATTCCAGGGTTACGCGGTTGTAGGCTTCGATTAGGATTGGGTTGGAGGGGAAGTGGTGGGCGCCGGGGAGGGCTATGAAGCTTGTCGGGATGCCGCGGTCGTGGAGGGCGTGGTAGAGTTCATCGCTTCGCTGGCGGGTACGGTTTCGTCGGCGGTTCCGGAGATGATGCGCGTCGGTGTGGTGATGTGCGTCGCGTAGGTGATTGGCGAACCGGTAACGTAAAGCGGAGCGCTGGCCGGATCCCATGGCGAGCCGCCGAGTGAATCGCGCGCCCAGGCAAGGTTGCCTGCGGCCGAGAGATCGTACTCTTCTTTCCAATCCACCATGCCGTCCCCGACGACCGCACAGCGCCAGTGGTGCCAATGGCCGATCATCTATGTTGTCATGTAACCGCCGTAGTGTCCGGTGACCGCTTCGCGCGCGGTGTCGACGATGCCGAGTTTTTCCAGTGCGCGAACGCCCGAGATGACGTCGTTGCCGGGGCCGGTGCCGGGATCTTTGATAGCTCGCGTGTTCGTGCGCGCTTCCCGAGTTGTCGCTGCCACGGTAGTTCGGTTGCAGTACCAGGTAGCCGCGCGCCGCAAACACTGGCGTAGTGAATCGAAGCTCATCGATGTCGCAGATTCCGGGCCGCCGTGAATGCGCAGAACCAGCGGGTACTTTTTGCCGGCGACGTAACCGACGGGGTACGTCAGCACGCCGTCCGAACGCTCGCCGTCGGGGGCAGTCCATGTGAACTCGACGCTTCGGCCGTACTGCATGGCCGCAAATACCGCATTCTCGTTTGTGATCTTGCGGGGCTTTGCCGTTGGGGAGTCCAGCATGTAGATTTCTGGCGGCATATTTGTGGCGCTGGCGATGATGGCTATCGCGCCCGTTTTTGATGCGCTGTAGTCGTTAACGTCAAGCGATCCGGTGTCGAGTTGTTGCGGCGGACCGCCCGTGGCGGATTGCAGCGAGAGCGTGTTGAGCACGCCGTGCATCGCGGCGAGCAGCAAACGATTGTTGGAAAGCCACGCGAAGCTGGTGACGTCGCGATCGAAGGTGGGGGTTACGTTGCGCGTGCCCACGTACACGTTGAGCACGCTGATCGGGCCCGGCCCGTGCGGATAGAGGTAGGCGACGCTGCTGCCTTGCGGCGCGTACGCGCTTTGGTATTCGTATTGCGATCGGCCGGTAAGTTTACGGACGGCGCCGTTGGTGGCGTCGGCGATTGCCACGCTGGTGCGATCGGAGTCGGAGTCGTCGGCGTCGCTTTGCATGATGAACGTGATGTGACGGCCGTCGGCGGACCAGGACGGGTTGGTGGGCGTGCCGACAAACGGCGGTGCGGCTTCGAGGACGCTCCAGGAGCCATGGGTGAGGCGGCGTTCGTTCGATCCGTCCGCGCCAACGAGCCAGAGGTGCGATGGCTGCGGGCCGGTTTGAGTTAAGTAGCCGTCGTCGTGCACGGACCACGCGCCTTTGCCACCCGAATCGGCGGCGACGTAGCAGAAACGCGTGCCGGCTGGGTTCCAAGCGAATTGTTCGACGCCGTTTTTGGCGTGCGTGATTTGCGTTGCCGTTCCGCCGGAGGAGGGGAGCACGAAGATCTGCGAGTTCTTTTTGGCGTCGTCGCCGACGTAGGCGATGCGATCGCCGGATGGCGACCACTGCGGTGAACCGATCGAATGCAGCGTTTTGGTTATCGCGCGCGGCGTGCCGCCGGCGGCGGGCACGAGCATCAGCGTGCTGTTCCACGTGTCGTGCGTGTAGTCGGCAGTTGAACGCACGTAGGCGATGCTCGTGCCGTCCGGGGAGATCTGCACATCGGATACACCGACGCCCGAGCGGAGATCTATCAGCCTTAGCGGGTGCGCGGCGGCAGTTGCGGTTACCGCGGATAGCGCGGCGGCGAGCGTGGCGATTGCAAGCAACGGTTTCATGGGGGTTCTTTTGTTTGCGGGGGGCTGGATTCCTTAGTTTGGATCCGAGCGTTGCGGCGGTGCCGTGCTCCCTTCGACAGGCTCAGGGTCCTTCGACGGGCTCAGGATGACAATGGGGGGCGCAGGATGAGAATGGAGCGCAGCGGGGTTTTGAAGTGGCGGCGCGCGGGACCGCGGCGCTACCGGCGCGGAGGCGCGACGCTAGCGACGCCCCTTCGACAGGCTCAGGGTGGTTCGACAGGCTCACCATGACAACGGGGGCTCACCATGGCAACGGGGGGCTCACCATGACAACGGGGGCTCACCATGACAACGGGGCGGGCTCGCCATGACGAGGGTTAAGTTTCGTGGAGCCAGGGTTGGTCGGTTAGGGGATAGGGGTTGGTGAGCGGGATGCGCGCTACGCCGTGTGCGTAACTTTCGGGATGGCGGCGGTTCCACTCGCGCGCGCAAACGGTTAGGTATTCGAAGTCCTCAAATAATCCGGAGCTTCCGGTGTACTCGCGCATCATGGCAATGTATTTTTGCAAGTTGTTCCAGTTGTTGTCGACGACCCACCAGTAGTTCGCAAGAAAGATGTGCGCGGGGACGATGTGGTTGCGCACCATGCCGCCGATGAGTTCGAAGCTGTTGCCCATGGCAATGGCGGCTTGTTGGAGATTCGAGGTAGCGCTCCGGAACGTTTTCGACGAGCAGACGTTTTGTGGAGCGGTAAAGATAGCGCCGGAAATCGGGCTCGTCTAAGGCCCGGTTCAGGTCGCCGGTGCGCAAGATTTTGGTCGCCTTGCGGTGCTGTTCGTCTTCGAGCATCGTGCGGAACGAGAGGATGGCCTCGATGGCATTTCCCGCCCGCATGTGGCGTAGTTGGACGACCGCTGCGACGGCCGTTGCCGAGATGACGATGGCCGTAAGCAGCGCCGCGGCCGCGCTGATCCATTCGGGCGACATGGCGGGGGAGTTTCCGAGCCGGGGATGACTGCGCCTGCGTCGAAGCGGAGCGTATGAACCGCGCGGTATTGGCTGTGGTTGTCGGGCTTATTGTGGCCGTGTGCGTTGGCGATATCAGCGCCGGGTATGCCGGAATCGGCGTTGCGCCGAACTACGGGACGCGCCAGTGGCTCGATAGCGAGCGAATGATTCTGACGCAAGTGAACGATGCAGGCCGCAGCGCGGGATTGCGCACCGGCGACATTTTGGACATGCGGCGGCTGAGCATTCGGGATAGGATGTATATCCGGCTCGGCTACGCGCATGCCGGAACGGTGTTTGATTGTACGTTTCTGCGGGGCGGGGCTGCCTTTACGGTTCGGGAGGTGTTCGCGGCGCAGCCGAACCGTGGTCTGCAGGATGGGCTCGACATCTTTCTTCGCGTGCTGATGGTGGCGTCGGGCTTGCTGCTGATCGCGCGGGGTAGCGATTGGGGCTCCCTGGCTGCGGGATTCGGTTTGTGCGCGTTTGCGGTGTATGAGGGATTCGGCTTGTTCTATCCGGGTCCGCTGTGGTTCGCGCTCTTACTGCAGCCGTTCAATTTTCTGAGCGGCCTTGCGTCGTATGCCGGGCGGTTCTTGCTGGGCATTTATCTTCTGCCGCACGATACGCCGCGCTGGATTCGCTCCGGTATTTCGGTGCTCTTTGGGGGTTTGTTCGCCGCTTATACGTTTTTCGCGTTAACGCGGCTGACGCTTTTGTTCTTTGGAACGACGCTCTTGCCGATACCGTGGGGCTTTTATTCCGGAACGCAGGTGTTGGTTTCGGTGACGGTTGTGGCGTTGTTTGCGTACGTCGCCGCGAGCGCGCGCGGGCCGCAGGCCGGTACGATGCGCGTGCTGTTTGCGGCGCTGCTGATTTCGTCAATCGGCGGCATGATCAACCTGACCTATGCGGCGCTCGGGTTGCCCTCGCCGTTTGACGGTGCGTTCAACCTTGCGTGGCTGGCCGTTGCGTTTGCGTTCCCGTACGCGCTGCTCGGCAAGCGCCTCGTGGCGATCGACTTTGTCGTGAGCAAGGCCGCTATTTATGCGATCGTGCTGGCGGTTGTGGTCGGGGTGTTTATTCTTGCGGAACAGTTAATCGAGCGCGCGGCGCTCAGCCGGATGCAGAGCTTTGCGTTTGAGCTGCTGGTGCCGCTCGTGCTGGGCTTTTCGATTAAGTGGATTGAGAAGCTGGCCGAGCATCTGGTGGAGACGGTTTTATATCGCGATAAACTGCGGGCCGAGCGCGAACTGGATGCGTTGATCGATGACTTTCCGCATGCGCGGGATGTGCGGATTTTGGCGGGGCGGGTTGCAAGCGAGATTCACCGGAATATGCGCGCGCCGTTTGTTGTGGTGTATCGCGAGGCGGGCGGGAGCTATACGCCCGTTGCCAGTGCCGGGCACGGTCAGGCGCTTCCGGTGAGCGCGGACGATCCGGTGTTTATCCGGCTGCGTTCGAAGCGTCAGCCCGTGTATGCCGAGGATTTCGCAACGGCGTTGCCACGCAATGGGGCGGTGTTTCCGCTCGTGGTGTTCGGTACGGTTACGGGCGCGATGTACTGCCATTTCCGCGAATCGGGTGAGCGTTTCGATCCGGACGAGGTGCAAACGCTTTCCAAGGTCTGCCACGAATTGGCGATTGCGCTGTTGTGGGTGGAGCGAGACTCGGCTCCGGCGCCTGCGTTAGGTCAGGCGGCTCCGCTAGGATGAGCTAGGCGGTCGAGGCAGCGATCGATCGTATCGAAGCGACGGTCGTGTTCGTCAAAGCGGCGGTCGTGTTCGTCGAAGCGGCGGTCGTGCTCCGCAAGCTTGGCATCGACGGCATCGAAGCGCTCGCCCATGCCGTTTCGCAGGTCGATGATGGCCTCGAGAAGTGCGTTATTGCTCGGTTCTTTATTCATGCGCTTACCATAGGATAGAATTATTACCGCAGTATGTCCTTTTTGCTAGCGCGGTGTGCCGTGCCCCTTCGACAGGCTCAGTCCGATTCCGGGAATCGTAGTCCTTCGACAGGCTCAGGATGACATGGATCGCAGTGATTCGATTGAGGGGACGAAGTAGTATGAACCGGTGAGGGGTGTGGAGTAGCGGGTGAGGGCGTCGCGGGGGCCGCCGATGCCGGCCATGTTTAAGAGCATTTGATGCATGCGTTGTTGCTCTTGCGCAAAGCCGACGAACATGACGCCGTGATTGCCGAGGTTGCCGTACGGGACGTTGCGGCGGAAGATCGGCAACTCGTTGCCGTCTGCATCGTGCAGTTCGGTGCGTGCGACGTGTGAATCGGGCGGCATCTCTTCTTCGGAGAGCTCTTCGGATTTATCTTTCGTGCGGCCGATGACGCGTTCTTGGGCGCGTTCGTCGATGGCGTCGAAGGCGTTCATGTTGTGCTGCCATTGCTGCAAGAGCACGATGCTTCCGGCGGCGCCGGGTTTTCCGTCGGGAATGAGTGCGACGTCGGGTGCTTCGAGCAAACTGGGATTGGCGGTGCCGTCCTCGAAGCCCGTGAGATCGCGGCTGTGCTGATAGGACCAGCACGACATCTCGAAGGCGACGTCGGCAATGGGGCGAAGCGCGGCGAGCGTGTCGCGCGCTTGATCGAAAATTACGTCGTACGATGCGCCGGAGAACCAGAGCCAGGCGTCGTGCTGTGTTGCGGGCATGGTGTAGCCGTCGGGGCCGACTATCGGTTGTTCGAAGTCGCGAACCGGTGGCGCGTCGGTGGGTGCGAGCTGCGCCCATAAGCTTGGGCGGAAGCCGACGACCAGATTCACGCCGGAGACGGTGGAACGCGGGCGCTCGAGTTCGACCAGCGCGCGTGCCAGTTTTCTTGCGTCCTCGCCCTTTTGCAGGTCGAGTTCGAAGTGCGCTTGTGATGAGTCGCCTAGTGAAAAGATTCCGATTTGTGCGTGTGACATCGGGTGGCCCATTTATATGGCGCGGTGCGATGCCCTTCGAGGTTCGGCGGCTTCGACTTCGCTCAGCCATGGTTCGATACCTCACCATGACAATTCGACAATTGGATGTGGTTCGATAGCTCGCTAATCAGCCGGTTGGGGCCATGAGAGGTTGGGGTGGGTAGCGAATGGGGGTCGGATGGGGGATGCCGTCGCTGCCGACCGGATTCAATTCGCGTTTACGATTATGTTCCATTACCTGTTTCCGATCGGGACGATGGGGCTTGCGCCGTTTATCGCGTTCTATACATATAAGGGGACGCTCAAGAACGATCCGGTAGCGCTTGCGGCCGCGCGCTTCTATGCACGGATATTTTCGGTCAACTTTGCCATCGGTGTGGTCACGGGGATTCCGATGGAGTTTCAGTTCGGAACCAACTGGGCGGCATTCTCTTCGCGCGCCGGAAGTATTGCCGGACAGACGCTTTCCATGGAGAGCGTCTTTGCGTTCTTTCTGGAGTCGATATTCTTGGGCGTGTTCCTGTACGGACGCACGCGCGTAAGCGCTAAGATGTATTGCGTTTCCGCCTTTGCATTGTGGGCGGGCGCTTGGCTCTCGGGCTTCTTCATTGTTGCTACGGATGCATGGATGCAGAATCCGGTCGGGTATGCGATCGGTCCGGACAAAACCATAATGCTGACCTCGATTTGGGCGGTCTTGCTCTCGCCGTTCGCATGGTGGCAGTATGCGCACGTGATGACCGGAGCGCTGCTTGCAGGCGCATTCGTGGTTGCGGGGGTGGCCTCGTACTATCTGCTCGCGGGGCGCGAGACGCTGTTTGCTACGCGAACGCTGCGCTCGGGCATCATCACCGTGTTCGCCGCATCGCTGCTGGCGGTTTTTCCCACGGGCGATCGCAACAGCAGCGACGTGACGCACGCGCAGCCCGCAAAACTGGCGGCGATGGAAGGACTCTTTGCCGGGACCCGCGGAGCGCCGCTGGCGATCATCGGCATTCCGGATACGCGCAATAAGGTCTTGATCGATCCGGTCTATGCCCCGGATTTGCTTAGTTTTCTGGCGTACGGCAACGTCCGTGCGAACGTGACCGGGCTCGACGGGTATCGTAGCGATCTGCTTCCTCCGGTTGAAGTCACCTACTACGCATACCATGTGATGGTTGGGCTGGGAACGATCTTCGTTGCGGGATCGGCGCTGGCCGTGCTGCTGCTTTTTCGGCGGCGGCTGGAACGTGCGCGTTGGATGCTGTGGATCATCATGCTCGGCATGCCGTTTCCGTATATCGCCAACGAAGCCGGGTGGGTGGTAACCGAAGTGGGACGCCAGCCGTGGATCGTGTATGGTCTGATGCGCACGGCGGAAGGCGCTTCTCCCACGGTTGCAGCAGGCGAGACGATCTTCACTACGATCGGCTTTAGCGGCATGTACTTTTTGCTGGGCGTCATCTTTCTGCTGTTGACCTTGCGCCGGATTGCCGAAGGACCCCAAGCGGCGTGAACGTTGCGGCCTTCGTTTTACTTGCAGGTCTGATTGCAGCGTACGTTGTGCTGGACGGCTACGATCTGGGTGTTGGCGCGCTGCATCTTTTTCTTGGGCGCACGCGTGAGCAGCGCGGTGCGTCTTTTGCTATGATCGGCCCATACTGGAACGGCAATGAAGTGCTGCTTATTGCCGCGGGCGCGGCATTGTTTGCGCTATTTCCCAGAGTCTACGCCGCGGCGTTTAGCGGATTTTATCTTCCGTTTATCATTTTGCTCTGGTTGCTGATGGTTCGCGGCATGTCCATCGAGCTGCGCGAGCACCTGCCCTCGGAGTTGTGGCAAAGTTTTTGGGATGCGGCTTTTGCCGGTTCGAGCGTGCTGCTCATTCTGGTGCTCGGTTTGGCCATCGGCAATATCGTGCGCGGCGTTCCGCTGGACGCACAGGGTTACTTTGCCGGCACGTTCGCCGTGCTGCTCAATCCATACAGCTTGACGGTGGCGCTGCTTGCGCTTGCTTCCCTGGCTATGCACGGCGCGGCGTTTGCGCTTTGGCGTTCGGCCGCGGTGCCGTTGCCGCGGGCCGCAGCGGCGCTGCGCCTGTGCTGGTGGATTGTGCTGCCGCTGCTGACGTTGGTGACAGCCGAGACGTTTTTCTTGTCGCGCATTCATCTGAACGCCGCGTTCTTGTTGCCGGCCGCGGCGGTTACAGCGGGGCTGGCCGGCGTACGTTTCGCGCGCGCGAACGGAATACGGCTTGCGTGCAGTTCGCTGTTCGTCGGCGCGCTTGTCGGAGCCGCGGCCGCCGGCATGTATCCGTACCTGCTGCTCGCCTCGCCTCCGGGCACAGGCGGCCTGAGCATCTTTAACGGCGGCGGAAATGCCATCTCGCTGACGACCGCTTTTACCGCGGCACTCATCGGTACGCTGGCCGCCTTTGCCTATGCCACGCTGGCGGCTCGGCGGATGCTCGCCGACCGGCACTAAGAACCGATAAGGTTAACCTGGAGGGTGGGGCTGGCGTAGGTTGACTTGCACGAATTCTCGGTAAAGGCGTTCATGTTTTCTTCGGACCCTTGAAAGACGAAGCCGTAGTTACTTGCGCCTGCCACCCAACTTTGGACGTATCGTGTGACATCGATTGCCACGTCGGGGCCGTTGCGGTCGTGTGTTGCGAACCAATCGCCGTCAAACCACGCCGTATTGTCCCACCAATCACTTTGCCCCGAACCGATTTTAGTTATGCAATTCGTAAAACTATTGGTTTCGTAGTCTGAGCCGATTATGCTGCTTGCGACATGGAGATGCAGGACAGCGCTTCCGACGGATCGCCCGGCCAAGGTGCTAACGTCGAACAACACCGCACCCCGCGTGGCTGTATTGAGTGATGAATCACCGTTAACGAAATCCTTCGTGGTGTGATACGTGAACCCGACCGCAAGCACGCCCGGCTCGTTATTATCTCTAGGATCGTGCTTAAACTTGGTATTGGACTGGCTGATTTCATTCGAGAGCACGTGCACGGCCGGAAGTGTCAGCGTTTGCACGCCCGCAGCGTTTCCTTTGGCGACACAGACCTTACTGCTTTGCGCGCTTTCGGTTGCTCCGCTATAAGCGGTCACGGTGAAACATGGCGTTCCCACCGCGGCCGGATCGAACGCGAGAGCCGTTTGATCGGGCGTAGAAGCCGCCAAGAACTTACCGTTACCGTAGACACGATATCCCTGCGGAGCGGGAAGGCATTGGTCCCCTGAGGGGCAAGAGGCGTTGTTCCAATCCCAGACGAGCAAATAGTAGCCGCTTTTCATTGCAAGCATACACGCAAAACTGACCGCATGGCTGGAGCACGTCCCTAAGTTCGTCGTCGTTTGTACGCCCGTAGGTGCGGCCAGAAATCTCGTAATGGCGACCGTCTGCACCAGGGTAATGCCGTTGTTCGTTGCAAGGGTTTTCGATCCGGGCCCTGCCGGTTGCGTCGCGATCGGCGGCCAGAGACGCCCGAGCATCACGCCATGCTGGACCGCGGGCAGGCATTGCCGCGGCGGAATGTTCGCGGTGACGATTCCCGCCGGCCTCTTGTTGATTGTCAAGGCAAAGCGGTGCGTGCCGGCCATGGCTTGCGAGTTCGCATAAGCCGGTAAGCTGAGCGTTACGGTCGTGCTCGCGCCCGCGGGTATAGCGGGCAACGGTGCTCCGGCCGACCACCCCGGCAGGTCGGACGTAACCTGGGCCGCCAGCGGATCCGCGATGGCCGTACTGCGGCCGGCTCCGGCGTTACGCACGGTGAGGGTGAAGGTGATTACGGGCGCATTTGCTTGGCAGGAGCGCTGCACCTGATATGAGGGGGCACCGGCCGAAACGAGCGCGGGAGGTGAAGGCATTATCATAGTGGTGCCATCTTATCCGGCCAGCGTCTACCGGGCGTCGATGCCCGGTAGCAGGGGCGCGAGGCGGGGATTGCCTGCGCACGTCCTCGAAAAGCTGCCTTATGAAAGCAATTCGTTTGTGTGCACTGGTTTGTGCATTTTCGCTGCTGCTGCCGGCGGGGTCGCCCGCTGCTAATGTGCCGCTCATCGGGTGGGCGCAAGGACCGGATACTGCACAAGAGCTGGCTTACGAGCACACCATGATGGGCGTGCCCAGCCCGCAGCGCGCGATGGAGATCGAGCACCATATCTCGATGATTCCGCATCGCGCGGGAACGCCCGCGGACTATGCTACGGCGCAGTTCGTGCAGCAGCGGTTGGCCGCCGACGGGTTTACGACGCGAGTTGTGAAATACAGCGTGTGGTTTACGGGGCCGGTTGAACAGCAGGCTCGATCTTGTTTCGCCCAGGCGCACGGCGTTCGATTTGCTCGAAGGGACGGCGCCGCATACGAAGTGGGAACGGATGGCGGGGCCGCCGTTCTTGGAGAACTCGGGCGATGGCGATGTGACCGGGCCGTTGTACTACATCAACGGCGGATCGAAAAGCGATTTTGCAACGCTCGACGACATGCATGCGAATCTGCATGGCGCGGTGGTGATCATGCGTTTGGGCGCGCCGGGCGGCGGGTTCTTGCGCGCCTTCGATCCGAGCTTTAATGCGTACAACGAACTGCAGAAACGCGGCGTTGCGGCGGTGCTGGAGTTTATGGATCCGGCTACCAGCGGGTACGGCGGCGGACAGACGTGGCCGAACGGGAACTTCAAGAATCTGCACATGGCCGAGCGCATGGGCGGGCCTTCTCCCGCGCTTGGGAGCTTTACGGGTGCGCCTCCGGGCGATCCGACGCTGCCGGGTAAAGCGCCGGTGATTGGCGCGGCGCATATTCCGTATGCGCAGCAGGCGCATTCGACGATTCCCGAGATGAGCATCACGCAAGGCATTGCGCGCACCTTGCTTGCGGGCATGAGTGGGACGGTGGTACCGCAGGACTGGCATCCAATGTTCGAGTTTGTGCAGCACGTGGGCGGCAATCAGCGCGTGCACGTGCGCGTGAAGATGACGCGGCATTTAACGACGATTTGGAACGTGATCGGCGATCTGAAAGGCAGTGCGAATCCCGATTCGATCGTGATGATTGGCAGTCACCGCGATGCGATGACGTTCGGCGCCATCGATCCGGGCAGCGGCACGACGGTGATGATGCAGGACGCCGATGCGTTTCATACACTCGTGCAGCAGGGGTACCGGCCGAAGCGCACGATTGAGATTGCGTCGTGGGATGGGCACGAGCTGGGGCTATACGGATCGGCATCGTACATTTATCAGTATGGAACGGACCTGCGCAAGAACTTGTTTCAATATATCAATACGGATCAATTGACGACCGGCGTGCCGTTCATTATTAGTTCGACGCCGGGGTTGTATGCGTTCATCAAACAGGCGGCCGACGCCGTGCCCGGGCCCGACGGGTTGCCGCTGAGCGCGCATGATGCGAAGGACCGGCCGCTCATCAATCCGATTACGGGCGGATCGGATCATCAGAACTTTGCGTATATGCTCGGCATTCCCAGTTCGTCGAACGGCTTTTACGGCGCGTTCGGCGCGCATCATACGGCCGAAGATAACATCGACGGCTTGCGCACGTACGATCCGGGGATGAAACAAGCGGTGGCGTGCGCGCAGGTGACTGCACTGCAGGCGATGCGCGCTGCGGGTGCGGTAGTGGATCCGCTGCGCATCGGCGAGATGCCGATGCAGTTTATGAAAGACTTGCCCGCGCTGATGGGGGCGACGATGGGCAAGGCGAACTTAACGGCGCTCACGCAAGCGCTTGCGGCGTTCAGCACGGCGGCGAGGGCGACGGATGGCGCGATGAGCGCCGCGGAATCGTGGGGCGATGTGGCAACCATGCAGAAGCTCGGCGCGCAGGAACAAGCCGCGCGCGATGCGTTCTATGCACCGGACGGGCTTTCGTTTAATCGCTCGTATCGCTCGCGGGATCGCGTCTTCGTAACATTTCCCGAGGTTTTGCTTGCCGGCAGTGATGTCGCGGCTCAGCAGGCGGCTGTTGATCGCTTTACGCAATCGGTGCAAACGGCAACGGCGGCGCTCAAGTAGCGGGCGTTACCGGCACGTTACTGTCGCGTTACCCGGCCCTGGTACGATAACCGGGCACCTAAGAGGCGTTACACCTTTCACATGTGCGCCCCGGAGCTCGGCAAGAGCTTCGGGCTCTCCCCCCTCGATTTTGCGAAATACGCCCATGGTCATTACGGAGGCTCGACACCCCGGCGGCTTTGGGCTTTTTCGCGTTCGGTTTGCGGTGTTGCCTTTTTGTTGGGCCCTTCGACGGGCTCAGGGTCCTTCGAGAAGGCTCAGGATGACAATTGAATTGGTTTGGTGGTGCGAGCGGAGTTTGGGAGTAGTGGCGCGTGGGGCCCTTCGACGGGCTCAGGGTCCTTCGAGAAGGCTCAGGATGACAATTGAATTGGTTTGGTGGTGCGAGCGGAGTTTGGGAGTAGTGGCGCGTGCGGCCCTTCGACGGGCTCAGGGTCCTTCGACGGGCTCAGGATGACAGTTGCTTCGACAGGCTCAGGATGACAATTGCTTCGACAGGGTCAGGATGACAAGTGGTGTCGCGGGGCGCGATCTTAGTTGGGAACGGTTAGCGACTGTGCGGCGACGTTTTTGATGCGCGTGTCGATCCATTCGAGCTGGCGCATGCATTGAGGGATGGCCGCATCGCATGCTGCTTTCATTTCGTCGTCGCGCAGTGCGGCCGCGGCCTGATCGATCGCTGTCCACGTGCCGTGTGCGGCGTGGGCCAGCACAGCGAGATCCGCAAGGTCGCGCAGCAAACCAATGGAGCCGCGGCGCGGTCCTTTAAAGAGTACGGCGGCAAGCAGACCGATGCTGAGCGCAGGGCTTCCCGGATAGCGGACGATTAGCGGTTCGAGCAGTTCGCAGTGCGCGATTGACCATTGCCGCAGCTCCCGGGTTACTGCCGAGACGTCGGGCTGATCGGCGTGCCGGTTTGCGACCGATTCAAAGGCGTGCTCCAACGTCATCTCGGTGGCGGCGAGCAATCGCAGATGATTGCCGATGTGGACCACGCGCTTACTCAATGCGGCTCACCTTGACGGCAGCGTATTTAAAGTGCGGCTGTTTGCTCACGGGGTCCCACCCATCCAGCGTTAATTCGTTGGCGGCGGCATCGGCATAATGGAACGGCACGAACAGCGTTCCCGCACGTATGTCGGAAATCCTCACCGGCGCGCGAAGATGTCCGCGGCGCGATCGGATCTCGACTATCGTTCCTTCTTCGACCTCGAGCGCGGCAGCATCGTCTGCGCACATTTCCACAAATGCACTGGGCGCGGCATCGTTGAGGGCCTTCGAGCGTCCGGTTTTGGTGCGCGTGTGGAATTGATAGAGCACGCGGCCGGTGCTCAGAAAGAACGGATAGCTTTCATCGGGCTGCTCTGCGGGCGGCATGTAATCGGAGGCTTTGATGATCGCTCTGCCGTCGGGATTTTGCGCTTTGTATTTTTCGGGCGTTACCACGGCGCCCGTGACCAGATCGTGGCCGAAGTCCTGCGCGGTATTCGCGCCTGTCGGAAAAATACCGTCGCTGTAAAGGCGCTCGGCACCGTCGGGATGCTGCTCGTTGCACGGCCATTGAATGCCGGAGCCCGCGCTGAGCTTCGCGTAACTCAGGCCGCTGTAATCGCAGAGGCGTCCGGCCGTGCATTGCTTCCAGGCATCAAAGGCTTGTTCGGGCGTCTTCCATTTTATTAACGGCCGGCCGTCTTTGTCACGGAAGCCCATGCGGCGCGCGAAGTCCAGGAAAATATCGAAGTCGGACTTTGCCTCGCCGGGCGGATCGACGGCCTTGTGCGAGATATGCACCGTCCGGTCGGCGTTGGTGAACGTGCCCGTCTTCTCGCCCCACATGGCCGCGGGCAGGACCACATCGGCGAGGGCCGTGGTTTCGGTTGGAAAGGCGTCTTGGACGACGACGAAAAGATCGCGCTTCTTTAACAGCTCCCGAATGCGCGGAAGGTTCGGCAGTGACACCGCGGGGTTGGTCGCGGAGATCCACAGCATCTTGATGGACCCCTGCTCGCAGTAGTTCAAGATTTGCATGATGTGCGTGGGCTCACCCCAGTGCGGGATCGTTTGTACGTCCACGTTCCAGATGCGTGCCAGATCGTCCATATGCTGGAGGTTCGCGTGATTCCGGAACGCGGGAAATTCGCCGTCGGCTCCCGTTTCGCGCGTGTTCTGCGCCGTGGGCTGGCCGTTCATTTGAAAAACGCCGCAGCCGGGCCTTCCGATCATGCCGCGAATCAAATGAATGTTATTGACCTGACATGCAGCTGCGGTGGCTTGGTTTGATTGGTAGACGCCCTGGAGCACCGTGGAGACCAGGCGCTGAGCGGTTCCGATAATTTCAGCGGCCGCTTCGATTTTGGCGGCGGGTACATCGGCGATGGCAGCGGCCTTTTGCGGCGTCCAAGGCTTGACCGTCGCCTTGAAGTGCGGGGAAACCAATGGTGTGCGTGCTGATGTAATGCGCATCGATCCAATTGCGTTCGATCAGTACGTGCAGCAGCGCGTTGAACAGCGCCACATTCGTTCCCAGACGGGGCGCGAGGTGCACGTCGGCGCGCGCAGCGGTTTGCGTGCGGCGCGGATCGACCACGACGATTTTCGGCGGCGCCTGCCCTGCAAGCCGGTCGAGAATCCGCGACCACAGCACGGTTTGCTGCGAGGCGGGGTTGTGGCCGGCAATGAAGAGCGCGTCCGCCGTGTCGAAGTCGCTGTACGATGCGGGCTGGCCGTCGGAACCGAAACTTTCGCGCAACGCGGCAGCGGCGGTTGCGGTGCACAGGCGCGTATTGCCGTCCATATGCGGCGTGCCGATGCCGGCCTTACCGATGAGTGCCAGCGTGTAATACTCTTCTAAGAACAATTGGCCGCTGGTGTAAAAGGCGACAGAGCCGGACGAATCGCTCTTCAGCAGATGTTTGGTTCGATCCACGATGGCGTGCATGGCGGCATCCCAACTGGCCGGGCGCAGTTCACCCGCCGCGCGAATCAGCGGCACGGTCAAGCGGTCGGGCGCGCTGTTTGCTTCCCAACCATGCAGGCCCTTGGGGCCGAGCCGCCCCCGGTTCACGCGATCGTCGGCGCGTCCGCGTACGCCCACGATGTGCCCCTGGCGCACGCCGATGTCCAGCGCGCAACCGTTCGAGCACAACACGCATGCCGATTGCACCCAGCGGTCGGGCTCTTGCGTCGTGGCTTCGTCGGTTCGCACCGGCCACTGCGACTCAAAGGGCGTACGAAAACCCCACGGTTCCGCTATGCTGTCACGTGTTTTCATACGTGCCATGTATACCCGACTCGGGGTAAGAGGCAACTATGAAGAACGAATCTCACAAGCCGACCGGTAAGCGGGAAGAACTCGACACGCCCGGAGGCACGCGCTACATCCGGCGCGATGACGAGGGTCATTTTACGGACGATCAAGTGGACAAGGGCGAGTCGCTGACGCGCGACCGACGCCAAGCGGCCGAGCATGAGGCCAAACCCGGACAGGGCGACCGGGGCGACCGCAAGTAAGCGGGCATGCAAGGGATCAATCCATCTAACTACGAGCGCATTGCTCCGTTTCCGGAAGGCAGCAAACCGGACGAAGATTTTCTTGTCAACTTGGTGGTGGAAACCCCGCGGGGAATACGTCACAAGTATGCGTTTGATGCCGGGTGCGGATTGTTCAAGTTGTCGTCCACCATTGCCGAGGGCCTGACCTGGCCGTACGACTACGGGTTTGTTCCCGGCACGTTAGGGGACGACGGCGATCCGCTGGACGTGCTGTTTCTGTGCGACGAACCCACGTTCACCGGATGTTTTGTTGAGGCGCGCCTGGCCGGCATCGTGCGGCTTGAAAAGAATGGCACCGAAAACGATCGTCTGATTGCAACCGCCAAACTGGTGGACGGCATCGCGCAGAGTACCGACGGGTATGAAAAGGCGAGCGACTTGCCGGAGCCGCTGGTTCAAAGTTTGTGCCGTTTCTTGGTCGAGTACTCGGAGAGTGCGGGCAATAAGATTACGTTCAAAGGTGTGGATGGGCGTCGCAAGGCGCTCGCCGCCATTAAGTGCGGCATTGAACTCTTCCAGAAAAAGCAGGCCGGCGGAAAACAGAAATAATGGCGCCAGAGCAAGAGAGCGGCGAGGACAAAGAGCAGCGCAAGGTTCCGTTTGCGCAAAAGGTGGGCGCGGAGCTCGCCGGCACGTTTTTTGCAACGCTGGTGCCGACGGTTGTCGACATTCTGTATTACACGGGCGGTCACGTGGACTATGTGTCGCGCTGGCTTGCGCGTGGATTTATCACCGTTGCGCTGATCTATGCGTTCTCGGAGATCTCCGGCGCGCATATTGACCCAGCGGTCTCGCTGGGGTTTGCGCTGCGCAAGTGCTTGCCGGTCAAACGGATGCTGGCGTATTGGGTGGCGCAGTTTGCGGGCGGGTTTGCCGGGGCGCTGCTGGCGGCGGCCCTCTTCGGCACCGCCGCGCTTGCGTTTGGAGCGAGCCATCCGGGTCCGCACTTTTCGCACACCGTCGCATTTCTCACCGAGATCGTGCTAACGTTTTTGTTGATGACCGTCATTTTGGCAACGGCAGAACAGCCCGGTGCGGTCGGTAAACAGGCGGCGATAGCGGTAGGTTTGACGGTTGCGACGTGCGGCTTTTTTGCCGGGCCGATCAGCGGCGCATCGATGAATCCCGCGCGTTCGATTCCGCCGCAGATCTTGGGCGGTCTGGGCGATCTGGTTTGGATTTACCTTGCCGGGCCGATGCTGGGCGCGGCACTAGCCGCTGCGGCCGCATTCTTCTTCTTCGGCAATCCGGATGAGGGCGAAATCAAGGCGGCGCAGGGCGAGTAACGTTAGCTCGCCAGTTGAGAGCCCGCGATTTTGCCGTCCGCGGTGATAGCGACGATCCAATCGTGCTGCGCACCGCTCGCAAATGTGAGCGTATAGCGATAGAACGTCAACCCATTTGCCTGGCGTTTGCCGGAAAACGTGAAGGTCTGCAGTGCGCCCAATGTTGCAATCCCCTGCTGCGCTTGTGCTACCGCTGCCGGCGTGAGTGCAGCGCCGAATTCCGGTGAGAGACGACTGCGATCGATCGCACCTGCAGCCAATTGGTTCCAAAATGTGCGCGCGACCGCGTCGATTGCGGGATCGTCGCCGGGGGCCGGAGTGGCCGTACCGGCGGCCGACGGCGCTGTGCCAATGCCGTACGCCGCGGCAATTTCTTGGACCATGCGCTCGGGCAAGCCCATTGCACCGAAGCCATTCGTGAGAACGACGATGGAAAGCTTAGCATCGGGAAAGATCGCATTGTAGCAGTAGCCGCCGGCACCCGGTGCAAGCCCGTTGTGCCACACCTCACGATGACCGGCAATGCTTGTGGGAATCCAGCCCATCGCATATTCGGTGGGGCTGCCATCGGTTAACTTACCCGCAGTCCACATCTGAGCGATTTCCGTTTCCGAGAGCTGCGTTGCACGCATTAAGGCGATATCCCAAAGGGCCATGTCGTGAGCGCTGGAAACCACGGCTCCCGCGCCGCTATAAAGATCCAAACTCAGCGGCGGTACTTCGGGCTTGCCGTCAGCATATCCGATTGCCACGGTTCCCGCTTGTTGGGCCTCGTACCCGAAGCCGCTGTCGTTCATATGCAAGGGCGCGAAAATGCGTTCGCGTAAAAATCTGCCGAACGGCATGCCGCCGGCTTTCTGGACGACGCCGGCAAGTGCGGCGTAATTCGCGTTGCTGTACTCCCATTTGGTGCCGGGCGGAAAGTCGGGTTTGTCGGTTGCAAGTAAGGCGAAGATGGTTGCAAGCGCGATGGGCCCTTTGGTCGGCCAGGGGTGTTCGGAGAGCAGCGGATAGTTGTGCAGGCCGCTGGTCTGGTTGAGTAACATGCGCAGCGTGATCCGGCCGGCGTTGGGCAGGTTCGGCACGTATTTTGCCAGCGTATCGTCGAGGGCAATTCGATGCGCTTGCACCAGCAGCATGACCGCGGCTGCGGTGATCTGCTTGGTAAGGGATCCTATGGCGAACTGCGTGTGTTCGTTCGCCGGCCGATGTGCAGACTCGTCCGCTTGTCCGAATCCACTCTCGTACACAATGCGGCCGTCGTGCACGACGGCTAGCGCGATTCCCGGGGCGGCGCCTCGTGCGAGTGCCCGGGCTCCGAGGCCTTCGAAGAATGCGCGGTCCGGTGAGGGCGGCGCCGCAATTGCCGGTTGTGCCGCGGCGAAGCATATTGCGAAGGAGGCGAGGGCGGCGAGGATTCGCGCAAAGAGCGTTTGATGCATTGTATTAAGATACTAATACAAAATGAGGCGTTGTGTCAACCACCTGATACAAACCCTTCTCTTGGACTTCTCCTCAAAGTTGCTCGTGTTCTGAGCGGCGAACTGCGGCCCGAGCAAATCGCCAAACACTGAGGTGTGCGTGACGAGCACGCGGATGGTGATTTCGCCCGCGACGCGCTTGTCCGGATAGCCGGGCAGATCTTTGGACAACCTTCCGTGAGCGATTCAGAACGCGGGCCAGTCTTTCATTGACGTGGCGAACTTTGGTTGCGTGAACGTTGCGGTGCAGCGATTGACGTCTAGTCCCCGGACCGAGCGCGCGCGCAGGAACGCAATCGCGACGCGGTCGGTGCATGGGCTCTCGACGCCGTGACCCGCGCCGCGTACGACGAGCAGCTTGGCGTTGGAGAGATAGTGCAACTCGGCTTGCGCGGACGCGATGGGCGTTGCGGGGTCGTCGGTTCCGTTCATCAGGAGCGTCGGGACGCTGCTGCGCACGGGATCGTTAAACGAGGATGGCATGGGGCTGACGGCCCAGATGGTGCATGCGTGCTGCTCTGCGCGGATGCGCAGGTCGGCCGCGAATGAGTGGGATGCGGCAGCCTGCACGGTTGCCGGGTCGAGAAACGGCATCGCGTCGGCGCACATGTAGGAGAGGTTGGTTGCCATGTCCAGCTCGCCGCTAAATACGCGCGCGGTGGTGTCTATCATGGTGGCCAGCGGAGCCGTGTTGCCATTGTGAGCTTGCTCGACGACGTAGGGAATGTAGGCTGCAATATCGGGGCTGTACATGGCCTGGCGGAGATGATCGACGAAGACTTCTTTTGCGAGTTCGATTGTTTGCGGCTTTTTGAGATGCTTGTTCTTTAGGCGTACCGGCACGGAGCCGTTGTTAAAGCGGGCTATTAACGCTTGGAAGTTCTGGGCAAAATGCGGGAAGTGCGCATTGCACGATGCGTCTTTGCGGCACTTGACGATGAGATCGTTGATGGCGTTTTGTGCGCCGTCCGGAGCACCGGGCAATGCATCGAAGTGCGGCGGGTCGACGCCGTCGAGCAGCGCGCTCTCCACGGTTTCGGGGTGGCGGCGCATATAGACGAGGGCCTCGAACGTGCCGTAGGAGCCGCCGTCAAGCACCAGTTTGGGGTAGCCCAGCGCGGCGCGAACGTCATTCAGATCGTCGACGGCGTTGTTGGTGTTATAGTAGTTTGGATTTGCGCGCGCGAGGTATGCGGCGTGGCAGGCCGAGAGCAGTTTGTCGGGCCAGAGTTGGGCGAAGTAGGCAGCCGGATTGCTCGCCGGCGCGACGTCGCAGTGCGTTGCGTTGGAACCGCCCATGCCGCGGCTGTCGACGAAGAGCATGTCGTACGTGCCGTGCAGGGCGTGCATTTCTTTTTCAAACAGGCCATCGGTGATGAAGGGCGCGTCGGGCACGGCGGCGGCGCCGGGGCCGCCCTCGATCCACGTGATGGCGTGGTGCGTGGGATGCGCTGCTTTCACGAGGACGAGATTGAGGTGGATGATTCGTCCGCGGTGCGCGGCGCGGTTTTCGTACACGCCGAATGTTCCGCAAAGCGCGGGCTCGCGATGGCGGCCTTGTGTGCACGGCTTGAGGTGCAGGCCGAGACCGGCAGCGTTGCCTGCGGCATGCGCGGCGGGAGCGAGGGCTGCGACCAAAAGCGCCGCAGCGAGCGTGCGGAAGATCCTCATGGGTGGCTGTTAACTTAGGGCGCGGGTGAGACCTTGGGGGTCCTTCGACGGGCTCAGTCCGATTCCGGGAATCGTCGTCCTTCGACAGGCTCAGGATAACGAAGTGGATGCCACGATGGCACGCACGATGACAAGTGGCACGCGCCCTTCGGCGGGCTCAGGGTCGTTCGATTCCTCACGATGACAATTGGATGCATCACGATGACCGCACGATGACAAGTGGCACGCGCCCTTCGGCGGGCTCAGGGTCGTTCGATTCCTCACGATGACAATTGGATGCATCACGATGACCGCACGATGACAAGTGGCACGCGGCCTTCGGCGGGCTCAGGGTCGTTCGATTCCTCACGATGACGAATTGGATGCATCACGATAACCGCACGATGACAAGTGGCACGCGCCCTTCGACAGGCTCAGGGTCGTTCGATTCCTCACGATGACGAAGTGGATGCCACGATGACAGGTTGGGAGTTATCCGAGCTTGCGTTGGCGGCTGAGGATGTATTGCACTGAGGGGCTGATTGCCTTATCGGTGCGGTGGACGCAGCCTATCCAACAACACGGGCGGCGCTTTCCTTGGCGCAAATGCGTGCACACTCGCCGCACGTGCTCGGCGCGCGTTTCTGCTTTCTTGACGGAAACGACCCAGCATATCCACTCATTGCGAGCGAGCTGCGTAAGGCTGTTCCATATGGCAAGAGCTTTTGCATCGGCCGCGAGCGCTTCTCGCAGATCCTTCGGCACCTTGTGCACGACGCCACCGGCGATTGCGGTTTTCATACTGCTGCATTCGTGGTCTGTTGGTTTGGAATCTTTTTTCGCTGGTCCCGGGGGGGCGGGGAGCGCCTTGCGTCTGTACTTGGTGCCATGATGGGAAAGAGACGGCATGACTGCTATAAAGAACCTTTTTGGCGCGTTCGCCGGCACGGTGAATGCAGCCGCCGCTTCGCCGCTTGCGACCGCCTTTGCATTTGCGCTGGTCGCACTGTGGGCGCTGGGCGGGCCACGGATGCATTACTCCGATTTTTGGCAATTGCTCATGAACACGACATCGAGCGTGATCACGTTTCTGATGGTCTTCATCTTGAACAACGCGCAGAATCGCGACACGTTGGCGATCAATTCGAAACTGGACGCTTTGATTCTGGCGGTGGAGGCCGCGGACAATCGGCTAATCGGGCTCGAGCGCTTACCCGCCAGTGAAGCGATAGCGATTCAGCAAGAGGTTCATGCATTGAAAGACATCGCTGAGGAAGCGGCCTCGCTTACGGACGAGTGAGTGACCGTGCCGTTGATGCCGGCCCTTCGACAGGCTCAGGGTCGTTCGATACCTCACGATGACAGGGTCGTTCGGATACCTCACGATGACAAATGGGGGCTCACGATGACATTAGGACGGTGGGGATTTTTTGGCTGTGATTGGGGGGACTGGGCCGAAGCCTGTCGGGGTTTTGAGGGCGGTTATGTGGCCGGTCGTGTCGCGGATGAAGGTGATGTGGCGCGTTTGCGTGTCCGCATCGACGAACTCGTTTACGGCGATGGGGACGAAATGTAATGCCGGGCCCATTCCGGGGTCGACGCGTAAGCCGTTCGGTTCGACGGTTATCGTTATCGGCGGCGGCTTCATCTGGAGATCGGCGGGGAGCTGGGGCGTGTAGGTTCCGGCGAATTCATTGAATGCGTGCGTTGGGCGGGCGATGACCGTCGGTATGGTCTGCCCAGTGAGGAGGGTCTGAAGACGGCTGTTGACCGGCGACATTGCGCCATCGTAGTTCGTCATGATCGCGACGGTGTAGCCCGACGCGGGATACATTTCGAGCACGCTTTGGATTCCCGGGCCGCCGCCCGAGTGGCCGACGATGCGCGTGTTGTTGAGTATGCGCTCTTCCATGCCGAAGCCGTACTTGGTGCCGGGGAAGCCGGTGGGGACCAGGCCGTGCATGTCCATCGCGGTGTACTGCGCGTTGAGGAGCTTGTGCGTTTGCAGTGCATGGGCGAAGCGCAAGAGATCGTGCACGGTGGAATAGCCACCGCCTGCGGATCCGCCGCGTTGGAGAATAAAGATGTTTGATTTGCGGGTGGTTCCCGATGAGCCCATGGTGGTGTAGCCCAGGGCGCGATTTGGAATGTCGGCGTCGGCGGGCCAGTTGCCGGTGTCGTGCATGCCGGCGGGATCGAAGATGTGGCGCTGCACGTAGTCGTAGTAACTTTCGCCCGAGATGTGCGCGATGACCAGGCCGAGCACGATATAGCCGGCGTTGCTGTACGACCAGCGCGTGCCGGGTTTAAATAGGAGCGGTTTGTTGACGAAGAGCGGCAGCAGTGATTCGAGGGTGTCGAAGTTGCTCATGTTCGCCGCGAAAAACTGCGGGCCGAAGAAATCGCCCAGGCCTGATGTGTGGGTTACGAGTTGGCGGATGGTGATGGCTTTCGCGACTGTTTTGTTCGGGTAGTTCGGCAAGTCTTTCGCGAGGGTGTCGTCGAGGGAGAGTTTTCCCGCCTGCATGAGTTGCAGGATCGCAACGCCGGTGAACATCTTGCCCATCGAGCCCAGATTGAACTTGGTGTTCACCGTGTTCTTCACGTTGAAGGCGTGGTCGGCGTAGCCGTAAGCGCGCTCGTATAACACTGCGTCACTTTTCGCCAGCAGCGCGGCGCCGGAGAATTTATCTTCGGCTGCGAGTTTGCGCAGCGTTGCGCTGAGGTCGCGGGCAATGGCGGCGGGGCTTGGGCGCGGTGCGCTTGGGGACGCGCTGCACGTGGCCGCCGATACACACAACAGGGCGACGGACAGGATGGATGCCGTTATCTCTCGCATGGGCCTATCTTATCTTGCAGTACAGGGTCGGCGCAACTCATTATCAAAACACGTAATCAGTTTTTTGAGGGAAGGGAGGCCGGGGTATTGAGGATTAGCGGGATCCG
This sequence comes from Vulcanimicrobiota bacterium, assembly GCA_963702335.1. Lineage (GTDB taxonomy): Bacteria > Vulcanimicrobiota > Vulcanimicrobiia > Vulcanimicrobiales > Vulcanimicrobiaceae > DASSRQ01. Next base: position 23,538 of record CAVPCC010000011.1, on the reverse strand, counting down.
TGAGCGGCACGTGCAGTTCACGAGTTCCTCGGCGCGCGAGACGCTGCGCAGCATCCACGTGCTGTTGCACCCGGCGCATCACGCGCAGCAGATGCCCTGGCTGCGCGCGCGCGCAAGCGGTTGACGCCCGGCGTTGCGCGCCGAGATTCGCCACTTCCGCTTCTTCTTTGAGCCGGGAGCGGAAGTGTTTCCCATGCTTTGGAGCGGCATTACGAAGCGCACGGCGCAGTTCGAAGTGGGGCAGCTGGACGTAACCCCGGCGCGTATCGCGATGCGATCATCCGGCGGTTGGGCACGGTGCCGCTTTTGAAAAAGAACGAGCTCGAGCGCATGCGGCGACCGGCGTGGTATCGCAAGGCGGCGACGGAGTTTGCGCAGCGGGAGCCGCACGCGCGTGCGATGCTGGAGGAGTTCCTTGATTCGCCGCGCCGCAGCTTGGAGCGGTTTTGTGCGATGCTCGATGCGATGTACGCGCAGGTTGTTGAACCGGTGTGGGGCGCGCTGGAGTTGACTACTGGAAGACGCGAAGATGCGGCGGCGGTTGCTGGAGATGCATGGGGTTACGGCGCTGCTGCGCACGCTCTCGAGCGAAATATCCGTCCACCAGGGGCGTGCCGGGAGTGCCGACATTGAGTTTGCCAGAGGGGATTTGCAGCTGCAGTTTACCGACGGGTGCCGGATGAGCTCCTCGCCTTCGTATTTCTGTTGGCCGCATCTTGAGGTGTTTGTGCTGCGCAAACCGCACGGCGTTCGGTGTTTGATTACCTACCCGGTGCCGCCTCTGCCCGCTCACATCGCGCCGGTTCCGGGCCGGGCCGCGGTTGTGGAGGTTGCGCGTGTGCTTGGCGATGAGACACGGATGCGGATCGTGGAGCCGCTGCGCGCGCGCGATTTATCGACGCGGGAGCTGGCCGGCTTTTTGCGGATCGAGGCGCCGCTGGTTTCGCGCCATCTTGCGGCGCTGCTTCGCGCAGGTTTGGTGGATCGAGCGCGTAGCGGATACTTTGTGATGTACCGGCTGCGCGCGCAGGCGCTGTTGGAGGCGGGGGCTGCTATTGGTGCGCTGGGCTACAACGCGGCGGCGGTGGATTTGCGCCCTTCGGCAGGCTCAGGGTCGTTCGATTCCTCACGATGACATCGATGCACTGCGACGACGGTTAAGGGCCCTTCGGCAGGCTCAGGGTCGTTCGATTCCTCACGATGACAACGCGGGCGGATGCGCAGCGGTGGTTGAGGTGGTGGCGCGCGGACCCGCTAGGGACCTATTTGGCCCTTCGACAGGCTCAGGGTCGTTCGATACCTCACGATGACAATCGTGGATGCCTCACGATGACAAACGTGGGGCGGGGCGCGGCGGGGTTTAGAAGTAGCGGTGCGCGGATGCGCGGCGGTTCCTTTCTGCGCCCTTCGACGGGCTCAGGGTCGTTCGATTCCTCACGATGACAAATGTCGTTCGATACCTCACGATGACAAACTAGTGCCTCGCGATGACAATTGGCACGCGCCCTTCGACAGGCTCAGGGTCGTTCGATACCTCACGATGACAGGCGTTCGATACCTCACGATGACAGGCGTTCGATACCTTCACATGACAGGCGTTCGATACCTCACGATGACAGGCGTTCGATTCCTCCGATGACAAACTAGTGGATGCGCTATGCCGGGAGCGCTTGGGTAAGCTGGGCTTGAAGGGCGGCGTTTTGCTGACGGATGCGATCGGTTTCGATGGCCGCGAGCGCGACGGCGAGCGCAGCGGCGATATGCGCAATTGCATCGTCAATATCCGGCGGCATCTCTTCGAGGCTCTCACGATCGCCCGTGGCGATGACACCGCCGATGCGACCCGCCAGAATCATCGGGTACAGGCGCGCCCCGGGGAATGCGGTCGGCCTGCCATGCGCATTTAAGATTTCGTGGTGCGCGCGCATTTCGACGAAAGCGGTGTCATTTTCATCAATCGCCGGCGCAGTCGCGGGAAACGAGGTGTGCGCGCACTCTAAGCCGCCGCCACTGCGCGCTACATACACTGCGGCACCCTGAACGCGGCCGAAACGCTCGAGAGCATCGACGGTATCGCGGATCAACGGCGCCTCATCGGTGTAAAACTGCACCGTGGTCGCATACCGGCGCAGCGCGGACTCTTGCTCGTGCCGCGAGCGAAAAAGTATGCTGTCAACCACGCGGTCAACCCGGCCATGGACGAGACGCACACTGACGATCACCAGGAGTGCGATGCCGAACTGCACTGCCAAACCCTCGACGTGCGTAAAATCGCTTACAAACCGCTCGGTGCTAAACTCCAATGCCGCGAAAAGCAGCACGACCAGCGCAGAGGTGAGGGCATAAACGATCGTCCGGTTCAGCACAAAGCCAATGTCGAACACGCGGTGACGCAGAATTGCGTACGTGACGGAAAGCGGCACGACGATTATCGAAAGCATCGCATAGAGCGAGAAAATGAGGAATCCTTCGACGCCCAAGCGTAAAGTAATCATGTTTATGGCGTAACCGACGCCGCCGACGAGCACACCGGCGAAAACGATGCCGACGCGACCGCGATCGGAGGGGCGGGCGAAGTGCAGCGATATAAGGCTGGCCGCAAACAATACGGCGGCGGCGACCGCCGTGGAAGCAATCAATGTCTGCTGCGTCTGCGGCAACCAGTAGCTCAGAAAACCCAACACAACGATACTATCGACGATGGCGACGGCAATCAGCCGGCGGCCTACCGGTTTGTCGCCGGGAAGCCTGATCGCAAACGATGCCAGGACGAGTACTGGAAACCAATCGCACAGATCAGCCAACATGCGGACAAGGGGAACGTAGAACGCGTCGGGCAGCCCCGAGAACAGCACGGCAGCACTGGGCCAACTGACGACGCCTCCGCCCAAAAACAGAATCAGCGCGGCCGGCATGATTCCGGGTTTGCGATACCCCAAATATCCCGCCAGCAGTAACGAGAACGTTCCGGCGAGGAGATTGAATGCGATCTGGATCGGCGGTGTAACGCTGCGCCGCTTTGTCGCGGGAAGCACGATTGTTCGAACGTGTGTACCATCATCGACCAGCAGCGAGACGTTCATTCCCAGCGGCGCTGCATACCGAAAGCGGATCATGTCGACGTACGACATTCGGCTTACAAGCACGATGGCGCCGGGGCGCAGCCCCAAACGCTGTGCGGAGGGCGCAGCCGACACGACGACCGCATCGTTCCCGCGCCGGTTAAAGACGGCATCGGCGCTATAGGTGTGCCCGCGAGTCTCTGCGGCATAGAGCATAACGAGCCAGGCCAACGCGAAAAGCGGAAGCAGATAGGATAGGAGTGTGTGCCTATTGCTCATTAGGCGCATTTCGCCACGGCGCGCGCATAGCCCTCAAAGATGGCACGAGAGGCCGCTGCGGGTACATCGCGTGCGGGCGGCTTAAAATCCTGCGTCGAATCTTGGGTCATGGGACGAAGAATTTTGACCGTCGCCTTGCTTTCGCTCTTGAGCATTTCGCTTTGGGTGCCCGACCTGCCGCGTGCTTTCGGCCATCCGCACGGCGTGATGAACGGAGTGCTTGACGCCGACGGGAGTTTTAGCGCCAGCCCCAAGAACGGCCCGAAAGCCCGGGATTTTTTGGATCTATCGAAGATGCCGGTACCTATGCGGATGCGCATGCTGCGCAACGGCGGCGCCTGCTGGCAGCCCAGTCCCGGCGATCCGTGCGACCTTTCTTTTAAGCGCGGCGGGCGCGAATATCGTGTGGCGCGACCGGCGTTCGCAGAGCCGCCGGAAAACGCCCCAGTCGTCTTGATACGCGTGATCCTTGCGCTGCTTTGGCTGGGCGCGAGCGTAACGCTGGTGTTGCTGCGGCCGTCCGTCGCAACCTGGGCGTTTTTTGTTCTCTCGCTGTACGGCTGGACGCCGAATAACATCTTCGCGGAACGCGGGCCGGACATGCTGCAAGTCGTGCTCTCGACGTATGCGCAGATTTGGGAAGACGTGCTGCCGTTTGCGGCGGCTGTATTTGCGCTGTACTTGCTGCAGCCCGGAAGACTGAGCGGATGGCGGCGCATCGCGCTTGTCGGTACGGGCGCAGCGGCGGGCGTGGTGGCGCTTGTCGATCTGAGCGTTTTTGTGCTTGCAGCGCAAGGAAACGGCGTACTACTTCCGGCGTTCTGGAGAGTGTTGCCGTTCGCCGGCGCAGCGGCGACCTGGCTTGCGACGGCATTTCTGCTGGCAACGTATGCCGATAGCGAAACCCAGGATCGGCAGCGCATCCGCTGGGTTCTGGCCGGGTTCTTTTTGGGCTCGATTGCGCTCACGATTATCCCGTGGGCGAACTCGATCTCGTATGTGTATTATTCCGTCACGCAGGCGGCGTACGTTTTCTTTATCACGGCCTCGACGGTGTACGCCGTGCTCAAGCACCGCATTATCGACATCAACGTGGTGCTGAGCCGCACGCTGGTGTACGCGCTGCTCTCGGCGCTGGTCGTGGGGCTTTTTGCGCTGGTGGACTTCTTTGTGTCGCGGACGTTGACGCAGAGTAATGCGGGATTAATGGCCGACATTGCGCTCGCGCTGGTGATCGGCTTCTTCATGAACACGATGCATCACCGGCTTGACCGCTTCGTGGACGGTATTTTGTTTCGCAAGCGTCACCTCGCCGAGCGGCACATTGCGCTGGTCGCGCACGCGCTGCGTCATGCGGAGCATGAGAACGCGGTTAATAAAATGCTGGTTGACGAGCCGGTGCGTTCGTTCGATTTGGTGTTTGGGGCGCTCGCGCGGCGTATTGAGGAGGATACGTTTGAGGTGGTTTATGTGAATGGCGATGTGGCGGTTGGCGGGCGTTTTACCGGGGCGGAGACGTTGTGTGCGTATCTGCGATCGGAGCGGAAGGCGCTGATGCTTCGGTATCACTTTTGGCATGCGGACGCGCTGCGTGCGGGGGAGGTTGAGCCGAGCATTGCGGTTCCGGTGTTCTCGCACGGGGAGTTGGATGCGATCGCCTTTTATGCGCCGCACCGCAACGGCACGGAGTTGGATGGGGACGAGATCGAGCTGATCGATCGCGTGGCGGATGCGGCCGGTGCGGCGTTCGACCGGCTTGAGGCGCGTGCGCTTCGTGAGCGGATTGAGCTTATGCCGTTGCTGGGCGCGGCGGGCGTGGAGGCGATGCAGTGAATTGGAGCGTCTGGATTCGGCAGGTGCATCGCTGGGTGTCGATCGTGTTGTTGGCCGTCGTTGCGGGCATTTTTATCGCGCAGGGGCTTGGGCAGAAGCCTGCGTTTTGGGTGTATCTGACGCCGCTTCTTCCGCTTGCGGTACTTGCGCTGACCGGGCTGTACATGTTCGTGCTGCCGTACGTCTAAGCGGCGCGCGGTGTGATTGGGGGTCCTTCGACGGGCTCAGGATGACGAGGGATACGTCCTTCGACGGGCTCAGGATGATGAAGGGATACTTCACCGTGACAATGTGTGGGGATTTAGGCTAATGGGGGAATGGGGTCGGAATAGCGGAGTAACACTTGGCGGTCGATGTACCGGATGTGTCCGCGCTCGCGGCGGATTGCTCCGGCTGCTTCCAATTCTGCGATTGCGCGCGCTGCCGTTTCTTTCACGCAACCGGTAGCGGCTGCAATTTCGAGTTGCGTGAATTCTGCGGAGCTGATTGCTGGCGCGTTGAAGGCCTTCGCCCTCCACCGCGAAGGGCAGAATCACGTTCGCTAGGCGCGTGCCGACCGGGCGTGTAACGTTGGGTGAGCAGGCGGCGCTTGACCTCGCGGCATCTTACCGCGCCCTGAACTGCGAGTTCTTTAAAGAAAAGCGCGTTTTCTTCGGCAACACGGTGGATCGCATCTACCGGGATCAGCGCATAGCCCGCACGTTTTGAAACGACGGAAATCTCGCCGAGTGCGTTGTGTCCGTCTAAGATGCGACCTCGCAAAACGTCGCTCCCGCGCGGGCTTCGTACAAGCGAAGGCGGCGCACGCCTCCGCGTACCTGCCAATCGGCGGTCGCCGTTACGCCGATGACGCCGTAGCGCACAAAACCGAGGTACGGAAATTGCTGGTCGCCGTTAGCGATTACGTTGCACCTAGAGCCCTCGTGCACGGAAGCCTGCGAAGCGAGAAAAGCGAGTTGTTCCGGAGTGCACTGCGAAAACAGCGCACAGGCGGAGAGGTCGCGAGCAAGGCGACTCTGCGCGGCTAACGTTCCATTCACTAGGTGACCTCCGGAATTTTGTGCCTATTACTACTTATGATAACGCTTCGTAACCATTTATCTTGCGGCCAAGCGCTCGGCCGCGAGGCCGGCCTGGCGAGGGGCATGATTCGAGCGCGATCAGTGCCACCAATAAGGCCGCCCGCCGATTGCAAAACCCGGTAATGAGCCGGCACCGGCGCAACGACGAACGCAAGCAACTACGATCAAACGCGTGTGCGCAAGCGTTGCGGGCGCTGATATTGACTGCGATCAACTGCAGCGTTTTTTGTACGTGGGCCGCATTTCATTTGCGATCAAGATGGGAAGAAATAAAGAGAGGAGATTACAATTGGAACCGCTGCGAATTCACGTCACACCACTGGGCAACGGCTACATCGCGGAGAGTCAAATGGAGATCGCAGCGGCAGGCTACACCGCGGAAGAAGCCGCGGAAAATGCTCGCCTCATGGCTGTGGAAATTTTAGACGCTTTTTCGGCGCCGCACCCGCGACATTAATCGTTCGTATTGAAGAACCGGGACGCGACGGCATTGCGATGCAAGGGATGGAGACCCCGTTTTCATTACGAAACGCCGGCAAAACGATTGGATCGTATTACTTTGATTCCGAAGGCAATGGATACCCCACAACGTCCCGTTAAGAAAGCGTCTTCGCGCGCAGAAGCGTGCCAGCGGTGCGGTAGCGAGCATCCAGGGTACACGATTCAAACTGCCGCCGGACGCCACGAGCACACGCTTAATCCGGAGACAGTGAAAAAGACGCGCACGTCTGCGCCCGAGCGGCATGCTCTAGGCCCGTGACTGCTGCCGACCTAAAGTGCGATGAGCGGCATCCGAGTGACACCGCGTGCGGGTGCGCCATCTGACGTCGATTCTCGTGCGTGCGGAATACGATTCCGACGCTTTGTCCGGGCAGTACGTCAAACCACGTTACCAGTATCGTGGAGCCCTGCGCGCCATCGCCGTGCGTCTCTAAATTGTCGGGGACCGACGGCGTCTGCGCCTCCGCCGGCAGATCTCGTCGAAACGTGATACGTGTCGTGCGGCGTAAGCGTGATTGACGGCGACTCAACGACGAGCGTCAGGCTGCAGATGACGTCGTCGGTGTTCTTGTAGGTCCAGTAGTCCTCGGATGCGTCCAGGTCGGCGTCGTTGAACGGCCCTCTGCGCGAGTCCGGGAAAGGCAAGCGGTACGACACGTTCACTCCCGTCTCGATCGTAGTTCTGGCGCCTTTCTTCGCAGCATACGATACCGCGTACTGTTCTTCAGTGGACGGATTTGGTGCGACTTCGTCGTACGGTCCGTGCCAGTATTTCACCGTGCTGTCGGGCTTCGACTCGGAATACCATTCGTCGAACGAGCGCGAGCCCGCAACCGGCGTGATCGGTATGACGTCATAAAAGATCCGTTCGCGGACGGTGCGCGAAATAGTATCGGTCGGCTCGCCATACTCGACGTATTGGATTAGCGACTGGATGACGTAGTCTCTGTGGGCATTGATCGCCCGCCTCAGGCACCGCTGGTCTTTCTGCGCGAGCGTTATCCACTCGGCTGCAGCGGGCACGTAGTTGGCGTGAAACTCTTCGCGAACCGGCAGAAAGTACAAAACATCAAGGCCGCCGAGGCGCGCGGCGACGATTATCAGCAGGATGCAAAATGCGCCGGCAAACAAGAACAATGGCTTGACATGATCCACGCTCCAGTCGAAGGCGTCGGGAATCCACTCGCGGGGGCTCAGCGATTTCTGAACGAGCCAACGTACGAAACGCTTTATGAGCGTGCGATCGTCAGGCGGCATGTCTGCGTTTCTGCGCGGTCAATCGGAGATTCGAGTGCATCGCCAAGACGTTGCTTGCGGGGCCGGCCTGCACAACATACGCGTGAACTGCCAACGCGAGCGAATATCGCTTTTTCGCTCCGATAATCTGCCATTTCTGCTTCTCCTACACGATGTGCAAGCGACGCTGCGCTGATTTTCCGACTACTGGACGATCAGATCGTATGGCGAAGATGCTCCCCCGTCGGGGTTGGTGACAACGATGGTCAGTTTTCCGGCGGTTTGAACGTCTGTGGTGTTCAGGGTTAGGCCGAGCGTATACGGATCCGCAACGTTTGCAGTCCTTTGAGCGGCGTTTACAGTGACGGTGGCTCCATCTTTAAAGCCACTGCCTTTAATTTGCACCGCGGTGGTACCGACCGGGACGGGTGATGGGGTTGATGAGCTTATGGCCGGCGCAGGACTGGGCGCCAACTTATCACCGCGCGCCTGGTCTTGATCGCTTTTGAACATCTTCCTCAAAGACATCTTGAAGCTTATCGGCAGCTTGCTTTGAAAACATGCCCACGAGGCCGCCGAGCGCCGCGATCCCGAACGGGTTGATACCCATTCCTGAAACGGTAGTGAAAAATCCACCCCGGACGGCAAAATAGAAAAGCAGCGCTAGCCCTATCCCGATTGGGATGCGCAAAATGTACCACCAAATCCAACTCGCGCGAAATTGACGATTTCCAAGAAAGGTGCTGAACGATGTTCCGATTTGAATAAAGACTTCCGAGCGCAGCGGCAAGGGCCACTATCCATATAAAGCGCGCATCGCTGGTGATAGAAATATCCTGAGCAAAAACGACCGCATGAGTATCCCATTCGCCCGCATTCTGTCCGGGCGCCGTCGGAACCGTTGCGGGCCCAGACGCGGGCGCCGTGGACGATGCAGCGGTGAGCGCCGCCTTTGAGGGCCAAAGCGCCGCCAAAAGATACAGGCACAAGCCAAAAATTAAGAGCATCGTAATTCCGATCAGCACGATCTGAATTTTTGAGGCGTCTTGCGTGCTCGCTGCGGCCGGATTTGGGTTCTGGACTTGCAACATCTGCATCTAGGCTCCTAACAATTACCTCTGTTTTAAGGTCGATAACGCCGTGCGATTTGTCTGAGGAGAACTTGGCGACCGTTACCGCCTGGCCGCGCGTCTTGCTCTCGCGCCGCTTTGGCATCGGCGGCAAGCCTTCGGTCGTGAAACGACTGGTCGAACCAGTTCTCGTAGTCTCCCGCGCGCAGGTATGTACGGAAGATCTCGTAGTCCAAACGCTTGACTATGTCGCGGAACTCGGCCAAGTTGTGTGCGTACTGACACGTGCCGTCAGTAAGTGTAAAGCAGAAGGCCTCCGAAGCGGGGATTTCGGATGCCTTGGGAAGGGCGTCCCGAAAATTGATTGCTTGCAATTTGGAGGTGTTGATGCGAACCGGACATTTCGCGGACTTTAGGGCCTTCACAAACGCATGATCTGCCGCGATTTTGCCGCTCAGTTGAAAGTAATTTAGGCCTTTGAGATCCGATATTTCGCGGTGGTCCCCGAATCTCACGAGAAACGTTTTGTCAAACTTTAGCGCAAGTGCCATGCCGGCTTCGAGGAACACATTTGGACGGGCTTGGCTGTGTGACTCGCGCTCGTTTTCCTCGTCTGAGCCTGCGTTATAGAAGGGTGCGCGCAGGGTGACTTCTTCGTCATCACTTAACAAGGCAACGACTGCGAAAGATGAGCGAATGCCGCTGTCGATGATCTCGAACGTATGGGTTGCCGGAGCATCGTGCGCCATAAGTTCCGGCCAGGTGCGCGGGTTTAGGCCAAGTGCACGCAGCAGGCGGAACATGGTGTCGCGCAAATCGGTGTTTCGTCCGTAGACTACAAAGATGGACGAGCGGTCGACGTCAGTCATGACTGCACCGCCTTACCACACGGTGAGTACCCCCTGCCGTCTGAGGTCACGACCCGCTACAACCGGTGCCTACGGCGTCGGCATAGACGTTGGGTGGTAAGCCGAACTGCACCCGCACCAGGAATAGCGTCTGCAGCGGATTTGTCGAGGCATCGTTTCGCACCCGGCTGTAGGCTACGACGAGCGATGGCCATGGATCGCCTGGAGCGAGCTCCAGCGACGCTGTTCTGGTAGAGCCGGGTTGCGGTGCAGATTTTCCATAGTTGTCGATATCGCCGCCGCGATTGGCCTGCGTAAACAAAAGCGTAGAGCAGCCATTGTAGTGCTTGAATATGTGTAAGCCGAAGGATGCTAAATCGATGGTGCGGTTCGCCGTTGTCGACAATCCGGAGCCCAGCGCCGCTAGGGCACGCGTATCAAGCGTGCCTGGAAAGAGATTGGTTTCGGACCCGGATCGTGAGTACTCAACGAAGGCATCGTTAAGGGCACCTAAAGCATCACTATACAAAAAGGGGCTCCAGTGCAATCCGTAGGTCGTGCTGTTCTTAGCAGATGCAAAACAGGGAGGTCCGAGCCTTATCTTTGGGCTGCACGTTTGCTGCTGATGCCAATCGTATCCTAGCGATAGCGATAAGGCCTTGTCCGGCGCGGTGTCGATTTCGGCGGCGCGCGCATTATTGGGGAGCATGTTCGCGCCGCCATGAGCATCGGTAACGATCATGTTGTTTGCCCGACCGGCCGTGAGAACTGCCAGCGCGCCACTTTGATAGGTGATCGTTCCCGACGTGGCGGATGACATCTTGTATTTAATCGAAGCATTTAGGGCTACGTCTCGCGCCTCAACGGCGTCGAAAAAGCGGTAACCGCTTAGCGCAAAGTCAAGTGACTGGGCACCGGCCGGGACTAGAAGGTCACCCCGGCCGAAAAAGCCGCGTTCACCGCTGTGGATGTCGAACGATCCGTCTATAGGGTTGTACAGTGAGTCGACGCTTCGGTAACCGGCAGCAAGGGTTCCTTGGACATGGTCCGGAGCGGTTGTGAATGCGTTGAGATACGGCGGACTGCGCAGGAGCGAGAATGCAACGTCGGTCGTCTGACTGTTCGGTATCGACTGCGTTCCATACCGTACAATGCCGCTGAATACCAGGCCGTTTGCCTCGGGTCGCGATGATGCAGGGCTGGCAAAACCCGCCGAAATCAAGGTGTTCGCTGAATGTAATAATGTATTGTCGAGGGCGGGGTACGTGGACGGCTTGTTGATGGGTATCTCGGACCGGTTTGCAACAACATTGTACAGGCCGACGTACATTTTTGCTCCCGAGGCAAAGGTGACGCCGGTAAACGTGTGTAGAACAAAGTCGCCGGCGTGGCCGCTCTTAGCGGTAGTTCCATGGAAGGACGCCGCACCGATATTGCCCCAATCGGAAGAGCCGTACAATTTGTATCCCGCGTCGATTGGGTATGACGCGGAGTCGAACGTGAACGGCAATGTATCGATACCAATCTTTGAAAGGTCGACCCCAAGCGCCGCCGTGCTCGTAATCGGGGAATCAAACGCTTCCGTGTTCTCGGATTGGAACGAGCCGCAGGAGTGGCATTTGTATGCCTTTGCCGCCTCCGTACCGATGATGCTTTTGGCGGCAGAATCCCGGATGGACAAGACCTTGCCGGCGTCATCGGCAAATGTCACCGCCGAGTAGGCCGTGGGGAGAATCGGTTCCCAGCCGTTGAACACCCAGCGGTGAGGCGGGATTTCATTAGACCCCCCGATTGCATACGTTCCAATGTGGGGGCCGAACGAAGCGTACGACCGCATTCGCGTGCTGCTAGCGAATCTAACGGGCGCGGAATCCCAAAACGGCCAAGCGTCGGCCAGGGCGGGACCGTACCGTACGAATCGCGTCACCCGTAGAGTTGAGGTTCCGTCGGGCACGTTAGATTCAATCTGAGGGATTGATATTGTCAACGTCCCGCCCCACTCTGCTTCGATGGCGACCACGTACGCGGCGACTTAACAGCACATTGATCGTGGGTAAGAGCCATGGCCGGCACCCGAGAAATGGAGGTACAATTTAGCGCTGCGTCCACGATGGCCGCAAAGTAATAGTGTGACTCACCCGGCCTATAAAATGCTATCGAAAGACTATCGTTATACGACATACCTCGACGGTCGGCAACAGAGCCCTGCCCCATGTCAAATGTCACATTTAAACCGCTTTTGTCGACTTTGACTTGAACCACACTCGTCAGATTGGACGGCAACTCACTCCTCGGCCGCGACGGATTACTGAGGTTCATCGAGCAAGGTCCAGATTTTGAATCGGTCGACGCTTTTTGGAATTCTTTGACAATATTTACCGTAAGCGCTTCGGCGGAACATGAAGGCAGCGACGACTGGTCGGCGGAATCAGCGCGCGACATCGCGAGACAAGCGAGAAAGGCCGCCGCTGTTAAAACGGTAACCTTTAGCGCAGGTTGCGCCGCCATTATCCTTGTTTCCCTACGTTCTGAGGGGGGTTGCCGGCCGACTCGGTCCCGTCGCAGAGATCGGGCGTCGGCTGCCACATTCCATTTGCGCCGCACACTTGCTTCACGCCGCCGATGCAGGCGGTTTCGCCAGGATCGTATTCGTTCTGTGTTTCCGGATTTATGCACTTCACGATCGTTACCACCCTTATAACAACGCGCTGAACTAGAGCCTTGACAATAGCGCCGGCTAGATTAGGCGAACTCCCAAGACGAATAGGTCATCTGATACACCCCGAAACGCCCTAAAACAGCGCACGAAACAGATGATATGAAGATTACTTACAAACACAGTTTTGTCAAGTCAACCGCCGAACTATGTCGCGTGGGCTGCCGTCACTATGCTTTGTAGCCTTCAGGCACATGGGTAATCTGCAACTTGACACGTCTCGACTGTACGTTTGCTTCCGCGATACGGATGGCTTTCGGTAACGCGCCGATTACGGCTAGGTGACTACCGGGCCGACATTTTGCCAAAACAGCGGGTCCGACAGATAGTCGCTGTGCACCCATGACAATCTGGGCCGGTTGTGAGGCAGTTGATAGTTCTTGCATATCGGGCGTGGCTGCACCGTGCCCCGCCAGGCAAATTGCATCGCAGAGGGTCCCGCTTGCACGTCGGATTCATAGGAGACGATCGCGTTTGCGACGATATCCCGAAAATACCAAAGGTTCGACCAATAGATGCCCGCTTGATTATCCGGCGCCTGAAGCGCTTGCACCTCATCTGTAAATAGCGCGCCGTAGGCGTCGTTTTCCCACTGATCGGCGGCCGCGCTGATCGTGGGTTGACGAACGTCGAAAAAGAATCGGGTCTTCTCTAATGCTGTACCGAACGTGGTGAACGATCTGATGCGGCGCCACTGTTGATCTGCAGCCGAGCCCTCCTCGAGCATTTGACGCAGCCGGATCAGCGCATCCATGGCAATGGTTGAGCCCAGGCTATGGCCAAAGATGTGGATGCGGTCATAATACGGCTCCAAGCGCGCTGCGTGCGGGTCAACCACGGTGTTGAGGACGTTTGTAAGAGCACTGACGACCGTTGCAATTATCTGCTGGCGGATAGAAAAGTAGGTAGAGTTGTTGTCGTGGGTCGTGTAGATTCTGCATGTCGCCAAGGACATTTTCCACCGCAAAGTCTCCCAGCGCGCGAGCGCACTGCAAGAACGCTACGCTTACTACGACGAGGGCCCCGTAAAGTAGGAAAAAGCCGATGGAAGCTCCTCGAAAATGCCCGTCAAGCCAGCCGAACAGAAACCCGAGCGCAAAGAGCACCGCAAGCGCCCCCCATAGTATATACAGGAGGCTTCGTTGGAAACTTTTCGCATCGATGGTTTGCTTTGTGAACCGGCTTTTCGTAGGATCTGCGTCCTTCTGAAGATTCTTGCGCCCGCTGCCGGCGACTTGAGGCAGCGCGGTAGACAACAAAGAGTTGCGCGATGACGTATGCGGCGAGAAGGTCTATACCGAACTCGACATAGGCAAGGACCGGCAGTTTGAGCGCATTCTCCAGCGGGTTCGATACGACGTCCCAGAAATGAACCTGCGAATGCAAGGGTAGGATTTGCATGAGCATCGCCCATGAGCCGAGCCCCACGAGAATTGCGATGGCAACCGCGAGCGCTGCGCCTGCCAGCAGCATAGTTACGTAGCCTAGGTCGGATTTAAGCTTATCTTTTTTCGAGGGGATATTCGCAGTAGAACTTGAGCCGAGAAACAGCGCATTGACGAGCCAGCGCAACGCAGAATACACGCTGGTCTTGCCCTTGCTTAACGGGCTCCAGTAGCCTTCGTAGACATCGTAAATGGAACCGGTTGGATTTTCGGGGTCTTTCTCGTCGCTGCGATAGATTCGCAGCGCGCTCGGACGTACGGCCGCGGAATCGTCGCCCGTGCCCACGTGGGGCCAGTGAATAACCGCTTCCCATGTTAGCGCCGATCCCGACAGGCGTTCCTGCGCACACAGGTAGCTTTGTAACGCCAATGCCACTTGGTCTTGAAAGGCATATCGCTGAATCGGACTAATGCCGTGAACAGCGAAAATCGCCGTGCGCGCCGGTGCGCTCACCTTTGGCACAACACCAACCCCGGCGTTCGATAAGTGCGCTGTTAGCGCGTTTGTAAGGTCGGTTTTCGACGAAATCATCCGCAGTTGCTCAGCGGCAGGCCGGATGAATCGCGAAGGACACCACGGCGAACAGAAAATGCCGTTTTGGATGTAAGCATAGACAGTCGGCCTCCCGGTAGACGACGTGCCTAAAATATTGCAAATTCTCGCGTTTTGGACAATAGGGCACTAGTACTATGGGGGTGCTCTGATAATGGGCGTATTGGTAGTGCGGCCCTTCGGCGGGCTCGGGGTCCTTCGACGGGCTCAGGATGACGAAAAGATACTTCGCGATGACAATGTGGCGCGCGCCCTTCGGTGGGCTCAGGGTCCTTCGACGGGCTCAGGATGACGAAGGGATACTTCGCGATGACAATGTGGGGCGCGCCCTTCGGCGGGCTCAGGGTCCTTCGACGGGCTCAGGATGACGAAGAGATTCTTCGCGATGACAATGTGGCGCGCGCCCTTCGGCGGGCTCAGGGTCGTTCGATTCCTCACGATGACAATTGGCGGGTCGACGATGACTATGGTTGGAGGATGACTATGCCGGTGGCGTCGGGGGTTTGGGTTGCGGCGTGGATTAGGGGGTGGGTTAGGTAGGTGAGGGCGGCGCGGACTTCGGCGCGGGAGCAGTTGACGGGGGAGTTTTGGGCGTGGAGGGATTGGTCTACTAGGATCATGGCGGCGTCTTCGGTGAGGATGGGGGCGTCGGGTGGGGGGCCGGATTGGGCGGCGGCGCATTGGGTGGACCAGCCGGCGTCGCGGATGATTTGCGCGATGATGCGGATGCGTTTGGCGCGGCCGTGGTGTTCTTCCCAGATGAGATCTTCGAGTGCATCGGCGGCGATGATGCCGGGTTGGAAGAGCGCTTGCATGTCGAGCGCGTTTGCGTTCATGCGGATGAGCGTTTCGAGATCGTCGATGCTCCAGGCGCTCACGCCGTGGTTTTTACATTCCTGGATGATTTCGACTTGGTCGCCGAAATCGGGGCCGACCAGCGCGCAGTAGGTGGCGTTGTAGACGTCTTTGTATTTTGCGGCTTCGTAGATGTTCGGGCCGTGGACTGCCGTGCCGGATTTGCATTCGATCATGACGCGGTAGCCAAGGACGCCGAGCTGCGCATCGATGTAGGCGTCGGGGGCGGCGCGGCCGCCGACGTGCGTGGCGATGAAGTTCAAGGCGCGGAACGCATCGCAGACGGCGACCTCGAAGGCGGTGGGATCGTCGCCGGTTGAGGTGGCGCGGAGGCGTTCGATGATCTGCGCGTGCTCTTTGGAGAGTGGGGGCGGCGGCGGCGGCGGTGCGAGCGCGGGCCACGCGTCGGGCGGTTCGTTGAGGCGAAAGCGCTTGTCGGGATCTTCGACGATGGCGGGTTTGCGGCCGCGGCCTTGGCAGCGCGTGATGTAGGAAATGAGCGAGACGTAGAGCACCGCGGCGGTGGTGTGCGCGATGACGCCCGCTTTGAGGGCTTGGGCGAGAATTTCATCGGCGGTGCGCGCTTTGCCGTCGGCGAGAATGTTGACCGCGGCTTGCAGCAACGTGCCGCGTTTGTTGCCGCCGGGTTTTCCGCCGTACATCTGTGTTGGTGTGTGCGCGGCGTGCGTGGGGAGGGGTTTGGGATTGCAGGCGGCGAGCTCGTGTGCGAAGACGTCGCCGGTTTGGTGCAGGCGCAGTTCGAAATCTTGCGCGGGGATGCCGAGAAGGTCGCAGGTGTGCGAGCTCTTCCCAGTGGATGGGCGTTGCGATGCGGTGCGTGCCGGCGCGGTAACTGTAGGGGACGATGGTCCACGTGTTTGCGACGTTGTGCGTGTAGTGGATGTGGACGCGGCC
The DNA here is from genome assembly GCA_963702335.1 of Vulcanimicrobiota bacterium. Lineage (GTDB taxonomy): Bacteria > Vulcanimicrobiota > Vulcanimicrobiia > Vulcanimicrobiales > Vulcanimicrobiaceae > DASSRQ01. The sequence goes on along the minus strand of CAVPCC010000011.1, from coordinate 7,143 downwards.
GTCGGGGTGCACGTTGGGATTGAGGGAGATGGATCGGGCCGGCGCTGCGCGAGGGTGTGCGCGAAGCTGCGCGCGTAGGCGAGGATGTCGTCGAAGAGCGGTGCGCCCGCGAGCGGGAGCCAGAGGTTGATTGCGCCGGTGCCGTCGAGGACGAGGAATGCGTCGCGGCCTTCTTCTTCGAGCGCTGCGCGCGCGATCGTGGCGGCTTCGCGCAGTTGTTGCGCGGCGTTGGGCGTGGTGCTGGGGTAGAGCAGGAAGCGCGCGAAGGTGCCGCGCGCGTCGTCGGTTGGGGTGGAGAACCAGGAGTAAAACTCCTGCGCGCCGATGGCGGCGAGATGCTGCACGTGCTGCGCCGTGAAGCGCGTGACGTGTCCGAAGTATTGCGCGTGGAAATGCGGCTTGCCATTGATTCCGGCGGATATGAGGCCCAGACGAGGGGCATGCCGGCGAAGTGTTTTGCAATGAGCGGCGCGGCTAGTATGTAGAGGGCTAGGGCGAGCGGATCGGCGGGCGCGGCGTTGGCCTCGGCTGGATCGGCGTTGTGCGTGATGGGATCGGTTTGCATGGCCACACCCCCGGTTAGCGATGGCTTGTTGTGCACGGTTGTTCTGGAGGGCGGGGGAGCAGCTCCTGCGTCGCTAATTCCGCCTTCGTCCCATTCAGGTCCCAGCGATTAAAGCGACCCGTTCCGCTTCCGCGCTCGAATCTGAGGCGCGTTTCGGGGCGCTCCATAGCATTGGGTGTCCGGCCTAATGAAAAAACGATACGCCGACATGGCCGGGCGCATGCCATACGCGATGCATGTGTTCCTTCGTACACGAGGCAAATTACGCGCATTCGGTAAAACGGCGTGTATATGACGATCGCTACAGACATCCCGACGCGCCGCAAAGGTCAATATCTTCAAGAGACGCTCCGCTTTCTCTCGAACCAACCGGATGGAGCATCCCCGTGTGAGGTTTTTGATGCAGTACGGCACCGACTAAACGTAAGCGGGGTCGAATTAGCGCCGTACGATACCCAGCCAGATACCGAGATTGAAACCATTATTCGCTTCACAACGTTGCGAGCGACAAAAGCGCAGTGGATGGTAAAGCGCGACGGCACGTGGTACATTACCGAGGCCGGGAAAGACGCTTTGGTTAAGTATACGGAGTCCGAGGGATCTGCGAGCCGCTTCGATGCGTGCGTACCAAGCCTGGAAGAAGGCTCGCGCTGTGATCGAAACAACTGCAAGCGTTGGGGAGGCGACCGGCATCGACTCGGAACCGCTCGCGGCGCTGAGGCTTCATTCACGTTGGACGATGCAAAGGAGCGCGCACGCGACTCTATTCGAGTTCGTTTAAAGGATCTTGACCCGTACGAGTTTCAAGACATGGTGGCCGCATTGCTCCGTGGGATGGGTTACTATATTTACTCGAGCGGCACCGGGCAAGGATCGCGGTATTGACATCGTTGCCTATAAGGATCCGCTTGGGCGACTACCGCGCCTAAAAGTACAAGTAAAGCATACGGAAGCCTCGGTCGGTCGTCCTGAAATCCAGAAGTTCTTTGGAGTTATAGGCCACGACGACATCGGGATTTTCGTATCGTCGGGAGGATTCAGCAGTGATGCGCGAGACGAAGTGCGATCGCATGCGACAGCAAAGGTGACGCTGGTCGATTTTTCCGACATGCTAAATCTTTGGGTGAGATTTTATAGCACGATTGACGAGTTGGAAAAACGGTTCCTGCGCCTGGAACCGGTGTATTTCCTAGCCGATTAAGACGTAGCGACGTCGGCCTATGGATAAGAGACGAACCTTCGGTCCTTGCAATGTGTCCGGTACGGATACTTAAACGAAGGGAATGCGCTAGCGATATGTTTCCATAAAGGGAGACCATCAGGCTTCCGTTCGCTCAAGGTCCTGCCCTATTCCCCGACAGCCTCGATACGATTAATGCAGTGGATGTAGGGCTGACCGAGACTTTAAGTAACGCCCAGCAAACGAGCGCAACTCGAACGACCCTGGCCCATAACTTCCCACTATTTCGGAAGCTTTCACGCTCAGTCGAAGCAAAGCCAAAGAGAACGCCACACGTATGATCGACAGCCCATGACGAACGTGGCTCGCTTTGGCGTTCGAGGGTCGTCGCCATACTATTTCCCAAGGACTTACCTTGATACGCAAATAAAAGGGCCGTCAGGCCGCTTGCTGTGCGGGTGAAGGACGGGATTTTAAGCGCTACCGATGGGCTGGCCAAACCGTGCAACCTGGACGACGGCGCTCGAGAGAGCGTCAAGGGATCGCTTCACTTGCGCGGATAGGCGTTACGTAAGAACGCGTGTCGATACATTTTATAAGCGATGGGACTCAGATTCTAGACCCGTTCTTATCCGCTGCGACGACGGGCAATGGTACGTTGTTAAAGGCGCCAGGATAGATGTCGCACCTCAGCTCACGGCGGACTATGCACGCCGGGCTGCATGCAACCACATCGTGACAGCGCTTGGTTTTGCGATGGGGGCTCCTGTCGAGGAACCCTCCGTAGTTGAGCTTCCCGAGGGACTCGTAGATTCAGCCGCAACTGCAACACATACGAGTAGGCCTATGTAGTGCTGTTCCCTTCGTTACTAACTGCACAGATAGAGAAGGCATTCAATATACGGCCTTACCTGAAAATAGGGCGCGGTTTGCACTGCTAGCGCTTCTCTATGGATGGACCAAGGGCGCCGATGCGCAATTCATCTACTCAAAGAATACTCCTCACCTCGTTTACTCGGTGGACCACGGACACTTTTTGCACGGCGTTAGCAACGATCTCAATGACCTGATTTCGGCGCCGATTGATGCTTTCGAAGCGATTGTCCTTAATGCAAGCATTACTTCCCAGGAACTGGAACATGCCGCGCACAATCTCGAAGAGGTAACTATCGAGATGATTGTCTGGGCCGTCGCAGACCCTCCCGACGAGTGGGGCCTAACCGCAAACGACCGGCTTCAATTAGCGGAAATATTGTACGACCGTCAGCAAAAGTTCTTGAATAGATACAGGTCAAAAAGCCCAAACATTAACTCCCAGTCCCTAAGGTAAAAGGAAGTTGAACCATGCGAGATATTAGTGAACAGCCAGCGTACTTCTCAATAGTTCAATACGTCCCCAACCCGATAGCGGACGAGCGGATAAATATCGGCGTCGTGGTTGTGGGCGATGGAAACATCGAAAGCCGCTTCATCACGAGATGGGAACGCGCCAGGCTTCGGGCAAGAGGATGTATCCTTCCTCAAGGACTTTGCAGATTCCATTACGCGCTCCAGTAAACCCCAACTGCGTTTCGATGTGGATGCACGCGAGCTGCATTGGAAGAAAGAATTGCTCGAAAAGTATACCAATAGTTGGGCTAATTCAATTCAGTTGACCACGCCAAGGGCTGCATTGAGGTCGCCAAACGATCTCCTGAACGAAATCGCCGACAAGTTTTTGCGAGGTTCGCAATGGCGGGAACCGAAGGCGGTCAACGATCGACGAGCCGCAGTGCACTTGGGAAAACTCACAATGAGGGACGAGCTACGACAACGGGGTATCCGCGACATAAAGAACATCATGAAGACAAACTTCGAAATTAAGGGCAAATTTTCGTCGCACGCATTTGACTTTTGCATCGCTAACGGAAAGATGTATTCAGCGGTCCAGGGTTTATCGTTCCAAGGCACCGACCCGAAAGTGAAGCAAAAAGATGCTGATGCGACCGCTTGGGCTGTGGACGACGTCAAGAAAAGGAAACCAACGTTGCCAATTGCCGTCATAGTTGTGCCACCGCGCGGAACTTCAAAGGCTTACGAAAACGCGCGCTCAACCTTCTTGGGGCTCGGTGCATCAGTACTTCGACGACAAGAACGATATCAGGAACTGGGCCGCCCGGGTCGCTGCGCAAGTCCGCACGCAGTCCAGTATTGCGATAGCCGTGGCGAGTATCTCCAGCCCTCGGAAGGAACCTCTAGCGCTTTTCTAGGTAGCCGGCTGTCAACCGCCTCTAAGCCTCTAGAGCCGCCGACGGCCTATCCGCAATGTCGGGAGTTCGTCTCGGCCCGTGGGTGATGAGTGTTCAGACCGGCGCGACAACCCCGCACAATATAGGAAAAACTCAGTACCTCGTACTGTACGCGCGCCCATTAAATTGAAGGTCTTGCCAGGCTATGGCTACGCTGAAGCACTTAAATACTAAAGAATTGGGTGATGGGCATTTCAATTCTAACTTCACGCACTTCCACGGGCGCGCGCCCTCCAAGTATTTTCTAGCACTTTGGTAATCAGGAGCAGTAATCACGAATGCGGCAATGCTCACTGTGGTTTGCGGGCTTTCAGCGGTGTTTTCAGAGTAAGACATTCTGAGCCCAATCAAGAATTCGTGGTCGGCTATGTGGCTCGATTTGCGCAAGTAAGTCCGAATCGATATAAAGTCGGTTTCATCTGCTGCGGCAGCGCCATGCCAGTCGCCATATTGAACCGTCGCTTGGAACTCATGCTCGAACCGGGGCGGTCGGATGGGCAGGTTCCTGGTCTTGACGACATCGGCTATTGCCGCACTCAGCGCGTTCGGTAGTTCGGAAAGAGGCCCACGATTCTCGATAGCATTTCTACCCTTTTGGGAAATCCGCGTTAGCTGTAACTTATCGATTCACCGATAAACGCGATGGTCTTAGTTATTTCCAAAAGGTGCATACCGGCCAACGCGGATATTGCGTTTGCGGCGGACTTAATATCAACGCCACAAACGTTTGCTATAACCGCAGTTTGCTCGACCGAACCTGGCGAATTTATATCGAGCCCATAGAGATAGAGGCTAGAATGGTCGCCTCTAGCGATGTGGGATGTTGTTTGTTCACTTAAAACTCCACGCGACCGTATCGCCCTCGCGAGCCGCTTCCTCCGTTCACGATGCACTGTCACGAATGCTGGTCCCATCCTATTCAGGATTGCGTATTCAATGAGCGGAAAGATATATTCTTCAGATCGCTCACACGACCCATCGATCTCCGAATAAGTGACCAAGAGCGTGCCATAATTTACGCTAGCCTCGGGGGCTTGGCCTTTATTAAGTTTGTCTGAACGCATCTCCAGATATTGCTTTGAGTAAAGCGTCTCTGATCATCGCAGCAGCGCGTTGTACCGTAAAGCGGGCAACTTCGTGTTTTCGAATGCAAGCGCCGCTCTGGATCTTGTAAATCGAATGACTGTTCCTGAATGAACATTTGTGCCTTCAATAGTTTTGCTGGCCGATCGCCAAAGTTCATAATTTCTATCCGCAACGGTATTTCTAGGAGAGGGATGGCCTCGTCCGCTTTTTCATTGTACACGTTGAAGAGTTTTAGCGATGGCTCAGCGGCGCGTGCATTGCGTTCGTTTTGCTCTTCCTGCAACCGAAAAACCCTATTGGCACCTCCAGCACTTCGAGTTGCTGCGACCGCATTAAGCGAATTGGCCGTCAACGTAAAGACTGCGACCCAAACTAAGAAGTTCTGCGCAGGATAGTTACTATTTGTTGTAATCAGGTTTGGACTACCACTTACGAGCCAAATTGCAACAAGCTGGCGAGAACGCCTACCGGCAACCAAAGAAGCGGAGCGAAACGCGTAGCCAGGACTCAATGTATAAGTGCGCACGTGGAGGCAGGCCGCCGGGTGGCCGAAGTTTACGACCGACGAGAAGTAGCAGCGCCGCGATTACAAGCCACAAGAAACGGGGCGTAGTTAGGAGTGTTGTCACTGCCCGGCGCCCCTACGGCTAAACATACGCGGCACAAGTATCTTCATTTGCTCTGGAGTAATATAGCCTTCCTCAGTCAAACCCTCGTGAAGTATGGCTACCGATTTACAATATTTGTTCGACTCATCGGGGGCGTGGATAGCCTTTCGAAGGGGCAAATATATCTATAATACGGACGGCGACTGGATCGGCTGGTTGCCCTGGCGTACGAGTAGCAAACGAGAGATTGCCGTTGATGAAAAAGGCGCGTATCTTGAGACCGTGGAGGGGGATCGATTAGTCAAGTTTTCCGATGTGCCGTATCTGGGATATCCCGGGTATCCAGGGTACCCCGGATATCCGGGCTACCCCGGGTACCCCGGGTTTCGCGGTTACAGCCCATTACCGAGAGGAGCCCGCGATGTGAATCTTAAGCAAAAAAAGGTAAGTATAGAAGCGAGGGATGCTGCGGCGATTTATTTCGCTATTGGTCATACGTTGAAAGCCCGCCCTTTACAGTTCTGCAGGCGCCGGAATCCGCGGGCATGAAATCGCAGAGGACGGATATGACGGTATCTTCCGCGTAAGAGAACGTCCTCAAAATGTCGAGGTTAGTGGTGATCTCGGCACAGACGCGTCCTCTCAGCGACTTTAACGCCATCCGGTGATCCTCAATGAAGCCGGCGCGATCTGTATCGCTATAGTGTGGATTGTCGCGCATGATTTGAGCAAAAGGCTCGACGATTTAGCTTTTGTACGAGTTGTCATCCATGTTGATAAGTTTTATTGCACCAATGTCGTAAATCGGTGCATCGGTGCTAATTCCATCGAGTGGAATATATAATCGTGTCTTAAGGTTATGGTTGAGTATCGCAGCCAAGCATTCTACCTCGCGCTGCACAGAAAGCGGCGTTTCCAACGTTGCGGTAAGAAGGTCGTCGACCAGGAATTCTATGTTCTTTTCGTTGTAACAGTTCTGGCTAATCGAAAGGAGTGGGATGAACCTTAGGACGCGAATACTCATCACGTATCGGTCTGTCGGCCCAAAGCCTAGGGCGATTATCTGCTGGCGGCCCCATTCGCTCGTGGTGCGCTGCCAGGTAAGCGTCGACCAGTTCTACCAGCCCAGGAATTTGGTGCTCGTCCATCTTTCAATCAGACCTTCTGCGCTTAGAACATTTTCAACACAGGCCCTTCCCTGATACGGCACGCTATCCATGCCGAGAGCAAACACGCTACATGATGGTTCAGGAAGTCGTGCTACGGCGCACCTTCACGCGTATGACGGAGTGCCTCAGCGGATGCCCGGGGTCAACCTTTTCCTACGTCCTAGATTGCCCTTCGATACCTCAAGGTGGTTCGATTCCTCACCATGACAATGAGATACCTCACGATGACGATCAGTGATCTTTCGGA
>CAVPCC010000010.1:0-89496 GCA_963702335.1 Vulcanimicrobiota bacterium | reverse complement strand
GCACGTAAATATGCCGATGGGAAAGTCCACGTCAACGCCGCTCAAATTATTGGCGCGCGCGTTTTTGACTTTGAGCCAGCCGCGCGGCTCGCGCCGGTCTTTGGGGATGGGAATGAACTTGCGCCCCGAGATATACGCGCCGGTCTCCGATTGCGGGTGAGCGATGATCTGCTCAAGGTTGCCGACGGTCAGAATATAACCGCCTTCGGCGCCCGCACCCGGACCGATATCCACCACGACGTCGGCGGTGCGGATCGTGTCTTCATCGTGTTCGACGACGATCAGCGTATTGCCCAGATCGCGCAAGGTGCGAAGCGTGGCCAAAAGCCGGTCGTTGTCGCGCTGGTGCAGCCCGATGGAAGGCTCGTCCAAAATGTAGAGTACGCCCACCAGCGAGCTGCCGATTTGCGTGGCCAAGCGGATGCGCTGCGACTCGCCGCCCGAGAGCGTGGTCGCCGAGCGCGAAAGCGTGAGGTAGTTCAGGCCGACGTTCGTCAAAAAGCCCAGGCGCGCCCGAATCTCTTTAAGAACCTGGTGCGCGATTTGCTCCTCGCGCTCGTTGGGGCGCAGGTCGGCAAAAAACCGCTCGCACTGCTCGATGGACATGCGCGTAAGCGCGTCGATGTTCTGTTCGCCGATGGTTACCGCGAGCGCCTCGGGCTTTAAGCGCGCTCCTTTGCACTGCGGGCAGGTGGAGGCCGACATGTACTTCTCGATGTCTTCCTTCACATAATCGCTCGAGGTCTCGGCGTAGCGGCGCTGCAAGTTGTTGACTACGCCCTCAAAGGTGGAGCGGTATTCCCACACCTTGCCGGCGCGCGACTCGTAGGCGAAGCTCTGCTCGCGGTCCGTTCCGTATAGGATGACGTCGATCACTTCGTCGGACATCTTTTCAATGGGCGTTGACGTGCGCACGCGGTACTTGCGTAGCACGCGTTCAAGCTGCTGCAAATAATAGGGATTCATCGACGGGAAGCGCCCGCTGCCGATCGATTTGCTCCACGGCACCACTGCGCCCTCGTCGATGGACTTACTGCGATCGGGAATGACCTTCCACGGATCGATCTCGACTTTCTCGCCCAGGCCGCTGCACCCCGGGCACGCGCCGTACGGAGAATTGAACGAGAACAGACGCGGTGCGAGTTCTTCAAACGAGAGCCCGCAGTGAACGCAGGCAAAGGCCTCGCTAAACGAGATCTCTTTCTTATCCAGCAGCACGGTGACGATGCCGCTCGAGAGCCGCAGCGTGGTCTCCACCGAGTCGGCAAGGCGCTTGCGGATGTCGGGTTTGATCACGAGCCGGTCCACAACCACTTCGATCGTATGCTTGCGTTTTTTGTCCAGCACGATTTCTCGCGAAGCTTTTGGGCTCGCCGTCGACGCGGACGCGCGAGAAACCCTCTTTGGCAATCTCTTCAAAGAGTTTGGCGTACTCGCCCTTGCGCCCGCGAATCAGCGGCGCGAGCAGCTGGATGCGCGTGCCTTCGGGAAACTCCATGATCGAATCCACGATCTGCTCGCTGCTTTGCGACTGATCTGACGGCCACAGTTGTAGCAATGCGGAATGCCGATGCGCGCAAAGAGCAAGCGCAGGTAGTCGTAAATTTCCGTGACGGTGCCGACGGTCGAACGCGGATTGCGCGAGGTGGACTTCTGATCGATCGAGATCGCAGGCGAGAGGCCCTCGATGTAATCTACATCGGGCTTCTCCATCTGGCCCAGAAATTGGCGTGCGTAAGACGAGAGCGACTCTACGTAACGGCGCTGACCTTCGGCATAGATGGTGTCAAATGCAAGCGAGGACTTGCCCGACCCCGAGAGGCCCGTGATGACGATGAGCCGGTTGCGCGGAAGGACCAAATCGAAGTCCTTGAGGTTATGCTCGCGCGCCCCCTTGATAACGATCGAATCAAGCATGCCGAACGATCAACCGCACCCGCGCGACAAAAGTTTCAGGTAGCGCTCGGCGGCACTGTGGCGGGTTCGATCGTGCCTTTGAGTTTAATGTATTCGCCCACCACGACCAGCGCGACGTACGCCGAAACCGCCTGCTGCAACACGTAGCCCAGCAACGTTCCCAGAAACGGTATATAGGCAAGCGCGTGCCCGATGATCGTGGAGATCCACGAAACGAGTGCGAGCAGAACGAGCAGCGCGAGGGAGGTCGGCCAGTTCTTCAACGAATCCGGGCCGATTCGGCGAGCGCCGCCGGGCCGGTGTTACCGCCGACCACGACGCCGGCAAAGACGTACAGTACGCAAAGCGCAAAAAGCACCAGCGAGATGAACAGCGTCGGTATTGCCAGGATCACCGCGAGAATGCCGGCAACGGCGACGAGCAGGATCGCAACGAAGATGCTGCCGCCCTCGGCGGTGAAGGCTTTGGAACCATCCGAGAGGCTCGCGGTTCCGGTCTGCCACGCAGCCGCCGCCATGCCGGTGGTAAACGCGATCGTGACGACGACTGCGAGCAATGCAACGGCGGACATGATGAGGCTCGAGAGCGCGAGCGATGCGAGCGCTACGAGCGCCATGATGCCCAGAATGATTGCGAGCGCGATCCCGATCACCAGGCCCGGAACGATCAGAATCCAGTTGTTCCTGAGCAGCTCCCACGAGCGGGCGAACGTGCTGCCGACATCCTGCGAATTTTGCATGATTCTTCCTCGCGTTCAGAGCAGATGCGCCGCGACTTGATCGATGCGCTCTACGGTGACGTCGGGCGGCGTCCGGCCTGCAGGCACCACCTCTGCGCGGACATTCACCCAAACCGTGAACAGACCCGCCTGCGCGGCGCCGGCAATATCGCGCTCGTAGCGATCGCCCACCATGGCGCTCTTTGCGGGCGCCACCCCCAGGCGGCCGCAGGCGTGGGCGAAGAGCAGCGGATCCGGCTTGAGCATTCCGGTCTCGTCGGGCAGAAACAGGGCGTCAAAATACTCGGCGATCTGCAGCACGGCCACCTTATCGCGATGCGTCTCGGAAAAGCCGTTCGTCACCAGACCCAGCCGCATCCCGCGTTCTTTAAGGGAACGCAAGAGGTCGAGAGCGCCGGGGAACAGCTCGAAATATTTTTGCCGGTATGAATTATAGTTCTGCGCGCTGCGCACGGCAAGTTCGGGGTCGCGCAAGCCAACCGAGGTGAGCGCAGCATCCCACAGCGACTCGCGCAGCTGCGTCATCTTCACTTGCAGTTGCTCACCGCTTAACTTCTGCCAAAAGCCCTCGGCCTGCTCCACGTAGGCCGACTTGAGCGCGAGCGCGTCGATACCGTGCTCGGCCGCCACTTCGCGCGCGACTTCCTCGGCCGCGCTTGTAAACGCGAGCGTATCGTCGTGCAGCGTGTCGTCCAAATCGAACAAGACGGCGGCAATCTCACGTTTCATGCGAGAATCTCACCAGCAGCGAGCGCAGCTCGTACGGGCGCAGCGAGAACAGTAAGTATTCGCCCTCCACCTGCACCGGCTCGGAACGAGGCCGCTCCAGCGCATCGACGCCGTGCGCGGCCGTCATGCGCGCCCCGCACCGGAGCCGCACGTTTGCCGGCGCACCGTTGCACTCGCGGACGCGCACGAGCACACCCTGCCCGTTCTGCGCCGGTTTGCACGCGGCCACGACGATCGCCTCATCATCCGTCGAAAACATCCGCACGCGCGGCTCGTGCGCGAAGGCCAGCCACGCATGCTCCAGCGCGCCGGTGCTCGCACCTGCAAACGGCGCGTAGGCGTAGGAAAAAAAGTGCTCGCCTTCATCGGCGTGCGGATCGGGCCAGCAGGTCCCGCGCAGCAGCGAATGGCCCAGTTTGATTCCGCCGCGCGCAATGCGCCTGGCACTCCAACCGTACGTATCGAGCGCGAAGAGCGCGACGCCGTGCCCATCCGCATCGCGAACGGCGGCAAAGCGCTGTCCGGGCACCTCGAATTTTGCCTTTTCCGCGGGCGTCTCGCTGCGGGCGCTGCGCTCCAACGTTCCGTGCGGTGCGCCGTAGAGCACGCGCTCAGTCTGCACGGCGAACCAATTCTCCAACCGCAAAAGGCGGCGGCGTTCCTTCCAATCCACGGCTAGTGTCACCCGCAGGAAAGCTTCGTTCTCGAACAACTGCACGCGCATCGTGGCCGGGGATTTTCCCAGGCGCAGATCGACCGTTAACCCCTCATCCTCAATGCGGCCTTCCAATGGTTTCGCCGCCGTGAGCCGGCGGTCGTAACCGCGATCGATATTCCACGCTTCCCACTGCTTGGGTTTGTCGCGATAGAGCGCGAGCACGTTGCCCTGCGCGCAGACGTTGCGGCCGCCCGCTACGTTCAGTTCCACAATCGTGCCGTTGAAGCGCAGCCGAGCGCGCATGAAGCGGTTTTCGAAAACGGCGCAGTCTGAGTCGTCGATGGGCGCAACAGCAGCCGCTTCGGCTGTCGTGGTTGCGCGCGGAAGGATCGTCTGCGCGGCGCCGATGACGCTTGCGGCAAACTCCTCGGCGGCAGCGTACTCGCCGGCTGCGTCGTCATATACTTGCGCGATCGACGTGCCGGGCAGAACGTCGTGAAATTGATTGCGCAGCACGATTTGCCAGGCCGCGTCCAGACGCTGCATCAGCTGCGCAACCGTTGCCGCGGGCGCATGGACGGCCAGACACCAAGCCAGGAGTTCTTCGGCTTCGCCCAGTGCGCGCTCGCACAGTGCGTTGTGAAACTTCACGAGATGATGCGTTGTGTAAACGCCGCGGTGATATTCCAGGTACAGCTCGTCTGCATGAACGGGCAGCGACGAGCGACGGTCCCGCACCTGTGCGAACCACGCGTGCAGGTCGATCCACGTGCCCATCCGCGCAACGTGATCGAGCATTCCGGCGGTAACGCCGCCGCCGCCGTCGCCGTAACCGAGCGCGAGCGGTTCGCCCCGCTGCCGCGCAGCGGCAACGCGCCAGGGGTAAGCGGGCCCGTCGTACCCTTGCAGCAATGCGCCGATCACTTCGCTTCCGTCCGGGCCGCGCCAGACGAACTGCGGATAGGGAAATTTCGTGGTGTCGTTCCACTGCAGTTTGGTCGTTCCGAAGTACGGGATGCCCGCGTGCGCAAGCAGCTGCGGGATCGTGTTCATGAAACCGAACGTGTCCGGCAGCCACGCGATGCTGGGAACGACGCCGAACCGTTGCGTGCAGTACGTGTGTGCATGCAGCATCTGCCGCAGCAGCGACTCACCCGAGGGAATGTTGCAGTCGCTCTCCACCCAGAGCGCCGCGACCCGCGGATCGAACCGGCCGCCGGCGGCGTGCGCCTGCACCCGCTCGAAAAGCTGCGCATCGCTCTCTTCGACGAACGCATATAACTGCGGCTGACTCTGGACAAAACGAAAGGCAGGATCGCGATCGAGCAGATCGCACGCCGTGGCAAACGTGCGCTGCGCTTTGCGCTGCGCCTGCTCGTACGTCCAAAGCCACGCGACATCCAAATGACTATGTCCGAAGACGGGAAGAGGGTCGGCCGGCGGTGTGGCGGGGTCCTTCGATACCTTGAGGTCCTTCAATACCTGCGAATGACACTGTTTGGCCGGTTCCTGGGCCGCCGTCGCGTTCAGGTACCACCAGATCGGCCCCGGACCCGAAGGCAAACCGTTCGTCGGCAGTGCGTGCAGCTCGACCTCGAAAGAAAGATCGCGTTCGCGCTCGCACGCAGGCAGCACGACCTCGTGATGCTCGCGATCGTATGCGCCTGCAGCCACGCCGTCGACTCGCAGCAGCGCACCTAAGCGCGTCTTGTACCGTATAGCGGTAGGCATCGCTTGCGGCGCGAGCGTCGCATGCAGATAACTGAGCGATTCGTCGCGCCGAATCTCGCGCAGGTTCAGTCGCGCCATTACCGCGGCCGCCCCGCCTGCCGCAAACGCTTAGGCCCGCGCATCTTCCCTGACTGGAACGCTAGAAGCACGTCCACCACACCCATGCGGCCATGACCGCTTGCAGCGGCAAACGCAGGTAAAACGCCATAGGGCTTCCGATGTCGCGATAGAGCTGCGGATGCAGCGCCATTTGCAGATTAGCGGGAAACACTGCAACGAGCAGCGCGAGCAGCCAAATGCCCGCATACATCCGCAGCGGCGGAACGAACATCGCCGCGCCGCCCGCGATCTCGGCAACGCCGCTGATCTGCACGAGCAACTCGTGCGCGGGAAGCCACCCCGGCACCGTGCGCACGTAGAAGTCTGGATGCACGAAGTGGTTTGCGCCCGCTGCTGCAAAGAACAGGCCCAGCACCAGCGCACAGGCCGGCCGCAGCGTGCTAATTGCCGACCAGTTCCTTGAGCGCGTGCTCGAAGATCTTCGGCGCCTTGCCCTGGAAGAGCAGCGACTCGTTGCCGCCGATGTGTTTGCGCAGTTCGATCAGTTCATCGCGCAGGGCGGCAGCTTTTTCGAATTCCAAGTTCGCGGCAAAATCTCGCATCCGCTTTTCGATATCGGCGGCCATACGGATAGCTACTTCGCGCGGCAGCTTCTCGCGCCGGATGTCGGACTCGGTCTCTTCGTTCGCACCCACGAGCGCAAGAATATCGCGCACTTCTTTGCGAATGCTGCGCGGTTCGATGCCGTGCTCAAGGTTGTACGCGACTTGCCGCTCGCGCCGGCGTTTGGTCTCACCGATGGCGCGAGCCATCGACTCGGTCACCACGTCGGCATACATGATCACCTTGCCCTCAACGTGACGCGCCGCGCGGCCGATCGTTTGAATGAGCGAGGTGCCGCTGCGCAGATAGCCCTCTTTGTCGGCGTCCAAAATGCCGACCAGCGAGACCTCCGGCAAGTCCAACCCCTCGCGCAGCAGATTGATGCCCACGAGCACGTCGAAGACGCCCAGGCGCAGGTCGCGCAGAATGGCGACGCGCTCGAGTGTGTCCACCTCGCTGTGCAGGTAGCGTACTTTGAAGTTCATCTCGATGAGGAAGTCGGTCAAATCTTCGGCCATCTTCTTGGTAAGCGTCGTCACCAGCACGCGCTCTTTGCGCTCCGCGCGCTGACGGATCTCTTCCATCAAGTCGTCCACCTGATTGCGCGTCGGCCGCACGTCGACTTCGGGATCGACCAGGCCCGTCGGCCGGATGATCATCTCGGCCACTTGCGTGCTTCGGCCCATCTCGTACGTGCCGGGCGTCGCCGACACGTAGACGATCTGCTTGACGTGCTCTTCGAACTCGTCGTACGTGAGCGGCCGGTTGTCGAGCGCGCTGGGCAGCCGGAAGCCGAAATCCACCAGCGAGAGCTTGCGCCAGCGGTCGCCCCCGTACATTGCATGCACCTGCGGCAGCGTGACGTGCGACTCGTCGATGAAGACCAGCCAGTCTCTTGGGAAGAAATCGAGCAGACACCACGGCGTGGAACCGGGCTCGCGGCCGGTCAGATGACGCGAGTAGTTCTCGATACCGTTGCAGTAGCCCACTTCGCGCAGCATGTCCAAGTCGTAGCGCGTGCGCATCTCCAAGCGCTGCGCTTCGAGCAACTTGCCGCTGTCCTTGAACACCTTGAGCCGCTCTTCCAACTCCGCTTCGATCGAAACGATGGCCCGCCGCAGCTTTTCATCCGGCGTGATGAAGTGCTTTGCGGGGAAAATCAGCAGCTCGTCCTTGCTCTGCACGTACTCGCCCGTCATGATGTTGACCACGTTGATGGCGTCGATCTGATCGCCGAAGAACTCAATGCGGTGGATCAGTTCCTCGTCGACGCCCATAAACTCCAGCGTGTCGCCGCGCACGCGGAACGTGCCGCGCACCATGTTCAGGTCGTTGCGCCGGTACTGCATGTCGACCAGTTTGCGCAGCAGCGCGTCGCGGTCCAACTCCTCGCCCAGAGAAAGTTTGACCGACATCTCCATGTAGTCCGAGGGCGAACCTAAGCCGTAGATACACGAGATAGAGGCCACAATCAGCGTATCGCGCCGGGTGATGAGCGATTGGGTGGCCGAGTGGCGCAGGCGCTCGATCTCCTCATTGATCGAACTGTCCTTTTCGATGTACGTGTCGGTATGCGCGATGTACGCTTCGGGCTGGTAGTAATCGAAGTAGGAGACGAAATACTCGACCGCGTTCTCGGGGAAAAACTCCCGGAACTCGGCGCAAAGCTGGGCTCCCAGGGTCTTGTTGTGGCAAAGGACGAGAGTGGGCTTCTGCACGAGCTCCACCACGCGCGCCATGGCCAGCGTCTTGCCGCTGCCGGTTACGCCCAGCAGCGTCTGCGCGCGATCGCCGCGCTCGATGCCCTGCGCTAGGGCCTGCGTTGCCGCGGGCTGGTCGCCGGCGAGTTGATAGGGCGAGACGAGTTTGAACTTCTGGGCCATAGAGTAGGGTTGAGGCATTGGGCGAGGAAACCAAGACTTCCGCCTGCCTACCTTCCGGAGAGCGCCATTGAGCCACAACCCACTCCTCTTTAGCGGGAACTCAAATCAAGCGTTGGCCGAAGAGATAGCCAAGCGCCTGAAACTTCACGTGGGCAAGGCACTGGTTTCCAAGTTTAAAAACGAAGAGACGCGGGTGCAAATCGGCGAGAACGTGCGCGGCTCGGAAGTTTTCGCCATTCAATCGATCTGTAAGGCGCCCGGCGGCAACGGCGTGAACGATGCCATCATGGAGCTGCTGCTCATGATCGACGCGCTCAAGCGGGCATCCGCCTCCCGCATCACCGCGGTCATTCCCTACTACGGCTACGCCAAGCAAGACAAGAAGACGACCGGGCGCGAACCGATCTCGGCCAAAGTGCTCGCCGACATGCTCAAGACGGCCGGCGCGAACCGCATGGTGACGATGGACTTGCATGCCGCGCAAATTCAGGGCTTCTTCGATGGGCCGGTCGACAATTTGATGGCCATGCCCACGCTGTGCAACTATTTAAAGAAGGAAGGTCTGTGCGATGACCGCGTGGTCATCGTCTCGCCCGACGCGGGCGGCGTGCACCGCGCCGAACTCTTCGCCAAACGTCTGAACTCCTCGCTGGCCATCGTCTTCAAACGCCGGCCGGAGCCCGACGTCTCGGAGGTGACCGACATCGTCGGCGACGTTCGCGGCAAGGTTGCGGTGGTGGTAGATGATATGATCTCCACCGGCGGGACGCTGGCGAAGGCCGCCGAGGCGATCATCGCGCGGGGCGCCAAAAAGGTTTACACCGTTGCAACGCACGGTATCTTCGCCGGCGATGCAATCCGCGTGCTGGACGAGTCGCAGATCGAACGGGTTGTGGTCACGAACACGATTCCGCTGGCCAGTGCGCTGAGCACCCCAAGTTCGTGCAACTCTCCATCGCGCAAACGTTCGCGGACGCAATAAACCGCATTACGACCAACCGTTCCATCTCGGAGCTCTTCACCGAAGACGGTGAAAAAAAAATGACTGATGCATCGCCGGCGGTTCCCGAACCGCTCGCGGTCTCTTAAGAAGGACCTATGGCTGACAAATTATCCCTGACCATCGAACGCCGCGAGGGCGAAGGCACGAGCAAGGCCCGCGCCGTGCGCGCGCAAGGCAAAGTTCCCGGCGTGCTATACGGACATGGCTCCAGCGAGGCGATCGCCATCGAGCGCCGCGCGCTGGACGAGCTGCTGCACCGCGGCGGGCGCACCGGACTCATTCAACTGAGCTTGGGCGGCAAGAAGATCGATACGGCACTCGTACGCGAGGTGCAGATCGATCCGGTTTCGCGCCGTACGATTCACGTCGATCTGCAGCGCGTCTCCGCGAACGAAACCGTGCACGCGCGTCTGCCGCTGGTCATGGTGGGAACACCGGACGGCGTTCGCAACATGGGCGGCGTGATGGATGTGATCATTCACGAAATCGAAGTGGAAGGCCCCGCGAGCAAACTGCCCGACCATGTGGACGTGGATGTAGAATCGCTCGGCATTCACGAGCACGTGAGCGCATCGCAGTCTGAAATTGCCCGAGGGCATTAAGCTGCTCACGTCCGAAGATGCCATCGTCGTCACGGTTGACGCATCCAAGACCGCGCAAGCGCTCGAAGAAGCGCAAGCGGGCGCGGCCGTGGAACAAGCGCAGCCCGAATTGGTCGGCAAGCCCGAAGAAGGAGCGCCCGAGTAGCCGCCTCCACCGAGCAGGCCGTGCGAATTATCGCCGGCCTGGGAAACCCCGGCAAAGAGTACGCGCAAACGCGGCACAACGTCGGGTTCATGGCTATCGACGCGTTAGCGGAACAGCTCAACGTCACCGGTTGGAAGAAAAAAGACGGCGCGCGCCAAGCTTACGACGCGCAGCGCCGTCTGGTTCTTCTCCAGCCGCAAACGTTCATGAACAACAGCGGTGCGCCGCTGCGCATCATCGCGTCGTGGTACCGCACCGCGCCGCGCGACTTGCTGGTAATGTACGACGACATGGATCTACCCTTCGGTTCGCTGCGCATGCGCCCGTTCGGCGGCCACGGCGGTCACAACGGCATGCGCTCCATCACCGCAACCATGACGCAAGAGTTTCCACGCCTGCGCATCGGCATCGGACGCCCCGAGTATGAAAGCATCGACCACGTGCTCAGTCCGTTCACCCCGGCCGAGCGCCAGAAACTGCCGGAGATCATCGGCGCGGCGGCGCAGGCGGCGCAGCTCTGGCTTGGGCAGGGGCTCGAGGCCGCCATGCAGTTCGCCAACAATTTAAAGATCGCGTAGCGTAAACGAACGCGTGGCGAACGCGTAGACCGCCGCTATCCACACAACGGTCCACAGCAAAATAGGCGGCGGCGGAGCCGAGAGCACGAAGAACGGCCCGGGCCACGTATGCGTGCTTGCGATCGCTGCAAGTTGCGCTGCCGGCTCCAGCTCGAATACCGCGCTGCGCCACATTGCATCGGAAGGCAGCACGAGCTGCGTGAGCGTTCCCGCATCCCGCACGGCATCGTTGTGAAGGAAGAAACCCAGACTCTGCGCGATGCCGCCCATCCACGCGATGCCGAAAAAGACGACGGCGGTCATACTCGCAGCAATAGCCGGCATGCGCGTTGCAAGCGCGCCCGCGAACGCAAGCATCACCAGCGAGAGCGCGCACAGATAAAGGATTGCAAGGCCGGGATGCGGCGGAAGATATCCGGTGGCCGCGCGGACCGCCAGAAATTCGGCTGCGCCTGCCGCGCCGGCGTAGCAGCACACCGTTATGCTCAGTGCCAAGGCCTTGCCGCCCAAAACAGCGCCGCGGCTTATGGGACGCGCCAGAACGGGGAGCAGAACGCCGCTCTCGATGTCGTTTGCCAGCGAGGGAGCGGCCAGAAACACCGCGAGCATTGCGACGATGAAGCTAAACAGATACGCAATGAGAATGACCAGCACCGAACTGAATTGCAGCACCTGTGCGTGCGAAACCGGTACGCCGTGCCGGGTTGTGTGAGCCAGATACGAAAAGCCCCAAGCCGTCAAGGCCACAAGCAGCGCCGTCATTGCAGCAGCGGCCGGCACGAACCTGCGGCGCGTTAATTCTCGCAGCGTGAGCAGCGCAATGGTAATCATGCCTGGTCCCCGGTCAGTTCGAAGAAACGCTCTTCCAGCGATGCACTCAACGATTCAATACCGAAAACCTCGGCTTGCGCTCGCACCAGTGCTTCAACGATGCGCGGCACCCGTGCGGGCGCGACCCCGGCAACCAGAAACGCGCCGTCCACGCTGCTTACCGCACCGAACTCACTCAGCAGCGGTTCGAGAGGAGTGCCGTTCGCCCGGGCGCGCACGCGCACGCCTCCTGCGCCGCGCACGATCTCTTCAATGCTGCCCTGCGCAACGATGCGGCCGCGCGTAATGAATGCCACCCGGTCGCAGACCTGTTCCACTTCGGTGAGCAGATGCGAATTGAGGAACACGGTCGTGCCCGCGGCCTTGAGGCCGCGCAGGATCTCGCGCACTTCCAGCCGCCCGAGCGGATCCAGCGCCGACGAGGGTTCGTCCAGGACGACAAGATCGGGATTGCCGAGCAGCGCGACCGCTATTCCCAGGCGTTGCTGCATGCCTTTAGAGTACGAGCCAACGCGCGATCCCGCGCGCGCTCCAAGACCGACCGTGCGCAGCAGGTTGTCGATCTGCGCCTGCTCCGGCGAGAGATGCAGCAGGCGCGCGTGCACGTTCAAAACCTCGCGCGCAGTCAGCCAATCTTGATACCGGAAAGTCTCCGGCAGGTAACCGACTTTTTGCCGGGCGCGGCGATCGCCGAGCGGCCGTCCCAGTAAGATCCCCTCGCCCGCGCTCGGACGCGCCAAGCCCACCAGCAACTTCACCGACGTCGTTTTGCCGGCGCCGTTCGGACCAAGAAAACCGAAGATCTCTCCGCGTGCGATCTCCAAAGTCAAATCTCGAACCGCCGGCACCTCACCGTATCGTTTGGCAAGGTGCTCGGTACGTAACGCGCTACTTGAGTGCATCGGCGACGGCAAGAACCTCATCCATCGATACGGGTCCGCCTGCAGCGTAGATGAGTCCGTCCTTTTGCCACATCACCCCGGCACCCACGCCGGTGTTGTCACCGATGGCCAGGCCCTGCACGCCTTGCACGGCTACGCGCCGTGCCGACTGTTTGTCTATAAGAACAGGAACCGGGACCGTATTCTGAATATCGCCGAGCGCGCGAATCTGCGCGGCAAGTTCCGGCGGGACGTTCGGCATGGCTAAAATGTAGCGCTCGAGCGTCGGAGAGCGAAGCGCCGCTCGAGGTGATCTTCGGAACGTGCGTCTCGACCAACTCGACGAACCGTCCGCCACTACCCGCGTACCGCACGTTGAACGTCATGCCCATGCGCAGGCGCACGGTCGTCCCGTCCAGGCCGGGCGGCATGGGCGGCAGCAGTTTGTGCGATCCGGCTTCAAACGCGCGTGCCTTCGCAGCACTGAACGTGAACGTCATCTCGCCCGGACCGGTAACGGCGTAACCGGGCGTAATCTGCAAATCCGCCGGCAGCCGGGCCGGCGTTACCGGCGCAAAGTCCAAACGGGCGCGCGCAGCCGCGAGCGAATTCACGTGAACGTGCGAGGGCCGCAGCACGATCCGCTGCGTGCCGATGCGATCGGCTTGCGGCAGCAAATGCAGATCGTGCAGCTGCGCGCCGGATATACGCACCGGTTCGAACGCACGCGGTTCGAAGATCGTCAAGAACGATCGTGCATATCCCCCGAGCGGGGTAAAAATCAACGCCGCCAGGAATCCGGCCGCCGCCAGGCCCGCACCGAAGGTGTACGCAAAACGCGGTTGCGTACGCTGTGCCGCGCCGGCGCGGACGCGCAGCAATGCGGCGGATTCGTCGACTGCATCCGTGGCCTCGAAAGCGCCCGCCGCGGCCTGCGCGTTCGCGGTGATCTCTGCCAAATGCGTGCGGCAGGCACTGCATCCGGCAAGGTGATCCCGCTGCGCGCTTGCAAGCGCCTGCGGCTCGTCCAAAAATGCGCGCAGCGCGCCGCTCTCAAGATGTTCCACGATCGATCTCCTTTTTAAAGGCGCGTTCCGCTCGCGCAAGCCGGGTTCCGATTTGAGCAGCGTCGGTTGCGAGCGCGTCGGCGCATTCGCGGTACGAGAGCCCTGCGTAACGCAGCGCCAGCAGTTTCGCATGCTCGGGCGGAAGCCGCACCAGTGCGGCGCGCACGCGAGCACCATCGTACCGGCGTTCCAGAATCTGCTGCGGATCCGCGTCGCTCTGCGCGGCCCTCTGCGCGTGCCCCAGAAGCAGTGAGTGCGTGTTTCGCGTGCGATCCGCCGCCGGCGGCTGCGCACGGCGTTCAGCGCCGCATGGGCTGCGGCTGCATGAAGCCAGGCCCGAACGCCCGCCCGTTCGTGGCGGGCGGTCCGCGCGCATTTCACAAAAATATCTTGCGCGAGATCTTCGGCCTCGCACCGATCGCCGGTTATACGCAGCGCAATGCCGACGGTCCGGCGGTACTCCCGCGCAAACAATTCTTCGAAACCCTCGCCTCGCGACTCGGACAGAACCATCGCTGCCACCATGTCGTTATAGCACCGCCGGAGATGAATTTGTAACGCCGGGGCGTTATAATCTGGCCAGAACGGTCGATAAGGGACTATAAATGGAAGGTTTCAACGGAAAGACGTTCGTGGTCCGCGTCGACGAGGCAAGCGCCCTCGCGGCCCAGACGACATTCTTCGACGACCTTACGTACCTTGCGCAGCACGATGTGTGGCCCATTGTCGTGGCTCCGTCGGCCAAGGCCGGCCGCTCCCTGGTGCGAACGATCAACCGCAGCGGAAACCGCGCCGTCGGCTTATGCGGCTCGGATGCCGGAATGCTTCCCGGAAACGGCCGCGGCATCGCCACGGTTCAGGCCGGCATCCTGCGCACGCTCACCGGCGCAGGTTACATTCCGGTGATCGAGCCGACCACGTACAGCGTTTTCGGCCAACGCGATTGGACGGTTGCGGCCGACGAAGTGGCTCGCGCGGTCGCAAGCGCGACCGAAGCCGTTCGCGCTATCTTTTTCCACGCGCTCGGCGGCGTCACCGATCCGCAAACGGCGGCGTTCTTAACCGAACTCACGCCGGCCGAAGCGCTCGTCATTGCCGAGGACGCGCGCGTGCCGGGCGATCTGCGTGCGGCCATTCGCGCGGCGGCGCTCGGCGTACGCGGCGGCGTCGGCGCGGCGCAGATCGTTGACGGCCGCGTCGCGCACGCAACCGTGCTCGAGCTGCTCACGTCTCATCACTTGGGCACGCAGGTCAGCGGCAGCGTTTTTACTGGCGCAAATTAGCGCAGGCATCCGGCACGCCTTGCAACGCCGAGATCCGCGGACCCGGCGGCGGGGTCTGCGCTAAGTACCAGTATGCAATCGTCCCGGGACAGACGGTGAGCAACGCCTGATCGGCGCGCCGCACCTGTAAGCGAATAGCATCGGCCGGATCGCGGGTAGTTGCCAGAGCCATCCGGTCGGCGGCAATATCGAGATTGCGCGTGTAACTGTTGTAAAACGGCGCGGCTACCAGATACACAAGACCCATGAGCGCGCCCAGAAGGGCGAGCCGCGAAACCGGATCGTCGTCCCTGCGAAATCCGATCCGGTCGGCAATCGTTACCGCAAGCGCTGCGCCGAACACGATAAACCCGGCTTGCACCAGCGCCAATTGAAGCGCGAAATTGCCGGCGATCCATGCCATGCTGCGGGCGATGATAAATCGCATCTCCGGCTCGGATTCGGCGTCGAGCATCGTATCCGAGATCACGATCCGCTGCGAGCCGCCAAGGCCTGCTACGTATGCCGCGCCCACGCGCGTGCGCGAGCCGATGCGCTGCTCCACGATCGGCGCGTCGATGCCGGTTGCTTGCTTGAGCCGGTCGGCATCTGCAGCGAGCGAACGGGTTAGGCCGGCGGGCTCAAGCGGCGGCACCGCAACGAACGGCGTGAGAAACGCTACGAATAGGCAGACGCCTACGACCGCCGCCAACGTATAGACGTACCACTGATGCGTCCGGTCCGCCAGCCACAGCACGCATGCCGCTAACAGGCCCGCGACCGCCAGCGCTGCCAACGTTCCGAGCAGCCAATCCAGGAGCCACCAACGAAAGAGTTGATCGCTCAGACGCATGATAAACAGGAAGCGGTATTGCATGGCCAGCGGTATTAGCGCGACGGCTTTATCCAGCAACGCCAGCGTGGCGCCGAAACAAAAACGCACCCAAAACTCCGAGCCGATGCGTGCCCGCAAACCGTCGCGCAGCTGCGCCGACCGCCCGGAACTCCAAAACCAGGCCAACACCGCGATCTGCAAAGCCAGCGCTGTGATCCACAGCAGAACTTGCGTCTGCTCCAAGTGCGCGGCTGCCGCCGCACGCGCGGGATCGACTAAATTGAACGGCGATTGCGTCAACAGCGCATGTGCGGGAATCGCGCTCACCTGCCGGTCCAGTTCGTTCGGGCGGACGATGGCGAGCGCTGCCATCAGCGTCATCGCCTTCCTGTTCGCTACCGGTAAACCGCAAAGCCTCCGGAACCGGTTATAAACGAAACCTGGTCGCGCCCCGAGCGCTTGCTGTGGTACATCGCAGCGTCCGCAAGCTCCAGCAGCTCGCCGGCCTCGCGCGCATCGTAGGGAAACGCCGCCACGCCGATGCTGGCCGTAATCGGCACCTTGATGCCGAAATCGAAGCCGCGAACCGCGCAACACAAGCGGTGGGCGCGCTCGATAGCCGAGGCTTTCTGCGTATCGTGGAGGATCGCACAGAACTCGTCGCCGCCGTTACGCGCCGCAACGTCGTTCCCCTCGATGGTGTGGGCGCGCAGCAGGCCGGCCATCTGCTGCAGAACGCGGTCGCCGCACGCATGACCCAGCGTGTCGTTCACGGCTTTAAAACGATCGGTATCGACGAACCAGAGCGCAATGGAATCGCGGCCGCGCAGATGGGCAACGCGCAGGTCTTCGTAAAGACGGTCGCGGAACGCGCGCGGCGTGTACAAACCGGTAAGCGCATCGAACGTTGCCTGCGCGCGATCGTGCTCGCGTTCGGCAGCAAGCGCAAACGGCGCGCAGGCTTGCGCGACCGCACGAACGATCCCATCCGGATCGCGGATCGGCGCCAGCGCGGATGCAGCGTACACCACCGCCGAGCACGCGCCGCCTTCGACCATCGGCACGGCAAGCGCCGCGCGATCCGTCGGGATGACGGCTTCGGCCTGAGCGCTCATCACGACCCGGTGAAGACACTGCGCGGCACGTGCCGGGATCGTCGGGCTGCCGTCCCGGGACAAGCGCAGCTGCGTGAAGTGCTCCGTGCGCGGCCCGCCGGCGTAAATGCAGTGTAGATTTTCGCCGGCGGGCACGAAGATGAGTACGGCGTCCAACGCGGGTTCCACCGTGCGCAACGTCCGTTCGAGCGCCGCGAGCACCGCGCCGCTGGAGTCGCGCGATGCGGCGGTCAACGCGCGAGCAGACTTCCAATACCTCGGATTCGCGGCGGCGAACGTCCGTCAGTTCCGCCCTCAGGCGCAAGTTCTTGGCGCGTATACGCGCCGCGTAGGCACCAGCGCACAAACAGAGAAGCGCCGGAGCAGCGATCATCGCCCACAACACCCGGAGGTTAGTGCCCATCAATTCCATCCCGCGGCCCTCCGAGCCACACAAAGCCGCCATCGATGCCAACCGTTTGGGCACCGCGCTGCGCGCGCAAGGCCGCTTGAGCGAAGCCGCCGAGGCGTTCGCGCAAGGCATCCGCGCGCAGGACGACCGCCTCGAACTGCATTTGAATCTGGCGATCGCGCTGACCGAACTTGGACGCTTCGATGATGCGCGCTCGCACTACGAACGCGTGCTCGAACTCGACCCGCAAGATACCGCCGCGCATCTGGCGTTGTACGAACTCGATCAGATGGCCGGACGGCGCACGCAGGCGCTCGAGCATCAAGCGGCTGCGCTGGCTCGCCAGACGTCGTTCAGCGTGTACGCGCCGCAGCAGCAGCGGCGTCTGGCCGTGCTCATGGCACCCGGCGATTGGCAAGCGAACGTACCGGTCGACTATCTGCTCGACGCGCGCACGACCACCGTGCACAAGATTTACCTGACCTCGCAGCCGCAGGCGCTTTCGCTGATGCTGCCCGACGCGGATGTCGTGTTCACGGCGATTGCACAGTCGCCGGATAACGCGGATGCGTTACGCTGGGCGGCCAGCTCGTCTGATCGTTCTGCTCTCCCGCATTTAAACGCGCCCGCAAACGTCGCGGCAGCGGATCGCGCAAGCGTGTATAAAACGCTGCAAGCGATCGAGCACGTGCGCGTCCCGGAAACGCTCGAACGATCGCGCGAAGAACTTGCAGCGCAAGCACCCGCCTTTCCGGCCGTCGTGCGCCCGGTAGGATCGCAAGCCGGCCGCGATCTGGCCAAGGTTCAAAGCGCGCGCGAACTCGATGAGTACCTGCAAGCCGTCGAAGGGCGGGCGTTCTACGTTATGCCGTTCATCAACTATGCAGCCCCCGATGGGTACTTTCGCAAGTACCGCCTCTTCGTGGTGGGCGGCAAACCCTATCCGTGTCATCTGGGCATTTCACGCGATTGGATGATTCACTACTACAATGCGCCGATGCGCGAGAACGCTTGGATGCGCGAAGAGGAACAGCGGCTTCTGGAAGACTTCGAAACCGTTTTTCCGCCGCAGCTTCGCAGGGCTGCATGCGACATCGCGGCGGCCCTGCAGCTCGATTACTTGGGATTAGACTGCACGATCGATGCGGACGGCAACCTGCTGCTCTTCGAGGCCGATCCGGCGATGATCGTTCACGCCGCCGACGATCCGGCGCTGTTCGCTTACAAACACGCCGCTGCGCGAGCGATCTTTGCGGCCTTCTCTGAATTGGTGGATCGTGCTCGATCCGGCTGATTGGGAGCGCTTTCGCGCAGCGGCGCACCGCGCTTTGGATGACGCCGTCGATTTCATGCGTGACGTGCGCGACCGCCCGGCGTGGGAACCGGTTCCCGAAGAGATCAAAGCAGCGCTACAGACGGCGCTTCCGGCCATGCCCACGCCGTTCGAAGAGGTCTACGAAGAATTCAAACGCTCGATTTTGCCGTTCACTTCGGGCAACATCCATCCGCGCTTTTGGGGATGGGTGCACGGAAGCGGGACGCCGGGCGGCGCAATGGCCGATTTCTTTGCCGCCGTCATGAACGCCAACGCCGGCGGCCGCGATCACGCGGCCGTGTACGTGGAGCGCGCGGTGCTTGCATGGTTCGCGGACCTGTTTGCGTTCGGCACGGACTTCGGCGGCATACTCGTCGCCGGCACCTCCGCGGCAAATGCAATCGCCGTGCACGTAGCACGGACGAAGGCCCTCGCGGTTGCAGGCCCGGCTGCGCGTTTGACAGGTTATACCTCGCGAGCCACGCACGCGAGCGTACGTAAGGCATTTGCTAACGCTGGCATCGGCACGCAGAATTTGCGCGAGGTTCCCGTCGATCCGGATTACCGCATTGACATTCCTGCGCTCGAGCATGCGATCGCGCGGGATAAGGCGTCCGGCAAGACGCCGTTTCTGATCGTGGGCAATGCCGGAACGGTGGACGCTGGGGCAATCGACCCGCTCGAACGCCTTGCGCAGACAGCGCGCCGCGAACAACTGTGGTTTCACGTTGACGGAGCCTTCGGGGCGGCCGCCTACCTCTCGCAGCAGTTGCGCGGCAAGCTTCGCGGCATCGAGCGCGCGGACTCGCTTGCATTCGACTTTCACAAATGGTTGCACGTCCCATACGATGCAGCGGCAGTTCTCGTTCGCGACGGGGCACTTCACCGCGCAGCATTTGCCAGCGAGGGGCCGTACATCACGCGCATGCCGCGCGGGACGGGTGCCGGCGCTCCTTGGTTTGCCGACTACGGCCCCGATCTCTCGCGCAGCTTTCGCGCGCTCAAAGTGTGGTTCACGATCAAGGAACACGGCACGGCCAAGATCGCTGCAGCCATCGAGATGAACTGCGCGCAGGCGCAGCGGCTGGCCGGCCGCCTAAGGCAGAGCGGGGAGTTCGAGATCGTTGCACCCGTTGAGTGGCAGATCGTCTGTTTCCGTCCGGTCCTTCGCGGGCTTTCGGAGACGGTTATGGATGCGCTGGTTGACGAGGCCGCAATGCGCATCCAGGAAAGCGGCATCGCCGTTCTCTCGCCCACGACGCTGGAAGGCCGGCGAGTCCTGCGCGTTTGCATCACCAATCACCGCACGCGGGACGGCGACTTGGATATCTTGATCGATGCGCTCGTGCGCGTCGTGGGAGGACTGCGATCTACGCCAACCCGTTGATACGCGCGCGCATCAACGAGCGGCTGGAACGCGCGGCGCGCTTTCCGGTTACGCTGATCGTCGCGCCTGCAGGGTTCGGGAAAAGTTCGGCGCTACGCGATTTTCTTGCTGCGTCCGGTCTGGATGCCGTTCAGTACGACGTGCGCCGCGAAGATAACACCCTGCTGGCGTTCGTGCACCGGTTGAGCGAAGCGCTGGAAAGCGTCGCTCCCACAGCGCTTGCGGCCTTTCCGTCCATCCAAGAACGCGTACTTGCCGGAGCCGAACCCGTCCGGCAACTCTCGGACTGGTTCGCGGAGCACCTTAAAGGCGTGAGTCGCACTATCGTGATCGACGATCTGCACTACGCCGCGGCGGACCCGGCGTCGATAGCGCTTCTTGCGGACCTGGTCGAACGATGCAGCGGCCGGATCCGCTGGATAGTCGCCGCGCGAAGCGACGCCGGCCTACCTATCGGCACGTGGATCGCTTACGGGCGTATGGATCTTCCGCTGGGCGAAGACGATCTTCGCTTCACGACGCAGGAAGCACTCAACGCGGCCGCCGCTAACAGCGCACAGCTGACGCGCACGAAGTTGAATCGCTTCGCCAACTTACCGAAGGATGGCCGGTAGCGCTGACGATCGCGCTGCGAACGCGCACGCATTCGCGCGATCTGCGTTCGGCTTCATTCGGAACGCGCGAAATGATCTACCGGTACCTTGCCGAGCAAGTGTTTGCCGGACTCACACCGCAGGAGCAGCGCTTTGCTCTGCAGACGTGCGCTTTTTCGGCGTTCGATATGCCGATGGCCGCGCAGTTCGGGGCGAGCGCCGACTTCGTGCGCGGGTGCGATCGAAGATCGCCTTTCTGAACCAGGTCGCCCCGGGCGAGTACCGTTACCACGACCTGTTTCGCGATTTCCTGGAGATGGAACTGCGGCGGTCCGGAGAGCGCGAATGGGCGCAGGCGATCTGCCGCGCCGCGCAGATTCTTGAAGCGCGTGGAAACATTGCCGGCGCGCTAGGGCTGTTCACGAAAGTGCAATCGGTACCGGATATCCGCCGCATCGCCGGCGCACAGGGGTTCGCCCTGTTCGAACATGGCGAGATCGAGGTACTGGCCGCGGCCATCGATGCGCTTCCTGCGGGCGAACAATCGGAAGACGCCGCGCTGCTGGGCCTCCGCGGCATGCTCAATGCCAGCCGCGGACGCTTCGAGGCGGCCGAGCACGACTTCATCAGCGCTATCGAACGCTCGAAAGAACAGGAGCTGCGCCTACGGCTGGTCTACCGGTATGCTATCGAAAGCGTGCGCCGGGGCCGCAACTGCATAGCTTTGAGAACCGTATGCGCTTAATGCATCCATCCCACGCATGCTTCGCGTACCATTACTGGGAACGCTTGCCACCGCGTACGCTGCAGACGGGCAAAAGAGCGAGGCCATCGACGCCATAACGCAAGCGCTGGCGCTATGCGATTCAAGTATCGAGGACGACGTGCGCGCCCGATTGTATCAACAGGCCTCGTATGCGTTTTTCGCCGGCGACCGGTACGACGATGCACGCACCTACGCACAGTCTGCAGCGGAGTTGGCCATGTCGCAGAATCTCTACGAAGTGGCTGCGCGCGCGTACTTAAACCTGTACTCCGTTGTTTACGAACAAGAAGACGATCCGGCGAAGTGGCTGACCATTCTGGAAAAGGTCGCCGAAACTGCGCGCAAGGGCGCGAGCAATCAAGCGCGGATGTTTGCCGCTGTCGAATCGTACGCAATCGGCGTAGAACGTGGAGACGATCCCGGCGAAGAGCAGAGTCCGCCGCCCAACGGACTGCGCACGCTTTACGCGCAGGGCTTCGTCCGGGTCATGGTTCCGGCGCAGGCACTTCGCGAGGCGTGGAGCGGCAATTTTGCGACGGCCTACGATATGCTTGTGCGCGATCTCCCCGCCTCCGATTCGCACGAGCGGCGCGCGCTGCGATCTTCGCAAGCCGCGCTCTATGGCTTTGCCGCGGGCATGACGGAGCAAGGCGAAGCTGCATTCGCGCAGGCCGCGCACGAGATCGAAGCGGCCGAACGCGCGCGGCGCACCGTGCAAGCGCAAACATTTTTAGCGCTCGCGGACTTGGTGCGCGGTCATTCCGCGGGAGCGCACCGCTGGCTCAGCGACGCCGAAAGGCGGACGACCGGTCAAATGAAGCGGCTGCGAGCGTTCATCGCCGCCGTACGCGCGGCGTACCGCGTCCAGATTGCCCAAGCGCAGCCGGCCGAACTGGACGAGGCCGTCGCTCGCCTGCGCGCCGAGGATTTCGGCGGCATGGCGCGGTTGCTCGAAGCGCTTCCTTTGCAGAGAGAACAAGGGCATGCGCTTGCATCACTCACGGCCGCCGAGCGCGAGATCTTGCAGCTTCTTGCCGGCGGCGCGAGCACCAAAGAGGTTGCCGCCCGCACACGCCGTAGTCCGCATACTGTGGATACGCATATCCGCTCTATCTGCCGAAGCTTAATTGCAGCGGACGCCGGGAAGCCGTGGCGTTAGCAACCAGTCAAGGCTGGGTACACACCTAGGATTCGGCGGAACGCCCCCGGAGAGACAGACTCGAAAACTGCACGATTACTACTGACCGTCGCTTTTTTCTGTGGCCTTGCTGCTTGCAGCGGATCGCAGCGCGGCGTTTTGCCCACCGGTCTGACGACGTCTGGTGAGGGCACGCGAGTAGCTGCCGAAGCGACGGCCGCGCCGGCCGAAAGTGCGGGCGCCGTGCCGGGCGAGAGTGCGGGTGCGGTTCCGGGCGAGAGCGCGGGCGCGGTTCCGGGTGAGAGCGCGGGCGCGGTTCCGGGTGCATCCCTGGCCTGCAACGGCATCTTCGAGGCGGATCAGGCGAACTGCACCCTGGCTATCAACATCAATATTGCTCCGGTCGCGAATGCGGCCACGCCTGCCGCGCTCGTTGCTGGGCTGCACCCGGCCGACTTGCAAAGCGCGTACGCACTTCCGGTCAACGGCTCAGGCCGCACCGTCGCAATCGTGGACGCCATGGATGACCCTTCGGCCGAAAGCGATCTTGCCGTGTACCGATCGACGTTCGGCTTGCCGGCGTGCACCAGCGCGAACGGCTGCTTTCTCAAAGTGAACGAGCGCGGCTCCCCTGCGTCATTCCCCAGTCCGGACTTGGGCTGGGGCGAGGAGATCTCGCTCGATTTAGACATGGTCTCGGCGATCTGCCCCGGCTGTAAGATTTTGCTCGTTGAGGCGGACTCGTCCACATTCGACGATCTTGGTGCGAGCGTTGACGAAGCCGTCGCGCTGGGAGCGAGCGCGGTGAGCAACAGTGATTATGGTCCCGAATGGTCGGGCGAGGCCGCGTACGATGCGCACTATCACCATCCGGGCGTGGCGATCACGGTGAGCTCGGGCGACGAACGTTCACCGTTCTACCCTGCGGCTTCACCCTACGTCACGTCGGTCGGCGGAACGTCGCTTAGCGGCGGACCCGGCGCGTGGTCGGCCCAACCGTGGCAATACGGTGGCGCGGGCTGCAGCGCATACGAGCCGCGGCAAGCATGGCAAGGTCAAACGGGCTGCAGGTCGCGCTCGACGGTAGACATGGCGGCCGTCGCCGATCCGCAAACCGGCGTTTCGATGTTCGACTCAACCGCGGGCGGATGGTACGTCGTCGGCGGAACCAGCGTCGCTGCGCCGATAGTCGCCGCTGCTTACGCCCTTTCGGGCAACGCGCAAGGCCCGGCATTCTCGTACAGTCACCGCAGCGGATTCAACGACATCGCGCCGGCCGGCTACGACCAGCCGACGGGCCTGGGGACAATTAGCGGCTTAAGCGGCTTGTAGAGCTTCCTCGACGCCTTCGTAGATCGGGAAGAGTTCGTCGATTCCGGTGACCGTCAGTAAGCGGCGCACGAACGCCGAACGCACGGCAAGCTTCGCCGGCGCCATCGCATGTTCTATCCGGTATCTGTGGGCAAGCACAAGCGCGCTGATGAGCGAGCTCGTGACGTACTTCGCAGCCGTTAGGTCCAAGACGACATCGAATGCCTCATAGGCAGGCTGCAGGCGCTCGCGCAGTTCCGCTGCCTGATAGATGTCCCACTCCCCCGTTAGAGATATCACCATGCACTCATAGTAGCCTGGCAGCAGGCAAGGGCGCAGTACTCAATACTAGGTATGTCGCCGCCGGGGTCCACTCCCGTACTGTTATGCCAGGAGGGACTCTGTTCCATGAAACGATTGACCGCTGCGGCGCTGGCCGCGAGCATTTTGACCGCCTCGTGCTCGGGTCACGCCGGTTCCGCGCTTCCCAGCGCGCCCGGTGGATCCGGAAACCCAAGCACGTTAGGCATGCACGGTTCGCGCACGAGCGCGACCGCCGTCAGCGTCCCGTCCGGGTGGGCGAGCACAGGAACGCAAGCCGTTGCGCTGCCGAACGCGACCGATACCGGCGCACTTTCCGCAACGCAAACGCTGACGGTGCACGTCGCGCTTCAATTGCGCAACGTCGACCAACTCAAATCCGCTGTGGCCGCGGGCCAAATCGTTCCGCGCTCGGCTTTCATGAGCACCTACGCGCCGACCGGCGACCAGGTGGCGCAAGTGAAGACCTACCTGCAGTCGCAGGGCTTTACGAGCGTGCAAGGGGAGCCCAACAATATTCTCATCGATGCGACCGGCACGGCTGCAACGGTTGAAAAAGCATTCAACACGCAGCTCGAGTCGTATAGTGTCTTCGGCGGCGCGAACGTGTTTTCAAACACGCAGCCCGCGCTTGTCCCGCAAGCACTCGCCGGGACCGTCATTGCGGTGCTCGGACTGAACAACGTTCAGATGCAGAAACCCAAGCCGCAAAGCGGCGGCGCGGCAAAGAAAACGCCCGCTCCGACGCCTTCGCCCGCTCCTACGGCAACGCCGACCGCGGCGCCCACGGCATCACCGACTCCGACGCCCACACCTACTCCGACGCCCACGCCTGCGCCGCAGGCCGACGGCTGCACGGAAGGCGTGAACGCCGAAGGTCTGTGCCCGCGCTTCTACGACCCCGGCACGATGCAGTTTGCGTATGATGCGGCAAACGCGCCGACCGGCGCGAACACGTCCGTCGCCATCTTCACCGAAGGCGACCCCACAATCGCCATCAGCGACTTCCGCTGGAACGAGCAAGTCTACACGATGCCGCAGGTTCCCGTGAACATCGTGCACGTCGAACCGATGAGCACCGATACGAGCGGAAACGGCGAGTGGGTGCTGGACATGACCGCGGTTCAAGGTATTGCGGCCAACGTCAAACAGATCGATCTCTACAACTTTGCGACGCTTGGCGACTCCGACATCGTGACTGCCTACAACAAGTGGGTGACCGACGATACGAATCCGATCGGCAACTCCTCGTTCGGCGGATGCGAAGTTTTCCCGTACCAAGACGGCGCAATGCTCGCGGGCGACGAAATTCTGGTCGAAGCAGCATCGCAAGGTCAGACGATGTTCGTCTCAACCGGCGACAACGGCGGTTACTGCAACAACTTCGTGGATACGAACGCCGCGCCCGGCGGACTGCCGATGGTTGAATGGCCCGCGGCCTCACCGTACGTCGTCGCAGTCGGCGGAACGGATTTCTTCAGCAATGCCGATGGATCGTACTACGGCGAGACCTCGTGGGAAGCCGGCGGCGGCGGATTGAGCCAATTCGAATACTCGCCGTATTGGGAATCGGGCACGCAGCCCGTCAGTTCGACGCCTGCAGGCCTCTCATTCCGCGGTTTACCGGATATTGCGATGGACGCCTCACTGGAAACCGGCTACCTGGTCTACTCGTCCGCGCAAGCAGCGAACGGAGCATGCACGCCGTGCATCTCGGCCGGAACCAGTTTGGCATCACCGCTTGCTGCCGGCGCGTACGCCCGCATGCAATCGGCGCACGGCAACGCGCTGGGCTTCGGCGCCATCAACTTCTACAACATCTACACGAAGAATCCCAACTCGAGCGAATTAAATGCCGGACCGGCAGCAACCTCACTCGTCGGCGGATTCCACGATGTTCTGAGCGGAACCAACGGACTGTACACGGCGCTCCCGCGCTACGACTACACGACCGGCATGGGAAGCTTCGACGTCGTGAAGACCAATGCGATCATCGGACAGTAAGGAGTAACGGAAATGAAACGCTTGTCTGCGGTCGCATTGGCGGCCGGCATCCTCATCGCATCGTGCTCCGGCCACGCAGGTCAGCAAATGCTGCCCTCCGCCGGAGTCACGCAGAGCGCAAAGGCGCCGCATCAAGCGGCCCTCACCTCCGCACCTACGGGCTGGGCGTCGACCGCGACGCTCGGCAGCGGTGTGGCAAACGCCACCGACCTCGGCGCGCTAAGCGCATCGACGCCGCTGACCGTTCGCCTCGCACTGGGCGTTCATAACGAAGACGCGCTCGCCAAGGCGGTTGCGTCAGGCGCGCAATTCAGCGATGCAGCTGATGGCGGGCTACGCGCCGACCAGCACGGAAGTCTCTCAAGTGGTAGCTACCTGCAGGCGCAAGGGTTCACCAATATTAGCGCCGAGCCCAATCATCTGCTCGTGAGCGCCGAGGGCACCGCGGCAATTGCGCAATCGGCGTTCAATACGACACTGCACTCGTTCTCGCTCGCCGGCAAGAACGTCTATGCAAACGTGTCTCCAGCGTACGTTCCGGCCTCGCTCGGCGGCATCGCCGTCGCCGTGCTTGGGCTCAACAACGCGGCGCGCATGGCCTCGGGACCGACTGCATGCTTCCCGACCGATCCCTCGCCCTCGGGCGCCCCTTGCGTACGCGGCTACGACGCGCATGCAATTCAAACCGTGTACGACGTGGGTACGACGCCGGCGGCGACGGGCACCGCGATCGCGGTGATGGCCGAAGGCAACGTCTCGCAGACCGTTGCGGATCTCGCGCATGCGGAGCAAGTGCAAGGCCTTGCCAGCGTTCCTATCACCGTCGTGCAAGTCGGCTTGTCGAGCCCCGACACGGCCGGCATCGACGAGTGGGATCTCGATACGCAGACGTCGACCGGTATCGGCGGCGGAGCCAAAATGCTCTATCTCTACGACACGACCTCGCTTACCGATTCGGATATCGCTAACGAGTACAGCCACTGGGAATCGCAGAACCTCGCGCAGACCGGTAACTCGTCGTTCGGGGAATGCGAGTACGCGCCGTACCTGGACGGATCGATGAAGGCCGATGACAACATCCTTCTCTTCGCCGCGGCGCACGGTCAGACGATGTTCGCCTCAAGCGGCGATACGGGATCGTCGTGCGGGCTCGTGGGTACCAACGGCGTACCGGATCCGGACCGCCGATGGTCGAGTATCCCGCGGCGTCGCCATGGGTGGTCGCAGTCGGTGGAACGACGCTCTTATCGAATAACGATGAAACCTACGACGGTGAGATTTCGTGGAACTCCGGCGGCGGCGGTTTGAGCCAATTCGAAAATGCAACGACTTGGATGGAGCCGGTGCAGTTGACCACCGGAACCCTTGCAGCGGGAAACTTGCGCGGCGTGCCCGACGTTGCGATGGCGGCCGATCCGAACTCCGGCGGATACCTCGTCTATATGACGGTTCCGTTGCAGACAACCACCGGACCGTGCGGGGACCCGTGCGGGATCGGCGGCACGAGTGAGGCATCTCCGCTTGCGATGGGCGTGTGGGCACGCATGCTCTCCTCACATCCCGGCTTAGGCTTCGCGGCACCGCACCTGTACAAAAACTACACGCAGTATGAGGGCGGCGAGGCGTTGGTGCAAGGGCCGCCGCCTTACGAAACCTACGGTGGATTCCACGACATCATCGCCGGAGCCAACGGTGCGTACACCGCTGCACCCGGATATGATTACACAACCGGCCTTGGCACGTTTGACGTGAATGCGCTGAACAACACGGTCCAATAAGCGTTCGACCCAGTCTTTGCTGCACCGAAAGGGGCGTCCGGAAAGCCGGGCGCCCCTCCTGTTTTTGCGAACTAGGGCTTCTTGGGCAAGGGGCGGGCCGGGTTGCCTGCAACGCGCTCGCCCGGTGCCACGTCTTTGGTAACCACCGCCGATGCGCCGGTGAGCGCACCGTCGCCCACGGTAACCGGCGCTACGAGCGAGGTGTTCGAACCGATGAATGCGTCGCGGCCGATCGTCGTCTTGTTCTTGCGCACGCCGTCGAAATTGCACGTAATCGTTCCGGCGCCGACATTGGTGTTCTCTCCCACCTGCGCATCGCCAAGGTACGTCAGATGCCCGGCTTTCACGCCGCGCCCGAGTTCTGAGTTCTTGACCTCTACGAAGTTGCCGATGTGCACGCCGTCGGCAATCTCCGTTTCATTGCGCAAGTGCGCAAACGGGCCTACCGTGATGTCATCCCCCAGCGTGGTGTCGATGACGACGCTCTCGCGAACCGTTACCCGCGCGCCGAGCGCGGCATTTGAAAGCCGCGCGTTCGGTCCGATAACGCTTCCATCGCCGATGCGCGAGAGCCGGCCAACCGACGTGTTGGGATAAATGACCACATCGCGCCCGATATCCAGCTCGGGCTCCAAATACGTCGTCTCCGGATCGATGATGGTCACGCCCGCGAGCATATGCTTCACGCAGAGCCGCCGGTTGAGTTCCTTGCGTGCCGCCGCCAGTTCTGTGCGGTCGTTGATGCCGAGCAAATGAACGTGATCGTCCGCGAGCACGGGCGCGACGTGTTTGCCGCCCCGAACCAGATCGGCGACCGTGTCCGTGAGATAATATTCGCCCTGCGCATTGTCGTTTTTCAACCGGCTGAGCGCATCACGAAGGGCCGCTTCATCGAAGCAATAGATTCCCGCGTTCATCTCGCGAACGGCAAACTCTTCCGCCGTGGCGTCGCGCATCTCCACGATGCGCTCGACGCGCTCGCCGCTGCGAATGACGCGACCGAAATTCGAGGGCAGCGGCATCTCTACGGTGACCATGGCCAGTGCGGGCGAGCTCTTCTCTGAGAGGCGCTCGGCAACGCCGCGATAGATGCTTGCGTGGACAAGCGGCATATCACCGTAAGCAATGAGGATGCGGCCGCCGCTCTCGTGCGAAAGTTCGGCAAGCGCAACCTGCACTGCGTGACCCGTTCCCAGCTGCTCGCGCTGGACGATGCCCCGCACGCCGAACTCGCCGATACGTTCCTGCAGGCTCGTCGTTTGTGACCACGATAACTTCGTCAACGCCCGCTTGCCGCAAAGCGCTCAGCACGTACCAGAGCATCGGACGTCCGCAGACGTCGTGGAGCACTTTGGGCAGCGCGCTTTTCATTCGCGTGCCCTTGCCGGCGGCTAATACGATCGCGCGAACGCTCATGAATGCAGCGCCTCCAGCGCCAGCCGCAAGCGGCGAAGTGTTTCGGTCTTTCCTAAAATCTCGAGCGCATCGAATAACGGCACCGAGGTCGGGCTTCCGGTCACCGCAATGTAGTAGAGCCGCGCTACATCTTTGAACTTTCGCCCGATCTCGGCCGCGGCACTTTTGAGACGCTCGCCGATGTAAGATTGTTCCCACTCCCCGCCGGCGGACACCAGGGTTTGCTCCGCAGCCATGAGCGCGCCCGCGGCTTCCTCACCGGTGAGTTTTTGCTGTACCAGATCGCTCTTGCTCAGGCGCGGCGGTTCGGTAAAGAACGCGACCAGCGGCGCAAAATCCGCCAGCGTCTCAATGCGCGGCTGCGCTACACGTGCGATATGGTCGCGCTGCGCCGCGGGAAGCGACTCGGGCCAGCGATAACCGAACGCGTGCAGCATCTCCATGAAACGCTCGGGCTGCATGCTGCGAATATGCTGACCGCTGAGCCAATTCAGTCTGGACATGTCGAAGACGGGGCCGCCCAAGGCGATGTGCGAGAGATCGAAGTGCTCGCTCATGGCCTCGATAAGCTGATCCGGCGTCTGCGCGCGCTCCACGAGCGCATCGCCGTTGCGCGCATCCATCAGCATCCCCAAGAAATGGAGCAGCGCCGCAGCCGTATAGCCGCGCTCGCGAAAATACAAGATGCTCGTCGGGTTCTTGCGCTTGCTCAACTTGCTCTTGTCCGGATTGCGCAGCAGCGGAAGATGACAGAGCTGCGGCGCTTCCCACGTAAAATACCGGTACAGCAACACGTGCTTTGGGGCCGAACTGATCCATTCCTCACCGCGAATGACATGCGTGATGCCCATGTCATGGTCATCCACGACGTTGGCCAAATGATAGGTGGGAAAACCGTCGGACTTCATGAGCACTTGCATGTCCACGCTCTTCCATTCAATCTCGATCTGCCCGCGCAGCACGTCGTTGAAAACGCAAAAACCCTCCGGCGGCACCTTCATGCGCACGACAAACGCCACGCCCGCATCCATTCGCTGCGCGATCTCGCCCTCGCTCAAATGCAAGCACAACCCATCGTACCGCGGCGGCATCTTCGCCGCACGCTGCGCTACCCGCATCTCCTCAAGCCGTTCGGCCGAGCAAAAGCACCTGAACGCATCGCCCTGCTTCAATAATTGATCCACACGAGCCGCATAAATCGCCGACCGGTCGCTCTGCCGCACCGGCGTGCCTTCCCACTGCAGCCCAAGCCACTGCAGCGACTCCAAAATCGCGCGCTCCGACTCCGCCGTACTGCGCGCCCGATCCGTATCCTCAATGCGCAACACAAAGCTGCCGCCATTCTTCTTTGCGAAGCACAGATTCACAAGCGCGACGTAAGCCGTCCCGACATGCGGATCCCCAGTCGGCGACGGCGCGACCCTAGTTTTTACTGACACGCCGTCTCTATTTATCCCAAACGAGGCAGAGCATTTCTTTTTTTCCCGTCAACCGAGTTTCAGTGAGGAGGGCAGGCTTGATTTCTCGCCCACGGGGTAGGCCGCTTCGGAAGTCTCCGACTTTTTTCCGCCGGACAGGATGTCCGCTTCAAAACTTTGTTTTCGGAAAAAGCGGTGAAGCTGAAAATCCACACGATGTGGATTTTCAAGCGTCTTCCAAAGCGGTCTACCCCGTGGGCGAGAAATCAAGCCTAACCGACGAGCTCCCTGCGCTTCCCGCACTCCCGCTCAACAAAAGAAATGATCTCCGAGAGCGGAGCACCGGGAGTAAAAATCGCCTGAACGCCTCTGCGTTTGAGCTCTTCCGCGTCCTCAGGCGGAATGGTCCCGCCCCCAAAAAAGACGATGTCCGAAGCTCCTTGCGCTTTGAGCCTGATCGACGATGAGCGGAAAGAGCGTCATATGCGCCCCGGAAAGGATCGAAAGCCCGATGCCGTCGGCGTCTTCCTGAATAGCCGTCTGCACGATCTGCTCGGGCGTTTGAAAGAGACCGGTGTAGATCACTTCCATGCCCGCATCGCGCAACGCGCGCGCGATCACTTTTGCGCCGCGGTCGTGCCCGTCCAGGCCGGCCTTGGCGACGACCAGGCGAAGCGGTCTAGGCATCCGTACCCGCAGCGCAGCGTTCGGGCGAATGCTCCTCCAACGTGCGCGCAAGGCGCAGCGCCTCTTCGAGCTTGGCCATGACTTCCCTAAGCGTCTCTTCGGCGGCGCGAATCTCGCTCTCGGAGTGTATGCGTGTCATCAGAATGCGGCTTTCTCCGTATAACGGCCGTAGACTTGCACCATCGACTCCACAATTTCGCCCTCGGTGGCATAGGCATTGACGGCGTCGATCAGATGCGGCATGACGTTGTCGGCAGGGTCTTTACAGGCGGCTTGAAGAGCATCCAGCGCCTTCTGCACCGCGGCATTATCGCGCGTCGTTCGCAGATCGGTGACCGACTTTGCCTGTCCGCGCTCGATCTCTTCGGTGATCTTGAGCAGTTCGAAATCGTGGCGCTCGTCGTTTTTCTCAAACGCGTTCACGCCGACGATAATGCGCTCTTTGGTCTCAAGCGAGCGCTGGTAGCGGTAGCTCGCGTCGGCAATTTCGCGCTGGAAGAAGCCCGCTTCGATAGCTTCGATAACGCCGCCGTACTCGTCGATTTGACGGAAATACTCCTCGGCTTGTTTCTCCATCTCGTCGGTCAAACTCTCGATGAAGTACGAACCGCCGAGCGGATCGACCACGTTGGTAACGTTCGTTTCGTACGCTAGAACCTGCTGCGTGCGCAGTGCAATCTCAACCGATTTCTCGGTCGGCAGCGCCAGCACTTCGTCCATCGAGTTGGTGTGCAGCGATTGCGTTCCGCCTAAAACGGCTGCCATTGCCTCGTACGCAACGCGCACGATGTTGTTCTCGGGCTGCTGCGCGGTGGCGCTGCAACCGGCCGTCTGCGTATGGAAGCGCAACTGCCACGAGCGCGGATCCTTCGCGCCGTACTTCTCGCGCATGTGGCGAGCGTAGATGCGCCGCGCTGCGCGGTACTTGCAAATCTCTTCGAAAAAGTCGATGTGGGCGTTGAAAAAGAACGACAGGCGAGGTGCAAACGAATCCA
The DNA here is from genome assembly GCA_963702335.1 of Vulcanimicrobiota bacterium. Lineage (GTDB taxonomy): Bacteria > Vulcanimicrobiota > Vulcanimicrobiia > Vulcanimicrobiales > Vulcanimicrobiaceae > DASSRQ01. The sequence continues at coordinate 57,337 of CAVPCC010000010.1, read as the reverse complement.
CGTCCATCCCGGCCTTGATGCCGGCTTCCACGTACGCAAACCCGTCGGCCAAGGTAAATGCCAGCTCTTGTACCGCCGTCGAACCCGCCTCGCGGATATGGTAGCCGCTGATCGATATCGTGTTCCACTTCGGCATCTCGTCGCGGCAGAAACGCATCATGTCGACGATGACGCGCATGTGCGGACGCGGCGGGAATATCCATTCCTTTTGCGCGATGTATTCTTTAAGGATGTCGGCTTGAATCGTGCCGCCCAGTTTGGCGCGCGGAATGCCTTTTTTCTCGGCAGCCGCAACGTACTGCGCAAGCGCGATACACGCGGGCCCGTTGATCGTCATCGAGGCGGTGATCTCACCCATGTCGATGCCCTCGAAAAGCGTCTCCATGTCTACGAGCGAGTCGATAGCTACGCCGCACTTGCCCACCTCACCGCGCGACTGCGCGGCATCCGAGTCGTAACCCATCAGCGTGGGCATGTCGAAGGCTACCGAAAGGCCGTGCTGGCCCTGCGAGAGCAGGAAGTGATAGCGCTCGTTGGTTTGCTTTGCATTGCCGAAGCCGGCGAACTGTCGCATCGTCCACAGCCGGTCGCGATACATGTTCGGGTGGATGCCGCGTGTATACGGGTAGTGGCCCGGCGAGCTTAAATCGTTTTCCAGGTCGAGTCCGGCAGTATCTTGGGGCCCGTACAGGTGCTTGAGCGGCAGATCGGAGATGGTGCGATCGATCGCGCCCGATCCGGCGCCGCGGCGGCCCGGGACGAATTTGCCGTCCGGCTGCGCGCCCGCACCGTTGGGGCGCTGAATCATTTTGGCCAAAGTAGGGTTCCCTTCGACGCGAAGCGCCCACTATTTTCCCAAGTTCGGCCTCGGCAGGCAAGCCCTTTTGCCGCAGGATGCAGCAGCAGCCGATGGCCCGCTAGCTGAGACCCTTCACGGAGGCGCGCATGTGGGCGGGCCTGATGGGCTCATCGCTGATTTCCGGCTCAACCCCGAACTGGGAGAGCACGCGTTCGGCGGCTGCGTAGGGATCAACCCCGGCCGCGACCTCGCTGCGCAGCTCACGCTCCAGGCGGCGCGAAAGATGTCCTAGTGCCAGCTGGCGTACTTGATGGGTGAACGCCTCGTTACGCTTTTCGCTCAGCTCGCCGCTGGTTTTTAAGTACTCCACATGGTGTTCGAGGGCGCTCCACAAATCGTCGATGCCCTCGCCGCTGGTCGCCTGCGTCATGACCAGCTCCGGCACCCAGCCGGAAAAATCCAGCATCTCCATCATCGAGCGGATCTCGCGTTTGAGCTGATTTGCCATCGGGTGATCTTTTTTGTTGACCACGAAAACATCGGCCACTTCCATGATGCCGGCCTTGAGCACTTGAATGGAATCGCCGCTGCCGGGCTGGAGCGCCACGAGCGTTGTTTGCGCAAGCTCGGCAATTTCGATCTCGGATTGTCCTACGCCGACGGTCTCGATAACGATCACGTCCAGTCCGAAGGCATCCATCAGCAGGACCGCATCCGCAGTCGCGCCGGCCAAACCGCCAAGATGCCCGCGGCTTGCCATCGAGCGGATGAAAACGTCTTTATCCGTGAAATGTTCCGTGAGGCGGATGCGATCGCCCAAGAGTGCCCCGTGAGAGAACGGCGAACTGGGATCGACGGAGATGACACCCACGGTTTTCCCCAGCGAGCGCGCCTTTTTTACGAGCGCCGATCCAAGAGTGGATTTGCCCACGCCCGGCGGTCCGGTCAGTCCAATCGTCATCGCGCGCCCCGTTTTGGCAAACAAATGACGGATGAGCGGCGCCCCGCGCCCGGACTCCGCGTGGGATATTGCCCGAGCCAGCGCGCGCGGCGATCCACGGTCGAACTCTGCAAGCAGATCCATCACCGCGGGATGTGCGCTTCATGAAAGCGCTGCTCCTTGCCGTGCTGCTTACAGCTGCGCCGCTGCTGCGCTCGCCTGCAACGTGGACGGAATTCCGTTTGAACGGCAGTTCCAATCCGGTGGTTGCCGGCACGCTCTCCGTGCGCTGGACGCTACCGACCGGCGGAGGCTACTCCTCGAGTCCCGCGCTTGCGGGCGGCACCCTGTTCGCAGCTAACAACGACGGCCGCCTGATAGCAATCGATCCGCGCAGCGGCAAGATCCGCTGGACGTTCCGCGCCTACAATGCGCTGATGGCCGGACCGCTGGTGTATCGGGGACTCGTCATCGAGAGCGAAGGCGATGCGCGCACCGGGATGGGAACGCCCGCGCACCCCGTTCGCGTCGGCATGGGCGCAAGCGCAATCTTCGCGCTCGATGCAAAGAGCGGAGCGCTTCGCTGGCGGCAGATAATGCCCGGCAGCGGTATGGCTAACTCCGCCATTATTAGTCGCATTGTGGTTCATCACGACGGCGCGGGCTACATCGCCGCATACGATCCGCTCGACGGACGCACGCTCTACGTTGTGAACCTCGGATCCTTTGCGTCGATGAGTGCTGCGGTTCCGGTCGGCGCGGGCAGTTACGTCTCAGAAGGCGGTCTTACCAACGCGGTGTGGGACATCGACGCCTCGGATTCCACGGTTCACTGGAAACGCGCGTTCTCGGCGCGCGACGGTGGCCTAGGAGATTGCCCGCCCGCTTACTCACACGGCACGGTTTACTGCAACTATCTTCAATCGCGCGGCGATGCCGTGCATTCCAAGCCGCGCGACCCCGTGACGATGCGCGCATTTGCGCTCGACGCGCGCACCGGCGCAATTCGCTGGGACGTCGCGCTCGAGCGCGGTCCGCTGGTCAAGCGCAACGAAGCGGCAATTCCGCTGGCGGCCGAGTACGCCGTTTACGAAGGCAGCGGCGTTGCTCCGTTCATGCATGCGCTCGACGCGCGCACCGGACGGCTGTTGTGGCGAACGCAGACGCATGCCGTAGTCAACGGCGGCATGGTGGATGTAGGCGGCACGCTGTATTTCGGTGATCGCGCGGGTTACATCTATGCGTTGAACGCCACGACGGGGCGCATCGAAAGCGAGCGGCACCTTCCCGGACGGTTCAACGTCAGTTCTCCCCTTGTAGCCGGCAGAACATTCATCATCTGCAACGCGAACGGCACGATTTTCGCCATTCCGCTTAAGGACATCTAGTCCGCATCGTTACCGGTCCGCGTAACGCTGCATGAACGAAAAACTCCACTGATATATGGCCTTGAGATTATCGAGGTGCGAGATACCGTGGCCTTCGTTGGAAAAAATGTGAAGCTGCACAGGGACGTTGTCGTGCCGAAGAGACTCCGGCGAGATGCTTGCTTTGAGCGATCGGGACGATCGTGTCGTTTGCACCGCCGATGATGAGCACCGGACGCTTGATCCGGTTCACGTGATTGATCGGCGAAATTGACGCGAGGAATTGGCGGTCCCTGGACAGCGACCCATAAACCGCCTCCCGGTTCGCGCGGTTCTCGCCCGTCTTTTCCAAGAAGCTCACCCAGTCCGCAACGCCGTACACGTCGATGCCGCCGGCCCACGCATCGGGATAATGGTACAGCGCGGACAGCACGACGTACCCGCCGTAAGACGCGCCGTTGACGAACACGGCTTTCGGGTCGGCACCGCCCGCAGCCACGAGCCAGTTGCGCAAAGCTGCGACATCCTTGACCGCATTCTCGCGCTTGCGTCCGTCTGCCATGTGCAAGTAGCGTCGACCGTACCCTGTGCTTCCCCGGATGTTCGGATCCAGCAGCGCGTATCCGCGCGAGGCCAGATATTGTGCGAACGGATAAAACCAAGCCCGGTCCTGCAACTCGGGGCCCCCGTGGATATCGAGCACCGCCGGCACTTTGCCGCTGCTCTTCGGGTGGAAGTACCATGCCGGCACCATCGTGCCGTCAAAGCTCCGCACGTGAACGACCTGTGGCTCGACGATGGAATCCGGTGAAATGCCGTGGAAATCGGGCTCAAGGATGCGGGCCGTTTTGTGCGTACGCAGATCGTAGGTCCAAGGGACTTTTGGAAACGCCGGCCCCTCGGCGTCGTATAAGAGCGTTCGGCCGCCGTTGATAAACATCGCTTGCTCGGCGATGTACGGCGGCATCGACGGGCTGCCCATCGTGCGTCCTGTAGACGCATCCGCAACGACGACCTCCCCAAAGCCATCGCGATTGATGATATACGCCATGTGGCGGCCGTCCCCTGAGACCACGACTTGATCAATATCATTGCGCGGGTTGATCAGCGGCGTCATCCGCCGGCTGCCAAGCTCGATGCGCTGGATCGTATGGTACTGCGCGTGCAAATCGGAGATGCAGAGCACGCTGTGGGAATGGGGCGCGAACTGCGCACTCTCGAAATTCGCATCTCCGCCGTGCGGCGTCAGTAAGCGTGCGGCACCCGTCCGCAGGTCGAGCGCGTAAAGATTGTCGTTGTAGGGCGTTAGAACGTGACGCACCAGAAGTTCTTTGGCGTCCGCAGACCACGCGGCCGCATACGCGGTGCCGTCCACGGTATAGACTCGGCGCACGCTCCCGGTCGAGCGGTTCAAAACATACACGTCGAAGTCGCCGGGTTTCCGGCGGTCGGAAGAAAACGCAAGTCTGGATCCATCAGGCGAAAAAGCGCCGAAAACGTGCGTTACGCTGGACTCGCGCGGAAAAAGCGGAACAGAACCGGGCCGATCGTCGCGAATATAGTAAAGCTGATCGATTCCGCTGCCGCCTTTAGACTTTCCGTAGAGAATCGTGTGCGGTTCGCCCGGAATCCACCAAGCAGAGTCGGCCGCGTCCTTCGCATGCGTCAATTGCCGGCGACCAGATCCATCGATGCCGGCAACCCAAACCTGCCACGAACCGCTCTCTTCCGAGGTGTAAGCGATGCGAGTGCCGTCGGGCGAAGCGGATTCCCAAGCAACGTCCGTGATCTTCAAGTAATTGTCCAGCGGGAAAGGGCCGGTGGATGCCGGCGCGGCGCGCGAGGCCGAGAGCGCAAGACAGCACAGCGCAACAATCGTACGATGGGTCATGTGCAACCAGCATACCGGGGAGCACGCTCATCCGCTAGGACGCGCGTCTCGTTCTTGCGCGAGTCGGCGATTAGATAGCGCGGGAACGAAACTGCGATGGAGAGCAGCCCATCGCCAGCCGGAAACATCGATTGAAATGACTCTGGTCGTAAAATCCGCACTCGAGCGCGATGTCGACGATAGAGACGTTCTTGCGAAGCGCTTCGACGGCCATTCCGATCCGCGCTCGCCGCAAGTACTCGCCGGGCGAACATCCCAGGGCCGATTTAAAGTCGCGATACAGCGTCGCGCGAGAAACGTCCAGTTCGCGAGCCATCGCGCCGATGGAAGGCGGGCGCCGCAACGATACGCGCAAGAGCGCCAGTGCTCGCAAGGCCCGTTTGCGGCTGCCCCCACCGGTGAGCGCGCCGTGCTCAGTCCGCGCGGCAATCTCGTACGCCAGGCCTTCGAGGATCATGCCGGTAAAGTCGTCGGCTCGTTGCAGTTCTTGGTGCAGCTGCTCAAAAGCGCGAGCGATTGGCGCGCTTGCGAACGCCGCGGGACGCCCAAACGCGAAATGCGCGAACGCCCCTTCGGCATCGGCGGCAGGCGAGAGGCGCAGCAACACGGCGGGCTCACGATCGAAGAACTGCGAGTGAGGCTCGTGCGCGGGATGGCCGACGCCGGTTCCGGGACTGCACGTGCGCCATCGGGCACCGTACCGCTCGCGGTAGGATCCCGTCAGCGTGAAGGTGATGTACGGCGATGGGTGCGCATGTGTAGGCAGCGCCGGGCCGCCTTGAAAAAGACTTTCCGTAAACACAAACGGCCCGGCCATCCGGTGATGGATGAGATCACCATAGTAGTTGCGTGCGTCCATAAGCACCGGGTTTTCGCGATCAGGCTATGCTCGCCTGTTGTGTCTACGCTCCGAAGCGGCGCTCGCGCAGGCCCGCTTGCGCCACGGCATCGGCTAGGTGTTCGCCGGTAAAGTCGGGCCACATGATCGGCAGGGTAAGCAGCTCGCTGTACGCGAGCTGGAACAGCAGAAAGTTGGAGAGCCGCTGTTCGCCGCCGGTGCGGATCAGCAGATCGGGATCGCTCAGATCGGGCAAATACAGATGCTTGCGAAATTCGTCCTCGGTGATCCGTCCACCGCGCAGATCGCCGCGTTCGGCAATCGAGCGGACGGCGTGCAAGATCTCTTCCCGGCCGCCATAGTTCAGTGCGAGCACAAGCGTGAGTCGCGAGTTCGCCGCGGTGGCCCGTTCCAGGGCGCGCAAGGAAGCGCGCGTGGGAAACGGCATGCGCGACAGATCGCCGCAGACGCGCACGCGAACTCCGGCGTGCACGAGCTGCTCGCGGCGGCGGCTCGCAAAGGCGGCGCACAACTGCATGAGAGCGGAAACTTCGGCGGCATCGCGCTTCCAATTTTCATTGGAGAAGCCGAAAACCGTGAGCGTTCGTACGTTTAACGAGAGCGCGGCGGCAACGGTCCGGTCCAGCGCGGATTCGCCCGCAAGGTACCCCTGGCAAACCGAGTGCCCGCGGGCGCGGGCCCACCGCCGGTTTCCGTCCATGATGATCGCCACGTGCATAGTTACTTTGTATCACAAAGTAACTATGCACGCAAGGGCGGCGGGACGAACCTGACGGGCCGCCCAAAGCAGACGCCCCATGGATTTAGGTTATTACCGGTACGCCGCGGTCGGCGCCGAGCGCGTGGTCTTTGCCTGCGAGGACGATCTCTGGAGCGTCCCGCTCGCGGGCGGCTCCGCCGTCCGCCTGACCGCGTCGCCGGGGGCCTGTTCCTTTGCACGCATCTCGCCAGACGGCTCGCGCATCGCGTTCATTGCCACGGACGAGGGCCATCCCGAGCTCTACGTCATGCCCCTGGAGGGCGGCCGGCCGCAGCGGTTGACCTATTTAGGCGGCTCGATGGCGGCGGCGTGCGGATGGAGCGCCGACGGCTCGGAGATTCATTTCGTCGCGAACCCCAGCGCGTGGTATCTGCGCGAAACGCGCGGATTCGCAATTTCGCCGTCCGGCGGAACGCCGCGCGAACTGCAGCTCGGGCACATGAAATCGTTCTTCCCCGGGCCCGACGGACGGTACGTCATCGGCCGCAACGAAGGCGATCCCGCTCGCTGGAAGCGTTACCGCGGCGGCACGTCGGGCGAGATTTGGATCGATGCCGCGCATCGGGGCGAGTTCGAGAAACTCGCGCTTCCCGACGGCAATCCCGTTTGGCCGATGTGGATCGGCACGCGCATCTATTTCCTGGCCGATCATGAGGGGGTCGGCAATCTGTACTCCAGTGCGCTGGACGGGAGCGATCTCAAGCGCCACACACACCACAACGATTACTACGTGCGCTTCCCTTCGACCGACGGCAGGCACATCGTGTACGCGGCCGGCGGTTCGCTTTTCTGTTTCGACATTGCCAATGAATCGGTAAGCGAGATCGACGTTGTCGCCTCCTCGCCCGCGCCGCAAACGGCGCGCCGCTTCCTACCGGCTTCGCAGGAAGTTACGGAGTTTGCGCCTTCGCCGGACGGAACGCGGCTTGCCGTCATCGCGCGCGGGCGTCCGGTGACCATGCCGCTCTGGGAAGAGGCACCGCTGCAGTACGGCGAGGGCAGCGCCGTGCGTTACCGCAACCTTTGTTGGATGCACGACGGCAAACGGCTGCTCGTGACGACGGACGCGAACGGCTACGAGCAGGCTCGCCCTGCTCGACATCGAGGGAGCGCAGCCGATGCGCACGATTACCACCGGCGATATCGGCCGCGTCACCGAAGCGGTATGCTCGCCCGTCAACGATCGCATCGCGTTCGCCAACCACCGCTACGAGTGGTGCTCGTGGACGGCGACGGAACAACGCGTGTTCTGGACAAGAGCTTAGGCAACCGGATCACGGACATCGCCTTTTCACCCGATGGCCGGTGGCTCGCGTACGTGTGGTGGCCCGGCGGCGAGGGTTCGGCCATCGTGCGCGTAGCAAAATGCAAATCCGGCGCGGTTGCCGATATTACGCCGCGCCTACGCGTCGACGAGAGCCCGGCGTGGGATCCGCAGGGCCGCTATCTGTACTTCATCTCCACGCGCGACTTCGATCCGGTCTACGATGCGCTGCAGTTCAACTTGAGTTTTCCGCAGGCGCAGCGGCCGTTCTTGGTGACGTTGCGCAAAGACGTTCCCAATCCGTTCACGCCGCGGCCGCGCCCGATCCATCGCGAGAACGAGCACGAGCACGAAGATGCGCTTCAAGAGAAAAAGAAAGCCGACCGTCCTGTGCGGATCGAGATCGATTTCGACGGAATCGCCGGACGCGTTCTGAGTTTCCCCGTGGACGAAGGCGATTACGGGCGCATCGTCGCCGTCCGCAACCGCGTCTATTTCACGCGGTTTGAGGTACGCGGCATCAAACCGGGCGATCGTTCGTGGGAGAGCGAGGAAGCCGGCGGGACGCTCATCGCATATGATTTCGAGCAGCAGCGCAGCGCAACCGTTGCAGCCGACGTCTCGCACATCGCGCTTGGCAACGACCGGCACACGCTGCTCTACCGCTCGCAAGACCGGCTGCGGGCGATCGACGCGCTGGCGGATCTTCCCGAAGAGGGCGACGAGCAAAAACCCGCCGCCGAGAATGGGCGTAAGAACGGCTGGATCGATTTGGATCGCATCAACATCGAGTTAGATCCGCCCGCGGAGTGGCGCCAAATGTACCTTGAGGCATGGCGCATGCAGACCGAGCAGTTCTGGGTTGAAGATATGTCGGACATCGACTGGGATCGCGTCAAGGATCGGTATCTTGCGCTGTTGCCGCGCATTCGCACGCGCAGCGAACTCTCCGACGTCATTTGGGAGATGCACGGCGAACTGGGAACCTCGCACGCCTACGAGATCGGCGGCGATTTGCGCCGGCCGCCCGAATACGCGAGCGGCTTTTTGGGCGCCGATCTGCGTTACGTTGCGGACTCGGGCTGGCGCATCGAACGCATCTACCGCGGCGATTCATGGAATCGCGACGTGGACTCCCCGCTGGCCGAGCCGGGCCTAGCCATTGAAGCCGGGGACGTCATTCTGGCCATCGGCGGTAAGCGCTTAAGCGCAGACGTTACGCCCCAGCAGGCGCTGGTCAATACCGCGGGGCGCGAAGTTGCGCTTACGCTGCGCGCAGGTTCGGGCGAACGCACCGTTACCGTTAAGGCGCTACAGAACGAACAGGCGCTGCGTTACCGCGCGTGGGTCGACGCAAACCGCGCGTACGTGCACGCGAAAACGGACGGAAAGATCGGCTACGTGCACATTCCCGATATGGGCCCGTGGGGATTCTCGGAGTTTCACCGTGGTTATCTCTCCGAATTCGACCGCGAGGGCCTGTTGGTGGATGTTCGCTACAACCGCGGCGGCCACGTTTCCCCGCTGCTGCTGGAAAAGCTCGCGCGCAAGCGCGTCGGGTACGACGTCTCGCGCCACAGCCACAAGCCGATGCCCTATCCGCCCGAATCCGTTGCCGGCCCTATCGTAGCAATCACCAACCAATTCGCGGGCTCGGACGGCGACATCTTCAGTCACTGCTTCAAACTGTATAACCTTGGACCGCTCGTCGGCAAGCGGACCTGGGGCGGCGTCATCGGCATCAATCCGTATCACGATCTTGTCGACGGCACGATCACCACGCAGCCGGAGTTCTCGTTCTGGTTTAAAGACGTCGGCTGGCGCGTGGAAAATTACGGCACGGACCCGGACTACGACGTGGACATTGCGCCGCACGATTATCGCGACGGCAACGACCCGCAGTTGGACTTCGCGCTGCGCTTGGTAGCGGCAGCGGCCCAGAACTACGTCGAGCCCTACCCGGATCTGGAGAACCGGCCGTCCCTTCCCTTGCCCGACTTGCCGTGATACCCTAAGGAATCTCACCGTTAGGAGGAGCCCATGCCGAAGTTTATTATCGAAAGGGAGATCCCGGGCGCCGGAAATCTCTCGTCCGATCAACTGCAAGGCATATCCCAAACGTCGTGCGGCGTGTTGCGTGAAATGGGGCCCTCGATCCAGTGGGTCGAAAGCTTCGTAACGGACGACAAGATTTATTGCGTTTACAATGCGCCGGATGAATCTGCTGTGCGCGAGCACGCGAAGCGCGGCGGTTTTCCGGCAAATGCCGTGAACCGCGTGCGCAATAGAATCGACCCGACCACCGCGGAATAGTGCGGCAGCGCGCTCTTCCCCGGCTAGCGCTCGCGGCGGCGGCCGCAGCGTTCTTCATTCACGCGCTCGCCAATCCGCATTATGGATTTTTTCGTGACGAACTGTATTTCATTATCTGCGGGCGCCATCCGGCATTTGGCTACGTCGACCAACCACCGCTCGTCCCGCTGATTTCGGCCGCTACTCAGTCTTTTCGGCATCTCGCTGTTTGCACTGCGGCTCTTCCCGGCGTTGTGCGCGGCGGCGGCCGTCTTTATCGCATGCCGCATCGTTCAAGAACTCGAAGGTGATGATTTCGCGCAGATCCTGGCCGCTATCGGAACGTTCTTTGCGCCCGAACTGCTCAGCTTCGGCACCAAGGTGGCAACCGATACGATCGCGCTCTGGGCCTGGCCGCTTACCGCGCTGTACGTGATCCGGATCAGCAAAGGTGCCGATCCGCGGTGGTGGCTCGCCGCCGGCGCGGCGCTGGGCATTGCCGCGGAAAGCAAATACAGCGTTGTCTTTTTTGGGTTCGCGCTGATCGCTGCATTGCTGCTCTCTCCCGAACGCCGCGTCTTCTTCACGCCATGGTTTGCCGCCGGGCTTCTCGTTGCGGCACTCATCGCTCTGCCGAACGTGCTGTGGCAAGCGCACTACGGCTTTCCGATGCTCGAACTGCTTGCAAACGGCGCGCATGGAAAGAACGTCATCCTCTCGCCGGTGGCATTCTTGCTGCAGCAGCTGCTGGTCACCAATCCGCTCCTGAGCCTAATCTGGATCGCGGGTTTGGTCTGGTGCACTATGCAGCGGCCGTGGCGATGGATTCCGCTCCTGTGGGCAATCTTGATGGCCGTTATGATCGTTTTTCACGGAAAAATGTACTACCCGGGGGCAGTGTATCCGGTACTGTTCGCCGCCGGCGCCGTTGCATGTGCGAATTGGATCCAAAGCGTGCCCTGGCGCGCAGCGGTTGCGGCCGCAGCCTTACTCGCGGGGCTTTTGCTCGCGCCGGTCGTTTTACCGGTCTTGCCGGAGCAAACGTTTCTCTCGTATTCAAAGGGGTTGCGGCAGACGCTGCACCTCGGGGTGCCGCAAACCGAACACCACCGTTCAGGTCCCTTGCCCGACGACTTCGCCGATATGCACGGCTGGCCTCAGTTCGCGCAGGCCGTTGCGGGCGTTTACGATTCGCTACCTCCCGCAGATCGCAGCGTGGCCGCTATCGTGGCCTCGAATTACGGCGAGGCCGCCGCGATAGACTTTTTCGGACGCCCGTACGGGTTGCCGCCCGTGCTAAGCGGGCACAACCAGTATTACCTTTGGGGCCCGCGCGGATACGCGGGTAACGTTATTATCGACGTGAACGGCGACTGCGGAAGACGCGCACACCTATTCCGGCAAGCGCGGCTAGCCGCCACCTTTTCGGCCCCCTACGTCATACCGTACGAGGATAATCTGCCGATCATGGTCTGCCGCGGAATGACCGAACCCTTGCGGCGACTCTGGCCGGCACTCAAGATCTACATTTAACGCGTCTTCATCGCTCCGACCGGAATGAAATGCAAGCGTCCGAGCAGAGCCGTATCATTTTTCACGAACGCGATAAAGTCGGCCACGACAGCCGTCGGCTGACCGTTGGTGAGCATGTGCTCGTAAGACCAAAAGGGATACTTGCCCGACTCCACGTTGGCGTCGCTGGGCGCCGCTCCATCGATAGAAACGGCGATACTCTGGCCGGCCCGCACGTAGCCCATCGCAATGTACGATACCGCTCCGGGCGTTTGGGCGATCATGGAGGAAACCGTACCCGACGAGTCCTGCGTTAGACTAGCGTCGTTGGGCTGCGCCCCGCCCAGGATCTTCTGTACGAAGACCAAGCGCGTACCGGAACTGCGCGGCCGGTTGATGATTGTGATGAGCTGATCGGCGCCGCCCGCTTGGCGCCAGTTCTTGATCGCGCCGCTGAAAATGCCGCGTATCTGCGCGGTCGTGAGCGCATGCACGCCGGCCTTGGGATTGACGGCTACGGCAAAGGGCACGACGGCTATCTCGTGATCGACCAGTGCCGGTTGATTTTGTGCCGGCACATCCGAATCGCCGATGTCCGCGCCTTTTTGCGCAGCCTGCGTAATGCCGGTCATCGATCCGCCGCCCGAGACGCTAATCCGCGCGTTCGGGTGCTTGCTCTGATAGTCCATCGCCGCTTCTTTTACGAGCGGCAGCAGCGCCGTCGATCCGACCGCCGTAATGTCGCTGCCGTTCGCAGACGACGAAGCGCTCCCGCTACCCGCGCCTGCGCAAGCGGTGAATGCAAGAGAAAGGACAAGAGCCGCGGTTACGCGGACGACGTTTGAAAACACCGGTTTCCTCCAAGATTGTGCAGTGCTACCCAAGAATCGCGTCCCGCAGTACGGGGTAGACGAGCGCCGTGCGGGCCTTCGGGTTGTCGGGGTCGATGATGTCGTGGTTGGCAGGCAGTTCCGAAAACGTATACAGCGAAGCGCCCGGGCGGCGCGTTGCCCAATTAGCCAGCACGCGCGCCGTCACCCGGTTGTTCACCGCGGGATCGCAGCCGTTGACGATCGCATACGCGCTTCCCGCTGCGAAGGGCTGGCGTTTTCGAACGTTCGTAAACGTCGTCGCCGATGCGCATCACTTGCGCCAGCGCGCGCGTGGCAAACCGCGGGTACGCGGTGATAGGATGCATCCCATTCTTCACGCGCGGATCCCACCACAGAAAAGCATTGGGAAATGCGCGCAGCGCCAGTTCCGCTGCGCGGCTGGCCTTACGCGAGAGACCGAGCAAGGCGAACACCGGCGAGACGATGACGCTGCGCGCCACGTCCGGCCGGTACTGCGCAAAGTATGCACAGAGCAACCCGCTCGACGATATGCCCGCAACGCAGACGCGCTCGCCCAAACCGCAGGCGATGTCCACCGCCGTGCTTGCGCTCTGCAGCAAAGATTCGGCCGTAAGGCGCGCTAACCGATTCGTGAGCCGATCGCGGTCCCCGTGCTTGGGAAGCCGCGGGATCAGCACGTTCGCCCCGGCTTTCCGCAAGAGCGGCGCGAACAGCGCGTATTGACCGGGATGATTGGTGAATCCGTGCAAGAGCACGACGGCAAGCGCAGTCTTTGCGCCGCCGTGCAACAGCGTTGTGTGCGCCTGCGGCAGGATCTCGGGCCCATCCAAAGATTGAAGCTGCGCGGTGCGCGCAAGTGCCTCCTCGAACGAGCGGGCCGGACTGATGCGCGGTGTTTGAAGCATGCCTTCATATGATCGTTTACCAAGCCGGCGGCCTGCATGTACGAGTAGCAAATGGTCGATCCGACAAAGCGGAAGCCGCGCTTGCGCAGATCCTTGCTGATCGCATCGGAGACCGGCGAGGTTGCGGGAAGCCGGTCGGTGCTGCGCCACGCATTTCGGATCGGCTTGCCCTGCACGAACCCCCAAATGTAGGTATCGAACGAGCCGAATTCGCGCTGGACCCTCAGGAACGCTTTAGCGTTGCTTACGGCCGACTCCACTTTAAGACGGTTGCGCACGATGCCCGCATCCTGCAGCAACGCGTCGATTTTCTTGGCGAGAATCGCGCGACGCGCTGCGGTTCGAAGTTCGCAAAGACCTTGCGGTAGCGCTCGCGTTTGCGCAGGATAGTATCCAGCTTAACCCCGCCTGCGCGCCCTCGAGCGTAAGAAACTCGAAGTGCAGCCGGTCGTCGTGCACCGGCTCGCACCACTCGTCGTCATGATAGGCGACGGCAAGCGGATTCTTTGCCCAATTGCAGCGTTTCACCGGTCGATCAGATCCAGCAAGCTGTGCGCTTACGCGCTGGGCAACGCGCGGGTGGCGTTTAGGTTCGATAATATCGTGAAGCAGCGGCAGCCCGCCAAGACGCACGACTTCGAGCGCGTCCGGCCGGGTCGCTTGCCACGAACGCGCTAAGCGCCGTATTGCGCGGTTATTCACCGCCGGCTCAAAGCGGTTGATCATCAGCGCCATGCTTTGCGCGAGCGGCGCCGTGCTGCGCGCCCGCGCAAAAAGATCGTCCGCCAGCGCAAGGCCGTGCGCGAGCGCGTGCGTTGCGTACCTGCGGGTAGCCGTGCTCGGGCTGCTGGCGCTCGCGCAGGATCGGATCCCACCAGTAAAAGCGGTTCGGCAAATGTAGCGCGAGCCGGACGGCGGCCATGCGTAACGCGCTCGGCAAAAACAACACGCCTAGAAACGGCGAAAGCGCAACCATGCGGTGCATCGGCTCGACCTGCGCCAAATAACAGGTCAGAAGACCACCCAGTGAAAAGCCCGCGACGTGCACCTGCTCGCCCATCCCGCGAGTGATTTCCAGCGCATCGAGGGCGCACGCCTTGAGCTGCCGGGAATCCATGGTTGCAAGCGCGTGCGAGAGCCGGTCGCTATATCCGTGCCGCGGAAGGCGCGGCACGAACACATTATGGCCGCGCTCGTGCAGCGCTTGCGCCACGCCGACCAATTGCCGCGGGCTAGCCGAGAGTCCGTGGAACAGCAGCGTCGCGTGCCCGGTGCGGCGCCCGTGATCGAAAGCGAGCGTGCGGCTCGCCTGCGCGATCCGATCCGTATCGCGCGCCATGAACTGCTCCAGGCGCGCCTGCGCGCCCGCGTACGTATGCGGCTCCATAAAAGAGGTTGGCTTCCGGGCGGTCCTTAAGTGGTTGGCGATGATGGCCCACCTTCGCGAGAGCACCGGCAAATACATAGCAGCCGAAGAGGAGTACGGCGCACACAACTATCACCCGCTCGACGTCGTGATAGAACGGGGCGACGGTGCTTGGCTTTTCGACGTCGAGGGCGAGCGGTATTTGGACTGCGTAAGTGCGTATTCCGCGGTCAATCAAGGTCACGGTCATCCCAAAATACGGGCGGCGCTCATCGAACAAGCCGGACGCGTAACGCTCACGTCGCGCGCCATGCGCAACGATCGGCTGCCCGCGTTTCTGGAGGCCCTCACCGCGCTTTGCGGTTACGACATGGCGCTGCCGATGAACACGGGCGTCGAAGCGGTGGAGACCGCAATCAAACTCGCGCGCAGGTACGGCTACCGGCACAAGGGCATCGCGCCCGACCGCGCCGAGATCGTGGTTTTCAATAACAATTTTCACGGGCGCACCATGGCGGCCGTCAGCGCGAGCTCCACGCCGCAGTACCGCAACGACTTCGGCCCCTTCACGCCCGGATTCGTGATGGTTGCGTACGGCGATTACGACGCGCTTTCGCAAGCGATCAATGAAAACACGTGCGCCGTGCTCGTCGAACCCATTCAAGGCGAGGGCGGCGTCTTAGTCCCTCCGAACGGCTTTCTCAAGCGCGCTTGGGGGCTGTGCCGCGAGAACCGCGTGCTGTTCGTCGCCGACGAAATTCAAACCGGGCTCGGGAGAACAGGCGATCTCTTTGCCTGCGATCACGACGGCATCAAACCCGACGTGCTGATCGTCGGCAAAGCGCTGGGCGGCGGTTTCTATCCGGTCTCGGCAGTTCTCTCCAAGCGCGAACTCATGGAGCTCTTCGGGCCGGGCGAACATGGAAGCACCTTCGGCGGGAATCCGCTGGGATGCGCGGTGGCACTGGCCGCAATGAACGTGATCGTCGAAGAGCATCTTCCGGCACGCGCGCGTTCTGCCGGTGCAAAGATCGTGCAGGGCATTCGCGCGATGAACTCGCCCGCGGTGCGCGAAGTACGCGGACGCGGTTTGCTTATCGGCATCGAAACGAACGGCTTGGCGCGCGCGCTGAGCGAACGCCTGCTCACCCTGGGCATCATCGCAAAGGACACGCACGACCGTGTGCTGCGCATCGCCCCTCCGTTAATCGTTGACGAAGAGCAGATCGCCATGCTGCTGGCGGCCTTGCGGAGCGCCTTTGAAGCCGGGGATTGACGATCTCTCGCACGAGACACGCACGGGACTGGTTTATCTCGATTATTACGGCCACCGGCGCGATTACTCGTTTGCCGAAGTCGTGGGTCAGTCGCAGCGTTACGCGGCCGTGCTGCGCGCTTTGGGAGTCGGCTCGGGCGAACGCGTCGCTCTGTGCAACGCAAACACGGCAAAATGCTTGTTCTTGATTCTCGCTCTGCAACGCTTGGGCGCTGCGGCCGTCTTATGCGGAGAGGATTTGGACGACGACGCATTGCGCGCGCAGTTGGAACATTCGGGCGCATCTACGCTGGTGACCAACCGGCGGCGGCGTCCGCGAATCGAATGGGTCGAGAATTTTTTACCGGTGCAGACGCGGTACGTCCTGCTTGGCGAGGAACGTGAGGGTTGGGCTCGCATGGACACGCTCGCGCGATCGGCGCGCCCGTTCGCGGGCACCGAGCCGCGCGACGGCGATGCGGCGTTTGTCTTCGATGATACCGCCGTCAACTACGCCGAGCTTGAGCAGATGCAGACGACGGCCGATTCGAGCATCGGCCTTGGGCGCGACGATTGCCTGTGGAGCGCGCTCCCGTTCGGGTCGCGTGCGTGGATAGCATTCGCTCTGCTCGGACTGCGCTTCGGCTGCGCATCCATCGTCCATGAAGCCGCATTCGAGGCGCACGAGCGGTTGGAGCTGCTGCACGAACTCGAAGTGACGGTCCTGTGCCAACCCGCTTCCGAATTCGAAGCGCTGCTGGCGCTGCCGGAACTGCGGCAGGCGCGCCTTCGCCGCGTGCGTCGCTTCATCGCTTTAAACGCAGACGAAGCGCTGGCGCTTCGTTGGGAAGAAGCGACGGGCAAACCGCTGATTCTATGGTCTTACCGCCCCGTCGCCACGGGCACGGTCGCGGAATGAACGCCCCGCAACTACCCGCTTATGCGGTCAAACAACGGCTGGAGCTGGGCGGTGTCAACATCGTGCTGCTCGCCGTTCCGCCCGGCGAGAACTTCCCGCAGAACATCTTCGGGTTAAACCAAGACGGCGACGTGCTCTGGCAAGTCGAGCCGCGATCCTCGGCGACGCCGAACAACCGCTACGTGTCGATGCGCGATGAAGCCGGCATTGCCGTCGCGCTAACCGAGGACAGGTATCAGCGGAAGATCGATCCGCGCAGCGGGCGCGTGCTGCACGAAGAGACCCTTTAGGGTTCGCAAGCGATCGCCACGCTCGCGCGGTGATGCGCCGTCTTCGAGCGTTCGACGAGCGCGCCGCTCTCCAGCGAATACGCGGTGACGATCCAATCCGCATTAGGTTTGCAGGCATCGAAGAATTGCCAGGCATCGACGTAAAGATGATCGCCCGCGAACGAAACGCGCAGCCAACCACCGTCAACGTATGCATCGTCCGGCGCCGGAAGAACGAACGTACCCAGCGTGCGCAGCATCGTTGCCTTTGCGCCGCGCACTTCATAAAGCAGCGCTTCGTCGTTAAACCCGACCGGAAAATCGCAGCGCAGTCTGTACGACCGCGAATTGCCGCCCGCCAACCGTCCCCGCAAAGACGTTTTCGACCGAAGCCTCCAAATCGGTGGAAGCGCTCTTGGAAAAATACTCGTAGCCGCCCAAATGCATCGGCGCGGGTTCGCTCGCATAGCAAGGGCCCGGCGTGTAGGTCAGCTCGTTGAAGTTCACGCCCCCGACGACCGGAGGCAATGCAGCCACCCCGGAGGGCGCCGGAAAGAAGCGTATCTCGAAGGTCGTTGTTCCGGCCACGTTCGCGCAGCCGTGCTGGGGCGGACTGATCGTCAACGCCTGGCCCCAGGCCTGCGCAACGGCTCCCAGGGCCGCGGACGGCGCGTCGGACCGGACGCTGAGCACCTTCCCGTGCTCGTCGGACTGAACTTTAATGGACAAGTGAACGCCGTCGGGGTAAGGCGCACTGAGTGCCGGCGGCAAGATGGGAGCCGGCCAAGCCGTGGCGCCCCCGTCGCGGTCCGGGCACGAGGCGGCGGCCGCCAAGAGCAGAGCGTGGAGCATCCGGGCAATTTTCCTTGACTGTGCCCCCCCGCCCTATGGTATGCTCCTTCAGCCGAAGTAGGGTCCGCAAGGGCTCTCACCGGATGCCTTGCGGCTATCCGGTCTTCTTCCGAGGAACCGACGGTAGGTTTCCAACGATGGGGTCGCTTCGGCGTCGCCATTTTTTTTCGTTCTGCCAGTGACTAACCCCCAAGCAGATGGGCCCAAGGCCGGGGGACCCGAGTAGCGCGCAGCGCGGATTCGCCAGTTAAACCGGAGGCGCTCATAGCTCGACCGCTCAGAGTAAACGACCAGATTCGCATTCGCCAGGTGCGCGTGATTGACGATGACGGAAGTCAGCTCGGAATCATGCTTACGGAAGATGCGTTGCAGCGCGCGCGCACTGCTGGACTCGATCTTATCGAGGTATCGCCGACCGCGCAACCGCCCGTCTGCAAGATCGGCGACTTCGGACGCCTCAAATACGAGCAGTCAAAAAAAGACAAAGACGCTCGTAAGAAGCAGAAAAACTTCGAACTTAAGGAAGTCAAACTACGTCCTAAAATCGAGACGCACGACTATGAAACCAAGGCCAGAATGGCCGAACGTCTGCTGCTCGACGGAAGCAAGATCAAAGTGACCATCATGTTCCGGGGACGCGAAATAACGTACACGGGATTCGGACGAAAACTGCTCGACCGCATGGCCGGCGATATGACGCCGATAGCGACCGTGGAGCGCGATCCGAAGCTCGAAGGGAAAAACATGTTTATGATCCTCGCGCCGCGCGCAACGCCCACGGGCCCGCCGAAATTCTTGTCGCTGCACGAGAAAGAACGCGAGCATAAGGCCGCCGCGGAGAGCGAGAAACCAAAGGAGCCGACCAGTGCCTAAGATCCGTACCCATCGCGGTACCGCAAAACGTGTGAAGGTCAGTGCGAACGGCCTCGTTCAGCACCGACACCAATTCAGCGGTTGCGGCCACATCATGAGCAAGCGTACGCGCAAGCGCAAACGCAAATTCCGCAAAGACCAACCCGTCTTCAAGGGCGATCTGAAGCGCTTGGCGCCGACGATTCCGTACCTGGTTTAGGGAGGGCATAACGCATGGCACGTATCAAACGCGGGCTTCACGGCCTCAAACACCGCCGCAAGGTGATGAAACTCGTCAAGGGTTTCCGCGCCGCGCGCCGCCGCAACTATCGCGTTGCGAACGAAGCGCTGCTGCATTCGCTCTCGTACGCATACCGCGACCGGCGCGTGCGCAAGCGCGATTTCCGTTCGCTGTGGATCAGCCGCATCAACGCTGCGGTCCGCAAAGAAGGGCTCACGTATTCGGTCTTCATGAACGGCCTGAAGAAGAGCGGCGTTACGCTTAACCGCAAGGCGCTCGCCGAGTTGGCCGTTTCCGACGGGGTCGCATTCCGCTCGCTCCTGCAAACCGCCAAGCAGGCAGCCGGAAAATAGGCCGCCCGGTAGATTAAAAAGGCCGCACGCAGGCGCGGGCGGCCTTTTTTTACTGCCTTACGGAAACTTGTGACGGGCCCTCACGGAGTTCGCCCCACTATGACGAACGACTTGTTGGGCATGCAGACTAGCGCGTTCGAGGTTTACGTCCTCGGGCTATTAGCCGTTCTTGAACGGCTTCCGATTCCTATTGCCATCGCGTTCGATCGCGAGTGCACCCGGGTGCAAGGGAACGGTGCCTTCCGCGCATTACTCGGGCCGGCTGCACCTGCGTTCACGCGCGGCGGAGTGGCGCTGGCAGCCTCGGAAATGCCAATGCTCCGGGCCGCACGCGAAGGCGTCGACGTGCTGGACGTTGCCCTGGAGATGACGCCGCCCGGCGGTGAGCAGGTCTCCCTTGTTGCCTCCGCATGGCCACTGCGCGACGCGCAGGGTGAGATCGAGGGCAGCATCGGCGTCTACATGGATGTCACGCAGAGCTCGCAAGCGGAGCAGCGCGCCGAGCAGGCAGCGCGGGCGCTGTACGAATCCGAACGCCGCTACCGGCTGATCACCGAGGCCATGCCCGAGTTCGTTTGGCTCGATGCGCCCGATGGCAGTGCCATCTACTCCAATCGCCGTTGGCTCGATTACACCGGTCTGACGGAAGAGCAAAATGAGGGACTGGGCTGGCAGACCGTCGTGCACCCCGACGATCTCGCGCGGCTCGAGAGCGAACGGGCGCGCACGCTCCAAACGGGCGAGGCCTACGAAGGCGAATGCCGGTACCGCGGCAAGGACGGCAAGTACCGCTGGTTTCTGTTCCGTTCGATCGCCGTTTGCGATGAGAGCGGCGCCGTCACGAGCTGGCTGGGAACCGCGACGGACATCGACAAACAAAAACGCGCGGAAGCACAGCAAACCTTTTTCGCACTCGCCAGCGATGTGTTGGGATCCAGTCTGGACGTCGCCGGGACGCTCGAGCGCATCGCACGGCTGGCCATCGATTCGCTGGGAACGTGGTGCCAAATCGACGTACCCGATAGCTCCGGCCGCCTTCGCGTTGCCGTTGTCGCTCACCAAGACCCCGTAAAACGCGAGCAACTCGCGCAGTTGCTGGACGCGCACATTTACGCGCGCAACGCGGAATTTGGTCCGCCGGCGGTGCTGCGCGCAAACCAGCCGCAAGTACTGACGCGTATAAATGAATCGGTGGTGGCAGCGGTCATTCCGTCAGCGGAGCACCGCGATATCTATAACCGCATCGGTTACGCCGGCGGCCTGATGGTTCCGCTGCGCGCCGGCGATCGCGTGCTCGGCGTGCTGGGCATTGCAACCGACGATCCGACGCGCCTGTATACGGATGTCGACGTTGCAACGGCGCTCGAACTGGGGCGGCGCGGGGCAACCGCGCTCGTAAATGCACAGTCGTATGCGCGCGAACACCGCGTTGCAACGACGCTTCAACGCGCGTTGCTGCCGAGCGTTCTGCCGTCCACGGCGCATCTGCACTTTGATTCCGCCTACGCCTCCGAAACGTCTTCCGAAGGCGAGGCCGTCGGCGGCGACTGGTACGATGCATTCGAGCTGGACGAATCGCGCATCGCGGTCTCAATGGGCGACGTTGCGGGCCATGGCGTGGATGCCGCCGTCTCGATGAGCACGGTCCGGCAAGCGATCCGCACGGCCGCAATCGGCGGGCTGGACGTGCGCAAAGTTCTCGATCGCGCCAACGCCATGATTCAGCTCGAAGGCCGCACCTCGATGGTGACGGCATTGTACGGCGTCTATGATTGCGATCGGCGGACGTTCACGTACGCGCTTGCCGGGCATCCGCGCCCGCTTTTCGTGGACGACCGGGGCGCGTTCCGCGTACTGCGCGGGGCCGGGCCGCCGCTTGGAGATGCGTTCTCGGTCGATCTTCTCGAGGAACAACAGATCGCCGTCTCCGGCCAGGCGACGATCGTTTTTTACACGGACGGCCTGATCGAGTTCGACCGCGACCTCATCGGCGCGATCGCCCGGCTGGAAAAGGTTGTCAGCGAACGGTTTTTCCTTGCAGACGAGAATCCGGCGCAATCGATCATCGACCTGGTACTAACCGCGCCGCAGCGCGACGACATCGCGGTCTTGGTCATGAGCATCGGCGATCCGGCTGCATCGGAGCTCCGCGTATCCGTGCCTGCACGCGGGCGCGCGGCACCGATCTTGCGCGAGCGTCTGAAAACGTTTCTTGCCTCGCAGGGCGTTGATGAAGAGTTGACGTTTCGGATCTTAAATGCCGCCGGCGAGGCGATCGCCAACGCGATAGAACATGCGTACACTGCGGGCGAGGGGCCCGTCGAGCTCACCGCGCGCCGCTGCCCGGATGGGTTTTACGTAGAAATTGCCGATCGCGGGCGCTGGCGCGAACCGGTTGACGCGCCGGCCGAGCCTGCGCGGCCGCGGCCGCGCAATCATGAAGTCCCTCGTGCGCACCATGGAGATCGACCCGCAAGAGAGCGGCACCACGGTCCGCCTGCACTTTTGAACCGCCTTCGCCTCGCAGGCGTAGTATCGGCATGACCGGAAAGCGCACGAGGAATGGAAGAAGCGAGCTTCGCGCCGGCGTTCGCCGCGCGCGAGCCGTGGGCGTTCGATGAAGCGTACCGCCGCTACGGTTCGCTGTTGTTCTCGGTCGCGCTCAACGTGCTGCACTCCGCGCAAGACGCCGAAGATTGCGTGCACGACGTTCTGGTGCGCATCTGGAAGCGGCGCGATGCCTTCGCCTTGGATCGCGGTTCGGTGCGCGCTTTTCTTGTGGTCTGCGTGCGCAACGATGCGGTGTCGCGCCGCCGGGCTGCGGCGCGACGCGATACGTTGGGGCGGCAAGCCGCCGCACAGACGCCGCTCAGCGAGGAGTTCGAGATCGCCGATTTCGTGGAGCAGGCGCGCGTACAAGAAGCGCTCGCTACGATTCCACACGATCAGCGCATCGTTGTGGCGCTTGCATATTTCGGCGGCAAGACGCACGTGGAGATCGCGCGGCTCCTCGACGAGCCGCTTGGAACGGTGAAAAGCCGCATTTCGTTGGGCCTTCGCAAACTCGCGCAAGCCCTCTCGGCGGAGCGGCAGTCATGAGCGAGCATCTGGAAGAGAACGCCGAGATGTACGTCTTAGATCTGCTCGACGAACCGGAGCGCCTTGCAGCGGAACAGCACGCGGCGGCATGTCCGGCTTGCACTCGGCGCATGAAAGAGGCGCGTGAAGATGTGACGCGGATCGAAAGCGCACGCGCGCACTTCGATCCGCCCGAACGGCTAGGGCGGCGGCTGCGCGGCTCCGTTCACCCGGGTGCGTCCGGGCCGCACAGATGGATCGCGGCGCTGGCCGTTGCGGCGGCATTCGCAGTCGCGCTCGTGCCGACGTGGGTTTCGGTCGATCGCGATCGCGCGCTGCGCTCGGCAATGAGCGCCGATGAACAGGCGCTTGCCCGCATCGCATCTGCCACGCACTTTGGAGACGCGACGTTCGTGGCGCACGGCAACCGCCCCATGGGCAAAGTTCTCTACGGCATGCACGGCGATTGGTATTACGTGGTCATTGTGAATCCGCGCCCGCGCATGCAGGTCGCCTACGTCCACGGCGGGCGTTTGGAGATGCTGGGCAGTATCGCAATGCATGGCTCCAGCGGCACGCTCTACTTGCCCGTGAACCACCGCATGGACGAACTCGCTCTGCTTGAAAGCGGCGCCCCGGTTGCCCACGCGCACCTCGTGTACTAAGCGCCAAGCAGCCGAAGGCTCCGGTACGGGGCCGCCGAAGTTCGGCGCATGCCCGCGTTGTTTTGCATCCTTCTCGCCGTGCTTGGCAGCGTCCCGACACCTGCGCCGATGGATGCCGGCAAAATGCGCGCCGTGGATGCCATCGCGCGCGGCGAGCTGCACGCCGGAAGCACGCCCGGCATTGCCGTCGGCGTCGTGGAAAACGGCCTGTTGATTTACGCCCGCGGCTACGGCTTTGCGGATCTCGCGCACAAAACGAAAGTGACGCCCGAGACCAAATTTTACGCCGGCGGCCTAAGCGAGCAGTTCACCTCTGCCTCTATTCTCTTGCTGGTTCAAGATAAGAAGCTCGCGCTGAGCGATCGCATAACGCGGTTTCTTCCCGAGCTCGGCAATGCTCGCACCGTCACGGTGGGCGACTTGCTTGCGCACACGTCGGGCCTCCCGGATCTCATGCAGATCGACGGCATTCCTCACGATGTGCGCCGGCCGATCCATTTGGAAGACGCGCTAAAGCACATCGGCCGCGCAGCACTGCCGGTGCCGCCCGGGACGCAGTTCCGCCGCAATAGTTTAGATTATGCGCTCGCCGGTCTGGTCGTCCAGCGCGCCTCCGGAGTTCCGCTCTCCGTGTTCATGCAGACGCGGATATTCGAACCGCTGATCATGACCTCGACCTTCTTGGCCGGCGATCAAGGCGCAAAACCGTTCGCGCGTGGCTATACGCGGGAGGACGGGCGCTTTGCAAGGGCGCGAACGCCGGATGCCTCCTGGCTGTTCGGCTCGGGCGATCTTATCACCACGGTCGACGACTTGGCGAAGTGGGACATCGGTTTGCCGCTATTGCTCAACGTGGATTCCCTGCGTGCCATGTGGACGGGCGTCGATCTGCCGGGCAGCGCGCTGTTCGGCCTGGGATGGGTCGTGGATCAGCGCGGCGGCCAAACATTCGTTTGGCACAACGGCATGCTGCCCGGATATCACGCGATGAACGCACTGCTGCCGCAAGAGCATGTGGCCGTCATCGTGCTCAGCAACGCTGATTCGTTAGGAAACGCTACAACGGTCTCGCCCGAGCGATCGCCGCGCGCGTTCTGAACGTGGTCGCTCCGCTTCCTCCCGCGGGGGTCTCAAGCGTTATCGTTCAGCGGGCGAGCGAGTGGCTCACCCGGCTAGCGCAGCTCGATATCGATCGCACGCAGTCTCACGCCGTCGTTTAGCAAATACTTAACAGACCAGGTTATTATACAAACCGATCTGAAATCCGAGGGGCCGCTGGAGTCAATTGTGCCGGTTGAAAACTTCGAGCGTTCGGGTGACACGGTCTACGTGTTCGACGTCCGCTTCCGCCGCGGTGCGATGCGCTATCAGTTTGCGCTTACGCCTGCGGGAAAGATCGACGCGCTGCTCTTGCAGCCGAACTCTTAGTCGTCGCCGTTTGCGAGACGCCGACCGGTCGCTTCGATAACTTTACCCAACATGCTCACCGCTTCGGCGCGCGATGCATTGCTGAACATATACTTCAGCTTGTCGTCCGAATCTTCGACGATCAGCACGGCGCGTTTACCGCCGCGTATAGCGGCGATGAGTTTGTTGAGATAGGCCTCGTCTTCCGGTGCCAGTACGGATGCTGCTCCGGTCTCCCGGCCCTCGCTCAGCAAATATTTTAGAACCGCATTAATATCCCGCGGAGTGTCCACGCGCTAAATACCTCCATGGCGAAAGCGCCACAGTTACTAAACGTAACCGTAGCATAATCCGTGGCAGCTTCGTATAAGGGTTATCGACTATTCAATAAACTTATTTACCTCGTTCGCCGGCTAACCAAAGGAGCGCAAGCACCGTTTTCATGTCCACTATTTCACCGCTTGCTTGCATGCTCCACGCTTGCTCGAGCGAGAATTCTCTCACGGTTATCGCCTCGTCCTCATCGAGCTGCTGTTCGCCCGCATGCAGTCCCCGGGCCGCGTAAATGTGGACGCGCTCGGTGCAATAGCCGGGCGTGGGATAAACGCTGCACAGTAGTTCCAATGAATCAGCGCCGTAACCGGTTTCTTCCCTGAGCTCGCGCAGCGCACCGTCCTCGCACCTCTCGTTCCCCTCGGCGGTGCCCGCCGGGATCTCCCAGAGCTGCGCGCCGGCCGCATGCCGGTACTGGCGTACCAGGATTATCCGGCCGGGCGCGGGCATGGCGGCGATGGCGAACGAGCCGGGATGAGCGACGATCTCCAGGGTTTGTTTTCGGCCTTGGTTCTCGATCGTATCCAGGCGCAGCCGGACGATGCGCCCGTGAAAGATCTCGCGGGATTCGATCAGCTCGGGTTTAGTCTCCATAATGGCCCATTAACGGAGAAGCGTCCCCGTGCCTCGTAGAAACAGGCGTGTCCCGCTCGCGATCGTCGATCGGCATCGAACTTCTTTGGCTGCTGGTCTGGCTGGTACTCTTCGTCACCATCACGACGGCGATGCTTAAATTCGTCGTGCCGCACCATTTTAACGACCGCGTGGCGGTGATGATCTCGGCGATCGCTTCGGGCCTTGCGATGATCGCGCTGCGTGGCTACTTCACTCGGCGCGCATAGCCCGCAAATCGCTCTGGTTCGCGAATTGCTCTCGAAGAAGGGCCGTCGCGATCAGGGCCGCTTCACGCTTGAGGGACCGACGCTGTTGGCCGAAGCGCTTCGATCGCACGCGCGCATCGAGGCGGTCTATGCCACGCCGGGCGCGTACGGGCGGTTTGCCCAGGTGCGCGAGGCCGAAAGCGCGGGCGCTTCAATCTTTCTGGTGGAGGACCGCACGCTCGCGCGGCTCTCGGACCTGAAGACGCCTCCCGGGATCGTTTCCGTCACCCCGATCGCCCTTGAGCCGCCCAGGGACCTGCTCGCCGAGCCCGGCTTAGTGCTGCTCTTGGCCGGCATAGGCGATCCCGGGAACGCGGGCACGCTGCTGCGCTCGGCCGAGGCGTTCGGCATCGGGCGCGTCATCTTCGGCTCTCCCGCGGTCGAGCCGCATAACCCCAAGGTCGTGCGCTCGGCCATGGGATCGATGCTCAGGCTGCGCCTTGCCATCGCGACTCCGGCCGCCTTGGGGCCGTGCCCGGGCTGGCAAATCACCGGCCTGGACATGCAGGGCGAGCCCTTAGCGGGCCTGCAGTGGGGTGCGCGCGAGTTGCTCGCCGTCGGCGCCGAGCGGCGCGGTCTAGGCGACTGGGGGGCCTTGTGCACGCGAAAGGGCGCCATTCTCATGGCGGGGGACTCCGAAAGTCTGAACGCGGCCGTCGCGGGCTCGATAGCGCTCTACGAGGCGACCCGCCCCGGGACTTGACAAGGATCGCGTTCCTGCAGGCTTGTCAAGCAAGTAGGATCGGGCCAAAAAGTCAAGACTACCCTGCGCAAAAGTCGCATGCTATACTGCTCCCATTCGCACGGGGATCCAGCCCCGTCCGGCCCACAGAAATGGAGACCGACGAAGCCGATGGCGACCTCCGACTTCTTTTGGAAACTGTTCAAAGACACCGGTTCGATCAACGCTTATCTGATTTACCGGCAGACTGCATCCGACGCAGGCCACGGTGACCTGACGAACCGCAACAAAGATTTACCTGAAGGCGCCCGAATAATCCGGGCGCTTTCGTATTTATTCCGCCCGGTCTTCGCTGTCGGGCGGCCTGGCTCGCCCCGAAAGACGTTCGAAAATCCACATCGTGTGGATTTTCTACTTCGCCGCTTTTTTGCGAAACAAAGTTTTGAATCGGACCTCCTGTCCGGCCGCAAAAAAGCCGGAGACTTTCGGAGCGAGCCAGGCCGCCCGACAAGCGAAGCCCGAACGGAATAAATACACAATAAATTATGGATACGAATGAGTGAGTTAGACGAGCGGCTTAAGGCAACGAAGGAACGGTTCGAGAAAGCGATCGCGGGCATTGCCGGCGATCGGGATCTTGAAGATGTGCGAATCGCATTCTTGGGCCGCAGCGGTGAGGTAACGTCCGTTAGGCGCAGCATCGGATCGCTTCCCCCGTCCGAGCGTCCGCAGGCCGGTAAGGTGATCAATGAAGTCGTTGCGGAGATGGAGACTGCGCTGGAGCGGGCGCAGGAGCGATTGGAGGCACGCGCGTTCGAGGATCAGCTTGCGCAGCGGATCGACGTTACGTTTCCGGGGCCGAAGAGCGCAATTGGCAGCATTCACCCGATCCGGCGCGTTATCGGCGAGGTCTGCAGTTACTTTCAGCGGCACGGATTCGCGGTCGTACTTGGTCCGGAGATCGAACCGGATTACTATAACTTCGATGCGTTGAACATTCCCCCCGATCATCCGGCGCGTGAGGGGTTCGATTCGTTCTTTCTGACGGACTCGCTGTTGTTGCGTCCGCATACCTCGCCCATGCAGATTCGCACGATGCAAGAACATCGGCCGCCGGTAGCCGTCGTCGTGCCGGGCCGCTGTTACCGGCGCGACGCCGTCGATGCGCGGCATCTTTTTCAATTCACGCAGATCGAAGGATTGCTGGTTGGGCAGGATGTGCATTTCGGACACCTCAAGGGGATGCTGACCGGGCTGTGCCGCGACCTGTTCGGAAGCGATCAGCAGGTGCGCTTCCGGCCTTCGTTCTTTCCGTTCACCGAACCCAGCGCCGAGGTGGATACGACCTGTCCGCTTTGTTCCGGCGCAGGCGGCAGCTGCCGCATGTGCGGCGGATCGAAGTGGATCGAATTGGGCGGCGCGGGCATGGTGCATCCGAACGTGCTGCGCAACATGGAGTACGATCCAGGCGTCTATTCGGGCTGGGCGTTCGGTTTTGGCGTCGAACGAATCGCGCTCGTGCGCTACGATATCGACGACATCCGCCGTTTCTACGAAAACGATCCCAACTTCTTGGAGCAGTCGCGTGAGAGTGCCGTTAGCGTGGCTGCGTGACTATGTCGAGTTGCCCTCCGATCCGTATCAAGTTGCAGAGATGCTCGCGAAGATCGGGTTTCCGGTTGAATCGATAGAAGAGCGGCCTGCGATTACGGGCGTCGTGGCCGGGCGCATCCAGACGTTGGAGAAGCATCCGAATGCCGACCGGCTGCAAGTGGGCATGGTCGACGTCGGCAGCGGCGAGCTGCTGACGATTGCCACCGCTGCCACGAATGTCGCCGCCGGGCAAACCATTCCGGTTGCGATCGTCGGTGCGCAGCTGCCGCAGATCAAAATCGAGCGGCGCAAGATGCGCGGCTTGGAGTCCGAAGGAATGATGATCTCGGCCGACGAGCTCGCGCTGCCGCCCGACTGGTTTGAAGACGGCATCATGCAACTCGAGGGCAGCGTTCCGCTCGGCACGGACATCGTCGAGGCGTTCGGGCTTACGCACGCCGTGCTCGAGGTCGAAATCACCGGGAACCGCGTCGATGCTATGTCCGTAACCGGACTTGCCCGCGAACTTGCCGCCTATCAAGGCGTAGCGCTGCGCGCTGCGCAGCCGAAGCCGCTGCCCGAATCACCGGGCGATCTGCGCGTGACGCTGGACTCCCCGGATTGCACGCGCCTCGTCATGGCGAAGTTCGAGGAGGTGCGCATCGTTCCGGCGCCCGCATGGATGCGCGTGCGCTTGGCACTGGCCGGGCAGCGGCCGATCAACAACGTCGTGGACATTTCGAACTATGTGATGCTCGAGATAGGACAGCCGCTGCATTTCTACGACGCGGCAAAAATATTAAACGGCCGGTTGATCGTGCGCGATGCGCGCCAGGGTGAGAAGCTGGTGACCCTGGATGGCGTGGAGCGAACGCTGAGCGCCAAAGATCTCGTCATTGCAAGCGAAGAGTCGGCGCAAGGCCTGGCCGGTCTCATGGGCGGCGCTGTATCCGAAGTGACGGGCGCAACGCAAACGGTGCTCTTGGAAAGCGCAACGTTCGCCGGACCGCGCGTGCGGCGGATGAGCGCGCGCCATCTTATGCGCACCGAGGCCAGCACGCGAAACGAAAAAACGCTGCCCGCGTCGCTCGCAGCCGCGGGCGCCGCGCGCGCGGCGCAGCTGCTGGGAGAACAGGGCGCGCACCTTCGCGCTGCACTCACGGCGGGTAGTCCCGCGCAGCCGGCAGCGCCGATTACGTTCGATCCTTCCGACGTGCAGCGCCTGCTCGGCTTTACGCTGCCCGCGGAAGAACTGCGCGAGTACCTGGACCGGCTCGGATTCAAAGTCGAACCCGCCTCCGGCGCAACGCTGCTCGTCACGCCTCCGCCGTGGCGGCGCGACGTTACGCTCTGCGCGGATATCATCGAAGAGATCGCACGCATGGCGGGCTACGATCGCATTGAGAGCGTCATACCGTCCGTGCCCGCGCATAACATCCGCAGCGATGCGTATCTGCAGGAGGAG
Source organism: Vulcanimicrobiota bacterium (assembly GCA_963702335.1). Lineage (GTDB taxonomy): Bacteria > Vulcanimicrobiota > Vulcanimicrobiia > Vulcanimicrobiales > Vulcanimicrobiaceae > DASSRQ01. The sequence goes on along the minus strand of CAVPCC010000010.1, from coordinate 27,683 downwards.
CGCAGCGCGCAGACGCTGATGGCGCTCGGCTACCACGAAATCGCAACGATCGCTTTACATGGCGCAAGCGTATTCGAAAAACTCGAAGCGGTTGGACTTGCTCCAACGAGCCGGCCCGTGGAGGTGTTGAATCCGCTCTCGGAAGATCAGCGGTACCTGCGCTTCGCTTTAGGCCCGGCGCACATCCAGTATTTTGCGCGCATCGACCGGCCGGTGCGCGTCTTCGAGATCGGTCACGTTTTTTACGCCGAAGAAGGCGGCCCGATGGAATCCGCCGTGCTCGCGTTCGGCTTCTCCGCCGAACCGCTGGACGAACCGGAGTGGCGCGACTCGCATTTCCTTGCGATCAAGAGTGACGCCGAAGCCCTGCTTTCCGCGTTGACCGGCGCGCGCGAGTTCGAATGCGTTGCCGACAGTCGCAACGGCGCGCATCCGGGAAAAACCGCGGCGCTGCTGTGGGAAGGACGCGAACTTGCGTTCATCTGTCAAGTGGATCCGCGCATGCAGAAAGCTTTTGCTTCGCGGTTGCCCGTTTACGGCTGCTGGATCTATTTCGAGCGCTTGCCGGACTTCACAGTGCCGCGCTATAAGCCTGCTTCAAAGTACCCCTCGACCTACCGCGACCTCGCTCTCGTCTGCGACCCGGATCTTGCAGCGTCGTCGATCCGCCGGACGATCGCTCAAGCAATCGGCCAGTTATGCCTGGATGTTCGCGCCTTCGACGAATACCGCGGTCCTCAAATCGCCGCCGGCAAAAAGAGCCTGGCGATCCGCGTCACCTTAGGGCGCTTCGATACCACGATCACCGACGAGCAGGCCGACGAAGCTATCGCAATGGCGCTCAAGGCGCTCAGCGAGCAGCACGGCGTGGTGCTTCGCGCCTAATGGTGTGGCCCGATGTGCTCATCGCCGCGATACTGCTCATTGCGGCGCTCAAGGGACTTAAGCGCGGCTTTATCATGGAGCTTTCCGGGGCGCTCGCGCTGCTGCTCTCGCTCGTTACGCCGTGGTTTTACAATGGTGTCTTCGATGCGCCCATTCAAGACGCGATCCATGTCGGGCCCGGTGCCGCGCACGTGATCGCGCTGTTCGCGGTCGGAGCCGGAACGTATTTGGCAGTCATGCTCGTAGCGCGCGCGCTCAACACCATAGCCAAGCTGCCCGTTCTGGGGACGGGGAATGCACTCGCGGGCGCCGCCGTGGGGCTGTTTAAAGGTGCGGTATTCGTGTGGCTGCTGCTCTACGTCGCGTTGTTCTTTCCGCTCTCACCGGAGATCCGGCACGACTTTCACCGGTCGGTTTTGGTGGCCTACTTTACGCGCCCCGATGAGAGCATCGATGCGAAGATCAGCGCGACCCTGCCGTGGTTTGCACGGCCGCTGCTTCGTCCGGTTTTCGATCGGCATCGTGTTTAGAACCGCCCGCCATATCTAAGAACACGCGCAGCGCCGCTTGAACGCCGGCGCCCACGCGAACCGGGGCATTATATTCGAGCAGCGCCATCTCAAGCGCACCGAGCGCCCCCAGGACGTCCGTTTGCGAGACGTCACCCATGGTTCCCATGCGCACGATCTTGCCTTTGAGTTCGAGCTGTCCGCCCGAGAGCACCACGCCGCGCTCCTCGCGCAGTTTTTTCAATAACGTCGCGGCTTCTACGCCCGCCGGCAGGGCCGCGGCCACGACGGTAACCGAATGCGCACCCGGTTGCGAGAAGACCGTCAGGCCCAATGCGCTGAACGCCGCGCGTATTGCTTGCGCGTACATCTCGTGCCGGTGCCAAACGTTCGGCGCGCCTTCATTGGTATACAACGTCAGCGCCGCATCGAGCGCAAAGAGAATGGAAACCGGCGGCGTCCAGGGCGTTTGCCCTTGCCGCGCAAAATCGCGCGCCTTGAGCAGGTCGAAATAGAAACGCGGCACGTCGGATTTTTCTATCGCCTCCCAAGCGCGCGGGCGAACGGCCACCATTGCCGCTCCGGGCGGCGCTGCGAGCACTTTCTGCGAAGCGCCGACGACGATGTCGTAACCCCATTCGTCCATCAGAAACGGCGTTGCGCCCAAACCGCTCACCGAATCGACGATACTCAGTGCGCCGTGCGCGCGAACGATCGGCGCGATGGCGGCCATATCGTTTTGCACACCCGTCGAGGTCTCGTTATGGGTAAGCAAGATGCCTTTGATGCGCCGCGGAGCATCTTGTTGCAGGCGTTCCGCGAGCGCTTGAGGATCCAGGCACGCTCCGGGGTCGGTCTCAAGAATCTCCACGTTGAGGCCGTACGTTTTCGCAATGGCGATCATGCGCCGCCCGAAGACGCCCAGAGGCGTTGCCAAAAGGGTGTCGCCGCGCGAAAAAGTGCCGGCGATTGCTGCCTCCAGGCCCCCCGTTCCGGACGAACCGAGCAGCAGTATATCGCCCTCCTGCGTCCCCAAAATGGGCCGCAGCATCTGCTCGATGTGCTTGGCTAGCGCAGCGAACTGCGGACCGCGGTGATCGATTAGCGGTTTGCTCATTGCGGCCAGCACCGCTTCGGGAACCGTGACGGGCCCCGGGATGAAGAGCAGATTCTTGCGCATCAAGAGGCCGTTCGCTTCCGGACGAAAACCATCCCTGTATGAAGCTTCCCCAAGCAAGCGCATGTCGCCGTAAACGCCTGCTGCCGGATTGAAACCATCCGGCGCCGGGGTATCGTTACGAACGCGACCGTCCGTCCTGGTGATATCTTCGTTACTACTAAGCCTCACGGGGCGGGCGTTCGCTGATTCTCGCGCTCGACCAAGGCACGACGAGCTCGCGCGCTTTCGTCATCGATGCAAACGCCGCCATTATAGCCGGCGCTCAGCGCGAATTCGCGCAACATTTTCCGCAGCCGGGCTGGGTCGAACACGATCCCGAGGATCTCTGGCGCTCGCAGTACGAGACGGCATGCGAGGCGTTGCGGCAGGCCGGCGCGGCGGCGCGCGACCTGCGTGCGATCGCAATCACGAATCAGCGCGAAACCACGTTGCTCTGGGATCGCCGCTCGGGCAAACCGTTCGGACGGGCAATCGTGTGGCAAGATCGCCGCACGGCCGATCGCTGCGAAAAACTGCGCGCAGACGGCCTCGGGCAGACCGTGCAAGATCTCACCGGCCTGATTGTCGACCCATACTTCTGTGCCACCAAGATTGCGTGGATCCTGGATCGCTATCCGCAAGCGCGCGAGGGCGCGCAGCGCGGCGAGATTGCCTTTGGCACGGTAGACTCGTGGCTGATATGGAAATTGACCGGGGGCCGCCGTCACGTCACGGACATCACGAATGCCTCGCGGACGATGCTGTTCGACATTCACGCATGCGATTGGAGCGAGCCGCTGCTGCAAGCGTTCGGCATTCCGCGATCGCTTTTGCCGCAGGTGTTGCCGTGCACGGCGGACTTCGGCGATACGCAGGCCGAGCTCTTCGGCGCCGCGGTTCCCATCTGCGGCGTAGCGGGCGATCAGCATGCGGCACTAGCCGGGCAGACGTGCTTCGAGCCGGGCCTTGCAAAGATCACCTACGGCACCGGCGCCTTTGCAATGCTCAATACCGGGCCGGTTGCGGCTCGCAGCACGAGCGGCTGCATCAGCACGATCGCCTTTGCATTCGATCGCTCGGCGCCGGTCTTTGCGCTGGAGGGTTCGGTCTTTAATACCGGCACCGCCGTGCAATGGCTGCGCGACGGTTTGCAGATTATTGAAAACGCTCGAGACATTGAAGCGTTGGCGCGCTCGTGCGAACACACGGGCGGGCTCGCTTTCGTGCCCGCCTTCACCGGCCTTGGCGCGCCGTACTGGGACCCGAATGCCCGAGGCGTGATGGTCGGCATCACCAGGGGAACGACGCGAGCGCATCTTGCGCGCGCCGTACTAGAGGCGATCGCTTTTCAATGTGCGGACGTCGTCGCCGCCATGGAACGCGATGCCGGAATCAGGCTGACCGAGCTGCGCGTAGACGGCGGCGGTTCGCGCAACGCGCTGGCGATGCAGTTGCAAGCCGACCTGCTCGGCTTGCAGGTCGTGCGTCCGGTGGTTACCGAGACAACGGCCATGGGCGCCGCATTTTTTGCCGGCCTGCAGTGCGGGCTGTGGCCGGATCTCGATGCGCTGCGCGCCTTATGGCGCGAGGATGCGCGCTTCACCGCGCAAATCGCGCACTCGCAACGTGCGGCGCTCACCGCGCAGTGGTACCGCGCCGTGGAACGCAGCCGCAACTGGGCGCAATGAACCGCGCGCAAGCCATTTCGCGCCTTCAGAACGAGCACTTCGACGTGCTCGTCATCGGCGGCGGCGCGACCGGCCTTGGCTGTGCGCTCGATGCGGCATCGCGCGGATACCGCACCGCCCTTGTTGAGAAGTACGATTTTGCGTCCGGGACATCGAGCCGCTCCACCAAACTCATCCACGGCGGGGTGCGCTACTTGCGCCGGGGCAACGTTCATCTGGTGCGGCAGGCTTTGCGCGAGCGGGCAGTACTGCTTGCCAATGCGCCGTCGTTGGTGCGGCCGTTACCGTTTTTTATTCCGTGCCGAAACGCGTTCGAGCGCTTGTCCTATGCGGCCGGTCTTCGCATTTACGATGCTCTTGCGGGCAGCGGCGATCTGCCGCGCAGTTCGGTTTTGGCCGGCGGCGTGCAATATTACGATGCGCAGTTCGACGACGCGCGCCTGGCGATCGCGATAGCGCAAACCGCGTGGTCGCACGGCGCGGCGCTTGCAAATTACGCCGGCGTCGAGCGCTTCGAATACAAGGGCACGCGGCTTGCGGGCGCGGTGGTTTGCGATAGTGAGAGCGGCGAACGTTTTACCGTGCGGGCTCGCGCAATCGTCAATGCAACGGGAATCTTCTGCGACGATCTGCGGCGGCTCGACGATCCGCACGCGCAACCGCTGCTGGCTTTTAGCCGCGGCAGTCATATCGTCGTGCCCGCCGCCATGCTGGAGCTGAACGGCCGAGCGCTGCTCGTTCCCAAAACGGGCGACGGACGCGTACTTTTCGCCATTCCCTGGCACGGCAGCACGCTGGCGGGCACGACGGACGTTCCGGTAGCCTGCGCGCTTCACGAACCCGCCCCGGATGCGCGCGAAATAGCGTGGATCCTAAGCACGCTCGCGCTGCACACCGGAAAGGCAATCGCCGTTCCACAGATCCAAAGCGCGTTCGCCGGCATGCGCCCGCTGCTGCGCGCGCGCGGAACCACCGCACAACTCTCGCGCGAACATCTCGTGCTCACCTCGCGCAGCGGTTTGACGACCGTAACGGGCGGCAAGTGGACCACCTATCGCGTTATGGCCCAAGACGCCGTCTCCGCGGCCGCGCGCAGCGCGGGATTGCGCGAACAGGAGTGCGCAACGGCAACCCTCGCACTCGCATCCGTACCGCTTGTTCCCTCGCTGGAGGAAGCGATCCAGCACGAGATGGCGCGGCGGCTGGACGATTTGCTCGCGCGCCGCACGCGCGCGCTCTTTGTTGATGCGCGGGGCGCGCTCGCTCAAGTCCCGCAAGCCGCAGACCGCCTGTCCGCCGCCTTGGAACGCGAGCCCGCCTGGCGCGAGCGCGAAGTGCGCAGGTTTAGCGAACTTGCCCGGACGTATATCCCGGTATGAAGACGCGCACGATTGGTTCGTCCGGGCTTGCAGCATCGGCCATCGGGTATGGCTGCATGGGCTTGAGCTGGGCGTACGGCAGCGGCGTGAACGCCCCCGACGAGAAGGCCGGCATCGAACTGCTCAATCACGCGCTCGACATCGGCGTGACGCTTTTCGACACCGCGGATATGTACGGACCGTTTATCAACGAAGAGCTGGTCGGCAAGGCCCTTTCCGGACGGCGCTCGTCGTTCATTATTGCAACCAAGTGCGGCATCGTCGTTCACGGCGAGCGCACCGGGTACGACATGCGGCGGAACGGAACGCCGGCGCACATCCGCGCGGCATGCGATGCGTCGCTCAAGCGCCTGCGCACCGGCGTTATCGATCTCTACCAACTGCACCGCATCGATCCCGACGTGCCGGTAGAAGAGAGCGTAGGTGCGATGAGCGAACTCGTGGCGGACGGGAAAGTCCGCGCCATCGGGCTCTCGGAAGTTGACGTGGATACGCTGCGGCGCGCCCGCACGGTGCATCCGATTGCAAGCGTGCAGTCCGAATACTCGCTCTTCGAGCGCAACGTGGAGCAGGCCGTGCTGCCGTACTGTGTGGAGAACGGAATCGCGCTGCTTGCATACTCGCCGCTCGGCCGCGGAATGCTCACCGGCCGGCTCACACAAAAGGATATTGCCGCAGGAGACTTTCGCGCCACGCTGCCGCGGTTTACGGGTGCGGCATTCGGCCGCAACCGTGCGATCGTTGGAAGCATCGAGGCTATCGCAACGCGCTTGGGCGCCGCCCCCGGCCAAGTTGCGCTCGCGTGGCTGCTGGCAAAGGCCCCGAATGTTATTCCGATTCCCGGAACCAAGCACCGCCGGTACCTTGAAGAAAACGTTGCGGCGGCGCAGGTGATTCTTAGCGAGCGCGACGTCGCCGAATTAGACGGGCTGCCGGCTCCGGTGGGAGAGCGATATGCGCCCGTGCAGCCGGTGAGAGAATGATCGCTCAAAACGCCATCGAGGAGCTTTCCGCCTCGATGCGGCGTCTGCGCGAAGGGAGCGACCCGGCGAACGATATCGTGCGCTGGCTTCGCGCGTTCTGCGAGACGGCTGAAACGGTTCCTGCGCCCGCGGGTGCGGGCCATGCGCGCGGATACACCAGAACGCTGATTCATAAGAATGACGCGTTCGAGATCGTCGTCATTCACTGGATGCCCGGATGCGTGACGCCGGTGCACGACCACGGCGGATCGCACTGCTGGCTCTCGGTCGCGAGCGGAGCCATGCGTGTCGAGAACTTCCTGCGTTACGATCGCGGCGAAGAACAGGGGCGCGCTCACATTGCGCTCGAAGGGCGCGAGGAACTGGTGACCGGCGGCATCGATTATCGCCAGGACGACGTGCACTTACACCGCTGCATTACGCCCGAGGCGGCAACCACGCTGCACGTCTATGCCAAGCCCATCGCCGAGTTTTTGGCGTTCGACGAACAGGCCAATACCTGTTCGCCGGTTATCTCAAACTACGACGCCGTGATTTCTTAGGCGCTTTCACCGCGCCGTTGCGGCGGCGCATCGGCACAACGTTGTTGCGGCGCGTCGTCTCGCCCAATTCGACGGGCGTAATCACACGTTTGCCCAGCGCGTTGTAGAGCACCTCGGAGAGCTCTTCAACCGGAATAAACGTCATCGTGTCGCGCACTTCTTTGGGAATGTCGTCCAGATCGACCTCGTTGCGCTTGGGCAGGATAACTTTCTTGATGCCTGCGCGTTTTGCGCCGAGCACCTTTTCTTTAAGGCCGCCGATGGGCAGCACTTGCCCGGTCAGTGTTATCTCGCCGGTCATCGCAACGTCGGGATCGACTTTGGTTCCCGTGAGCAGCGAGGTGATCGCCGTTGCCAGCGCAATGCCCGCCGATGGCCCGTCCTTGGGCGTTGCACCGGCCGGCACGTGAATGTGCAGGTCGTGCTTGGCAAAGTAATCGTCGGGCAATCCCAACTCACCCGAACGCGAGCGAAGGAACGAAACCGCGGCTTGCGCGCTTTCTTTCATGACGTCGCCGAGCTGGCCCGTGAGCACCAGCTTGCCGGTTCCCGGCATCGAGGTCGTTTCGATAAAGAGAATATCGCCGCCCACCGGCGTGTAGAACATGCCGGTTGAAACGCCGACCGACGCCACGCGTTTCTTCACCTCGCTGTAGAACCGCGCTTTACTCAGAAAATCGGGAAGATTTTCGGGCTTCACGCGGCCTTTGTAGCGCGGGTGCTCGGCAATTTGCCGTGCCGTCTTCCGGAACACGGTTCCGATCTCGCGCTCCAGATTGCGCACACCTGCCTCGCGCGTATAATCGGTGATGATCAGGCGCAGCGCGGCATCGTTGATCATGGCCTGCGTTTCCTTTACGCCGTTGGCCTTGCGCTGCTTGGGGATCAGATACCGTTTGGCGATCTGCACCTTTTCCAGCTCGGTATAACCGGCCAGTTCGATGATCTCCATGCGGTCGCGCAGCGGGCCGCTGATCGTGTCCAGGGTATTGGCCGTGCAGACGAAGAGCACTTGCGAGAGATCGAACGGCAGGTCCAGGTAATGATCGCGGAACGAGTTGTTCTGCTCGGGATCGAGCACTTCGAGCAGCGCGGATTGAGGATCGCCGCGGTAGTCGGAGCCGACCTTATCGATCTCGTCGATCATCATGACCGGATTTCGCGTGCCCGAATCGCGGATTGCGCGCACGATGCTGCCGGGCATCGAGCCGATATACGTGCGGCGGTGGCCGCGGATCTCCGATTCGTCGCGAACGCCGCCCACCGAAAGACGCACGAACTTGCGCCCCATTGCGCGCGCGATCGATTGGCCGAGCGAGGTTTTGCCCACGCCGGGCGGCCCGACGAAACACAGAATCGGGCCGGTCAGCCGGTTCTTGAGCTTGCCGACGGCCAGGTATTCAATGATGCGCTCTTTGATTTTTTCCAGATCGTAATGATCTTCGTCCAGGATCTCTCGGGCGCGTTTGATGTCGATGTGATCGGTCGTTTCTTTGCCCCACGGCACTGCGACGAGCCAATCGAGATACGTGCGGATTACGCTATACTCTGGGCTGGCCTGCGGCACTTTCGCTAAGCGGTCCAGCTCGCGATCGGCGGCCTTGCGCGCATCTTCGGGCATCTGCGCTTCATCGATCTTCTTGCGCAGTTCGTTGGTTTCGGCTTGCTGCGGGTCCACCTCGCCCAGCTCTTCCTGAATGGCGCGCAGCTGCTGACGCAAGTAAAACTCGCGCTGATTTTTTTCCATCTCGCGCTGAATGTCGGATTGAATCTTGTGACCGAGCTCCACCACTTCGACTCTTTGGTCAGCATCATCGTGAGCTTGCGCATGCGTTTTGCGGTGTTGCGCTCTTCCAAGATCGCTTGCCGGTCGGCCGTTTCCAACCGCATCGTGGACGCGACAAAATAGGAGAGCAGATTAGGATCCGTAATGTTCTGGACTTCCATCTCCATCTCGCGCGGCGCCTGCGGAAGATAACCCAGCAATTTTTGAAACAGGCCCGCAAGGTTGCGCTGCATGGCAACGATCTCTTCGGAGTTCGTCGTAACGTCGGGCAGCTCGGTGTAGGTCGCGATCATGTACGGCTCGGTCTGCTCGAACTTCTCGATCTTAAAAACTTGCTGGCCTGCGACGATGCAGCGCAAAGTGCCGTCGGGAACTTTGAGCATTTTCTGTACCGTCCCGATGGTACCGATGCGGTACACGTCCTCTGGTCCGGGATTCTCGATCTCGCGATCCTTGAGCACCGTGAGGCCAATAGGCTTGCCCTCTCGCAGCGCCTCCTCCACGAGCAAAATGCCGGGTTTTTTGACGACGGCGAGCGGTATGACCGTGTTGGGAAACAACACGGCCTCTTGCAGCGGCAGTATGCCGATGGAACTCATATTAAGCAGGAATCCTTTTGACGATAACGTGGATCTCGGTACGCGCGAGCGTGATGTACTCCGAGGCGGCAACCGGGAGCGCGATGGTGAGCATTCCGTCCGTGTACGTGGCGGTGATCTCATCGTACTGAACGCTCACCGGCAAATGCATCTTCTTGACGAATTCGCCATCGGCAATCTCTTTTTGCACCAACGAACCGATGCGAAGCCGCATCGTATCGGCGCGGCGTCCGGAGATGAAGAGATGCCGCTCATCAACAAAGACGCGCAAACTCTCGGGCTCGACCCCGGCCAATTCGACTCGCACGACAACCCGCTGGGATGCCTCATCGATAACGACGTCGGCGTTCGGTTCCCAGTGCGCTCCACGCGGACGGCGCACGAATTCCTGGAAGTCCATCCTCGGCTACAACCCTCGCCGTTAGCAATCGGATTCGGTAACTGCTAACTTCGCGACGAGCCGCTTGCGCCCTCGGACGCTAGCCCGGCTGGGGCAGCGGCCGGCCTTGCGGCCAGGCGACGCACGGGTCGAAACGGATGTGCAGCGGGTCCAGGCCCGTCTGCATGACGTGGACTTGAAAGATCTGCTGGTAGTTCGTCTTTACGCCGTACAGCCGGGCAGGCGGGAACTGCGTCGTGGAAGCGCCTTGCAAGTGGAACATGCCCAGGACGTTGTTCATGGCCTGGCTGGCCGCCGCGGACATATACGCCTGCGAGCGCTCGCCGATCCACGTGCTCCCATCCTGGCGGGTGTACAAAAAGCCGATGGTCTCGCCCGAGAGCATATCCGCCGTCGAAACGACCCGGTCGATTCGCACGACCGCGGCCGATTGCCCTGCGCCCTGGAGCGCCTGCGGGACTTGGGCCGCCGAATCCATGCAGGCACCGTTATTCAATGGCGCCGGCGGCACGGTCGAGGGGGCCGGCGCAAGTGCTTGCGCCAGCAAAGTAACTGCGAGTAGAAAAACTGACATGGCGCACGCTTCGCCCTCGCGCACGGGCGTCTTTCTTTATGCGCGTCATACGCGTCCCGAACGGATAGGGACGCTTGACTAGGAAGCTCCTTGGTTGAAAGCCTCACGTGCGCAAGGCAGGCCGGATGCTAGGATTGGCCGGTGGGGGTCCTTATATGCTCGTAACCGATCTGCCCGCCTCGTCCACGCATGCCGCGCACGACGAGGCCATAACGCTCTACGCCGCGATGGTGCGTTCCCGCGCCATTGCCGTGTACCGTCTTGGAAGCCCTTGGAATCCGGGTTTGTCGGATGTCGATCTGCTGGTGGTAACCGACCGCAGCGCGATGGACAACCGGCACTTCTTTTCGGCGATCGGGCGGATGCCCGAGCGCTTCCATCCGCTGTTTCTGCACGAGCCCTACATCTTGCCCGCGTGGTCGCTTCGCGTTATGCGCTATACAAGCCACTACGGCCCGGCCCTGCTTTGCGGCCGCGACGTGCTGCACGCTTATGCGCCGGATGATGATGCGGACGAGCGCTGGTGCCGGTTGCTCGAAGCATATTGCTCGTTTGCAGCGTTCGCAATCTCAGCGCGGGAGCGCGGCGCGCTCTCGGGCGCACAAACGATGAGCATCGCTACATCTTTCCTGCCTGTCCTGCGTGATGCGCGCAGCGTCCTGCAGCTGGACGAGTGCGGTGCCTACGAGAAAGCCATCGACGGCCTGGCCGCGCGTTTTTTTCAAACCGGCGACCCGGCCACGAACGTGCTGGAAGGCTGGAGCATCTTCAGCAGCGCTTTCGACCGTCTCGATGCCGCGCTTTGCGGCGCTCTGGGAGCGGGCGGTACAGCCGGCACGATCGCGCGCGCACAGCTCGATTTTGAACGCCGAAACCGATGATGGTCCGTGCGACCGGGAATACGCATTCCGTCGCGCGCGCGACATAGAGGGGTACCATCACGAGCTGGCCTCACTGGGCTTTCCGTACGGGGATCCTCTTCTACGCCGCCGCGCATCCGCGCGCCGTTCGCGCGTTGCCCGAACCGGCCGTCGTCAGCTCGATCATATCGAAGTACTACCTCATGCGGCGCCGCCTGCAAGAATACGCCCGCGCATAAGAAAGGATGCAGGCCGCGGTTCGGCCTGCATCCTTCTTGAACGGAAGCTCGCGCTCTTAGAGCGTGCGCTTCTTTTTGTTGGCGTTGTTGAGGATGTAGATTTTGTCGGCATGACGGATGCCGAGTGCCTTTTGATCGTACACGACGCGGACGTACTGCCCGGCCTTGAGATCTTTCATTTGATACGTGGCCTTGCCGTCGCCCGAGAAGATTTGGTCGAACTTCGGCGTTACGATGAAGTCTGATCGTCAGGTGTGCCTTCGGATCGTAAACCTTCACGTTTTCGGTGGACACGTGAACGACTTCACCGTAGAAGTTGTTCGTCTGCCCGGCTACGGCCACGTTGGGAGCGATGAATGCAGTCAAAAAAACGGCTGCAAAGAGTGCGCGGAGCGCTTGCATTGGTTGTTTCCTTTCGAGTGGCTTGACCACCCGGGTAGGGATTTACCCAAAGAACGACCGATACGGCGAAATGAGCAAGCCGATACCTTTGGCGCGCCGCCTGGGCGTGTATGACGCCGCCCTTATCGTCATGGGCGGCATCGTGGGCTCGGGCATCTTTCGCAACCCCTCGGTGGTCGCGGCCCGCGTCCACACACCGGGCCTCATTCTGGGGGTATGGGTGCTGGGCGGCCTCATCGCCCTTATCGGGGCCTTCGTGTTCGCCGAACTCGCCGCGCGCCGGCCCAAGGACGGCGGCCTTTATGCCTACATGCGGGACGCCTACCACCCGGTCGTGGCCTTCATGTACGGCTGGACGCTGCTGCTGGTCTCGCAAAGCGGCGGCGCCGCGGCCTCCGCAGTGACCTTCGCCGGCTACTTCCACGGCCTGAACGCCGCATGGCATCCCAACGAACAGCTGATCGCCGCAGCAACCTTGGGCTTCCTCACGCTGATCAATTGCCTAGGCGTGCGGGCGGGGAGCAACGTTCAAAATTTCTTCATGGTGCTCAAAATCGGCGCCATCGCACTGCTTATCGGCGTGGGCTTTTGGGCCTCGGGAGCACCGGCATCGGCGTCCGGCTCGCAAGGGTTTTCAAATAATTTCGATACGCTGACCGCGATCGGCCTGGCCATGGTTCCGGTGCTGTTTGCCTACAGCGGATGGCAAACGTCCAGCCTCATGAGCGGCGAGGCTCAAAAATCCCAAGCGCACGCTGCCCGTGGGCATGATCGCCGGCGTAGGCGTGGTCATCATTTTATACATGCTGGTAAACATCGTCTCGCTTCACGCGCTGGGCAGCAACGGGCTGATGAACACCGCGACGCCCGCATCGGACGTAATGCAGATCGTTATGGGACCGCGCGGCGCCCAGCTCATTGCGGCGGCCGTCATGCTCTCGACGTTCGGTTTCATCAGCAATCAAATCCTGACCTCGCCGCGCGTATACCATGCCATGGCGCGCGACGGTGTGTTTTTCAAACAAGTCGCTTGGGTGCATCCCAAGTCGCGCGTGCCGGTCATCGCGATCGCACTGCAAGGTATCGCCGCAATCGTCATAGCCCTCTCGGGCAAGTACGATCAGATTCAGAACTACGTGATCTCCGTCGACTACGTGTTCTTCATGCTCTCGGGCGTTGCAATCTTTATCTTCCGGGCACGCGATAGCGCATCGGGCGCCGCGCAGCCGGCGTTCCGCGTTCCCGGGCACCCAATCTCAACGGCGGCCTTTGCGCTGGTGGCGGGAGCGGTTGTTCTGGACACCTACGTAAAGTATCCACAGAACAGCTTAATTGGACTGGGCTTTTTGCTGCTGGCCATCCCCGTGTACTTCCTGTTCGCGCGCGGGGCGCGGTTTGCCGGAACCCCTGCCCGGGAAGAGTAGGGCATGGCCAATTTCATTCGGACTGCGGCCGCATTGGCTGTTGCCGCGCTTCTGGGCTGCAGCTCCCGCGCCGTCTCCCATTGCCCATTCGCAGCGCACGCCGTGCGGCGGGCGCGCCCTGACCGTCATGGCCGCAAACGATGCCGCCGTACGCGAGCACCGTTACGCGCAGGCATCCGCAACGGCCGAACGCGCCGCGCGGATCTCGCTTGCCTGCGGCGATCGCTGGCGCGCGGCAAACGCGCTTATCGTGGCGGCCGAACTTGCGCACCAAAGCGGAAATGCGGCGCGCGCGCGAGGCCTTGTGCATGAGGGTTTCGGTATCATGCGCGCGCTGCGTCGCACCATTGACGCAAACGATGTGGACTCAACATTGCTCGCGGAAAAACTCGACGGCGCGCGCCGCGATATGCAAGGACGATGGGTCTACTGGTAGACCCATCGCCCGCAGGTTTGGTTCGACCTTCTAGATTATTTGGTTAAGTCGCCGCAAGACACGTAATGCTTGAGGTTCGCTGCGCTTTGGTGGACGTTGATGGCGTACTGACCTTTCTTGAGTTGGTCTAACGTTACGCCCGCAAGCGTAGTCGTCGAAACGCCGTTAACGACGGATGTCAGCGGTTTCCAGGGCGCCGGATCGAGTTTCTTGCAGGTTCCGCTGTGAATGTGCGAGGGTTGCGATGCACCCTTGGGTTCGTTGAAGACTTTCACGGTTACGGTGACGCCGTTGCCGTTGGCCGCAATCGAGGCGGATCCGTCTTCTTTGGAGCCGTTCATTGCGCCCATATTGATGTTCATGGCTTTGCCGGACATCTTGTTGTGCATCACGTGAAGCGTATTCGCTTGTTTCATGTGCGAGCCGGCCGTCTCGGTGTTGCCGGTGTTCGTGGAACCGCTCGAACCGCCGCATGCGGTAAGAGCAAGAGCCAGACCGGCAGCAAGGAGTGCCGGGGCTAAATAAGTGCTTTTCATAGGTAGGAGTATTGCCCGGTTTACAGGCCCCCTAACGGTTCGTACCAACCGGGCGCTTGCAGGGGGAGGGGTTTTCTGCAATGCTGAGCCCAAAGGAGGGTCTGCTCGTGGCATCTCGCGTCAATCATCTGGCCGTGTTGGTCTCGGCCATCGCGTTTTTCGTCCTGGGCTCAATCTGGTATATGCCGCTCTTCGGGCGGCAGTGGCTGGCCCTGACCGGACACGTCCAGTCCTCGATGGGCTCGATGACGGGCACCTTCATCGGGGCGTTCATCCTAAGTTGGATTCTGGCATATGTCATCGGCATCGCCCTTGCGGACAGACTCGAATCCAAACCCCGTGCGTCACGGCATCGAGTTCGGCATCTTCATGGGCCTTGGCGTCTTTGGAACGATGTCGCTGATGGACATGCTGTACGAAGGCCGTCCCCTGGCGCTCTGGGGAATCGACGCCGGCTACGTTGTCGCCGGCATGGCGATGATGGGCGCGATCGTCGGCGCGTGGCGCAAAAAAACGGTTAACGCCCGGGCGTAGCGTTCGTCAGGGCTGCGAGGCCGGCGGGCACAACGTGCGCAGCGATGCGTCGGCGTGCGGTCCATCGCCGGTGGCAATTGAGTAGGTGTACGCCGCAATATAAACGCTCGCTGCCGAGGTTGCAAAGAGGTCTTCTTTGACCTCGCTTGCCAGCGCCACCGGCCCGCTGAAGATTCGCTTAAGGACGCGCGGCGGGGAAACGTCACATGCGCGCAGCGGACCTTGTTGTGCGCGCAGAACGACTTTATCATGGCCTGCTCGTCCAGTTTGGGCGGATTGGCAACCCACGAGAGTTCCTGCATGCCGACCTGGGCCGCATTTTCATACGTCGGAACCTTGAGGACCGAGATGTAAAAAGCGTTCTCGTAAACGCGCCCGTCCCACCGCATATTGACCGTTCCGCGAAAGCCCTCAACAAACGTCGCCCAGTGCGACTGCGCAACCTGGCTCTGAACGCCGGGCACGCTGCTGCGCACCATCCCCTTGGGCGGCGTGAAGAGCGGCGCGCTACTGCGTCAGCGAGAATGTCCCCGGACTTGCCACAACAAGACGGCAACCCGTTTGCCGTGCCCGTCCAAAAGGGGAACGCCGACAATTTGGCGCGCGCCTGCGCCGCTAATTGTCGCCGATTCGTAATCGAGCTCGCCACGATCGCCCGTTGCTTTCACGACAACATGCCACGGCGAGTCACACGACGCATTGATGACGTGCAGTCCGGAGAGATCGCCGTTCACGATGTCGCGAGCAATGAAATTTGGATCGCGCGCGCTGCACCGGAACAGGCCCGCGTACGTTCGGGCCGCGTGGCAGCCTTGCTGCCGGGTCAGGTAGCCGACGTTCGCGGGTGTGCGGCCTGGCGCCGGCGCCGCTGCGAGAAGAGCGCACGCAAAAAGCGGCGCGAGGCTATGCTTTCCAGCCATGGTGCCGTATTTGCCGGCGGTTGATTGGACTCCCTAAAAGACGCACAGGTGGATGCCGGAGCCGGTTACCGAGGCGTAACGCCGTAAGGATCGCTCGAGTAGAACGGCTTGCGCGAGCCGTCTACCGTCACCCGGTAGGCCATGCCCGCCCCGTGCTTGTCAATCAAGTCGTAGCGCGAGCCGGGTCGAGACAGATGGGTCACCACGACCGTATAACGCAAAGAGCGATGCTTGCCAAGCCGCGCCGCGCGGCCACCTTCGACGACGTATGCGCCGCGCGGAACGTAGCCGTTGCTTTCCCGCGCGCGTTCGACGAGTGTTGCGATGCCGCGGGCGTCGACAAGAAGTGCAGCGCCCTCGTCGACGGCAACGCCGAAGACCTGGGGTCCCGCAACCAAATGTTCGTGCAGCGCGCGGGCCATGAAAGCCGCGAGCCGGCCGAAGCGGTCGCGCCGCGCAACATGCGTGTCCGTAATTGCGCCGCGCAGCGGCGGCCAATCGAAGTATCCCGTCGTAAAGCTGATGGAAGACTCGTAGGGATCTTTCACCGCATCGGGCGTCGCTACGTCCTGATCGCTGGGTAGCACGCGATCGGCTGCAACGGAATCGAAAATCACTTGTCCCTGGATCGCCAAGCCGGCGCTGCCGCCTCCGACGATTCCGCCGCGCGCGTAAACGCGACGGATTGCAGCAATGAGGGCACTGCCTTTCCAGGCCGCGTAATGCGCTTGGTCGCCGCCGGAAAACAGCACCGCATCGGCGCGATCGACCAGCGAGGCGACGCCGTCAACGCCGGCGCGCGACGCGCAGGGCGGGATGAGCACTTCGCGCACCGATGCGTAACGCGACAAGGTATAGAAACGATCCGTGTAGTCGCGCCCACCCGATGCCTTAAGGATTATTAAGTTTCCCGCGCGAGCATGCGCAGGCGCCGAAACGCGCGATCGCATCCACTGCAGCACCACCTGCTCGGGCATCTGTGCCAGGCCCCCACCTGAGAGCACCAAACCCGGGCCGTTTTGCAGCCGCGATGCGCGCCAGGCTCCGCGCGGTGCGAAGATTGAAGGCGTGCAGGACGCCGGTGCGGCGGCCGCGCGTAACGCGGGCACCGACTGCGGCAATGCGATCGCGCACAGGATTGCAGCTGATTTGAAGTAACGATCGAACCACTGGAGCCACCTCGTGTAGGCATCGGCAAGACGCACGGGTCCGCTGGGCAGATGCCCGGCGGTCGGATAGGCGAAGAATTGCACCGGCACCCCGTTGTCGGAAAGCGCGCGATACATTTCGTACGATTCTACGATGGGCACGCGCACGTCGTAAACGTTGCCAAGAATCAACGTGGGGGTTCGAATATCCTTGAAGTACGTGATTGGGGAGTGCTTGCGCCAGAGCGCGAGGGCATTTCCTTTGTAGGGTGATCCGCCGCTAAAGGCCAGCGCATCCGCGTCGATATCGTCGGCAATGGCGTAATCGACGACTAAATCGTTGACCGCGGCGCCGGCGACTGCCGCCCTCCAGATATGGTAGCGCGACTCCATCCAACTTGTGAGCTGGCCGCCGTATGACCATCCTGAAACGCCGATGCGCGATGAATCGACGATCCCCAGCCGTTCAACGGCCGCAATGCCGGCCATAATATCCTTGCCCGGGCCGATGCTCGCATCGTTGAAGATCGCGCGCTGATACGTATTTCCAAGATCGTTGCTGCCGCGATAATTCGGCGCAAACACAAGGTACCCGCGAGCGGCGGCGAGCTGATAAAACGGTTCGAACGCGGTTGTTGAAGAGAGCGCAGGGCCGCCGTGGATGCGAATGACGAGCGGATAACGCTTCCCGGCGCGAAATCCCGGCGGATACGTCAACACGCCGTCTTCGGTAAAGGCACCGTCGTGCCAAACGATACGCTCCGGACGGCCTAAGTCCAGCGCCGCAGTCTCATCGTTATAATGCGTCAGCTGTTCGGGCGCGCCGGCGCTTGGCGGCAGAACGAAGAGCTCTTGCGGATGGCGCGGCTGCGCACCGATAAATGCGATCGTGCCGTCGCGCGCGACGCTGCCGGTACTCTCAATCGAAGCGCTGACGACCTGCCCGAGCGGCAGCCGTCGCGCGGCACCGTCAAGCGGCTGCACGTAGAGTGGCGCCCGCGCGCGGTCGTAAACCTGCAAGAGCAGCTCGTCCCGGGGCATCCATGCAAGCGTTTCAACTTGCCGGTCGAGTGCGCGCGAAACATCGCGCCCGTCGGCCATCGCCTCCGATTCGTTGATCGGATCGCCATCCCGGCTGTACCGGTAGGCAAGGTGCTTACCGTCCGCAGAAAATATCGCATCCTCTTGCAGAGAGCGCTGCGGCGTTGCGGGACTGCTTTGACCGCTCGCAATCGCCAGGCGCATCGCGCGCGCGCGGTCCTGCAGGCCGTATATCGCGCTGGACGCGCGCACATACAGCAGTTGCGTGCCGTCCGCGGACCAGGTTATGGGACCGTTTGCCACGCTCCATGCGCCCGCCGTGAGCCGATGCTCCGCCGCGCGCATATCGACGCTCCAGAGGTGCGAAGGGCGTGCAATCCTGGTGCTCAGATACGCGTTGGCTGAAACTTCGAAGGCATCGCGGAACGCGTCGGCGCCGCGCCGCACGGGATCGTTGTCGCGGCGCGTGAAGGCTATGCGGTCGCCGCGCGGCGACCACGCGATTGCGAGCACGCCGTTTGCACCGGAGGTGAGCCTGCGTTCGGCGCCCGATCGGAGGTCGATTGCGTAGAGTTGATCGGCATCCTTGCCGGGTTCATCCATGACGACGGCTAAGGTGCGTGCATCCGGCGACCACGCGATCGCATCGATCGAGCGATGACCGGCCCCGAGCCGCCGCAGCCGGCGCGCGCGCCGGTCAAGATCTCTAGCGAGTCGTCGTAGCGATTGTGCTCCATGTCGACGCGCGAGAGACAAAACGCGATCTGCGATCCGTCAGGTGTAATTGCCGCGAGCGAAAGATCCGCCACGCGTTGCATTGCATCAATTGAGAAACGGGGCGGCGCGGCTCCCATGAGCAGCGCTGCGAGAAGCGCGCAGGCGCGGTTCACGTTGCAACCAGCATCTGGCGCAGGTCGCTTAAAATCGCATGCGCTGCCCGCTTCCCCGGAAAGCCGCTCACGCAGCCGCCGGGATGGGCGCCCGAGCCGCACAAGTACAGATTGCGAATCGGCGTACGCGTGCTGAATCGCGATCCGTAGATCTGCCCGGGAAGCAACTCTCCGTGAAAGATGTGTCCGCCCACCAAGCCGAACCGTTCTTGCAAATCGGCGGACTGAGAATCTGGCGCGCCTCGATGGCGTCGGGAATATTCGGCGCGTGCTGCGCGAGCATGTAAACGATGCGATCGGCGACGGCTTCGCGCTGCGCGGTTCCCCACCCGTCATCGCGATCGTACGCGTAATATTGCGCAAAGATCGAAAGAATGTGTTTGCCCTCCGGCGCGAGCGATGGATCGCTGGGAGTCTGCAGGAAACATTCGAGCATCGGCTGTTTCGAAATCCCGCTCTCTTTGGCGTCCTCGTACGCGTCTTGAAGATAATCTATCGATGGAGCTGATGTGAATGGTCGCGTGGTGATGCGGTTGGACGCCGCGTCCCGGCCGGCATTTGAACTGCGGCAACTCACCTAGTGCAAGGTTCAACTTAAACGAGGCTCCCGTAGTTTTCCAAGCGTGGATTTTTTCGGCGAACGGCGGGGCGAGATGCTCTTCACCTGCAAGATCGAAAAATGTCGTACGCGGATGCGCGTTTGAGACCACGACTCGCGCGCCGATTCGCGTTCCGTCGTGCAGCAGGACGCCGGTTGCACCCCCGGCGTCGACTTCGATTTTCTCCACGGCAGTGCTTCGCAGAATCGTCGCGCCGTAGTGCGCTGCGGCCGATGCAAGCGCTTGCGAGATGGCCCCCATGCCCCCGCGTACGTAGCCCCATGCACCTTGAACGCCCAGCGCCCGGCCGGCATAATGATGCGCGAGCACGTATCCGGTTCCGGCATCCCGCGGACCGGCGAACGTGCCGATCGTGCCGTCGGTTGCCACAGCCGCTTGAAGGACGGGGCTGCTGACGTGACGCTCGACGATGTCGGCAGTCTGATCCCTCGAGCAGCTCTTGCGTGGGCTTGTTGAAACGCTCAAAGTCCGGTTGGGCATCGGAAAAGGTCTCGAACAATTGCGAACCCAGCGCGCGCACGACGCGGTCCAGCTCAACGTAACCCCGCACGTCCGTGCGATCGAAAGCGCCAATCTCCAATGCGTTCTTCGCGGGATCGCTGCCCAAGAGCAGCGAGCGTCCGTCTCCAACGACATTGAAGGTTGCAGGATCCTTCCGGTACGCGCTGTAGCCGTGGCGGCGCAGATCGAGCTCGCCGATAAGCCACGGGTCGAGCAGCGTGCAGACGTACGAAGCGCTCGAGACCGAATATCCCGGCCAAAGCGGTTCGCTAACGGCCGCACCTCCAAGCACAGCACTGCGCTCAAAGAGAATAACGGAAAGACCGCTCTTGGCTAAGAGCGCCGCGCAGGCAAGGCCGTTGTGCCCCCCGCCGATGATGGCAGCGTCATACGTGCGGAAATACACGCTTGATCTCCGCAAAGCGGCGCGAAAGATCGCGATACTGCCGTTCGATAGCAGCGGCCTCGGCATATTGAGCCGCGGTCGGACGCGTGAACGCGCCGTCGACGGAGCTCAAAAAGCCCTGGACGCGCTCGCGCAGCATGTCCTCCAGAAAATCATCGTCTTGCGAATTCTGCGGATTGATGCTGAGTTGGAGCGAGAGTGCATCGATTCGAGCGCGAAGAGCGCTTCCGGGCGCCGTCCCGCCACGCAGACGGTCAAGGGTGTTCAGTTCGCTGTCGATAGCGTCGTAGATGGCGTACATGCGCGCCGCAAGGTCGTGCCGTGCCTGGTAATCGGCGCGCGTAGCGTGAAAGAACGGGGCGCCGAGCACCTCCAGCGGTTCGGTGTGGACGCTTGCGCCGATGCGCGCGCGCACGCGATAGATTCCCGGCGCCGCGAAGGCCCCGCAATCCTCGCTGCGGTTCCACGCCGGCGCGCTAAGCCACGGCCGGGGAGGAGCCGCGCATAGCGCCCAGGACGTGCGCTGGAACCCGGCAACGTTCTTCAAGGTCCAACGCTTGATCACCGCATTGTGCGGGTCAAGAATCTCGATCGACGGCGCCGTCGAGGCCGGCGTTCGTTGATAGATCGTGATGAGCGCGCCGGCAGCCGGATTTTCTCCGGGCGCTAGGAGATCGAACGTATCTTGGTGCCGGTTAAATAAGTACGCGGGCCGCAAGGGGAACAGCGTTGCTTGCTGCACCTGCGCGCCGGCAAAGCGTTGCAGCGCCCCCGCATCGTCAAGTATCCAAATGCCGCGGCCGTGCGTTGCGACGATGAGATCGTTGCGATCGGGCTGCACGCGAATGTCTCGCACGGACGCGGCGGGAAGCGCGCGCAGTTGTTCCCAAGAGACCCCGCCGTTCCACGAAGCCCACAAACTTTGCTCTAAGCCCGCGTAGAGCAGGTGCGGATTCCGGGGGTCCTCGCGTACCACGCGCACGAATTGATCCCTCGGCAGATTTGCAGCAATCGCACGCCAGTGGGCGCCGAAATCCGCCGTGATATAAATGTATGGGCGGCGGTCGCCGGCGTAGTGGCGGTTTACGGGCAGCGTAGGCAACGCCCGCGTCGCGATTGGACGGCTCGACCGTCTCGACGCGCGCATATGCATCCAGTCCGGGTACCGGCGTCGTGCGCCAGTGCGATCCCCCGTCCAACGTCAGCGCCACGTTCCCGTCGTCCGTGCCGATCCAGATTTCACCGCGACGCTTGGGCGAGGGGGCAATGCTCAAGATCGTATCCGAGGTCTCTGCGCCGGCGCCCTCGTTCGTTATTCCGCCCGTAATCAGTTGATGCGATGCAATGTTACGCGTTAAATCGGGACTGATGACGCTCCAATGCGCCCCACGGTCTGCCGTGCGAAAGACGACGTCTGCGCCATAATAGGCAACCCTAGGGTCGAAGGGATCGAACGCGAGCGGCGATTCCCAATTGAAGCGGTAGCGCAATGCTCTTGGGGGAACGACGTTTTGATCGCGAAAGTACGGCGAGATCGCAGTTTCGGCTTTGGTTCGGACATCGTACAGCCAGAGCTCGCCGCCGTTTGTTCCGCCGCCGCTGGAATACCAAATGAGATCGCGGTCACGCGGATCGGGCCACGTCCACGTGCCGTCGCCGCCCGCAATTTTCTGCCAGTAAAACGAAAGAATGCCGTCGCCGCTCAAACTATCGGAGGGAGCGCACCACGTTCCGTTGTCCTGCAGACCGGCGCAGACGTGATAGGGAACGGCGCGATCGTAACCCAGATGATACGCCTGCGAGATCGGAAGCAGATTCACGCGCGCCCAGCGTTTGCCGCCGTCAAGTGAGAGCGCAACGCCTCCGTCGTTGCCCTCGAGAATTCGCTTGCCGTCCCCGGAAATCCACATGGCATGATGGTCGCCGTGCGTGCGCGCACCCGTGCGTTTCCACGTTTTCCCGCCGTCGTGCGTTTCCGAGAGCGCAACGGAACTGGCAAAAGCGCGGTCCGCGTCGGTTGGATCCACCGTGATGCGGCTGAAGTAAAACGGCCGTTCGTTGATGAGCGAGTCCGAGCTTAAGAACGCCCAAGTCGCTCCGGCATCGTCGCTGCGCCAAAGCAATCCATGCGGCGATTGAATGAGTGCATACACGCGTCCGGGCCGGGAACGAGCGACGGCCAAACCAATGCGGCCGGTTTCTCCCGAGGGCAATCCGTTGCCGTGCAGTTTGGTCCACGTTGCGCCGCCGTCGATCGATTTGAAGATTCCGTCTTGTGGGCCGCCGCTTTGAATCGACCAATTGTTGCGCCTGAATTGCCACATTCCCGCATACACGACGCGCGGATCGGCCGCATCCCACGCAAGATCGCTCGCGCCGCTGGCAGGCCCAAGGTAAAGCGTTTTGCGCCACGTCGCGCCGCCGTCGGCCGTTTCGTAAACGCCGCGCGCCGGGGAATCCTTAAAGGGATCGCCCAGCGCTGCTACCAGTACATGGTTTGCATCTTTGGGATCGATCAGAATGCGCGCGATCTGCGAGGTGCTCTCAAGCCCCAGGTGATGCCAGGTTTTACCGCCGTCCGCCGTCCGGTACACTCCGTCGCCGTAGGAGACGTCGTTGCGCGGTGCCGCCTCGCCCGTTCCCACCCATACGACGGATTCATCCGAAGGATCGATCGCAACGGCACCGACCGGCGCAACGTCCTGCCCGTCGAATACCGGCTGCCAATCGATGCCGCCGTCGGTGCTCTTCCACACGCCCCCGCCGGCCGCACCCGCGTAGTACAGCATCGGATCGGCGTCCGTTCCCGCCACATCGCCGATGCGCCCGCCCGACACCGAGGGGCCTATCGAACGAAAGGTAAGGTTGCCCAGATCGACTGCGCGTGCGGTCCCGGTGCCGCTCCCGCAAAGGAGAGCGGCTGCGAGCACGGTTGCCAGAGTGCGCATTTACAACTTAAATTGCAACTGCACGAAGAACTGAAGAGGAAGCGGATAGTTATAGGGACTCGTGTCGCCGTAAGCCGGAACGAACGGCGCCTTAAAGAATGGTTTGAGCGGTACGCCGTTTGCTACCGTGTCGTTCGGGCCGGTGCCGTTGTAGAAATTGCTGATGTAAAACGGATTGGAATAGTATCCGCAGACATCTTTGCTCGGCGGGAACTGTTTGGTCCAAGGTTCGCTCGAGCCGCCAAAGCAGCGATTGATCAGATTCGTGATCGTGAAATTCGCAGTAACTCTGGGGGAGAGGTCGTAGCGGACCTCTAGACCCATGTTGAACTGCCACGGCTGCCGGTATTGCCCGAACGTGTCAAATTTTCCGGTCACCGGATTGGGAACGAACAGGCTGCCTACGCTTGTGCCCGTCGCGGTTTCCGCGAAGCTGCACGAGGTGTAGTCGGCTTTTTGCGGATCGCCCGTCGGGATGCCCGCAGCGGCTTGGTTCTGGGCGCACGTGCGCGGATCGATGCCGACGAACTCGCCGGGTGTACCGTACGAGGCGCCCTCGTTCAGAGCTCAGCGCCGGCGTGATGGAGAGCTTGTCGCGTTTGTAGTTCAATACCAGCGCAAGCGTGTTCGGAGAAACGTACGGATAGTCCAAGCCCGAATCGTACCAGGCGTTTTTGTCGAGCAAGGGCTGCGGCGACATGTTGTAATAGGGGTTCTTGATGGCCGTCGGTCCCAAGATCGGATCCGTGCAGCTGACCGCGGCACCGCCGTTGGTGGGATCGTAACACGGCGAACCGCCGCCCGCCTGCGTGAGAAGATTGAAGTTCTGAATGTCTTGATTGTACGGGTCGACCGGGTTTATCGGAACGTTGGCATAGTTCGCCCACTTCTCTTTCGAATTTGTATAGGTGTATGAAACCACAAAGGAAAGACCGTTCCTATTGAAATCGCCCTTCGTGAACTCAAGTTCGACGCCGCTCGTGCGTTCCGTTCCCGAATTTAGCGAGGGGGAGGCGCTTAGGGTCGGCACGTTCACGGTTTCGTACAGTTGCTGCGTTGCATAGCGGTAATACGGCGTGAGTTTAAACGCCATATCGGTGCCCTTGAAATGATGCTCCAACGAGGCGTCAAAGTTATTTGAGAACTGCGCTTGCGCCTGATGAAGCGGCGTAAAGAATCCGAACGGCAAGAAACCCACGAGTTCGGAGGCAAGGTTTTCTTCCGCGCTATTATATTGAACCTCGTAGTTCTGCGGCTCTTGTGCGTACCGGCCGGCCGAGAAGCGCAGAACGTTGTCGGGAGAGAGCGTGTACGTCATTCCGAAGCGCGGCTCCGCGTACGACTGCGAGTACGTCGAGGGGTAGACATTGGAGAACAGCACGTTTCCGTTCTGTCCGTTGGGATGTAACGTCTGGACGCCGTTCACAATGGGGCAATTAAAGGTCACGTACGGCTGCAGAGTGGATGCATTTTGCGGGGCTTGCGGCACCAAGATCGGGTTGTAGGTCGCGGGATCGTAGCAGAACTCGTTCTGCGCGGCATTAAACCAGAAGTTCTTCCCCGGCGTATTGGTGTTCTGGAGGTCGAACTCATCGCGCTCCAGCCGCAAACTGGCGTTGATGTCGACTTTTTCACTTGGGCGCCATTCATCGATCAGCGCGAAGTGCGTAAACTTAGGCGTTACGGCGTTAACGGGCCCCTGGTTCCCGGTATACGTTAGCGCCCAGTTTGCGTTAGCGGCGCACGCCGGGCTGCCGGCAGGCAATTGCCCCGACGTGCACGGACTGACCGTTTGCGCCACATTGCCGGTGTTGTTCGGATCGCCCGTGTTATATCTGAACGTGCCTTGCGTTATCGAATCGTTGCACGGCGCCTGCTGTCCCGCCGTGTAGTTGTCGATCCCGTCGTCGCCGGTTCCGGTGTAGTAGGCAAAGCACTGGGAGCCGTTCGTCAGATTGCTGATTTGCTGCGAGGCGGTGTTGTTGTAATTGCCGTTGTTGTAGCGGAACGTGCTCGACGTCACGTAATCGAGCATCGCCGATAGTTGATTCGTGCTCGAGAGCTGGTCCGCGAACTGCATCTGCGCGCCGCGCGTGTGCGCGTCTACCTCGTAGTCGAAGTTCGTTCCCGTGAAGCCCGAGCCGATTCCGCGGCGGGCAGCGCCGCTGCGGTTCGTATTTGAATAGAATGTGTAACCGAACACGCGGAAATAGGCGTTGTTGCCCATATTTTTTTGGTATTGCAGCTTGACGATGCTTGCCTGGTCCCAGCGTCCGTCACGGTAATCGTTCGGGAGAGCGGAAAAGGTGCCGCTGGGACACGCATTCGGAACGGCCGGAGCGTGTTTCACGAAGGGCGCAATCACGTTATAGCAGCGATCCGTCGGCGATCCCGGGAACGGGTAGGCCACGGGTTGCGTCGTGGCGGGCGCGAGGAAAGGGGTTCCGGAGGGGAACGTGAGGTAGTCGGGCCAGTGCGGCGTGGGAATTCCCGAGATGTCGAGGTTCACATAGGCATATTCCAACGCATTGATCACATTAGGCCCGGCATCGTTCACGCCCGAATAATACTGACGGAATTGAGCCGAGTTCGTATACAACACTTGGACGTCGTCCCGGCCGCCATCTCGTTTATGCGGTATCGCAAAGTGCAGGTTCGCTACCGTTTCGCGGCCGTCGACGGAAGAGATATTGTCGTAAGCGGGATTGATGCTCGCAAAGCAGCCCGGATCGCTAATGTTATAGTTGTCGTACGCCGGATTGTCGTACAGATTTTGGTTGCTCCAATTGCACGTCGGATACACGCCCGGATAAAACGGAAGATTCGTCGTGACGTTGTTGGGGCCGGTTGTCGACTCGCCTGCGTTCGGAAACTCATTGGTGAGATCGGCGCCGTTGGCATTGTCCCAATAGCGGAAGTCCTGATTGTATCCGCTCAGACCGACGTAGTACGAGAAGCGCCGATCCGGCGAGGCGCCTCCCGCCTCGACGGAAAGGTCGTGGTAAAACGTGGGAGTGCCCACCGTTCCGGAGATGTTGCCGTACCCCGGGTAGGTTCCGGACTTGACCACTTGATTGATGAATCCGGCTAAACCGGTTGCGTTTGCGCTGGCGCTTCCGCCGCCCGCATAGATTTCCAGTTCCTGCTGGCCCAGGGTCGACGCCGAGTGGGCGGGATAGTTGTCAAACGAACGGTTGACGGGAACGCCGTCATATTCGTATCCGATTTGATCGTAATAGCCGCCGCGGATATAGACCGTTTGGTTTACACCCATCTGCCCGGGCGGCACGAACGCTCCGGGCATCGAAGCGATGGCAGAATACGCGTTGTTAAGGCCGCCGCCGCCCCCGAGCGGAGCCGATGCTGCCGTCAGCGCCGGGTTTACGGAATACACATCCGTCGTGACGCCCGGCTTGACGGGCGAGATCGACGACCTGGTCGTGACGTTCGCGATCGTCCGCAAACTTGCGATCATCGTGACCGCGACCGCCTGCACCTGATCCGCAAAAACGGCGATGCCGTTAATGGTGGAAGGTTCGTAGCCGTTTTTTGTAACCGCTAGCGTATACGTGTCGGGAAGGAGGGAGAGGAACGTGAAATGCCCCCCCGCATCCGATGTGGCGCTCGCCGTCTGCGAGGGGCTACCGATCACGATCGTGGCATCGGCCAAGGGTGCCTGTGTCTTCTGATCGACTACGGAGCCGCTTACGCCCCCGGTCGTGCCCGCCGACGCCGGCAACGCTTGTCCGGCAAGCATGGTAAGAACGAGCACTGCTGTGACAAAGCGAAAAAGGCGCGAGCGAATGAGCATGCAGTCCTCCAAGAGTGCAGGTTCGCTTTAGTATAAGCGCCCGCGCCCCGGCGAGGTATCCTGGGAATCCGCTATACGGGGTTGTCGATACCGGCCATGACGTGCGCCAGCTGCGCCCGCGAATGAAGCCCCAGACGCGCGAAAATCCCCGAGAGGTGATGCTCGACCGTATGCTCGCTGATGTCCAGCGCTTGAGCAATCGCGCGGTTTGTCTCCCCCATTTTTGCTAGGTTGGCGATCTGCATCTGGCGCGCCGTCAATTGAGGAATGCCGCGAGCCGGAGGTGGCAGCACGGATACCGCGGCATCGCCCCGCGCATATTCCAGGGACGCGTCGCGGTACAGCGTGTTTTGCATGAGGTCAAAATGCGCGGCGGCCAAGCCGGCTAGGCGCGCGGAGTGTTCGGGCGCTTCGTCGCGAGCGACGATCGCGCGGAAGAGCAGGCTATAGGCGCGTTTGACGC
>CAVPCC010000009.1:0-18373 GCA_963702335.1 Vulcanimicrobiota bacterium | reverse complement strand
AAACGGGGCGTCGGTGCCGCTGACGACCGTTCCCCTGCCGGATACGGCTACGGGAATGGCCCTATCGCCATAACCGGCATGTCGACCGGCGCCGCGCTGGACGGATTTGCGCTGCTCGCAACGTTGCCGGCCCTTGCAACGCTGGATGAAAAGAGCGCTGCGCTTGCCCAAGCGGCTTCCGCGACCGTCGCCTGCACAATGGCGACGGTCGTTGTCTTTGGTGACGAGCGGCCGCAGTATGCGCACGCATCGCAAGGCGTGGGCTTCACGCTTCGCGACTCTTCCCGGGCGCTGCGCCGTCTGCTGCTGCCCACCCTGACCAAGTTTGCCCGCGCAGGGTGTTTCTTCGTGCCGCACTCCGCTGCCGATGCACTTACGCCTTTGAGCGACTACAAGCCCGAAGGCGGCTTGCTTGTCGCTGCGCTCGAAACGCCGGACGCCGTGCTTGGCGCACTGGTCTTCGACGTCCCGTCCGATCCCGGGGACGGGCTAATGCGCGAGTTGCGGACGTTTGCGGACATCGCGGCCTGGATGATCGCTTACGAACGCGCCGGCCTGTCAGCCGAGCGAGAGGCAAGGCAGAGCGCGCTCATCGCGCAGATCAACGAGCGGGCGCAAAAGTCGCTTGACCGCCAGAGCATTTTGGAATCCGTTGCCCAGGACGTTCGCGTTTCGTTCGGCGCGTTGCGGTGCATGGTATTCGGGCGAGAGCCGAACTCCCCCGAATACGCGCTCGCACTCGCCTGCGCCGAAAGTGCCGCCGTGAAGTTCGATGGTCCTGCGCGCGTCCGCGTCGCTCAGACGTGGCTGGAGCGTTCGTTTGCAGGTTCGGTGGTAAGCCGCGACCGCGTCGGCGAGGAAGATCCGCGCGATGGGTTCGTGCGCTCCGGCGGTGCCGGAAGCGCGATCATCGTGCCGCTCGTTATCGAAGGCCGGGCCGAACATGCAATCGTGTTGCAGTTCGAAAATCACGATGCGTTCGATCAGTTGGACGTGGTCATGCTGCAAGCTGTCGGCTCGCACGTCGGATTGGCGCTGGCGAACGTCCAGTTGTACGATTCCGAGCGCTTGCGCCGCGCCCGTGCAGAATCGCTGGAGCGCGTGGTCCGTATGCTTCGCGACACCCAAACGATCGAAGAAGTGATGCTCGTCTTTGCCGTTACGGTCTCGCACGAAGTCAAACTCACGTGTGCCGCCTATGAACTTGAAGGCCGGTACGCAACGCGCCGGGCCGTTCGCGCCATTGAGGCGCAGAGAGAAGGTCTGCGAGAGCGGATCGACGCGGCCGGGCTGCCGGCGCTGCTCGAAGGCGAAAATATCGTGCAGACTCCATGCTTTCCGCTTCCTTGCGGGCGGAGATTTTCGGCAAGAACGAGGGCCTGTTGGCATGCCTGCGCATAGACGGAGCGCTCTGGGGGTTCATCGTTTTCTCGGCGGCCCCGGGCAGCCACGACTGGAACGAACCCGAGCCTCGTACGTATTTCCATATGCTGGCGTCTCATTTGGAACTCGCGCTTTCGGGTGCGTTGGGATTTGAGCGCGTTCAGCATCTTGCGCGGGCGCTCTCGGAGAGCAATGAATTTAAAGACGATCTTCTGGCGATGCTGGCTCACGATTTCAAGGGCCCCCTCACCGTAATCTCAGGGTACTGCGAGGTGCTGCTGGAAAACGCGCCCCCCGAGGTCCACGACGAGCTCGATACGATTTACTCGCAGACCAAAAGGCTGGTCCGGCTGGCGGATGACGCTGTTGCACTGGCTCAAACCCAGGCCGGCGGGTTCTCGCTCTCCCGTGCGCGCGCCGACCTGCGCGACATCGTAACCGAGGCCGTAAAGAGTCACAACCGCGGCGGCGCCCGCATCCGCTTGGACGTGCCGGACGAACCCGTATTCGTCTCGCTTGACGGCGCGCGGTTCAATCACGTCCTAGACAATCTGCTGATGAACGCGCTCAAGTACTCCGAACTGGAGATCGACGTGCGGCTTTCCCGTGCCGGCGGCAAAGCCGTCATTGCCATCTCCGATCGCGGCATCGGCATTCCGCAAGAAGAGTCGGTGCGATCTTCGCGCGGTTCGGACGCGCCAGCAATGCGCGCCGCAGGGGCATCTCGGGCTCCGGCGTCGGGCTTTATGTCAGCCGGAAGATCGTCGAAGTCCACGGCGGCAGTATCGCGGTGCAATCGGTCGAAGGCGAGGGCAGCAGTTTTTACGTAACGCTGCCCCTGGCGGAGCAACCTTAACCCCCCACGAACGGTAATAGACCAGAAGATATGGCATTTTTAAAATCGATTTTTGACGGAAACGAGCGAGAAGTCGCACGCCTGCGGCGCACGGCCGAGAAGGTCAATGCGTTGGAGGCCGGCATCGCGGGCTTGAGCGATGACGAACTGGCGGCAAAGACCCCCGCATTCCGCGAGCGGCTCAAGGCGGGCGAATCGCTCGACTTCATGCTGCCGGAAGTTTTTGCCGTCGCACGCGAGGCCGGCAAGCGCGTGTTGAACATGCGTCACTTCGACGTGCAGATCATGGGCGGCCAGGTCCTGTACGAAGGACGCATCGCCGAGATGAAAACCGGCGAGGGCAAGACGCTGGTCGCCACGCTTCCGGTGTACGCTCGCGCGCTGGAGGGGAACGGCGTGCACGTCGTCACCGTCAACGATTACTTGGCGCGCCGCGATGCGGAATGGATGGGCCCATTATATACGGCGCTCGGCCTAACCGTAGGCATCATTCAGCACGACCTTGCGCCCGAGCAGCGCCGCGCCGCCTATAACTGCGACGTGACGTACGTAACCAATAACGAGGTCGGCTTCGATTATCTGCGCGACAACATGGCCTGGCGCGTGGAAGACATGGTGCAGCGCGATCTCTATTTCGCGCTCGTTGACGAGGTCGATTCGATCCTCATCGACGAGGCGCGCACGCCGCTGATCATCAGCGGTCAGGGAACCGAGCCGACCGAATTGTACGAGAAGTTCGCGCAAATCGTTCCACGTTTGAAAAAGGACGAAGACTTCACGGTCGACCAAAAGGCGCATGCCGTTCCGATTACCGAAGCAGGCGTTGCCAAGGTCGAGAAGATGCTGGGCATCCAGAACCTGTACGAGCAGCGCAATATCGAGCCCGCGCATCAATTGAACGCTGCGCTCAAAGCGTGGAACCTGTTTCACCGCGACCAGCAGTACATCGTCAAAGAAGGCGAAGTCGTCATCGTGGACGAGTTCACCGGGCGCCTGATGTATGGGCGGCGCTACTCGGACGGCATTCATCAGGCGATTGAAGCCAAAGAAGGCATCAAAGTCCGCAGCGAAGACCAGACGCTGGCGACGATTACTTTTCAGAACTATTTTCGCCTGTACGACAAACTCGCAGGCATGACGGGTACGGCGAAGACCGAAGAACGCGAGTTTCGCGATATCTACGGACTCGACGTGGTCGTCATTCCGACCAACCGGCCGATGGTGCGTACCGATCATTCGGATATCGTCTTCAAGAGCGAAAAGGCCAAATTCGACGCCGTCGTTGAGGAGATCATCAAGGAGCATCAAAAAGGGCGCCCCGTTTTGGTGGGTACGCGCTCGATCGAAAAATCGGAGATGCTCGCAGCAATGCTGCGGCGCAAAGGCATCGAGTGCAGCGTTTTGAACGCGAAGTATCACGAGCAGGAAGCCGAGATCATCAAAGACGCCGGGCAGGCCGCGCAGGTAACGATCGCCACCAATATGGCGGGCCGCGGCACCGACATCAAACTGGGCGAGGAGGTCCCCAAGAACGGCGGCCTTGCCATCATCGGCACCGAACGGCATGAATCGCGCCGGATAGACAATCAGCTTCGCGGCCGCGCGGGACGTCAAGGCGACCCCGGATCGACGCGCTTTTACGTCTCGCTCGAAGACGAGGTGATGCGTCTGTTCGGCGGCGAGCGCATGAATAACATCATGGAGCGCGTCGGTTTCACCGATGAGGCGCCGATAGAATCGGGCCTGGTGACCAAGTCGCTCGAGCGCGCCCAGAGCAAGGTCGAGGCGCACAACTACGAGATCCGCAAGCACGTGCTTGAATACGACGATGTCATGAACAAGCAGCGCGAGGTCATCTATGGCGACCGCCGCGCAATCTTGCACGGCGAATTCGATTCCCGCGAGTTCATGCTGCAGACCCTCGAGGGCAAAGTTGACAGCGCCGTCCAAGAGAATGCGCCTGAAAACGCTGCGCCCAGCGATTGGGATTTGGAAGAAATGCTCGCGCAGCTCGAGTTAATTTTTCCAATCAAGCAGAAGCTTTCCGCCGCGGACCTTGAAAAACACAGCCGCGACGAAATCCGCTCGCTGCTGCAGGACACCGCGCGCGAAGCGTTCGAGCAAAAAGAGCGCGAGGTGACGCCCGAAATTTTGCGGGTCGTAGAACAGCAGTACCTGCTGCTGCCGATTATCGACCGCATGTGGGTCGACCATCTGTACGTGATGGACCATCTCAAAACCGGCATCGGACTGCGCGGGTACGGTCAAATCGATCCGCGTGTGGAATACGAAAAAGAAGCATATAGCATCTTTGAGGATCTCAAGAGCAACATTGCCGATGAGGCCATCAAGGGCGTTTTCCGCGTGGTGATCGAGCAGGGTCCGCCGCAAGACGGAATGCCGCAACAGATTCCGACCAGTCCGGGAGCGCCCAGTTTCGAGCCCATTCCGAGCGGTCAGATGCTGCCGCAGGCCGCACCGCTGCCGCCGCCGCCGCGAAATCGAAACGTCCACACCAATCGCGATGGTGAGGAACCCGCAAAGCCCTCGCACCGTTCGGAACCCAAGGTAGGGCGCAACGATATGTGCCCGTGCGGAAGCGGCAAAAAATATAAGAAATGTCACGGCGCCGCGGCCTAGCGCCTCTCGCCGTACTGCTCTTTGCGCTGCTCGCACTTGCGCTAGGCGTCCTGCCGCACCCGGTCTACACGCCGGACGGGATTGTCTACGCGCGCTCCGCGGCGCGCGACGCTGGGCAGAGCGAGCGCGATGCGACAATGAGCGCGCGCGCGTTTTACGAGCGCACGCCCCTTGCTGCGCTTCCGCGTTACCGCGATTTGATCGAGATCGATCCGAGCGTCGCATTCGAGCGTTCGCGCATATTTGCAAACCGTTCTGCTCTATCCGGCATTGGCCGCGTTGCTCTTCCCGCTGCTCGGCATCAAGTCGCTGTTTGCAGTCTCGGCCGTTGCATATGTAGCATTTGCGGCGGTACTCTATTGGCTGCTGGCGAGCTTTGGACGCCCTTGGTCCGCAGCGATCATCTGCATCGTCGTGTTGGCGCTTCCCATCACGCGCGGGCTTGCTGCAAGCGACCTGACCGACATGCTCGCCGCCGTCTCTTGGACGCTCGCGCTGGGCGCGCTGCTGCGATCGATGCTGAACGGCCGGTCACAGGCGCTGATCGTAACGATTGCCTTTGCGTCCGTTCTGCTGGTGCTCACGCGGCCGACTCCCTACCTCGTGCCGCTTCCGGCGCTTGCCGCGGGGTTTCTGCGCGGCCTGTGGCTTGAATTCGCGGCGTCGTGCGCTGCGGTTGTGGTCTACGCACCGGTTGGCGCTTTCACACGCGCCTTCGATGCGCGCTCGCAGTTGCAGTGGGTGTATCTGCACGAAACGGGCGCGGCGCGGCAGCCGTTCGGCCGTTGGTACCAAGCATCATTCGTTCGCGCCCTTCACGCGGCGCTCTCGGGCGCTGTTCGTTCAGTCGTGCCGGCGCTGGCCTTGGCCGCTGCGATTGCGGCAATCGTGCGCGGCTTCATGCGCGACGAAATGATCCTGCTCTTAGCGGCCGGACTTGCGTGTTTGCTTGCAATTCCGCTCAATCCGGTAGCGGATTCATTAGGGCGCGTCGTCGGATTTCCGCTCCTTCCCCCCATGGCTGCGGTCGTCGCGGCGCTCGTGAGTGCTCTGCCGCTTCGGCAAGATCGCCCCCTAAACTGACGTCGTGAGCGTGCGTGCGCACGTCCACGCCATTGCCGTTTTGCCGCATCGTCGTTGTGACCGAGCCGCCCGATGCGTTCGTTTGGGTTACGCTCAGCGTTCCGTCACGGCCGAGTAAGGCTGTCTCACCGTTGCCCAAATCGTACGATTCCCCCACGGCCATCTGGGACGTTTGCCCGTTCTGAACGATCGACGCGCCGCTATCGCGATCCATACACACTTGCGTGTTGCCGAAGTTCGTTGTTACGGTTGCCCGTTGATTATAGGTGACCCCGTTCGCGTTGGGCGTCGTGGGCGTGGTTGAAAGGCGGTATCCGCCGGCGAATGAATCGGAGTCCAGCAGGTCGCTATGCGCGCTCATGCTGTCGAACTGCGCTTGCTCTGTGCTCCCCCGGCCGTTCGTTCCATTGAAATTCAAATGCGGGTCGCCGAGCGAGGTCCCGTCGGCGTTTTGAAAATACTGCTGCGGTGAATCGTTTTGAAATCCGCCCTGCGTCCCACCGAGCAGCTGTTGCAACATCGCCATAAGCTGCTGCAGCATGCCTTGCAAGCCGGTCCCCTGCAAACCGCTACAGCCCTGAGTTCCTGCGCCCGGCGGTGGTATGACGTATCCGAACGAGTCGCCGGCAAGCGGCAAGGACTCAAAATCCGCCGGTGGCTGCTGCATCGAGGATGTCTCAAAATCGTTTCCCGCGCCAAACAGCGCGCCGGGAATCTGCGGGCGGTCTTGGACCAAACTCATGTACTCCTCCGTTACTTTGTGACTTGCTCGTCCGTCTATCACGGCATCGCCTGCGCACGGAAAGGGGGGCGCGTTACGGGAGCGTGGAAACTTGCGGCCGTTATGAGCGACTCGCAACAAACCAGCATCGCGCGCCTCTCCGACCGCTTGAATGCGATCAAGGAGCGTCTTTGACTATCCGGGTTTGACGCGGCTCGCAAGCGAGCTGGATAACCGCTCGCGCACCGGCACGTTTTGGGATGAACCCGAGAGCGCGCAGCGCGTGATGAAACAGCTCGCCGAGGTGCGGGCCGATTTGGATGCGATGGACGGCATCGCGGCCCAGCTGCGGGAAGCGGGCGAGATGCTGGTGCTGTTCGCCGGCGATCCTGCCGCTGACAACGAGGTGGACGCCGCGGTCGAATCAGCGGCGGCGCGCCTGGAGCAGCTCGAGATGGCCGCCAATTTCGATGGCGAATTCGACACCCACAATGCCATCGTGAGCATCTTTGCGGGAGCGGGCGGCGTGGATGCAGCCGACTGGACGCAAATGCTGGCGCGCATGTACTTGCGGTGGGCCGAGCAAAAGGGATTCTCCACGCACGTTGTGGACGAGTCGCCCGCCGAGGAAGCCGGGTTAAAATCGGTGACGTTCTTCGTGCGCGGCCGCAACGCGTACGGCATGCTGTTGAGCGAGCGCGGCGTTCATCGCTTGGTTCGTATCTCGCCGTTCGATGCGGCGCACCGCCGGCATACGTCCTTTGCCGCCGTTGATGTCATTCCGGAGATCGAGGCCGGCCAGGACGCTCAGATCGACATCAAGCCCGAAGATTTGCGCGTGGAGACCTTCAAATCGGGCGGTGCCGGCGGCCAGTACGTGAACAAGACGGAGTCGGCGGTGCGCATCATTCACCAGCCTAGCGGCATTATCGTTGCCTCACAGCAAGAGCGATCGCAAGCACAAAACCGCGAGGTAGCGATGGGCATTCTGCGTGCGAAACTCCTTCAGCGCGAGGTTGAGCTGCGCGATCAGCGCTTGGCGGAGTGCGCGGGGAGCGAAGCGCGAACGAGTGGGGTTCGCAAATCCGCTCCTACGTTCTGAACCCGTATCAATTGGTCAAGGACCACCGCACGAACGTGGAGACCGGAAATACCGCCGCGGTGCTGGACGGCGAGATCGATACGTTCATTTGGCCGTTCCTGCAGGCGCGCAATGCCCCGCGTTGACGCCATTATCGTAAATTGGAATGGGCGCGGGCAAACGCCGGCCGCCGTAGATTCGCTGCTGAACCTTCCGGAAGCGCGCGCCGATCCCGATCTCGTGCGCGTTACGATCGCCGACAACGGCTCGACGGACGGCAGCGTCGCGTTTTTCCGCGAGCGCTACGGCGACCGCGTGCAGATCCTCGAAACAGGAGCGAACCTGGGGTTCGGTGCGGGGGTGAACCGCGCGCTGGCTGTAACGGATGCGCCGTTCGTATTTCTTCTAAACCCCGATGCGACGGTGCACGAACATGCCGTCGAACACTCTTGGCGTTCATGCAAGCGCATCCGCAGTGCGCTATCGCGGGCCCGCAGATCCTCGAAGCCGACGGACGGATCGCCGAATCGTGCGGTGAGTTCGACACCTGGACCGGCGCGTTCTTACGCTCGAGCGGCTGGGGTGATTTGCCATTTCTCAAACCGTTCGCCAACGGCGCCTCGCTGCGCGCGTGGGATTATGGCTCCGAGCGCCGCGTCGACCTGGTCATCGGCGCGGCTATGATGATCCGGCGCAGCGTCTTGGATGCTATCGGCGCTTTCGACGAGCGCTACTTCATGTATCACGAGGAAGTCGACTTGGCACGGCGGGTAACCGATGCGGGTTTTCAGAGTTGGTTCGTGCCGCAAGCACGGGCAACCCATCTTGGTCAAGGCAGCAGCGGTGGGCGCAACGTCGAACGCTGGAAAACGCGCTCGCGCCGGATGTATTGGGTCAAACATCACGGACGGCTGTGGTACTACACGCTTAGCGCCGCGCTTGCCGGCCGCTACGTGCTTTATCTGGGCGTTTTGGCAGCGATCGTTTGGGCAATCGCGCGCGCCGTTCGCTTCGGCCACTGATTGTCGCTCAAATCGATAGCGGTACTCGCCGCAGCCCAGGGTTTCCAGCGCGCGACTTGCAGTTCGAAACCCGGCGAGCCAAAACACACAATCGCCGGCGTGCCGGTCATGCCGGCGACGTGTGTCGCGCCGGAATCAGGTGCCAGCAGCCCCGCCGCCGCGGCGATCGCGCTTTTCCAAGGCGTAAGTGCGTCAAACTGTTCTACATTCATCCCCGAGCGGCGCGTAAAATCCGCAATGTACGGCGCCTCAGCCTTCGCGCCGATGCAGCGTAGCTCGCACTGCGCCGCCGCGAGCCGCGCGGCTTCTGCAACCTGCTCTGGTTGTGCCCCTAAGCGCTCCCACTTGGAGGTCACCTGAAATGCCACGCGCGGATCGCGCTGCGGCAGTTCGTCGATCACCAAGGCACGAAGTTGCGCCGGGTCGCGCGGCGCTCGCTGCGCGCCGAGCAAGTGATGCGCCAGCGAAAAGACGATCTCGCACTCGTGCAGTCCGCGCGGATCCAGACTGGCGTTCCGGTAAACCGTTCGCGTGCATTGGGATCGGATCCAGAGCGTTTTGAACGGCTTAGCCAAAAGCCCGTTTTCAAACCCGACCCGCTCGGGGATGCCGGCGCCCTTTGCAACGCTGTACGCGACCGGCTCCTCCGACGGGATAAGCGCCGCGCCGTAACCCTGCGCGCGTAGCTCATCGGCGAGCGTGGGGCCCGGCAGGTGCACGCGGTCCAGCGCAACGCGCGAAAACACGTCCGCGTTGGCCGGAGTGAGGACGGCGCCCACGCGCAGTCCGGCGGACCGGAGGGCCGCGATGAGCGGGACGGTGACCAGAGCGTCGCCGATGGCATCGAAACGGACGATCAGCACGGATGGGGAAGAAGAGAGCGGCACGATAGTGATGATTGCAAGAGAGAACCTCGTAACCCTCGACCTGCCCGAAGGCTACCGCGTGCTTAGCACCTTGGGCCGCGTTACGGGCGCCGCGACGCGCCCGCATAACATGCTGCGCGCCACGTTCCGTTCGATCGGGGCGTTCATCGGGCTGGCTCCCATCGAATACCTGACCGATGCCGAACGCGCGCGCGAAGACGCGCTCGACTTGCTGCGCTCCAAAGCGTCCAGTTTGGGCGCCGATGCCGTCATCCGGATCCGGTTTGATGCGATCGAAGATCCCGACGGCACGACGAATGTCGTGGCCTACGGCGACGCCGTTCGTTTGGCGCCGCAGAGTTACGGCAGTGAGCGAAATTTTCATGAGAATGCAGAGGGGCCGAAGGCCGGGGGGCGTGCAGCGCGCAGCGCGGATACGCCGGCTTCAATGAGCCTCCACGAACGCGCGCGGCGCGAACGGCTGCTGATGAGCGCGGCATCGGTCGCAGCGGCCTGCCGGAAGTGTCAAATCGGCTACGAGCGGCGCAACAACGTGTACGGTGAGGGCGATCCGTGCGCGCGGCTCATGCTGGTCGGCGAAGGCCCCGGCGAAACCGAAGATTTGCTGGGCCGTCCGTTCGTCGGACGTGCCGGCGAGTCTGCTCGAGAAAATGCTGCTGGCAATCGATCTGCCGCGCGAAGACGTTTACATCTGCAACACCGTCAAGTGCCGGCCCACACTGCATGAAGGCGGCAAACTGCGCAATCGCGCGCCGTTGCCCGAAGAGATGGCGAATTGCCGTCCGTACTTGGACGAGCAGATCGACATCATTTCGCCCGGCGTACTCTTAGCACTCGGCGCCCCGGCGGCCAAGTCGTTCTTGGGTCCGGCATTTGCCATCACTAAGGGACGCGGCCGTTGGTATGACGGGCCAAACGGCATCCCCTTGATGGTGACATTCCATCCCGCGTACGTGCTGCGGCAAGGCGGCATGTCGCTCACGGAAACAAAGCGCCAGGTTTGGTCGGACCTAAAGCAAGTGCGTGCCAAACTCGACGAGGTGCGCACGATCGTGCAACCTGCGGCGGAGCCGCAGCCTTTGAGCCTGCTGGAGGACCTGTTGTGAACCGCGAGGCCCAAACGATTTGGTTTGAAGAAAAAATCCGGCGCGCCGGCTTTACGGATGTCGCGGCTTTCGCGCAGCATTTCGATCTCAAGCCGTACCGGCTGCGGCAGATCTATCATGCAGCGGCCAAAGAACTTGCGGGCGATATCGATGACGTAACCACGCTTTCTAAAGAGACGCGGGCTGCGCTTCGCGACGCCGGCTTTTCGTTCAACTCGGTTGAGGCAGTCGTAGAACAGCATTCCGGCGATAAGCAGACGACGAAAGGACTGTTCCGCCTGGCGGACGGCGCGGAAGTGGAAGCGGTGCTCATGGAGCATTACGGCGACCGCAACACGGTTTGCATTAGCTCCCAAGCCGGCTGTGCATTTGCATGCGCTTTTTGCTCGACCGGCCAAGCCGGGTTTACGCGGCAGCTCGAGGCAACGGAGATATTCGACCAAGCGCGCTTCTTTGCGCGCGAACTTGCCGCTAAGGGCAAGCGCATCACGAACATCGTGTTCATGGGCATGGGCGAGCCTTTTCACAACTACGACGCGGTGATGAACGCTGTTGCGCTGTTGAACGACGGGCAAGGATTTCAACTCGGGCAACGCCACATTACGATCTCGACGGTGGGCTTAGTGGACAAGATCGACGCGTTTGCCGCCGAGGACGTGCAAGTGAATCTGGCGATATCGCTGCACGCACCAAGCGATGCGGTGCGCAACTCGATTATGCCGGTCAACCGCAAGTTTTCCATGGAAGACCTGCTGGCCGCGTGCGACCGCTACATTGCAAAAACGAACCGCAAAGTATTCTTCGAGTACGTCATGCTCCGCGGTGTGAACGATTCGCTCGAGCACGCGCGCGAATTGGCGGCCCGCATGAAAGGCCACCTGTACCACGTTAACCTGATTCCCTACAACACCACGCCCGACGGCCCGTTTGCGGGAACCGAAAACGAAAATATCTGGAAATTCGCCGCGGTGCTAGACGCCGTCGGCATTCCGACGACGGTCCGCGCCAACATGGGCCGCGATATCGCCGCCGCCTGCGGGCAGTTACGTTCGGAGACTCAACCGAAGGCCCACTCCTTGTCATCCCAAGCGTAGCAAAGCGGAGTCGAGGGAAGCGTATCAAACCAGACGCTTTATGACGGACAAGATGGTTACTTCCTGCGGAACTTATCCGGATTCTAGAACGAGTTGAATATATAGACGTCGCCGAGCTTGGGGAGCCGGTGCAAAACGCACTACGGCTCGTTGTCAAGGAAATGACGTTGAATCGGGCGTCGGCGCTTGGATTGGCGCCGCCGGTTGCCGATGCAATCCCGGTCGAGCACCAGAGCAATGATCGTTGCTTTGAGATCACCTGGGATCACTATAACGTTTACCAAGTGCTGAACGAGAGCTTTGACAGCGGGAATGGGCCAGAAGAGGTCTACGAGGGTAACCTGCTCCGGAAATACCTCAAATCACGTTACTTGCGCTTCGTTGAGGAAGTCTTTGAGAACGTCCAAGCGCTGGATCCCGGACATCGGCATTGGGCGGTAGTTGGGCAGAATCACATTGTGCACGTGATTAGCAGCGCTGAGCCTTCGATTCGCGTCCTTCAGAGAGAATAACGAGGCGCCGCATTGCTGCGGCGCCTCGTGCGCTTCGGTGTGTGTGCCGGCCCGATACAAACCGACCGTAACACATCCTCATCCGCTTCGCAACCGCGTTTAAGCCTGTCGCGGCTGGAGCGCCTGGGGATCGAACCCGGAGCTACCCGGTGTATCG
The DNA here is from genome assembly GCA_963702335.1 of Vulcanimicrobiota bacterium. Lineage (GTDB taxonomy): Bacteria > Vulcanimicrobiota > Vulcanimicrobiia > Vulcanimicrobiales > Vulcanimicrobiaceae > DASSRQ01. Next base: position 5,831 of record CAVPCC010000009.1, on the reverse strand, counting down.
GACCGGCAGTCGACACCATCGAAGCGCCCCAGCCCGTTTCTATCCCTCGCCGACACGCCGATAACAAGCTTACACGTGGGTTCGATTCGTAATCCCTACCTGCGGGCAGTTACGGGCCGAGACGCAGCCCAAGGCGCATAAACCGGCAGCAGCCGGCTACGCGTAACGAGATTCTAGACGGTCCCGCAACCGCACGGAGATGAGCGTTGCGCAGATGCGATATGCGGCTCCGCCGCGAAAAGTCGTGGATGGCAACGTGGAATGACGTGCGCCGCTTGGCGCTTGCGTTACCGGGAACGAGTGAGAAAACGGCCTACGGTAAGCCGGCGTGGTTTGTGGGCAAGCACTTCTTCGTTTGGGAGCGGCCGCTGAGCAAGAACGATATTGCAGCCCTTGGAAGCAACGCGCCATCTGGTGCGGTGTTGGGTGTTCGTACGGGGGACCTGGACTTGAAAGAGGCGCTGCTCCGCAGCGACAAGACTGTTTTCTTCACGATCCCGCATTTCACCGGTTACCCTGCGGTTCTCGTGCGGCTCGACCTCATTTCAAAGTCGGTTCTCAAAGCCGCGATCGCCGAGGCATGGCTCGCGCACGCTCCGAAAGACCTTGCGGACGAATTCCTGCGCGGCTCGAAACGCCGTGAGAAGGGGACTCAATGAGCGCCAGCGTTTTTGTGGGCATTAGCGTCGATGGTTTTATGGCCCGCGCCAACGGCGACCTCGATTTTCTTCCCGAGAATGGCGGCGAACCGCACGGCTACGATGAGTTTATTGCCGGCATCGATGCGATCGTTTTAGGACGGCATACTTTTGAAAAGGTGCTAACGTTGGGCCCGTGGCCCTATGAGAGCAAGCGCGTTGTCGTACTCAGCGGTCGGAAAGCCGACCTATCGTCGGCAGCCCCAGCTGCGCTGGAACAAATGTCCGGCGAACCGCGGGAAATTGTCGCGAAGCTCGCCGCAACAGGCGCGGAACATCTCTATATCGACGGCGGGATAACGATTCAACGTTTCCTTTCGGCCGGGATGATTCAACGCCTAATCGTGACGCGCGTGCCCGTTCTGATTGGCCGGGGCATTCCGCTCTTTGGAAGTTTGCCGCACGACGTTCCCTTGCGCCATATCAAAACCAGCCAGTTCCCTAGCGGCCTGGTGCAAAGCGAATACGTCGTCGGCTAGGGGCCCGCGTGGCTTTGACGAAAGGCCGCTTCCCGGGGCCTAAGAACGAGGATAAGCTCATGCGCTATCTGTTTGTCTTTCTATCAACTATTGCCGCGTCGTCATGCCTCCCGTTGCGGGGTTGGGCGGCTCCGGACCTGACGCAATGGTTCCTTCGCGCAACCGCATATCAATCTGCCAAGCACTACACGACCATGTCAAAGCCGGATTTCATGGGCGGCAATTCGCTCAAGACGATGGAATGCAGCGGATGGAATGGCGCCGGCCCGCATCCCGTTATTTTCAATGGTGTTTGGCAACTGTTGAAATACGATCGAGCCCATCACATCGCTCTGGCGGCCGGCAGCACCGATCAGTGCAGCGCAGCTTTTCATTGCCTCAAGGCCGCCGGTCGCCCTCAATGACGCCGACCTGGTTTCGTACGGCACCGGCCGCGGGTTGCACATCGGCAGCAGTACGCGCAAGTTCTCTCGACGTACGGCGGCAGGCGCGAAAAACACGCCGCTCATTTCGTTCTCGGTTATAGCGCAACAGCGCATGGCCATGCCGTCACTATCGGTCACCCGGTGGTGGACCTCCCCGAAACGATTACGCTGGTCCTCGACAACGATCGTGTTTCGTCTATCAGCATTTATATCGACGAGGGGGGACTTTTCTAGAGCGGGTAATATTCGCCGCGAAGTTGATAGTGGCAGTGCAGCCCGGACTGGACGTTTTCGGTTGAAAGCGCGCCCCTGAACCAAAAAGAACCATCCCGCTGACGGTCCACGGCAACCGGCCAGGGTTTTGAGCGGGGACGGGCCCAGCAGACGAAGTAGTTAAGTTTAACGACGTCAAACGCGCCGGGCGGAACCGCAAAAACAAAAGTTTCTAGAAGGTCTTGCTGCGGCGGCAGTCCCGCGGCCCTCGGGCTTCCGAACGCTTTCCACGTATCGGCAAACGTATATTGTAACGAGGGGTTGCCCGGAACGAACGCGCGGCTGATTTCCACGATGCCGTCTAGCTGTTTTTCGATGTGCTCCCTTTCCGGCGCTGCGTACTTTACGCCGTAAGCGTTTACAATCAGTCCCCGAGTTCCAGAGGCGTGCTGCCGATATTTCTCATTCGTACGCCGACCTTTATGAACTCCTTGTTGCTTCTAAGCGTCGTGTGCTCGAGAGTGACCATCGTTTGAAGTTCGACGGGTGCGCCTGCGGGCTTAATCCGTTCCTGATAGACAAAAACGTAAAAGCCCCATATGGCCGCAATACAAAGCGCGGCGATCTCAATGAGATGCCGCCAATGTTCGACCCGCGACGGATGGGAGTGTACGTGCAGCTCGCGACCCATGCTTCGCCCTTCGCCCCATAGCGGAAGGACGCCCGCCGCAGCCCCCCAAACCTACGCTCCCTTCATGGAAACCGAGCAGAACGCCAAACCGAATGTGACCCTCGATGAAATAACGGCGCTGGCAAAGCGCCGCGGTTTTATCTTTCAATCAAGCGAGATCTACGGGGGCATCGGCGGGTTTTACGATTACGGGCCGCTCGGCTCCATTCTCAAGCGCAACGTCAAAGAAGCGTGGTGGCGCGAGAACGTGGAACTTCGCGATGACGTCGTCGGGTTTGACTCGTCCATCATCATGCATCCGCAGGTTTGGAAGGCCTCGGGGCATGTGGATGCCTTCCACGATCGCATGGTGGATTGCAAAGTCTGCAAGCACCGCTTTCGCGCGGATCATCTCAAGTCGACCGAACAATGCCCGGACTGCGGCAGCAAAAACTCGCTGACCGAACCGCGCAACTTCAACCTGATGCTGCGCACGTTCGTCGGCCCGATGGAAGACACGGCGTCAACGGCGTACCTGCGCCCCGAAACCGCTCAGGGCATGTTCGTGAACTTCAAGAACATCTACCAGACGGCGCGCAAGAAGCCGCCGTTCGGCATCGCGCAGATCGGCAAATCGTTCCGCAACGAGATCACGCCGGGCAATTTCACCTTCCGCATGCGAGAATTCGAGCAAGCCGAACTGGAGTATTTCGTTCCGAATGACGGTCACGACGTGGAGGTCTTCAACGAGTGGGTGCAGCGCCGCAAGTCCTGGTACTCGCAGTACGGGATAAAGGCGGAGAAGCTGCGCTTCTACGAGCTCACGCCCGAGGAGCGTCCCCATTACGCCAAAGCCGGGATGGACGTCGAATATTTATTCCCCTGGGGCTGGGGCGAGCTCGAATCGATCGCGCACCGCGGCACCTACGATCTGGATGCGCACATGCAGCTCTCCGGCAAAGACTTGCAGTTTTTCGATGAAGCGAGCAAGACCAAATATACGCCGATCCTCATCGAGACTCCGCGGGCATGGATCGCACCACGCTAACGTTCCTGATCGATGCGTATGAGAACGAAACCGGCATCGACCCCAACGGCAAAGAGACGCAGCGCGTGGTGCTGCATTTCCACCCGAAGATCGCGCCGGTCCAGGTCGCGGTATTCTCGCTCGCCCGCAACAAGCCCGAACTCGTGGAGGCGGCGCGGGGAATCGAGAAGGCGCTGCGCCCCCACTTCCGCACCGTGTACGATGAGGGCAACATCGGGCAGCTCTACCGGCGCCAGGACGAAATCGGCACGCCGTTCTGCCTGACGTTCGACTTCGACTCGCTGCAGGATAAGGCGGTAACCGTGCGCGAGCGCGACTCAATGAGTCAGGCGCGCGTTCCCGTCGCGGGGCTCGAGCAGTACCTGCGCGACCGGGTCTCCTGAAGAGGCCTACCGAAGCCTAAGTAGGCAGGCCCACGCGAGACCGCAGGTTTTGGGGTATAGTAGTCGCCTAACTCTCGCTCGCTACGGAGACTTGTTCCAGCATGCTTAAGGCGCGCGCTATCATCGACGAAGTTTCCGCTCCGCCCCAGAAGCCTATTTGGTTCTTCGAAGAGGGCAGCGGCAAAATGAAAGAGCTGCTTGGCGGTAAGGGCGCGGGCCTTGCCGAGATGACGCGCGCAGGCCTCCCCGTCCCGCCCGGCTTCACCATTACGACGGATACGTGCCTGAAGTACTATGCGCTGGGGCGGCGCAACCCGCCGGGCTTAAGCCAGGGCATCCAAGCCGCCATGGCCGAGCTTGAAAAACGCACGGGTAAGGGCTTCGGCAGCGCGCGCAATCCCTTGCTGGTTTCGGTCCGAAGCGGCGCCCGGGTTTCGATGCCCGGGATGATGGACACGATTTTGAACTTGGGGCTGAATGACCGAACCGTCGCGGGACTTGCCAGTTTGACCGGCAACGAGCGCTTCGCGTGGGATGCCTACCGGCGCTTCATTATGATGTTCTCGTGCGTTGTGCTCGGTCTGGAAAAGGACATCTTCGAAGCGCGCATCGAGGAAGCCAAAAAGCGCTTGGGCGTACGCCAAGATCCCGAGATCGGCGCGGACTGCTGGAAAGATCTCTGCGCCGATTTCCAGACAATCGTGCTGGAGCAGGCGGGCCGCAGCTTTCCGCAGGACGTGCACGAGCAGCTCGACCTCGCGGTGCAGGCTGTGTTCGATTCCTGGAACTCTAAGCGCGCCATCGATTACCGCCGCTACAACAAAATTCCCGACGATTGGGGAACGGCCGTCAGCGTCGTTTCGATGGTCTTCGGCAATATGGGCGACGATTCGGGGACTGGCGTGGCCTTCACGCGCGATCCCAATACCGGCGAGCGCAAACTCTTCGGCGAGTATCTGCGAAATGCGCAGGGCGAGGACGTCGTTGCGGGCATCCGCACGCCCGAACAAATTTCGGACCTCGAACGTACGCAACCGGAAGTCTACGCGCAATTTGTAGAAATAGCGCAACGGCTGGAGCGGCACTACCGCGAGATGCAAGACTTAGAGTTCACTGTTGAGCGCGGAAAGTTGTACATGCTGCAGACGCGCACGGGCAAGCGTAGCGCCGAAGCGGCTGTGCGAATTGCCAGCGACCTTGTGGCCGAAGGCGTCATCGGTAAAGACGAAGCGCTGCTTCGCGTGGACGCGGTTTCATTGGATCAACTCTTCCATGCGCGCATCGATCCCAATGAAAAATACGACATTGCCTGCAAAGGCTTGAACGCCTCGCCGGGCGCGGCATCGGGCGCAGCCGTGTTTGACGCCGATACCGCGCAGCGTTTAGGAAACCAGGGGCAAGCCGTCGTCTTGGTCCGGGTGGAAACCACGCCCGACGACGTCCACGGCATGATTGCGGCGCGCGGTGTGCTCACCGCCAAAGGGGGCGCCACCTCCCACGCGGCAGTTGTGGCACGCGGCATGGGCAAACCGTGCGTTGCCGGATGTGAGGCCCTTGAGATCGACAAGCGCAACCGTACGGCGCGCATCGGTGACAAGCACTTTAAAGAGGGCGATCGTATTACGATTGACGGCACGAGCGGCGCGGTGATTCTGGGCGAGTCAAACTCATCGACCCGCCCTCGGAGCCCGCCGCAGTGGTTGGCTACCTTCTTGTCGTGGGCCGACGAGAAGCGCGATATGGGCGTTTGGGCGAATGCCGATACGCCCGAAGATGCGCGCAAGGCGCGCGAATTGGGCGCCACGGGCATCGGCCTGTGCCGCACCGAGCATATGTTCATGCAGCAAGAGCGGCTTCCAATCGTGCAAGCGATGATCATGTCCGATACGCCCGAGGCCCGCGCCTCGGCCTTGGC
>CAVPCC010000008.1:0-56897 GCA_963702335.1 Vulcanimicrobiota bacterium | reverse complement strand
CGCAGATTCTGGCGCGGTGGAATCCACGGCTGCAACGGTTTCTTGCGCAGCGTCAGAAGTTTTTGCTCTACCGCTAATCCAAATCGCTGCGCCGCGCGCGCAGATAGTTCAGCTGCCAAAGATGAATGAAGCGCTGCACTCCTCTTGCGACTTCTGGTCGATCTCCACGAACGCCATACCGTACGCGAATTTACGGGAATCCGTATTGAAGAACGCCGCGAGCGTTTTACCGCGCACGCTCATCGGCGCAAACCCGGGCGGCTGTACTTTGACCGTTTCGGGGCGCAGACCGAACGGGCTCTGCTCGTAGACTTCTTTTTCCATGGTCATGTGCGCCAAAAACTCGTCGGGAAGTTTAAAGTCGAGCGTCAATACGGCGCCCTTGAGAAAATCCTCGTCGCACGAAAAACGCAAGCCGCCGGCACTCAAATCGCTTGCCCGAGCGCCGCGGCGCCCACGACGGCCCTCAAGTGTGTAGAGCACGTCGAATTCAACCGGCATTCGGAAGGCCGACCGTTTCTGGCCGCTCGGCCGGGCCGGTTTAGCCTTGGGTATCTCGGGTTTCTTTTTCTTGAAAAAGAACACGTTGCCCAAGCCCTTAAAGGCGCGCCGTGCAGTTCCTTCTAACACTTACCGAGTGATGATCGAGCGTTTGAAGGACGCCCTGGGCAGCGGCGCTGTGAAGACGCAGCCCGAGGATTTGGCGGTGTTCTCTTTTGATGCGTATTCGCAAGGGACGATGCCGAGCGCGGTCGTGCTTCCGTCCACTACGCGCGAGGTCGCAGCAGCAGTAAAAATCGCCGCCGATTGCGGCGAACCCGTCATTGCGCGCGGTGCGGGGACCGGACTCTGCGGCGGCGCCGTTCCGGCGCGTGGAGGAATCGTTTTTTCGTTCGCCCGGATGAACCGCGTGCTTGAGATCGACGTGCGCAACCGCCGCGCGCGCGTGCAGCCGGGCCTTATCAATCTGGAGCTTCAAACCGGGTGCGCGCCGACGGACTATTTTACGCGCCGGGTCGTCCTCGGCAGAAAGCGTCGACGATCGGCGGCAACATCGGAACCAACGCGGGCGGCCCGCACTGTCTGTCCTACGGGACCACCGTGAATCACGTGCTGTCGCTCAAGATCGTGGATTACGACGGCGCGGTGTATACGACGTCGGTTGAAGAGGACGGCTATGATTTCACCGGGATGCTCGTCGGCAGCGAAGGAACGCTGGGGATCACCACGTCCGCGTGGGTCCGCCTGCTGCGCGCACCGGAAGCGGTGCGCGTTTGGTTGGCGGCATTTTCCGACGTTGAAAGCGCATCGGCGGCCGTCTCTGCAATCATCGGCGCAGGCATCGTTCCGACCGCCCTTGAGATGCTCGACCGCTTGGCGCTCGAAGCCGTCGAAGCGGCATTCCACGCCGGATATCCTACGGACGCCGACGCGGTGCTCTTGATTGAATCTGCGGGCTTCGAAGATGAACTCGACGCCTACGAATCCGACATCGCGCGGTTGGTTCGAGAGGCCGGCGCGCTCTCGTGGCGTTCGGCGCGCTCGCAAGCCGAGCGCGATGCGCTCTGGGCAGGACGCAGGTAGCGCGGGCGCGGCGGGGCTCATCGCGCCCAACTATTACATTCAGATGTCGTCGTGCCGCGAACTAAATTGCCGCAAGCGTTGTCCGTGGTCAATGCCGCGTGCGCCGAGCGGAACATTCGAACGATGAACGTCTTTCACGCCGGCGACGGTAATTTGCACCCGCTCTTGATGTACGATCGCAGTATCTCGCGCGAAGTGGCAGCGGTCATCGATGCCGGCACGAGATCCTTCAGGCGACTGTCGATCTGGGCGGAACAATCAGCGGCGAGCACGGCATCGGCTATGAAAAGCGTGAGACGCTTACGCGCATCTTTTCAACCGACGATCTGGCCACGATGGGCCGCGTGCGTGACGTGTTCGATCCCAAACGGATGCTCAATCCCGAGAAGATTTTCCCCGCCGGCGTCGGATGCGCGGAGGTCAAGTGATCGCCCAGCGCAGCGCGCCCCAAAGCATCGAAGATACTTGCGATCCTGCTCAAGGATTGCAACGAGCGCGGAATACCGGTTGCTTTGTGCGGCGGCTCAACGCTGCAAGGTATGGGCGCGCCTGCGCGGGCGTCCGGTCAGATCGCGATGACCAAACTCAACCGTCTGCTCGCACATGAGGAACACGACTTGACGTGTTCGGTCCAAGCGGGCATGACGCTGGCGCATTTCTCGCAGGCGCTTGCGCAGCACGGCCAGTTCGTTCCCATAGACGCGCCGCTTCGCTCCAAAGCCACGGTCGGCGGCACGCTTGCCGCCGGTTGGCTTGGGCCGCGCCGGCATCTCTACGGCCGCATGCGCGATTTTGCGATCGGTTCGCGCGTGGTTCTGGCCGATGGAACGATCGCCGCCGCCGGCGGCATGGTCGTAAAGAACGTGAGCGGTTACGACATGACCAAACTCTACATCGGATCGTTCGGAACGCTCGGTGCCATCGCACAGGTGAACTTCAAGACGTTGCCGCTTCCCGCTGCGCGCCGACTGTTGGTTGCCTCGTTGCCGGAAGGATCGCGATCGCGCGCCCTCGCCCACCTCGCGGCGTTGCCAGTTACCCCCGCAGCAGCCATCTGTGCGGAAGGGTTTGGCAAAAACGTGGAAGGCGAGGACGGTATCGACGGGCGGCTGTTCTTGCTGCTTGAGGGTTCGCGTACGTTCATCGATCGGGCAACGCGCGAAATCCGCTCGGCACTAGGCCGCGCCGGTGTGCCCGGAACCACGATCCTGGACACGGGCGCCGAACAGACTTCGAGCGCGTGCTCGATGCGCCCGTCCTGACCAGCGCAGAGCGAACGCTCACGTACCGTTCGCTGGGTACGCCCGCGTCCGCGCACGAGCGGGCAACGCGGCTGCGCGATGCAGCCAACCGGTGCGAACTTTTCACCGATGTGCTGCTGGACGCGATGAATGGCGATGTCTTCGTGCGGGTAAGCGATCGTGACGCGCGTGCATTCGCGCAAAAGGCCGAACACTGCGATGACGGCTTGCGGGATATAGACCCCTCCAGCGTTATCGTTGCCGGGGCCGCGCCGATTCGAAACGGTTTAAATTCTTGGGGCAAGCCGCCGGCTTCGATCGACCGCATGCGCGCCCTTAAAACACGCTTCGATCCGAACAATATTTTGAATCCCGAACGATTCGTGGGCGGCATTTAGCCCTTGCCCGGGCGCGAAATAAGGTGGGCCGTCACGCGCGTGCTTGCCGATCCGGAGCGGCTGCGCGTCCTGCTGCACGACGGGTTGGATGACATCCTGGCACTGCGCCGGTTCTTTGCCGTTATTCTGCCGCTGGCGAAGACGGCGTTAGAACGGCTCGAACGGCTTGCCGCGCGAATTCCGGACGATGCGCTACGCGAAAAAGCGCTCTCCAGTCTGCGCGGCAAGGCCTATCACATCACCGGCGCCTGCATCCTTGCTACGTTCCTGCCCAGCGGCGCGCGCGAGCACTATATCGAAATCGTTGCGCCGCTGGAAGCGATTTACGATTTTCTCGACACGCTGTGCGATCGCGATCCGCAACCCGGCGAACAGGCCTCACGCCGGCTGCATCTGGCACTCTTTGATGCGATGGATCCCCAGCGTCCGATGCACGAATATTTTCTGTACGGCCCTGCCGGCGATGACGGCGACTATCTCCAGGCACTGGTGCGCCGCGTCCGCCACGCTCTGCGCCGGTTGAGCGAGCACGAGCGGCTCACGCCGCTCTTTCAAACCGCTGCGCAGTTGTACACGGACACGCAAACGTTCAAGCACCTTCCCGTGGATCGCCGCGAACGCGCCTGCATCGAGTGGGCTGCAGCAGAACCGCACGCGGATCTCTCGTGGTGGGAACTAGCGGCCGCGGCGGGTTCGCAATTTCACGTTTACGGGCCCCTCTACGCCGCATTCTGCGACCGGTTCGATTTGGCGCAACAAACCTACGACGCTTATTTCCCAGACTTCGCCGCCGTTCACGTGCTCCTAGATTCGTTCATCGATCAGCAAGAGGACCGCGCGCACGCAGAACTGGCGACTTTATCGAATGCTATTCGAGTCCGGCCGTCATGCGCGAGCGTATGCGCGAATTTGCAGAACGATCGCGGCGCCGCTTCGCGCACTTGCCCGTTCCGTTCGTGCACCGCTTTGCTCTGCGGATCATGGCGCTATTTTATTTGACGCATCCTAAAGTTTGCCAACAAGGGCTTGACCGCGAAGCGTCCGCACTGTTGCAGGCACTGGTTCCAAGAACGACTTGACGAACGCATCTTCGTGGCGGGCCATCATCCGGTAGAACGAGGGCGCATCGTCAAGAGAGCCGCGATGCGTGATGACGAACGAGGGATCGATCTTTCCCCGCCGGATCAGATGGAGCAGCGGACGCAGATAACTCTGAACGTGCGTTTGTCCGGCGCGCAGTTGCAGGCCTTTCTCGAAGATCGCGCCCACCGGAACCTGGTCGATAAAGCCGCCATAGACCCCGGGGATAGAAACCGTCCCGCCTTTGCCGCACGCCTGAATAGCCAGGCGAAGAACATGCGCGCGGTCGAATTCGATCTTTGCCGTTTGTTTGACTTTATCGGCAACTGCGTCGGGCGTTCGCCCGTGCGCCTCCAATCCCACGCAGTCGATGCACGCATCGGGCCCGCGGCCGGCCGTCAACTCGTGCAGCGCATCCAGCACGTTCACTTCGTCGAAGTGCACCACGCTCGCCCCGCCCGACTTTGCCATCTCCAAGCGCTCTGGAATGCGATCGATCGCAATCACGCGCTCTGCTCCAAGCAAGAACGCGCTGCGGATTGCGAATTGGCCCACCGGACCGCAACCCCAAACGGCGACCACGCCTGCTTCCGGAATGTTCGCGTTACGAGCCGCCATGTACCCGGTGGGAAAGACGTCGCTCAAATACAGCACACGGGCGTCGTCCAAATCTTCGCCGACGGCGATTGGGCCGACATCGGCAAAGGGAACACGCACGTATTCGGCCTGACCGCCGGAGTAACCGCCGAAGAGATGGGTGTAACCAAAGAGTCCGGCGCAGGACTGACCGTATAACCGTTCGGCCAAGGACGCGTTCGGGTTAGAGTTATCGCACAGCGACCAGCGTTCCAGCGTGCAAGGCTCGCAGTTGCCGCAGGCGATCGTGAATGGAACGACAACGCGATCGCCGCGGCGCAGCGACGTAACGGATTGCCCCACTTCTTCCACGATGCCCATGAATTCATGACCGAGAATGTCGCCGGGCTTCATCGCCGGCATAATGCCGTTGTAAAGGTGCAAATCCGATCCGCAAATCGCGCTGGCAGTCACGCGCACGATGGCATCGCGCGGGTTCACGATCTCCGGATCGCGAACGCTCTCAACGCGCACGTCGCCTTTTCCATGCCATACGAGTGCTTTCATACTGCGTACCGCGCTCCCGTGGGGATCTCCCCGGTCTCAATCAGCGCCTTGGCCCGCCGCAGGATGTCTTTCATGCCGTATTTGCCTATCCCGCGCATCGTCAAATAGATTTCCGTTCCGCGATCGCCCGGCGCATCGCGCAATTCAAGGCGTTCGACCGCACTAAGGAACTTGCGGTCGCCAAGCGCCTCGATAACTGCCTCGCGCGATTCGATGAACTCCTCGATGCGCGAGCGGCCGGCCAGCACCGTGGTAGCTTGCGTGAGCGGTCTTCGCAACCGCGCGCGCGTGCGGCGTGTGAAATAGGTAAGCGTCAAACCTGCAGCGGCTCCCGCGGCAAGCAACATGGCAGACGTTTTTCTCTCACTCATGCACGTCATTTTCCCCGAAAATGGGTAATCACGTGCCATGCGACTGCCCTCGAAAAGGTTAGTACTTGTTTTGACGCTCGCCGGGATAGCTGCCGTGCGGAGCGCTTCTCGCTTGCGACGCCAAATGCGCGGTGAGGTCGTTTTTATTACGGGCGGATCGCGAGGCTTGGGACTTGCTCTCGCGCGAGAGTGCGCAGATCGCGGCGCGAGGCTCGCCATCTGCGCGCGCGACGAAGACGAACTTCACGCGGCTGCTTCCGGACTGCATGCTTTGGGTGCCGACGTCCTCCCGCTAGTGTGCGACGTGCGCGACCGCGAGCAAATTCAAAGAGCGGTGCGCCGCGCGCAAGCGGCGTACGGCCGCCTCGACATGCTGATAAACGATGCCGGAACGATTACGGTCGGTCCCCTGGAAACGCTGACTCTGCGTGATTACAAGGATGCAATGGACACGCACTTTTGGGCAATGCTCTACGCGGTTGAAGCTGCCCGTCCGCTGTTCGAGCATCAAAGGCACGGACGGATCGTGAACATCTCATCGATCGGCGGCAAGATCGCCGTGCCGCACCTGCTGGCGTACAGTGCGAGCAAATTTGCCGCCGCCGGCTATTCGCAGGGCCTGCACGCCGAACTGCGGCGCAAAAATATCAGCGTTACGACCGTTTTTCCCGGCTTGATGCGAACCGGAAGCCCGCGTAACGCCTTCTTTAAATCGCAGAATGAAAAAGAGTACGCCTGGTTCATGCTTTCCGACGCTTTGCCCGGACTGTCCATCTCAGCCGGCGCGGCCTCGCGCGCAATCGTTGATGCTGCACTTGCCGGACGCGCCGAGATCGTCCTTTCGCTGCCTGCCAAGGCCGCAGCGTTTTTGCACGCCCTCGCGCCCGGGTTGACGGCAAACCTTTTGAGCGTTGCCGCCCGGGTGCTGCCGGCACCCGGAGGAATCGGAGCGCAAGCAGAGCGCGGTTCTCGAAGCGAGACGCCGTTCACACGCCTGCCCGTGACTGCGCTCACGCGCAAAGCCGAGCGCGATCTCAACCAGCTTTAGGCAATGGCTTCCTCAATGGGAAATTCGAGTGCTTCTAAGAATTTTTCGGCATCCATGGCGGCGCGGCAGCCCGAGCCCGCGGCTGTGATGGCCTGCTTGTATCGGATGTCGTGCACGTCGCCCGCGACAAATACGCCTTCAACGTTCGTAGAAACGCCGTCGTCCGAGGCAATGTAGCCGCTCTTGTCCAAATGCAGCCTGTCCGGCGAAGATGCCGGTGTTGGGATCGTGCCCGATGGCGATAAAAAGGGCATCGGCATAAAATTCATAGCGCCGGCCGTCCACGATGTTATGCAATTTGAGGGACTGCAGGGTGTGCTCGCCCACCACTTCTTCCACAACCGTATTCCAAATGAATTCGATTTTGTCGTGGGCCAGCGCCCGATCGGCCATGATCTTGCTTGCGCGTAACCCTTCGCGCCGGTGGATTACGGTGACTTTGTAACCGAAACGCGTGAGGAAAAGCGCTTCTTCCATGGCGGAGTCCCCGCCCCCAACGACAACGATGTGCTTGTCGCGAAAAAACGCGCCGTCGCAAGTCGCGCACGTGGAGACACCGCGCCCGCGCAAACGCTCTTCGCCGGGGATGTTCAGCCAGCGCGCACTCGCTCCGGTTGCAACGATAACGCTTTTCGCGTGATACGATTGGCCGTCCGCCTCCACAGTTAAAGGCCGCTTGCTGAAATCCACGCCGCTCACGTCAACGTTTTCGATCCGCGCTCCGAAGCGCTCCGCTTGTTCGCGAAACTTGATCATCAAATCGGGCCCCATAATTCCGTCCGGGAAGCCGGGATAGTTCTCGACCTCGGTCGTAAGCATGAGTTGGCCGCCATACATGCCGCCCGCAAAGACCAGCGGTGCAAGATTTGCGCGCGCCGCATAGATAGCAGCAGTGAGCCCGGCAGGTCCCGAGCCGATGATGATGAGCCGTTCCATGGTCGCATCGTTCGACCGCCCCGGCGGTGCCTCCGGTTGCAAAGGGAGTCCGAATGCCTCTCGAAGACGAGTTCTGCGACGTACTAACCAAGGCCATGCGCGGCACGCGAATCCCAATCGCCGCCCTCGCTCGCGCCACCGGGCTGCCCGCGGGCGCCCTCACCGGCTGGGCCAAGGGCGTGGACGCCCCCGGCGAGCAGCAGGCCCGGGCCATTGCGCCCGTACTCGGGCTGGACCCGGGGAAGTTGGCCGACGCCGCCGCAGGCCGCTGGCACCCCGAGCCGCTGCGCCTGCCCGACGTGCGCCACCACCCGCAGCTGCCGCACCCCAGCAACGGCTACGTCTTTTTTCTGGACGGCGGAAAGCGGGCCGCCCTAGTCGACCCCGCGGGCATCCCCGCCAACCTGCTGCGCATTTTGCGCGAGGGACAGTATCACTTGGAATACATTCTGATCACGCATAAGCACGCGGATCATTGCGATGCGACGCCCGACGTCGCCGCGAATTTTCCGAATGCGAAGATCGTCATGCATTCGGCCGACGTAGGGGCCATCGGCCCGCTTGCCGAGCGCGCCTTACGCGTTAAAGACGGCGACGAGCTGACTTTCGGCGACGTACGCATCCGCATGCTTCATACGCCCGGCCACACCGACGGCTCGTCGTCGTATCTCTTTAAGTCGACGTGCTTTACCGGCGATACGCTTTTCGCGGGCAGTGTCGGCGGCGCGTTCGGCGATGCAACGGGTTACCAGGACATTCTTACGAGCGTGCGCTCGAAAGATCTTCACCCTGCCCGACGACACCGTGCTCATGCCCGGGCACGGGCCGCCAAGCAAAGTCGGCTGGGAAAAAGCGCACAACCCATTCTTTCCGTCCATATATTAGTAGGTATTGTGGAAGACTTGCAAGGCAAATCCGGCCTAGATCCAATCGGATGGCAGAACGGGAGCAATATTGCCAGGTGCTTTAACTAATGCGATCGGAAGATATTGATGATCGGCAAAATCGCGGCTGGTCGAGCCAGTTACGCGTGTTTGTGTTCGGCTCTAATTGTCGTCGCTACGACCTTCGGTATAACCGGCCGCGCCTGCACGAATTCCTTTAGCGTGGGGGCCGGTATTTATTGGCTCACAATGTATTTTTCGTTCGGCACCCTTTACATGCTCGGTGCCATCGTTTTGCTAGGCTTGCTACTCTATCTTTTTTTTGGCCGTTTGGCGGTTGAGACGTCTCCCGAGGCGCGCCGGCTTGCGAATCTGGTTATCTTTGCCGCTCCCGTTCTGACATTTTTGCTGGCTGCAGCGTTCACCCGGGCAAACCAGCCTTGCATTTACATGTAGCCGCTACTTAACCGTTACCTCGACGCTCGCCAGTTTGTTTTCGGCTGCAATCGTAAGCCGGATGCGTTTTAGCGCGTGAGCATCCAACCGGATGGCCTCTACTGCAACGCTTCCCGACCCTCGGATATTGAGCGGCATCGTGTACTGAAGCGGCGAGCAGAAGCGCTCCGTGCAGAATGCGGCCATCCATCCGGCCGGAAGTCCCACAACGCGTAACTGCACTTGGGCGCCGGCTTCACCATGCACGGCTAGACGGAACTTTGCGGCCGACTCGGTCACCGTTGGAAGAGCCGGACCGTTCCAGGGTGCGAGCGAGAGCACCAGCGCTGCAAGTACGAACATTTTTAGGTCCTCAGTTTGTAGCCGGCGATCGTCATGCGTAGCACGATGGTCAGCGCGAGCAGCATCAATCCGCAGATAACGCCCAGGGAGAGCGCCAGCGGCAGATAAGCTTTGGCCCGTATAACTGTACCGGAACGCATCGATCGTATAGAACATCGGATTGAAGCAGCTCCGCGCGTCGAAGTGCCGGCGGCAGCAATTGCGCCGAGGTGAAAACGCCGCCGACGAATACCAACGGTGTAATTGCAAATGTGGTGAGCACCGCAAGATGATCGAACTTCTCCGCCATCAGCCCGAAAATCATCCCCAGCGCGGAGAACAGTACCGAGACCACTGCCATCACGCAAAAATACAACAGCCAGTTCGACGGAAGCGTGTGAACGAAGTACCATCCGAGCACCATGATGATGTTGGCAATGACCAGCGCGCGCGCTAAACTGCCCAAAATGTAACCGAAGACCATCTCGGGCGCCGACATCGGCGCGATAAGCATCTCCTGAATCGAGTTCATGAAGCGCCCCTGAAACACCGAACTGCTGCACTCGCCGTACGATGAGTCGATGACCTGCAGCATGATGAGCCCCGGTATTAGAAACTCCGCATAGGAGACGCCCTGCACGCTTTTGATCCGGCTGCCCAGTGCAAGGCCGAAGATCGTTACGTACAGCACGGTCGATATGACCGGCGGCCAAATCACCTGGTTGATCACCTTGAGCGTGCGAACCATCTCCCGCTTCATCAGCGTGAGCAGTGCCACCCAATTTACTCCCGCCGTGCGCGGCGCGATCATCGCGTGAGCTCCAGGAAAACATCTTGCAAGCTGCGGCCCGCGTCCGCCAGCAGTTCGTTCGTCGGTTGCACCGCGACCAGTTTGCCCGCGCGGATGATGCCCAGGTTGCGGCAGAGCTGCTCGGCCTCTTCCAGATAATGCGTGGTGAGAAAGATCGTCGTTCCGGCACGGTTGAGCTTTCGCAGCAGCTTCCCGAAGCTCGAGCCGCAGCTCGACGTCAACGCCCGCCGTCGGCTCGTCTAAGATCAACAACTTGGGCGAATGGATCATCGCGCGCGCGAGCGTAAGCCGGCGCTTCATGCCGCCCGAAAGTTTGGTGTAATCCTGCCGCGCTTTTGAAGAGAGGCCGAATTGTTCCAGCAGCATGTCGGCGCGCCCGGCGACCTCCTTGCTGCGCAAGCCGAAATAACCGGCCTGATAGATCAGAATGTCGCGAATGGAGAGGTAGCGGTCGAAGTTGTATTCCTGCGGCGCAAGGCCCACCATGAAGCGCGCCGCGCGCCAATCGCGCACGGTGTCTTGACCGAAGATCCGGATGCTGCCTTGCGTAAGGCGCGCAAGCCCGACGATGGCGTTGATGGTCGTCGTCTTGCCGGCGCCGTTGGGCCCCAGAAAGCCGAAAAAATCGCCTGCTTCCACACGCAGCGAAATGTCGTCGACAGCCGTGAAGTCGCCGTAGCGCTTGACGAGGTGAGCGATCTCGACGGCCGGCGCGCCGGCGCCGTTCAAGGTATTTGGTTCTTTAATCGTTTGTACCGATGACGCCGAAGCGTAGCAATGAGTTCTGCACTCTCCGGAATCCCACAATCCGCAAGTTGGGTTGCAACCTTCTTTACGTCGAAGGCCACGCGACGGTGCTTTACCTGCCAGCCGCCGGAACGCTGGGTGAGGATCGCGTATCCCGCGCGCGCATCGCCGTCTTTGGGCAACCCCGCCGACGCAACGTTCACCAGCAGTTTTCCGCGCCAGGTGCGCGCGTAGGGCACGTGCACGTGCCCGAATGCTATCACTGCTGCGGTCTCCTTGCCGATGAGCCGTTCCAGCGTCTCGTCATCGGCATCGGGCCAGAGATGCTCGTAATCCGTCTGCGGATTGGCATGAACGACCAGCAAATCGTTGGGCGCTTCACCGAAGCGCAGCGAGAACGGAAGTGCCTTGAGCCACGCCGTCAGTTTGTCGCCAAGCTGCGTTCGTTGCCATTGCGCCTGCTTGCGATCGCCCTCGGTCCAATCTCCCGGCTCTCCCTCTGCGGTCGAGGTCAAAAATCGATCGGTGTTGCCGCTCAGGCACTGCGCGCCGATCTCTTGCAGGCGCTGCAGAACTTTTTTAGGCCTTGGCCCGTCCATGCACAGATCGCCCGCCGCAACGATCGTATCTGCGCCGCCCTGCTGCGAAAGATCGGCAAGACAGGCATCCAACCCCACAAGGTTTCCGTGAATATCGGAAAAGATCGCTATGCGCACTTCAGCTGCGCTTTAAGTCGGCCACAATTGTCGAGGGCGTAAGACCGATGCGGCTGTAGTCGTAGAGATC
This sequence comes from Vulcanimicrobiota bacterium, assembly GCA_963702335.1. GTDB lineage: Bacteria > Vulcanimicrobiota > Vulcanimicrobiia > Vulcanimicrobiales > Vulcanimicrobiaceae > DASSRQ01. The sequence goes on along the minus strand of CAVPCC010000008.1, from coordinate 45,091 downwards.
GAGTGCTTCCACCGTAACGCCGTTCTTACGTAGAACCTCGTTTGCCCGCGGGAAGCGCATATCGGCGAGCACGCGGTGATCACCCAAATTCAGCACGCCCGCGCCAAGTTCGTCACCCGGCGGTGCGATCAGACGCTTGAACGCAGAAAAGGCGCCGTGATCGATATACCGGTCCGAAGCCAGCAGCACTGTATCGGATGCGATCGCGCCGGCCACCGAGCGCAAGCTGGAAACGCCGGGCGCAAGTCGCACCTCCACTGCATCGAAGCCGTGAGCGCGCGCGATCTGTGCAAATCCGCCTCGGCCCAACGCGTTGCTGCGCGCCGTCACGCCTATGAACGCCGTCTTCCCTGCCATGAGCACGTCGCTGCCGTCAAGCAATCCGGGAGCGGCAATATGTCCGGCAATCGGAAAGTCGCGCTTTTCGAATTCGCCCTCCAACCACGCGCTCTCCGGGCGGCGAAGCATGGAACTCGGGCGCAGCATCACCGCGCCGTTTTCAAAAACGATCGTTGCGTCCACAACAGCGCATGCGTGGGGATCGTCCGTATGGGCGCTAAGCAGCGTCACCTCGGCACCTAATTGCATCAGCGTTTTGATTACGACGTTCTGCTGGGCAACCGCACGCGAATGAACGGCGTTCGGCTCGCCCGCGAGTGGCTTTGCGCGCTCGATTGCCATGCCGGGCACGACGAGCAATGCGGCGCGCAGTGAAGCCGTTGGATGGGCGACCAGCCGAGGGCCGTATGAAAGGTTTCCGGTGTGCATGTTTCCTTTTTTCTATTCGCCGCCGCCGCTTTGCAGGGCGTCGAGGGCCGCCCGGTAGAGGGCCGCCTGCTCGCTGCGGTACGTTGCAGGACTGAGTGTTTGACGCCGGGCCGCCAGTGCATCTGCGCGGCGTGAAAAATCGATAATCCGCGCGGAGCGCTCGACGTCGGCATCCGGGCCGCTTTGGTCGGTCTTGCTCAAAAGGGCCGCGATCCGCAGCCCTTCGGCGCTTGCCGTCTGCGTGGCGACGGGCAGCGCCGAGAAAGGCGTGGCGTCGGCCGCGCCGGTGAAGAAGCCCGAGAAGTCCGAAGTAAGCAGATCGCCCAGCGCGAGCGGCGGCAAGCCCAATAACTCTTCCTCGGTTTTGAGCACACTGACGGTTGAGAGGTGCAGCGCGCTGGTAAACCGGCGCTTAACGAATGGTGAAATCACCAGGGCGTATGTCCGGTGTTCGCTCACATGATCGCGCGAGCTCTGCGCGTCGTCCGGCGTTACGAAGATTGCAGTCGATCCCCATTCGGGCTGGTGCGAGAGAAAGTCGACGATCATGCCAAGAGCGCGGTCGCCGTCGGCGACTTCTTCCGGTAGCGGCGGCACGTCGATTCCCGAACCGCCGTGGTCGGCGGGCAGCCAAATGTAGGTAAAGTCCGGCGCACCGCCCTGCGCGCGTACTTGCGTATAATCGCGAATGAATTCGCGCGCGCGGCGCACGTCGCGAATGCGAAGATTCCATCCGGGATATTGCAGATCGAGGTGACCGCTCAGCGCCGCAAGCGCCGGCACGTCTTCGGAATACAACCCGCCCAGCCCGCTGGTCGGCGCTGTTGGTCGTTTATGCCGGCAAAGCCGGGATCGTCGGCCTTTACGTTCTCGTCGTGGCCTTCGTCGTACCCCGAGACGCGGATGAGATCGCCATAGTCGCGATACGAAAGCCCCGCGCGCTGGGCGTTATTGAAAATGTAGCCGGCGCGCGGGTAATCTTCGGTATCTCGTTCTTGTTGACCAAGGGCGAGCGGCCGCCCTTAACGAGCAGCGTCTTTTCCGAGTACGCCGTTGCAATGCCGCCGGCGATGAATTGATGTCCTGCGTCGGATTCTTCAGCGTCGGCATAAAAATTCGTGGCCAAGCCGAACTCACGCGCGAGCGCGTGCAGATTCGGCGTTACCGATGCGCCGAACGAAATCAGCGCCGGATCGCCCGCGCCGTACGGTTGCCCCTGCGCATCCGTAAGGTCGCCCAGCATCGAATCGTACGTCTTATTTTCTTCCAGGATCAGCACGACGTGTTTGATAGCGCTGCTTCGCTCAAGCGAACGCAGGGGCGGAACGAGCGCATTCTCCTGACCGCGCGAGGCGGAACGCAGATAGCGCAACGCAGAGTAGGTGGCCTTTTCGAGCGGGAGCGTGCGTAAGTCCACCCGCTGTAATGTCGACCAAATTTCGTTGCTGTCCTGATCGGCCTGAAATATCTGTCCGGCCGAACCGGTACGGTACGGAGGGCCGCCTTCAAAGCCGGGCTCATGCCCGAGTCCTTTCGCGTTTGCAACGTACAGATAGCGGCCGTCGGCGGAAACGGCAAGCGCACTTGGATACCAGCCGGTAGGAACCAAACCCAGCCGGTGGAGTTTGAGTGGATTGCGCGCGTCCACGACGGCGATCGCATTCATGCCGGCAAGCGCCACGTACAGCCGTTTGCCGTCGGGGCTGAGCGTGAGCGCATCGGGCTGCGTGCCATACGGCGCACGGTCGAACAGCCGCAGCTGCAACCCGCCGACGACGCGCGGCATTCCCTGTAACTCACAACGGCAACGCGATCGACGTTCGCCATGCAAACGTACGCGTACCGGCCGTTCTTCGAGGTGACGATCGCGCTTGGCGCTGCACCGCCCACGACGTTGACGCCATCCGGCGCGGGGTCCATCGGCGTTGCCGCAAGCGGCTCCCCGATGTCACCGTTTTGCGCGATCGAAAGCGTGCTCAGCGAGGAACTCTGCGAGGGGCTGAACGGAAAATTCGCAAGCGGCGGAGTAGTTGCGGGCTGCGCAAGCATTGCGTACCGCATCAAGCCGCGATTGGTTACGTAGAGATTGCGGCCGGCAATAGCGGCGCCCCAGGGGAAGAAACCAACGCCTGCCGTGTGCATTGCTTTCCGTGAAGCAATGTTCACCGCAGTAACAGTGTTTGCTAAGTTGTTGACTACGTACGCAGTGCGGCCGTTTGCCGAGACCGCGATCCACCCGGGGTATGCGTGACTCCGATTGCCGTAGCGCTCGTCGGTCGGTCCCGGCAAAGAGAGATAGGATGGCTCGAGGTGGAGCTTCCCCTGCCCGTCTAAATGAAAAAACAGCACGGTATTGGATCCGCCGCCCGCCGCCATCACGAGCGTCTGTTTACGGTTCGCGGGATCCTTAACCGCGACCAATCCCATGAACAGCGAAAGATTGGCGGACGTGTACGAATCGATCAGCGCCATCGTTTTGAGATTTACGACCGCAAGCGAAAAGCCACCGTGCGCGCGCGGTTGCAGGCGGCTCGCGGCGCCGCCTTCGCGTTCGTCGTCGTTTCCGACGATCGCGTAGCGGCCCCCCGGCGCGATAGCCAGGCTCAATGCGTTCATTCCCACAACGATGCTTTGCCCCACCGGTGCCACGATGCGCCCATTGGGAAGAACGACGTTATATGGCCGCGCGGGATCGGGCGCGCCTGCGAGACGAGAGCCTGCGGGCGCCGAGTAGATCGTGGGCATCGGCGTTGCGCCTACCAGCACTGCGCTTAGCACAGCGGCGAGCAATCCTTTGAAATTCACTGGGCTGGCATACGGATGCCGGAAGGGCCACCCCTTCCTTGGGCGGGCCTTTAGCGCTAGAGCGCGTTCAGAGCCGCGCCGGTGCGCCGCACGCCTTCACGCGCGGCCGCGGTTTCTAAATGTCCGAACGATAATCGCAACGCGGGCGGGCCGGCCCGGGTGGGATAAAACGGCTCGCTCGGCATCACCAACACGCCTTGCCGGGCGCAGGCATCGAACGCTGCCTGCGTGGAGATCCGCGCCGGCAGCGGCAGCCAAACGTTCAGACCCGCGGCCGGCGGACGGATCTGCGTCCATGGCAGATCCTCGTTGAGCGCTTCCAAAAATGCGTCGCGCCGCGCGCGGTACAGCGAACGCGCGGAGCGCAGGTGCCGCGCGTAACCGGGCGAGTTCATAAATCTCCACAGCGCGCGCTGCGTGAGCGTAGAAGTGAAAACGTCCGTACGGGCCTTTGCGAGCTCGAGTGCATCCGCGAGGGCGCCTTTGCAGTACATGTAGCCGATACGCAACGCCGGGAAAATCGATTTAGAAAGACTCTCCATCAGAATGACGCGCCCGTCCGTATCGTAGGAAGCCAACGGCGCGGGCGCGTTTGCATCGTACGTCAGTTGCCACCCCGTTTGATCTTCCAGGATGACGGCGTCGTAGCGGCGGGCCAGCGCGACCAACTGTTTTCCGCGACGCGGTGACAGAATTGCGCCCGTCGGGTTTTGCGCGATGGGATTGACGTACAGCAGACGCGGACGGTATTCGCTGAAGACGCGCTCCACATCGTCGGGCCGGATGCCGTCGCCGTCGCTTTCTACTTCCACGTAGGTCACGCCGCGCGCGTCAAAGACGCCCAGTGTTCCGGAGTACGTCGGACTCTCGCTTGCAACAACGCTGCGCGATTCGAGCAGGATCGTCGCGACCAGGTCGGCGGCTTGCTGAGCGCCCGAGCACACGATGATGTCGTCATCGGCTGCGTTGCAACCGCGCGCACGCAGTGCTTGCGCAAGCGAACTGCACAGATCGGCATCGCCGCTTGCCGAGCGATATTGCATGAGCTGCGGCGGGTCTTCGATCAGCGTGCGATGAAACGCCCGAGCAAAGTCATGCAGCGGAAACGTTTCGGGTGCCGGATGCCCGCTGGCAAGATTGATTGCGCCCGCAGTAGCCACGCGCGTAAGCTGCTCCATGATGCCTTCCATGCGTTCGGCGCGCGCGAGCCGCCCAAGGTCGGGCTCCCAGCGGCGTGCAAAGGGCGCCGTCCCCTCGGCAGGCTGGGAGATGAACGTTCCTTTTCCCACGCGTGAGTTGGCGCGTCCGCGCGCAGTGAGCAACTCGTAGGCCTGCGAGACAGTCACCAGCGCGCAATTCAGTTCGCGCGCAAGTTCGCGCATCGCCGGAAGCCGATCGCCCGGACGAAGTTCCCCGCTCTCGATGGCCTCTACGAGACGATCGGCTATCTGAACGTAAAGCGGACGCGGATCGCGCTCTTCAAGCGCGATGTTTAAGAAAGACGTACCGGCGCTGCGCGCTACACGCCCCCCGGCCTTCTCATCTGCAGTAGGTCGATACTAGGCACAGTGGGCGCCGTTACTTGCTGTCCAGACGGTAACCGATGCCGCGCACGCTGGCGATCTCAACCGGCGCACCGACCTCGGAGAGTTTTTTGCGCAGAGCGGCAATGTGCACGTCCACGACGCGGGTCGGAACGCCCGACGTGTCGTTCCACACCTGCTCCAAAATTTGCGCCCGCGTGAGCAGTCGCCCCTCGGCCTCGGCTAAGAACCACAACAGGCGAAACTCCAGCGCAGTAAGCGAGATCGTGCGCCCGTCGTTATTGAGCGTGTGAAAATCGCGGATGAGCTTAGCCGAGCCAACCTGTAAGAGGCCGGCGTCTTCTTTCTTGTGCGCGTACCGCTCGCGGCGGCGTAAGAATGAAGCCACGCGCGCCACCGAGCTCGTTGCCCGAGAACGGCTTGGTGATGTAATCGTCTGCGCCAAGGCCCAACCCGAGCAGCACGTCTTGTTCGCGCGAATGCCCGCTGACCATGAGCACGAACGCGTTGTTCGAGTTCGACAGCGACGTGCAAACGTCAAGGCCGGAAATATCGGGAAGCCCGATATCCAGAATGACGACGTCCGGCTTATAGTTATCCGCCAACTCGAGCCCTTCGGCACCTGTTCCGGTGACCTTGACCTCATAGTCGGCGCGCTCCAGAACCGTCTGTTCGAGCTTCGCGATGTCTTCGTCGTCCTCGATTACGAGGATTTTGGCTTGCGGCATACCGTTGTTTATGTCCTCGCCGTCATATCTTCCCCTTCGCCGCTGACCAATTGCCGGCGCGCGATGCCTTCCTCGGCGGCGGCGGCGGCTACGGCCTTTGCGACCGCCTCCACCACGCGTGTGTCGAAAACGCTGGGGATGATGTACTGCGAACTGCGTTCCTCGTCCAGCACGATGGAGGCGATGGCGTGCGCCGCGGCCAGTTTCATCTTCTCCGAGATGCGGCCGGCCCGCGCGTCCAGAGCACCGCGAAAGATGCCGGGGAAGGCAAGTAGGTTGTTGACCTGATTGGGAAAGTCCGAGCGCCCGGTTGCTATGACACCTACATAAGGGGCCGCGATATCCGGCATGATCTCCGGGGTGGGATTGGCCATCGCGAAAACGATAGGGTCGCGCGCCATGCTGCGGATGTCATCCGGCTGCAGAATCCCCGGCGCCGAGACGCCGACGAAGACGTCCACGCCCTTAAGCACTTCCGAGAGCGTTCCGCGACGGTTCTCACGGTTCGTGTTCTCTGCCAGCCAGCGCCAGTGCGAGTTTTCATAGCGGTCGGTGCGGTTGAGCGCGCCGGCGCGATCGACGGGAATGACGTCGCGAACGCCGGCCCCCAGAAGCATTTTTATCGTGGCCGTGCCTGCGGCACCGCTGCCCGAAACGACGATCTGCAGGTCGGCAAGTTCCTTGCCCACGACCTTGGCCGCGTTGATGAGCGCCGCCAGAATCACCACGGCGGTTCCGTGCTGATCGTCGTGCATTACCGGAATGTCGAGTGCTTCGATCAGCCGCCGCTCCACCTCAAAACACCGCGGCGCCGAGATGTCTTCTAAATTGATTCCACCGAACACGGGGGCAATACGCACGACCGTATCGACGATTTCATCCACGTCCTTCGTGTCCAGGCAAATCGGGAACGCATCGATGCCCGCGAACTGTTTGAAGAGCATCGCCTTGCCCTCCATGACCGGAAGAGCCCCGAGCGGGCCGATGTCGCCAAGGCCGAGCACCGCGGTGCCGTCCGTAACGACGGCCACGCTGTTGCGCTTGATCGTCAGATTGAATGCCTTGCTGGGGTCGGCCGCGATGGCCATGGAGACGCGCGCGACGCCGGGCGTATAGACCGTCGAGAGGTCTTGCCGCGTCTTAACCGGGATCTTCGGCTCGATGCGGATCTTGCCGCCCAGGTGCGCCAAGAACGTGCTGTCGGAAGCGCTGATGACGGTGGTTCCCGCAAGGCCTTCGACCGCTTGCCGCACGGCCTTGCCGATGGATTCGGAACTGACGTTGACGGTGACGTCGCGCACGACGCTGGCTTTTGCGACCGAGCGCATGTCGATAGCGGCGATAACCCCGCCCGCGTCGCCGATGGCGGCCGCGAGCTGATTGAAGGCAGCCGGCGTGTTCGGCATCTCGACACGCATGATCAGCGTAAAACTTATGGCTACGGCCATTTAAAAAGGCGTATCCGCGCTGCGCGCTGCACGCCCCCCACACGCAAAGCGCGTGGGGCCCCCGGCCTTCGGCCCATCGGCAAGTATGGTCATTGATGAATCGCTTGGCTTTTGGTGCGCTAATCCCCGCTTAGCGTCATCTCTGCCACGCGGAAGGACGGCGAGGTTACCGAGCCGTCGAAGCGCAAATCGCCCGCGATCGCGTCGATGCCCGCCAGCATTCTTGCGAACGTCGAGGCGATGGTGAACTCCTCCACGGGATAGGTGAGCTCGCCGCCCTCAATGTAGAAGCCGCGGGCCCCGCGGCTGTACGTTCCGCTGGCGTATTCGGTCGCAAAGCCAATCGTGTCCATTACCAAGATGCCGCGCGGCGTCTTGGCGATGAGTTCCTCAAGCGTTCCGGTACCGGGCTGCAGATAAAAATTATTCGGGCCAACCCCGCCGCCCGTCGAGTTGCCCGTGGACACCGCGTTGAGCTTGCGCGCATAGTACGTGTCGTAGAGGAACGAACGAAGGCGTCCTTGCTCGAACACGACCGTCCTGCGTGTTGGAACGCCCTCGCCGTCGAATGGCGAACTTCCAAGCAATCCGGGCATCGTTCCGTCATCCACGATAGTAACCAGATCGCTGCCGATCTGCTCGCCCATGCGCTCGGCCAACCACGAATTACCGACGGCGACATTCGATGCGCTCAAGGCCGCAAAGAGATCGGAGAGAACTGCCGCCGCAACATCGCGATCGAAGATTACCGGAATGCGCGTCGTTGCGGGTTTGCGCGCTCCGAACATTCCCACGGTGCGCTCCACGGCCTTTCGTGCCACCGCCTGGGCATCTTCAAGATCGCTCAGCCGCCGCGCCGCCGAGCCGTACGAGCCCGTGCGCTTATTCGCACCGTCGCTTGCGAGCGGGCTGCTCGACCGGTGCACGCGCGTCGACCGGTACGAACCGGCAAATCCGTTGGAGTTGACCAAGACGGTCGTGCTCGCCGTATCGCCGACGTGCGAGCCGTTGCTGTTATCGATGCGCGGGTCGGCCTCGCGAATGCGGCGCTCCATCTCGAGCGCTTCGTCGATCTTGGCCTGCGCGTCGCGATCCGCGACCTCTTGCGAATAGAGCGCAAGATCGGCCGCATCCCAACTCGCATCCGGCATTTCGGGCAACAAAGCAAGTGGGTCTTCGGCAACGTGACGCGCTTGCGCAATGGCGGATGCGATGCCCTCGCGCAGTGCGTCCAGTTCGAACGCGGTTGTTGAAAGCGTCGATTTCCGGCCGCCTGCAAACACGCGCATGTGCAATCCGCGGGCGCGCGACTGCTCGAGCTTGGTGAGCATCTGTCCGCGCGCTTCACAAGAAAAGCGGTCGCCGACGGCGATCGTTGCCTCCGCTTGCGTCGCACCTGCTTTCAATGCTTCTTGGACCGCCTGCCGGGCTAACTCAAGTTCCTCAGACACTGCTGCCGCCCACGGTTATCGAGGCGATCTTCACGGTGGGCATTCCGACGCCGACCGGCACGTACTGGCCGCCTTTGCCGCAGGTGTAATGCCGGTTCGCAAGACGGCTGTCGTTGCCGACCGCGGTCACTTTGGTCATAACCTCCGGCCCGTTTCCGACGATCGTGGCGTTCTTTACGGGCGTGGTAATGTGGCCGTCTTCAATGAGATAGCCTTCGGCAACCATGAAAACGAAGTCGCCGCGGCTGATCTCCACTTGCCCGCCCGCAAACGATTTGGCATAGATGCCGCGTTTGGTCGAAGCGACGATCTCTTCTACCGTGCTTTGCCCGCTCGGCATGTACGTATTGCACATGCGCGGCTGCGGCAGCACGCGAAACGATTGGCGGCGGCCGCTGCCCGTCGAGCCCACGCCCATCAGGCGTCCGTTCAGGTAATCTTGCATGTAGCCGCGCAAAATGCCGTTTTCCACCAGGACTTTGTGCGCGCCGGGCGTGCCTTCGTCGTCGATGGAGATGCTGCCGCGCTCTTCGGGCAAGTTTCCGTCATCGTAAATCGTTACCAGCTCGCTGGCAACGCGTTCTCCGACGCGCCCGCTGTACAACGAGGTTCCTTGACGGTTAAAATCGCTCTCCAATCCGTGTCCCACGGCTTCATGCAGCAGAACGCCGCCGCCGCCGCTGCCGACCACCATCTCCATCTCTCCCGCAGGGGCATCGACAGCTTCTAAGTTCGTGGTCGAAATGCGCGCTGCTTCGAGCGCGATGGATTCGGGCGTCCGGCTTTGGTAGAACGCGATTGAGGTGCGGCCGCCGTCGCCCACGAAGCCTTGCGCGCGCTCGCCGCTGCGCGAACAAACCACCTGCACCCCCAGCGAGATGAGCGGCCTGCGGTCGTGCAGCAGGCGCCCGTCGCTCGTTGCTATCCACACCTCTTGCAGATCGTCCGAGATGTTGGCGTTAACGGCGGTTATCCGCGGATCGAATGCCCGCGCCGCGATCTCCGCGCGTTCAAGCAGATGAACGTAGGCGTCCGATGGAGCATGCGCGGTTCGCTGTGCATCGTAGAAGGGCGTAACGTTTCCTTCGGAGAGACGGATGCTCTGCACGCCTTCGTTGCGCGACCGGGCGATCAGCGATGCGATGCGCGCGGCCTTGAGCAATGCTTGCTCCGAGAGATCGTCCGAATGCGCGTACCCGCTCGACTCGCCGACGATAACGCGAACTCCCACGCCTTGCGTGAGCGAGAGGCCGCTCTCGTGGATATGACCGGACTGCAAACGGAATGACGTCGAGGCGCGGCGTTCACAAAAAACATCGGCATAGTCGCCGCCGCGTTCGAGCGCAGCCGATAAGAGCCGATCCATCGTAAGGGTCTCCAGCATCGCGTCTACCGCTGGGCCAGCGCGTCGACTGCGCGAACGATCGCCGTATCCGGATCGCCCGGAGAGCCGTTGATCATAAAAGCGAAGATCGCGCGGCCGTGACGCGCGGTGTTCACATAGCCGGCAAGCGAAGCGGCGCCCGAAACGTGCCCGCTTTTGGCGCGGACTCTTCCGTTAGCAGCATCGAACAGGTACCTCTTCAGTGTTCCGTCCTTCCCTCCGCGGGGCAGCAGCTCGTACAGATCTGCAGCAAATAGTATACGGGCCAGCGTCCGTGCCGCCACGCGATTCGCGTGTGCCAGCCCGCTGCCGTCAACCAAATGCAACCCCGCGGTCGGAATTGCCTGCGTTTGCAAGATCGAGAGCCTCTTCCGAGAGGCCGCTGCGGTCGTCGGCGGTATCGCCGTTGCTCCCGCCCAGAGTGCGCATGATTTGCTCGGCATAGTGATTGTCGGACTCAACGAGCATGTGCTTGAGCAGCTCCTGCAGCGGGCGCGAACGGTGCTGCCACAAAATGCGGGCGTCCAGCGGAGCGGTGCCGGTTGAGGGAGGCGAGCCCGTCCGGATCCCCGCGTTATGGAGCATGCCCGAGATCACCGCTCCTAAGTACGCCTCGATACCATGAACCGGCAGCCAGAATTTTTCGTTCACGCCCGGCGGGATGCTGCCGCTCAAATGAAACCGGTTGGGTTCATCAGTGCCGCCGATTGTTACGTCATCGCCATCGCCGGTCGCGATCTCGCCGTCCACTTTGACGGGCGCGCTCGCCGGATACATCTGCACGCGTGCCGCCGATCCGGACTGCATGCCGGTGATGCGAAACTCAACGGTGTCTTCGTCGATTGATGCGCCGCTGGTCGCGGCCATGAAATCTTCATTCGCATCGTCGGAATTCCAGAGCGGATTGATCTCCTCTCCCGCAATTGCGCTACCGTCGACTGCAACGCGGCCGCTCACCGCGGTAATGTTTTGCGCGCGCAATGCGTTCACGCCCGCCTGCAAGTCCGCGCTGCGCAGCGACGGATCGCCCGAAGTCACTGCCCACAGGTCTCCCCCGAGCGTACCTTGCTCCAGCGGAGCCGATGCAGCGAACAGCGTGCCGTACCGGAAATGCGGGCCCAATTGCACCAGGGCTGCGTCTGCTACGATAAGCTTTGCACGGAGGCCGGCGTCACCGCTCGATCGCCGTCGTCGTCGAACACCGTCTTCCCGTCTTGCGAGAGCACAATCAGACTCCAGCCGTCCGCGCCGCCGAGAGCGCCTTGGAAGGCTTGGGCGAGCGCGCCGCGCAGGTCGCTGCGCTGCGCCGCCGTCCACGGCCGCGCCGGTTCGAGCACGACGCGCGGCCCCGGCGTTGCGGCGGTATGCGCCATTGGGGGACGCGGCGGCGCGGCGGGCCGGGGACGTGTCAGTATTGCCGCAATGAATGCAAGCGTTGCCACCACAAGCGCACAGAGCGCCGCCCGCTTACGGGCGCGAGAGCGCTTCGATCTTCTCTTGGAGCCGGCGCTGTTCTTCACGTAGTGCATCGAGGTCGGTCCGCAGGCCGGTGACCTGCGCGGGAACTTTCTGCCGCTCGCGAACGCGCATTATCGCTTCCTGCGCGTCGCGGCGAATGCGGCCGTCGAACGCCGACTGCGCGGCGCGCTGCAGTGCCGGCAGCGATCGCTCGTCAGCCAGATCTTCGGCGGCATGTATGGCTGAACGTGCGACCATGAACATCGAATCTTCGATGCGTTCGTTGAGGGCCTGAAGGGCTGCCGTGCGATCCGCTTCGAGCAATTGCGCGTGGCGGCCGAGCGCGCTCACCGCCGCGCGCCGCAATCCTTCGTCGCCGCCGGGCTGCGCCGCCGCAAGTAGCGGAGCGAGCGCGCGCGCATCGGCGAGCTCGGCAAGGCCCATCGCAGCTCCCGCTTCCACAGTGCCGTTCCACGTGGTCCGCCCTAGGGCGCCGCACAGCAGATCGAAAGCGCGCGGGTCGCGCGTTTTTCCCAGCGCATGCAGAGCGGCGGATTGTACGAAGTACGAAACATCGCCCGACGCCGGCTTAAGCAGCGCGTCGGCGACACCATCTTGCCGGAAATTCCCCAGCGCCGCAACCGCTGCGCGCCGGACCTTGGGATGTTCGTGATCGATGGCATGCAGCAGCAATGCGCGTGCCCACGGCGCATGCGTCTGTCCCAGCGCGTAGGCCGCTTCGGCGAGCACACCCCAAAACATATCGCCGGAAAAAGCGGCCTCAAGCGCCGCCCGCGCTTGCGCGGTGCCGTCTTTGACCAGTTCGCGAGCGGCGCGAATCTTCGCAACCGCATCGGCACCGCTCGCCAAGAGCGCGGCCGCAAAAGTTGTACCGAGTGCAAATTTCACGTCACCCAACACGAAAGCGCCGGGGTCGAAGACGACCAACTCCGGCTCTTTTTCCAGCGGAATCGTCAGTGTTTCGTGCGCGCGCTCGACACGCGTACGCACCGTCGCTCCATCAATAGCAATAGCCGTCTCAAACGAAAACGCCGGATTGGCGTCGTCCACCGTCTGCGTTTGATCCACGGTAAGGGTAAGTGTCTTGCGCTTGGCGTCGTAGGCAGCGCTTACTTTTATCTCGGGATGGCCGCTCCGAAAAACCCATTGGTCGAAAAATTCGCGCAGGTTGCGGCCCGTGCTCGCCTCGATGGCGCGGATGAGATCGATGGTCTCCACGCTGCGCTTGGCGTTGTCCGAGACGTAGCGGCGCAGCGCGCGCCAAAAGCGAGCCTCCCCGAGTTCCCCGCGCAGCATGTGCAAAACCGCTCCGCCCTTCTCGTAAAGATGACGGTCGAAGAGCTCGATGGGATCGCGAAAACGATTGTACACGATGGGCCTGCGGTAACGCGTCGCATCTTCGTGCAGATAGCGCTCCACCCAGCTGAAGACGTCGTACAGGTACTCATCGTAACCCAGGTCGGCTTCACGGTAGATCGCCTCGAAAAAGGTCGCAAACCCTTCGTTGAGCCATGCGTGCGACCAGTCGCGGCAGGTGAGCAGATTTCCGAACCATTGATGCGCGAGCTCGTGCGAGATGAGCGGATCGCTTGAAAAGTCGAGGTGCGCGCGCTCGTCGTGCAGCGTACGATCGGTTTGCGTGGTGGCCGAGGTATTTTCCATGCCGCCGAAGATGAACTCGCTGACCGCGATTTGTGAATAGCGCGCGTATGGGTACGGCATTGCAGTCTTCTCTTCGAAAACGCGGATCATCTCGGCGGTCTTGCCGAATGCACGTTCTCCGTCCGCTTCCCGCCCGGGCAGCACGTAATAGAACAACGGTACGTTTGCGGCTTGCGCCTTTTCCACGAACGGTCCGACGACCAGCGTCGTGAGATACGTCGAATGCGGTTCGTCCTGACGGTAGCGGAAAATCGTGGTCTCGCCCTCGTCACGGCGTTCGAGCAACGCGCCGTTGGAAAGCGCGAACTGCCCCTTGGGCACGACTATGGTCGCCGACGTCGTTTGCTTCTCGTGCGGGTAGTCCAAACACGGGAACCAGTAGCGCGCGTTTTGATCCTGGCTCTGGGACCACAGGTGCCGCACGCGACCCGGATACTCGGGCGTCGGCTCGATGAAGAACAATCCGTGGGCCGGACGCTCTACACGGTAATAAACCGCGACGTCGGCCTGGGTCCCCGGTTCCAGCGCCGGATCGAACGAAATCTCCAGCGATGTAGGCCGCACGTGGAAGGCCGCCGGCTTTCCATCGCGCTGCACCTTGGTTACACTCATGTCCACCGCGTCGAGTTGCAGCGAGGTTACGGGCTCGTCAAGCGCCCGCAGCGTCGTCGTGCAGATGCCGCTCAGGCGTCCCGCATCCAAGTCGGGCGTGAGATGCAGATCGATGTGCAGCACCTCGACAATCTTGTCGGGACCGTAGCGTGACGTGGAGCCGGGCAGCGCGAACGGACGATGCGCTTGGTCGTCGATGGCCATGAAGGCGGGCGCGTTCGTTGAAACGGCGCCGGTTTCCCGGCGCCGTTTCGATGGCTTGACTCGAGTAGACGACGCGCCGTTCTATCGATGCCCCGCTAGGCGAGGTAGATGTGATGATGACGGTGATGTTCCCGCCATGAAACGAATTGAGCGCGATGGGGATGCTGAAATAGCCGTTCCCATCTGCGGTCACGTCGGTTTGGAACGTGCCCGTGCCAATCTGGAAGATGCCGCCGACGCTGTTTGCAGCATCCGCAACCACGTGCACGTGCGAACCCGCCCGCGTGTGCCCGGTCAGCGTAAAGCTCGTCCCGACGCTTGCGCCGGGTGAGGGACTCAGATTATTGATCACGTTGGTCGTCGCGCCGGCCGCGGTGGTAAACGACCAACCGGTCCTGAACGCTGCGCCGGCTTGCGTCGTGCCGGTAACGCGCACGCGGTGGTTGCCGGGTGTGAGTTCGAAGCTCGGCGTAACGTCAAAGCCATTCGGGTTGGCATAAACATCCGACGTGATGTCGCGGCCGTCTACCGCTACGCGCAGCGAATCGCGGTTCACCGGTTCGCTGAACGTGGCATGAAGGCCCGGGTGCGTGTTGCTGACGCTCTCGCCCGAACCCGGACGCGTGCTCGAGAGATTGAACGACTGGTTTGTAGACGGGGTGTAATTTTGGTTGCCATTCCCGTTGCCGCCGCCGGCATTGATGTAGACGGTTGAGTTACCGGGATTCCATTGCACGCCGGCGCCGAGCGCCTGCGCGACGAAGCGCAGCGGCACTTCGGTGCGGCCCGCCACTTCGAACGGCGCCACGTCCATCATTAGCGTATTGCCGTTGACCGTGGCTGTAGTGGAACCGATTGTGAGATGAACCGAACGCCCGCGGCCCTGCGCGTTGATGTTGCCGTTTGCGTATACGACGGTTGCGCCCAGCTGCTCGAAGATGGCGCGCATGGGGACGAAAACGCGGCCCGCCTGCATGACGGGCGGCTGATCGAACGTCATGGCTTGGCCGTTAAGGACCACTTGAACGCCTGCCGCCGGCGCCGCAAGCGGCGTCAGCGTGAGGGCGAGCGCGGCGGTCAGGCCGGCTGCTGCCAATTTAAATGATGATGATTGCATGTGTATCTAATTCCTCCGGATACGTCAGCTACGAAAGCTCCGGAGCAGCTTACCCAAAGCAAGCGCGAGCTCTTCACACGCCCGGCTTCGGCAAGCAGGCGTGCGGTCAATATCTTCGCTAGGCGGTTACACCCGTGGGCGGGCGCATCTCCTCGGTGACTGCCCGCATATCGGCGCGCCGCTCGAAGAATCCCATCCAGGTGTTGTAGATCATCGGCACGAGGAAGAGCGTGAGCACGAGCGAGCTGATGAGACCGCCGATAATGACTGTGCCCATCGCCTGCCGCCATTCGCCGCCTTCGGCATAGCCCAGTGCAAGCGGCAGCATGCCGAAGATCATCGCGGCGGTCGTCATCACGATCGGTCTGAAGCGCGTCGCCGAGGCCTGAAGGACCGCATCGCGCACGCGCAGACCGCGCTTAACAAGCGTGTTCGAGTAATCCACAAGCAGGATGCCGTTTTTTGCGACCAGCCCGAAGAGCATGATGATGCCCAGAATTGAGATGATGTTGAGCGACTGCCCTTGTTCGGGTTGCAGGCGTCCCATGATCGCAAGGAAGATCAGCGCGCCGATGATCGCCAGAGGGACGGAGAACATGACGATCAAGGGCTCAAGGAACGAACCGTAGAGCACGACCATCAGCATGTAGACCAGAACAAACGAGGTCAGCAGCGCTACGGCCATGTTAACCATCGTCTCGCCGACCCACTGCGAGTTGCCCTGCGCGGCCGGCGTGACGCCCGGCGGAAGAAAACCGGGCTCCGCCATCTTCTTTTCAAGCGGCCCTTGGATCTGACCGGTTGAATAGCCGGGCAGCAGGTCGCTAAAAACATTGACTACACGCTGACGGTTCAAGCGTTCGATGCGCGTAGGAGCCTTGGTCCACGTAAATGTTGCCACGTCGCCAAGCGGAACGAGCGTCCCATCTTGGGCGCGCACGCGAACGTCTTTTAGATTCTCAACCGTGTTGCGATCGGCCGCCGGGAATTGAACGCGCACGTCCACCAGACCGTTCGCCGTGCGAACCTTTGTTGCAACCGCACCGTCAACCGCAATGCGTGCCTCGTTGGCCGCCGCCGAAGGGGCAACGCCGAGCAGTTCGGCTTTGGCCTGATCGACGTCGACGTTCAAGCGCGGCGCCGCAATCTCGGCGGACGTCTGCACGTTGACCGACCCCGGAAGCGTGCGCATGAATGCGGCAACCTTCTCCGCTGCCGGGCCGATTTGATCTTCGGGGCCCGTGAGCGCGTAGAAGATCGCCGATCCTCCGCCGCCGCCGCCCGACTCTTGATTAACCTGCAGATCCCCGCCCGGTACCAAATTTTTCATCTTACGGATGACGGCAATGACGTCGTTGGTCTGTTTGATGTGGCCGTCATCAACTTGCGCGGTGAGTTGCGCGAAATTACCACCGGTCGTCGAGCCGAATCCCGAGGGTTTTCTGCCGACCGTCGAACTGACCGATTTCATCCATTTTACTTTAAGCAGCGCGTCTTCGAACTGCGTGACGTAGCGGTCCGTCGTAGCGATTGGCGTGCCCGATGGATAGCTTACGGTCATATTAATCACGCCGGTTTGCTGCGCGGGGAAAAAGTCGAAGTTGATGCCTCCCAGCGACCACATGACCAGGCCCAGTACGACCGGCAAAACGATCGTTGCTGCCGTCAAGGGAAGAAACGATCCCAGTGAAGCAAATCCGCGCGGCTTATCCTGGCCACTGAAGAGGCGCATAGCAAACGCAACTCCGTAGACCAGCAGCGTAACGCCGATGATTCCCGCGTCGATATAGAGGGCGTTTTTGCCGCTTCCCACAAGTGCGAGCGCATTAATCAATAAGACCGAGCACGCGAAGACCACAAAACTGCCGTGGGCCAAAGCAAACGGCAATAGATAATCCTTGTAGTATTGCGTGAATGTCTCGTAACGGTGAACGATAAAGTTCAGCACGAGCAATGCGACGATGAATACCGCCATGACGTTGAGCAGAAACCATCCCGTTGCACTTCCGCCGAACCACATAAGTCCCGCCGTCACAAGCAGCACAAGGTCAAGCGCGCGATTGTCCAGAGCGCGAACCCAGGCAGGATCGCCTTCAGATCGCTTGCGCATGCTCCACTTCGCCGCGAGCAGCGGAGTCAGCGTGAAAGATACGAACAGCGAGAAGAGCGTTGCGGTGACGACAACCGCACCGTACTCTTTTAGAAATTCGCCGGTGATACCGGGCAATAATGCGATCGGAAGAAAGACGACGACGTCGACCATCGTAATGGCAATCGCAGCGCCCCCGATTTCGTTGCGTCCGTTGATAGCGGCGTCCGTGGGGTTCTGCCCCATGTCCCGATGTCGAGTGATGTTCTCCAAAACGACGATCGAATCGTCCACCAAGATACCGATGATCAGCGAGAGGCCCATCATCGAGAGGTCGTCGATGTGGAAGCCGAAGATCTTCATCAGGATAAAAGTGGAGAGAATCGAGGACGGGATGGCTACCAGCACGACCACGGCATTACGCCAAGCGTGCAGGAAGAGCATCATGACGATAGCCGTCAGGATGATGCCTTCAATGAGCGACTGGCCGACGCCCCAGAGTTCTTTAGCCGTCACGTCTGCCTGCGCGTCTTCTTCTACGAACTGCAGTTGCGGGAAGCGCGCCTCGATGAGTTTCAACTGCGCGCGCGCGATTTTGGTCGCCGCAATCTGATCCGCATCGATTGTCGGGTTGATCGACATATAGACGCGCGGTTGGCCGTTATAATGGGAGATGGTTCGCATCTCAACGTGGCTGTCGTACGCGTTCGCCACATCGCCGATGCGAAGGTTCTTATTCGAGGAACCGGGGATCGGCAAGGGGATGCGGAGCAGGTCGCTCGCCTGATTCACATACGAATGAATCGCGACCGTCGCTTCTTGCGTCGGCTGCGTCATCAACCCGCCAGGAACGTTCAGGTTGTTGTTGGCGACAGCGCCGAACACGTCGGAAAGCGTCGCGTTCGTTCCGACCAAGCGCCCGGGAGAGGGCTCCAAATGAAACTCGCGGTTCGCCGAACCGTACACGTCGACCGATTGAACGTTCGGAATCTGCTCGATCTGCGAGGTGATTTGATTGTTGATGATGTCGGCAATCTCGGGCTGTGAGAGCGTCTTCGAGCTTACCGCGATGTCCAGCAACGGGGGCTCCGAATTGCCTTCCTTCGTTACGCTGGGCGGGTCGAGATCGGTGGGCATGTACACACGCGCGGTATCCGTGCGGCGCTGCACGTCCACCGCTGCGAGATCCAAATTCGTTCCCAGGCGGAAGAACACGGCGACCACGGCCTGACCCTCCTGCGCCGTTGCCGTCATGTGGTCGAGGTTGTCGATGCCCGCCATTTGGTCTTCAATCGGCTTGATGACCATGCGTTCCATGTCTTGCGGTGAGGCGCCGGGGTATCCGGCGACAACCACCACGACCGGAAAGACCGTCCCGGGAGGATTCGTGCTGCGTCCTAATTGCAGGAAGGAGACAAAGCCGAAAATGGCCAGGGCTATAAACACCATGGCGGTGATGATGGGACGATTAATCGCGAAACGGGTTAACCACACGGCTGAACTAACTCCTGGAGGCTCTCTGGTCGTATCCCCCTACAGTACGGCCGAACCCTGTGGGCTGTTTCACAAAAGGGCTCGGGAGAACGAAAAGGCCCCTTAAAGGACCTTTGAATTATGCGCAAGACTGGACTCGAACCAGCACGCCGTTGCCAGCGCTAGCACCTCAAGCTAGTGCGTCTACCAATTCCGCCACTCGCGCATGAGGACAAGAAAGAAGTTTAAGCCCTAGCCTATGCCCGGGTCAAGTAAAGGCCTCAGCGCATATTCGGATCGAGCGCATCCCTCAGGCCGTCACCGATGTAGTTGATGGCCAGGACGGTTACGAGGATGCACAGGCCGGGGAAGACGGCGGCCCACCACGCGATCTCAAGGTTGCTCTCGGCATTGGCCAGCATGTTGCCCCAGGACGCCGTGGGCGGCTGGATGCCGAAGCCCAGAAACGAGAGGGCCGACTCCAGGACGATGACGTTGGCCACGTCCAGAGTCGCCTGAACGATCAGCGGCGCCATGGCGTTGGGCAGCAGGTGCCGGAAGATGATCCGCGAGTCGCGGTTGCCGATGGCCCTGGCAGCTTCGGTATACTCGCGCTCACGCAGTGAGAGGTAGGTTGCCCGAACCAGACGCGCGACGCCCGGCCAGGACAGAAAGCCGATGATCAGCACGATCACTTTGAAGTCGAGCGAGGCCTTGGTGGACATGGCGGCCACGATGCCGGTCAAGGTAAGCAGCAGCGGCAGCAGCGGAATGGATAAGAACACATCCGTGATGCGCATGATCGTGTAATCGAAGGTCAGCGTGCGCTTGACGAACAGCATCGCGTTGCCGATCCACTCGAACGGCAGTCGCACGATCCATGGTAACGCTTCGACCATATCGGTGAAACTGTCCCACAAGTCCCCCAGCGCGTCCGAAACCTTCTCCACGCCGGGCAGATCCAGGAACCAGCGGAACGTATCGGCAGAGAAGATCGGACGCGATCCGTAAAAGCCGGCAAGTGCGCCGAGCAGCGTGCCGATTACCAGCTCGATGAACACCGCGAATAGTCCGACCGCAAGCGAGATGCGCGCACCGAAGATGAGCCGCGCAAGCATATCGCGTCCGCTCTCGTCGGTTCCGAGCACGTGTCCGCCGCACAAGTGCGCGTTTTGGAAACACGGCGGCAGTGGATCGCCCACCCAATGCACTTGATCGATCGCGTTGGGATCGGTTCCGGCGACGAATGGTGCAAATGCGGCAACCGTAATGAGCAGCAGCAGCACGGCGGCACCCGCCATAGTGAAGCGGTGCCGCCGGAAACGTCTCCAAACCGTGTTCTTGCTGACCGCAACGGCATCGTCCGCCGGCAGTGTTTGATCGATCGGCGCAGTTAAAGCCATCGGCGTTCCCTAGTCGTATTTCACGCGCGGATCGAGCCACGCATAGCAAACGTCGGCAAGCAAATTCGCGAACACGACTAAGAAGGCATTGACCATCAGGAAACCGAGCATTAAAGCAATGTCTTGCTGCCCGAGCGCATTGATGAATAAGCGTCCTTCACCGGGCCAAGCATAGATCGTTTCGGTGAGAATGGCGCCGCCGAAGAGGCCGGGCAGCGTGAGCGCGGTCACCGTCACCAGCGGGATGAGGGCGTTCTTGAGACCGTGTTTGAAGAGCACCGTGCGGAAGTTCAAGCCCTTTGCCCATGCGGTGCGCATGTAGTCGGTCTTGATGACCTCCAGCATCGAACTGCGCATGAAACGGCTGAAGAGCGCTACCTGCAAGAGCGAGAGCACGATCATCGGCAAGATCAGATGCGTGATGCGGTCGCCCAGATCAAAGTTATCGCCGCTGGAGATGCCGGCCGAGGGTAACTGGATAAGCCATCCGCCCGGCAGCGGTATCCCGTGCACCGCAAACGCGAGCTGCAGCATGAGTCCAAACCAAAAGACCGGCATGGCCTGTCCGAAGAATGCGAACGTCGTGATGAAGTAATCCCACGTCGAGTACGGACGGATTGCGGCAAACAAGCCCGCGCTCACGCCGATGATGAATGCAAAGATGAACGAGCTGACCATCAATTCAAGCGTCGCCGGCAAGCGCTCCATGATCGCGCTAAGCACCATCTCCGAGTTGCTGGTCGAGTAGCCGAAGTCGCCGGTCACAATGTGACCCAGCCACAGAACGTACTGAACGGGCAGCGGTTTATCGTAGCCCAGGTTGTGCTTAAGGCGCGCGATGTCCGCAGCCGTGATGTGCGGGTTCTGCAAATAGGGCCCCAGGCCGCCGCCCGGCGCTTGATGTAAGATCACGAACAAAATGAACGAGATCACGATCAGGAGCGGGATGGCTTGCAGCGTGCGCCGCACGACGTAATTGAACATGGAAACCCGCGCTAGTTTACGGGGAGAGCCGAGTTCTCCTTGCCCGCTAAGCCCAGGATGGCACGCGCTTGGGCCGGGTCGGCAACGGGCCGGCCCAATTCGCCCGCGATACGCACGACGCGAGCGACGAGCTCTTCGTTCGTGGCCAGGCGGCCCTTTGAATAGTAGATGTTGTCTTCCAGTCCAACGCGCACGTGGCCGCCCATAGCCATGGCCGCCATTGCAAGCGGCAGTTGCATGCGCCCGATTCCGGCAACCGACCACGTGCAGCCCTCGGGCAGCACGCCCACCAAATCGCAAAGATTCGAGACGCTCGCCTCCAAGCCGCCCGGCACACCCAGCACGAAATCCACGTGCTGCGGGAACGAGAGCAGGCCTTCACGCTCTAAACGGCGCGCGTTTGCCAAATGCCCTTTGTCAAAAATCTCCAATTCGGGACGGACGCCGTACTGCTGCATGGCACGCAAAATGCGGCGCATGATCGGAAAACTGTTTTCAAATATCTCGTCGCCGAAGTTCACGCTGCCGCACGTGAGCGTCGCCATCTCCGGGCGTAGTTGCAGCACGCTTGCGCGCTCCTCCGGGCTCATGCCTATGGCGCCGCCGGTGGAAAATTGAACGATCAAATCGCTGCTTGCGCGCACGCTGTCGTAGGCCGCCTTAAAGCGGGCAACGTCATGCGTGTTGCTCCCGTCGTCGTTGCGGCAGTGAACGTGAACGATAGACGCCCCCGCCTTTCGAATCTTTGCGGCTACTTCGCCCAATTGCGCCGGCGTCACCGCTAAGTGCGGCGTTTGGTCGGGGGTGAGTTCGGCGCCGACGGGCGCAACGGTGATGATCAGCGGGTCCATGCCTGCTCCTTCGCGTCGGCAATGATATCTTCATCGAGGCCCAGCAGCTCGGCCAGCGCGATGGCGTCCGAGGCCTGCACGCTCTGTTCGTCGACCTGCGCGATCGAATAGTCCATCGAACGCGCCAGCGCCTCGAGATGCTGCGCCAGATCACCTTGCGAGCGGGCGGGCAGTTCGCGAAGCCCGCGCACTGCAAAATGCGGCGCCTTCGCGCGGCGCGCAATATCGCTCAGGTGCGTTGCGGCAAACGCGAGCGCTCCGCGCCTGCGCACCGCCCGCAGTAATGCGACGAGCAGGGCGCTGCCCTCGTGCGGTGTCGTCGTGCGCGCGAACTCGTCAACGAGCAGCAGCATCCGTTCCCGCGGCCGCGCGAGCAATTCGCTCAACCGGACGACCTCGCTTGCAAACGAGGAGAGCAAACCGCCGCCTTCGTCTTGAGCCACGATCCCCAGCCAGGCGATCCGGTCGAACAGCGCGCATTCCACACGCGCGGCCGGAACCGGGATGCCGAACGCGACGAGCAGCGCAATGAAACCGCACGTGCGAAGCGCAGCGCTCTTGCCGCCCATGTTAGGGCCCGTGAGCGCAGCCGGTTCGCGCAGATCCAGCGAGACCGGCGCGTAGTTGCGTCCCTGCGCTTGCAGTTGCGCCTGTAGTGGAAGGTAGACGGCATCTTCGAATGTTATGCGCAACTCGGCTGTAACGCCGGCGACGGTGCACCGGAACTGCTGCGCAAACCGTGCCTGCGCGAGATCGATATCCGCTTGCGCCAGTTTTATAAGCAGCGATTCCAGGGGTCCCAGTGCTGCGCGCACGTCATCGGAGAGCGCGCTGCGCAGACTTCTGCTCCTGTTCGTCAACGGCGCCCGCTGCCGAGTCGCGCGCTTGCAATGCCTGCAATGCGGGCTCGTCAAGTTCCAGTTCGCACAGATAGTACGCCGGCGATTCGCGCAGAACGCGAATGCCGCGCGGCAGCGCGGCGATCGCATCGCGCATGACGATGAACTCTTCGCTTCCCGTATCCTCGCGGCCGAGGGCCGTGTAAACGCGCTGTGCCAGCGTCGCGCGCGCAACCTCGTAAGCGCGCTGCGCCCCATCCGCTGCACTGCGCGCCGCGGCAAGCGCGGGGTCGAACGTGTCCGCTAAATAGAATCCGAATTTTCCGGCGCGCCCGGGCTCGAGTTTGAGAGCAAGACCGTTGATCGAGTCATTCCCATCGAGCAAATCGACGTGCCGTGCGGCATCCAAGAAGCGCAGCAGTTCCAAGAAATTCGCATCGTCCAGCAGCTCGCCCATGGCAGCGCGGGAAAGAGCGGGAAGCGGATCGGGGCAAGAGCGCAGGTGTTCGCGCATCGCCTCGATGTGCTCGCTCGCATGTATTTCCGCTAGGGCTGCTATGTAGGCCGCGCGCTGCGCCGCCTGCCGCTCCTGGCCGGGACGAAACGGCGCGAGTTGTTCGAACGAACGTTTCCCGAACGCCGAGACCGGCTCGAGCGCGTGGTAAAGCCACGCCGATCCAATCGCGTGCGCGCTGGGCGCATCGAGCAGCGGTTCGACGTTCACGCGGCGCGCTCGCAAATGCCGGCGTAAATATCGAAGGTCGGCAGATTCGTTGCCTTTGCCACCGCCCGTGCGAAGGCGCGCGGCTCGAACGACCGGTCCGGCCCTATCGAGGCGACCGTTGCAGCCACCAGATCGATCGGATGCTCGCACCGAACGTCCAGCCGTTCCATGATGCCGATCAAACTGCGGCCCGCGGCAACGATGTGCGTGGCGTCGCGAACGACAACCTGTCGCTGCTCCCCCCGCGCAACGAGCTGCGCGGCAACCGCAGGTGTGAGCGCCCCGTCAATGTCCACGCGCGGACGCTGCGGATCGGCTGCCGGCACGCGCAACCGCATGGCAAGCGCGCACGCCTGCGCGACCGCTTCTTCCATCGTCGTTGCCGAAGCCGCTCCCGCCGCCAGAATCACCGCACCCCCGTTTGCGCCGGCAAGCGCGGCAATGCGATCGAGCGCGCCGTCCACAATGGACAATGCGCATCCGAATTGTTCGAAGCGATCGAGACAATCGCGGATGCCGCTTGCGGTCGAAGGGCCGGCCAGCTCGAAGAAACCGCTACGCCGCACGCGTGCGAAAATGACCTCTCCCGCTGCCGTCGGGCGGCCGCCCAACTCCAAAATTTCGCACGCGGGGTGCGCAGGCAGCAACGCGCGGGCCGTGGCAAGCACCGTCCCGGCGGCCAGGAAAAGCCGCGGCTTTGCATGGGTGCCCGTGACGTCGATGGCCTCGCCGTCGCGGCCGGTCGATGTCACTGCGCCGGAGGTACCGCGACGGACTGCCGACTGGGCCAAAGCGCGCATCGTAACGGTCTTGCCGACGTTTTTGGCCGTGCCGACGACGAAGACGCGTTTGGCCGCATTAGCCGCAGAAAGATCGAACAGCGCATCTGCCAGGGACATGCGGGCGAGGTTCGCTCAGCCGATGTGAAACGCTTTTGCCAGGATAAAGGCAATGCCGGTAAGCGCGAGCACGATGCCGGCCCACAGTTCGGCGCCCTCCTCCACGCGGCGGCCCAGCATTCGGCCCAAGGTGAGGCCCAAGGTCGTGCAGGCGATCGACACGGCGAAGATGACGGCCAAAGAGAGCACGAGCGGCACGCCGATGTACAAGATCGAAAAACCGATGCCCAGCGAATCCAAACTGATCGAAAGCGCGCCGATGAACAGCCCCCAGCCGCGCGACATGTCCAGTGGTGTCTTTTCCTCGGACTCGCGGACCGCTTCGTAGATCATATAAGCGCCGACCCCGATGAGCGCTGCGAACCCCAGATACCCGGCCGTTTCGCCCAAAATAGTGCCGGCGATCCTGCCGACGCCCACGCCGATGAGGTTCATCGTCACTTCGGCCGCTGCGAAGGCCAAACCGATGCGGATCTTCAGGGCACGCGAGGTGCCGCGCATGCCCACGCCGATGCCGACGGCAAAGACATCTAAGCCCAATGAAAGAGCGACGACGAAAATTTTTAGGAAGGGCAAGAAACTAGCGCGCGTTTACCGCTGAGTTTTCGAACGGATCGACTTTCGGCTGCGCTAGTAAACTATTGACGGCCGTGCGCAGCTGCGAGATGGTGAACGGCTTGTTGAGGAACAGGTTGGCGCCGGCATTCTTTGCGCGCCCGTCCATCGCGTAGTTCGTGTGGCCCGAGATCATGAGGATGGGAACGTCGCGCGTGCGGCCGTCCGCGCGCAGGCGCTCGATGAGATCGATTCCCGAAATGCCCGGCAGCATGAAGTCGCAAATGATGATGTCGAAGCGGTGCTCGCGATCCAACGCCACGAGCGCGCTTTCGGCATCATTGCGAGTCGTTATGTCGTAGGGCCCTTTGCGCAACACGGTTTCGATGAGCGAACATATTGCCGGATCGTCGTCCGCGATGAGCACCCGCCATGAGCGTTGCGTCATAAGTAGAAATAGCATTCCCCCCAAAGGCAGGCGGTGCCTCGCCCTGCCACGCATGTTTGGTAAAGTTTCTTGTATGAATAGGTTGTTGAACGGCGGGGTCTTCGGCTTCGCGGCCGCGCTGCTCGTGCTGGTCATGCTCGCGCCCGTCCTGTGCATGCTGGCCACGGTGCCGCCGGGGGCGGTCCTCATTGCCTTCTCGGCGCCGGGCGCCCAGGACGCCTTGCGTGTCTCGCTGGAGGCCTCTCTTGCGGCACTGTGCGTCGCATCGGTGCTTGGCGTGCCCGCGGGGTACGCACTGGCGCACGCCAGACCATGGCTTCGCGGGTTGCTCCTGTGCGTTCTCGCGCTGCCGCTGGCATTTCCGCCCGTCGCCTCGGGCATTATGCTGCTCCAGACGGTGGGAACGCGCACGCCTCTTGGTTCGCGTCTGGCCGAGCACGGCATCGTTTTCGTGGACTCGCTCGGCGGCGTGGCGCTCGCGCAATTCTTCGTTGCCGGATCGTTTGTGGCAATTACCGCCGCGGCTGCATTCGCCGGCATCAATCCGATTTACGAGGAGTCCGCGCGCACGCTGGGCGCGGGCAGCATGCGGATCTTTGCGCGCATCGCGCTGCCGCTTGCAGTTCCGGGTATTGCAGCCGGGATGCTCCTGGCCTGGATGCGCGCCATCGGCGAGTACGGCGCGACCTCGATACTGGCATATCATCCGGCCTCGCTTCCGGTGCAGCTCTATTTGACGCTCTCCGCGCAGGGCGTGGGTGAAGCGCTGGCCCTCTCGTACGGTTTCGTGCTGCTGGCCGGGATCGTTCTTGCGGTACAATGGGCGCTGCGGCGCCGCGTCGTATAAGCGTCCCCGATGGCGCTGCTCGATAGAATGTTCGCTCCCGATTCGCTTTTTTCGCGGCGGTTTTTCTTTTTGGCCAAGCGGTTCGTTGCCGGCGAAACGATCGAGGACGCCATCGAGGCGGTCAAAGCAATCAACGCCGCGGGGATGACCGCGACGCTGGACTTTTTAGGAGAGGACGTGCTGGAGCGGGAGGCGGCGCTCAAAACGCGTGACGCGTACCTGCGCATGCTCGACGCCATCGCGGCGGCCCGCGTGCACAGCAACGTTTCGGTAAAACTGACGGCCATGGGGCTGCTGGTAGACGAGGGTTTTGCGCTCGAAAAGTCTGTGTTCCATTCTGGACTACGCGCAGCACACCAATCCCGACCCGTTCGTGCGTATCGACATGGAGGGTTCGGCCGTCACCGAATCCACGTTGCGCGTCTTCGAACGCGCCTTTGCCCAGCGCAAGAACGTCGGCGCGGTGCTGCAGGCGTATTTGAAGCGCACGCCGCGCGACGTCGAGCGCTGCATCGAACTGACGGCGCGAGTGCGCATCTGCAAAGGCGCCTATAACGAGCCGCCCGAGGTTGCGATCAAAGACATGCCCCACATCCGCCTGCAGTATATGCAGTGCGCGCAGGCTCTGCTCTCGCGCGGCAACTATCCGGGAATCGCGACCCACGACCGCTCGCTGATCGACCTTGTGAAAAGTTACGTGCGCGCCAACGGAATCTCCCCGGACACATTCGAATTCCAGATGCTTTACGGCGTGCGGCCCGCGGTGCAAAAGCAGTTAGTGGACGAGGGTTACCGCGTGCGGATCTACGTGCCGTTCGGAACGCACTGGGCGGGTTATTTTTACCGCCGCGTTGCCGAACGCCGTGAGAATCTGCTCTTTGCGCTCAGTTCGATGTTCTCGCGCTGACGTCCCAGCGCTCGCTGTTCGAATAACGGTAGAGCATATTCGGTGCCCAGCCGCGCACGTAATCGGCAAGGGCGTCGTGGTAAGCATCGGT
The DNA here is from genome assembly GCA_963702335.1 of Vulcanimicrobiota bacterium. Lineage (GTDB taxonomy): Bacteria > Vulcanimicrobiota > Vulcanimicrobiia > Vulcanimicrobiales > Vulcanimicrobiaceae > DASSRQ01. The sequence goes on along the minus strand of CAVPCC010000008.1, from coordinate 17,779 downwards.
AAAGAGAAAATCAAGTGCGTACGAGGCGTGAAGCGTTTGCTGCATGCGGTGAAACGCGGCGGTACGAATGGCGCGATCCAGCGTGAGCTGCTGCAAGGCATAATCCCGATCGTACGCAGCGCTGCACAAGCGCGCCGAATCCGATCCGCCCGGCGCGCGCTCGGCGCAACTGAAGAGTCGGAGGACTCCGGATCGCTGCCGTTGTCAAAGCCCGTTAGGGCAATGTCAAAGCGCCCGCTGTGCAAGACGTCGCTCGCAGAGCCGCCTTCGAACATCGTGACCGTATAACCGTGGAGATCGGCCTGAACGCCGATGCTGCGCAGTCTGCGCCTGAACCATCGTCGCGATCCGGCGCCAATGCGCGCGCGTGCCGATGAACGCGACGTCCACGTGCAGCGGGTTGCCGTCTTTGGTGCGCGTGCCGCCGGCGCCCAGAGGCCATCCGGCCGCATCGAGGTCGCGCGCCGCGGCTGCGCGGTCGAAGGGAATGCGCGGTACGCTGCGATCGAACGACCAGAGCATCGAGGGGTCTTCCGTTGTGTCGGGCGGGTTCAGTCCGTACAAGGCATCGCGAATGATCGCATCGCGATCGAGCGCCTCAGAGATACCGCGCCGGACGCGCGGATCGCTTGTAACGGCGTGCCCGGTTTCAAACGAAAGAAAGAACTCTCCGTTCATCGGCGTTACTTGCAGATGAATGCCGGGCGTATGCATCGCTTGCCGCGCCTGCTCCCCTACGACGTCGGCAACATCGATTTCGTGCGTGCGCAGCGCGATGAACCGTGCGCTGTCGTCCGGATAGATCTTTACGATGAGCGACCGCAGTAACGGCTTACGCCACGCGTATGGGTTGGGCGCAAGCACGATCTGCGTTGCGCGGTCCCAGCGCAGCACGCGGAACGGTCCCGTTCCGAACGGATGATTGTTCCAGTCACCGCGCGCAACGGCGCGGGGATCGTTACCGAACGCGTGCGCGGGCAGGATGCCGTAGGCAAAATCGCTCTGCGCAAAAGCTCGGCCGTTGCAGCCGCCCAGCGCCGCTTGAGTCGCAGCACGATCGTGTGCGCGTCGGGCGCGCGCATCCAGGCGATGCGGCGATACATATCCGGAGCCGTCACCGGGTTTGCCGGATCCAGAATAGCCCGGTAGGTGAACAGCACGTCCGTCGATGTGAATGGTACACCGTCGGCAAACCGCGCCTGCGGGCGCAGGTGATAGGTGATCGTCAATCCGTCGGCGGAGATGCCGCCGTTCTGCAGGCTAGGGACGCGCTGCGCGAGCAGCCCTACCAGATTGTTGTTCCAATCCAGCCCGACGAGCGTTTCGGTGTACAGATCGCAGAGATCGATCTGCGTTTGCGCGTAGGCAAAGAGCGGGTTAAGCGAAGACGGATCGTTGACGTAGCCGATGCGCAGCGTGTGCGCGACCGCGCCCCCCGCAGAGCCCATCCCCGCTGCATGACAACCGCCCGCTGCCAACAGCAACCCGAGCGATAAAATGCTGCTGCGCGCTTTCAAAACGTTTTTTCCGTGTCCAGTAGAATCGTGACCGGCCCTTGGTTTATCAGTTCGACCTCCATGTTTGCGCCGAAGATACCGTAAGCCACGCGCAGGCCGATGCGTTCGAGCAGCGTTCCGGTGCGTTCGTAAAGCGGGCGCGCAACCTCTTCGCGCGCAGCGGTGATGAACGAGGGCCGGCGCCCTTTTCTCGCATCACCGTGGAGCGTAAACTGCGAGATTAGCAAGATATCGCCGCGCACGTCCAGGACGCTGCGGTTCATCAGCCCTTGCTCGTCTTGGAAGATCCGCAGATTCGCCAGTTTTTCCGCCATGGCGTACGCGGCGGCTTCTTCATCTCCGGCGGCAACGCCGAGCAGAACCAGCAAACCGCCGCCGATCGCCCCCACGGTGCGGCCGTCGACGGTGACACTCGCCCGGGAGGCGCGCTGAACGACGGCGCGCACGGGCTACGAGGCGCTATCCGGAATCCGCTCGATGCGAACGATCTTGTCCGATTCGATCAAACGTCCAAGCACGTCGAAGCCGCCAATCATTTTGCCGAAGACGCTGAAATCGCGATCCAAATGGAGCTGCGGCGAGAGCGTAATGTAGAATTCGCTGCCCGCCGAATCACGCTTTGCGTGCGCGTTCGGCGGATCCGTATAATCCAGGCCCAGCGCGATGACGTAACTGGCCTGTTCGATTGGATTCTCTTCGGCAACGGTCGTGTATCCCACGCCCGGCGCAGTTGCCGACGGATCGCCGCTTTGCACGACGAAATCGGGAACGATACGGAACCAGGGATTACCATCATAGTATCCGCCGTTTGCAAGATTCATGAAGTTCTCGACCGTGAGCGGCGCCCACTCGGGATAGAGTTCGACGTAGATGTTGCCCTTCGTCGTGACGATGCGCATGCGCGGATGCCGCCCGCGCTGCGGGCCCGTGAAGAGCGCGATGCTGCGCGGATCGAGTTTGGGAACGGTAATCACCGCATCCGCTGCAGGCGGCGCGAACTTTCCGGCATGCGGCGTTCGCGCAAACGCACGCAATCCGGCAAAGCGATCCGGTTGGGGTGCCGGCGTGTGCACGCCCTGAGGGATCTTGCTCGAGATGCTCGGTCGGCTTTCCGCCGCCAAGCACGATGAGGGCCTCCATGGCCTGCTCTTGGACGCGCCAAGACGCATCGCGCGTGAGCGGCGTGAGCAGCGAGGCCGTGCCCGCATCGCCGCGCTTTCCAAGCGCCCGCGCGGCTTCAATGCGCACAACTTCATCCCGATCCGCAACCTCGGCCTTGAGAACACTGAGCGAGACGCTCTTCGCATAGCCCCGGTAGATGGACCAGGCGATGTGCCACCGCGCGTACGCACTCTTCTCCCTGCGGTAGGCGTTGCTCAGCGACGCCAGCGCGCCGGGGCCGCGCGCGCCTTTGGAGTACGCTTCGAGTGTGGTTGCAGAACGTGCGCGCACCCGCGCATCGGCCGCGTGCAAGAGCGCGCTGATGCGCACTGGGTGGCCGCCTCTTGACGCGTTGAAAACGTGCCGGCCGTTTCAAGCCGATCGCTGGCATCCAGCGCTGCAGCGACGACGGCGCCGCTGGAATCGAACAGTGCGCGCTGCGCCGTGCGGGCCGCATCCGGGCCGCCGATGAGCCCCAGCCCGTAAACCGCCAAGGCGCGCATTGCCGGGTCTCTATCGCGCGTATGGGGAGCAGCAGCCGGGCGCCCCCCGGCTGCTGCGTCCGGCCGATCGCCAGCGCTGCCCGTAAGGCCGTCGTATGGTTGCTTGAATGCAAAAAGGCCGCTAAGCGGCCGTTTCCGAGCGAGCGGGCCTGCTCCAACTGCTCGATGCTGCCGAGCGCCAGCACAGCGCCGACTAGTAAGGTAAGTGACGCAAAGGCGGCCTTAAGCAAATCCATACCAACTTTCCGGAGCAAACCTGCGTTCTAGTATATGGAGCATGAGATTGCCGTCCTTCTAGGGCGGCGCAAGAACTGAGGAAAGAAACCCGAGATGAACACACCCAATGGCCCGGCACCCAAAAAAGCCGGCGGAATGACGGTTCGGGAGGCCGGCCAAAAAGGCGGCGAGACCGTAAAGAAAAAATACGGCCCTGAATTTTACGAACAGATCGGCCGCAAGGGCGGCCAAGCCACCAAGAACGCCCACGGTCACGCTTTCTACGAGCAAATCGGTAAGAAAGGTGGAAAGAAGGGCGGCGAAGCCACACGCGATCGCTATGGCCCGAATTTCTACGAGACGATTGGACAAAAAGGTGGCCAAAAAGTCAAGCAACTCATCGAAGAAGGTAAGCGTGCAGCAGCCGCAGCCAAACTCGAACAAGAGAAAAAAGCCAGCTAACCTCGCGCGCGCCGGAGTTTTGACGCTAGCGGCGGCATGTGCCGCCGCTGCGTTTGCAAGTGGAAGTCCTGCGCGGGCAATCGTTCTGCCCACGCCACCTCCGCCTCCGCGCGTCGAGCCCACGTCAACGCCGACCGGAACGCCCAACTCGACGGTCCTGCCGTACAACTCGAGTTTGTTTTTCGTGCTCGACGATACGATCAGTTCGCACTCGAAGCCGGGAACGATTGCGCGCGCTCATTTACGCGACGCCATCGTACTCGCAGGCATCACCGTTGCGCCGGCCGGCGCTCCGGTGCAGGTCGAAGTGACGCAAAGCTTGGCTGCGCAGGTCGGCAACATGGACGGCACGGTGGAGATCTATTTCAAGGACCTCACGCTTGCAGGCGGCAAGACGTTGCCGCTCACGACCCCCAGCGCGCGCATCAATCCGCGCATGACGGCCGGTCAAGCGTCGACGCGCGACGTGACCGACACTGTCGGCGACATTTTTATCCCGGGCCATTTTCTCTATCACATCCTTCGCAAGGGCTCGGATGTGACGCTCAGGCCCGGCACGGTGATTCGCGCCCGAACCGCCGCCTCGCTCAGCTTTGCGCGCGGCGCCGTAGCAGTGAACACACCGGCACCGTTCGTGACCGTCTCCGATACGCCGCACCCCTCGTTTCAGGTAGCTCCGCTCGCTACGCCTCCGGGATTCCAATCCCGCACGCCGAAGCCGTCGCCCAGCCCACAACCGACCTCGACGCCTAAGGGGCGCTAGGAGAGAGCATGAAACGAGCACTTTTGACCGTGGCGCTGTTGGCGTTCGCAACGCTCGCCGCGGCCCCCAAACCCGCGAAACTTCCCGACAAACCGCTTGCGAGCGAACAGGCCTTCGTCTCGAGCGCGACGGCGGAACTCAACGCGCGGTATAAGACGCCGGCTGACGCGGAAAAGGCCGGATACTTCCGCTACACCAACGAGGATTCAACCGGCGCCATCAGCTACGCAAATTTGCAATGGAACAGCGCCCAAGATCCGGCGCATCCGCAGCCCAGCCAGCTCTGGTATGACGTGAACGGGCATTTGCTCGGTGCCGACTATTCAGTACCGCTTACCGCGGCAAACGCCAAAAGCGTGCCGAACCTGTGGGGTTTGAATCCCGGCCGCTGGGCGAACGTTTCACCATCCGCACGTTCACTACATCACCAAAGACGGCAAAGGCGTGATGGCGTACGGACTGGCGGTGAGCGCCACGGCATACGTTGCCGCGGGCGGCGATCTGAGCGATCCCACCGCGGCGCCCTTAGTGAAAATGAAGAAAGTGCAAGATGCGGGCGACGTCGTGCGCGTCTTTGACTTCCCGGCGCAATACGATGTCGAGATTTGGGTTACGCCCAATCCGCTAGGCGCATTCGCCGCGACCGACCCGCTGGTTCATCCCAGCAAAAACGCCGCTAAAGCAGATATGTAACGGGTTGGCCGCTACGGCGCCGGCGAGGGTGACGGCGCTACGCGCCGGCTGACGGCGTACTCCGGCAGCGCACCGTTCTTATCAACGAACGTACCCGTTGAGGCCCCTTCACGAGGAAGGGCTTGGCTACGCCGTTCGCGCTAATCGTGCCCTCGCATGAAGCCGCCGATGCGGACTGCCGAAAAAAAAGCCGTCATGTGCTGTACGATCGTTTGTTTTGAATCGGTCGAGCCGTCCGGCCAGGTGTCCGCGAAGGCATCATCCAGTGTTGCAAATTCGAGGTCGTTCTGACCCGAAACGATCACGTCGATTACCGTCAAACCGGGCACCGATGCTTCATGGTTTTGACACGGCGTCAAGCACCGACTGAGCGTTCTTGATGCCGTCCGAATCGTTCTGAATTTGATACTGCTTTAACGCTTGCCCGGCGTCGTACTTTGCCACGTCTTTCTTGCCCAAGGCCAGTTCGGCGGTCGCGCGCAGCAATAAGGTGTCCGCGTCGCCCGCGTTTTTGGCCAGCAAAGCGTTCGCTTCGGTTATTGCATCGGCGTACTTGCTTTGCTTGAGATCGACCAGCGAGAGCCAGTAATGCGCGTTATCATCGTCGGGATTCAACTGCAGATTCTTTTGGAAATCCACGCGGGCCGCATCGTATTTCGCTTGGGCTAGCTCCGCACGGGCGCGGTAAAAATATGCCGTCGAGTCGTCCGGCATCATCGAGATCACACTGTTGCAAGCTGCCAATCCGGCGGTAAGGCGCTGCAGCCCGACGTCCGCACGGCAGCGTGCCAGCAGGTTCCATGCGTCCGTTCCATCCAAGGCCACCGCTTGCTCGGCATCGGCCGACGCCAGTTCGTAGTCGCCCAAATTGAAATACGCAAGCGAACGCCCGCGATAAGCATAATCGTCGGTGTGCACGAGCGTTAACGCTTTGGTGCAATCGTCGATGGCGTTGCGGTATTGCCCGAGTTCGTTCTGCGTGCCGCAACGCGTGGCGTAAGCGTACTCATAGTTCGGGTTGAGCGCGATCGCCGAATTGTAATCGGCAAGCGCGTCCTTGAGGTTACTCAAGTTGTCCTGCGCGTCGCCGCGCAAAACGAAGGCCTTGGCGTTCTGCGGATCCTTAGCGATGATGGTGTTCAGCATCGCCACTGCGCCTTTATAATCGTGCTTATCGAACAGGGCCGAGGCCTGGTCCAGCGTAGGGGCCGTTTGCGCCTGAGCGGCGAGCGGCACTGCAAAAAAAACGAGCGCGAAAATAAGCGGCGCAAAGCACGAACGTTTCATAGGCCCCGGATTCGCCGTGCAGGGAGACGATGCCGTCCCCGGCGCCTTGCTTTACTGTTGCTTTACTTCGCGGACGAACAGCGGCTCTGCACCAATGCGATGGCCTGGTCCGCCGCCGCATCCTCCGCCTGTCCGATGACCTCGCGCTGGCCATCGAATTTGAGATCAGCTCTTAATATTGCGCATATCGGCGGGCATCGACTGCTCGTTCAGTTCTTCTTGAAACGGGTCGATATCGGCCGGCGGATTGTAGGACATCATGGTCTGGGTGACGCCCGTCAGATCGGCCGCCAACTGCGCCTGTTTGTCGTAGGCCTGCTGTAATTTTTCGGCCACGATGTGAAGTCTGGGAAGCCTGCTGCGGATCGGCCGCAAGCGCTTCGCCCTTGCGAAGCAGGTTGATCTGCTGCTGGATTGCCGGCAGACTGCTGCGGATATCGCTTACATTCTTGAGCAATTTGACGCGGATGCCGGCATACCGGATCTGGTAATCGGCATGATGAAAGATGTCGTTGAGATCGCTCAATTGAATGCCGGCTTTATCCAGGTCGCGGTCGTTAGCCAGCATCGGAATGACGGCAGCATTGAAATGTTCGCCGATCGAGCGGCAAAACGGGCTCGAGCGGACGTTAACGATGGTCTTGAGTTGCGCGCCCGTAACCGGCGTGGGCACCGCGGTAACCAAGGCTACAAAAAGGACCGCGCTATTCGTTTGACCAGTAATCCTTGAGCGCCTTGCCCCGCGAGGGATGGCGCAGTTTGCGCAGTGCTTTCGCTTCTATCTGGCGGATGCGCTCGCGCGTAACGCCGAACTCTTGCCCCACCTCTTCAAGCGTACGCTGATGACCGTCTTCAAGGCCGAAACGCAAGACGAGCACTTTGCGTTCGCGCTCGGTGAGGTTTTGCAAGACGTCCTGCATCTTCTCTTTGAGCAGCATAACGGAGGCGGCTTCGGCGGGCGCAACCGCTTCTTGATCTTCGATGAAGTCGCCCAAATGCGAATCTTCTTCTTCGCCGATCGGAGTCTCCAGCGAGATGGGTTCTTGGCTGATCTTGATGACTTCGCGAACCTTCTCGGGCGTGAGACCCATCTCGGCTGCGATCTCTTCCACCGAAGGATCGCGTCCCAGCTCTTGAAGCAGTTGCCGTGAAATCTTGATGAGGCGGTTGATCGTCTCCACCATATGCACCGGAATGCGGATGGTGCGGGCCTGATCGGCGAGCGCGCGCGTGATGGCCTGACGGATCCACCAGGTTGCGTACGTCGAGAACTTGTAGCCCTTACGGTAGTCGAATTTTTCGACCGCGCGGATAAGGCCCAAGTTGCCTTCTTGAATGAGGTCCAGAAACAGCATGCCGCGGCCGACGTATTTCTTTGCAATGGAAACGACCAAACGCAGGTTCGCCTCGGTCAATTGCCGTTTGGCTTCCTCGCCCTGGCCCACGGTAACCTGATTGGCCGAGCCGTTGCGCGCGAGCTCGCGCTCTCCGGCCTCAATTTTCATAGCCAAATTTTTCTCGTCTTCCATGGAGAGCAACGGCACGCGGCCGATCTCCTTGAGATACATCCGAACCGGGTCGTCGAGCGCAAGACCCGCGGCGACCACTTCTTCGGCGCCTTCCTCGGGTTCGGGCTTTTCTTCTTCGGCTTCTTCCACGACCTCAATGCCGGCGGCGTTCAGGTCGGTCATCAAATCTTCGAAGATCTCGGCCTCGTTCAGTTCCTCGCGCGTTTCGGCAAGGCGGCCGACTTCCAGATTGATCTCGTCAAGCGTAATGGAACCGCGTTTTTTCCCGCGTTCCAGCAGACGCTTTTTCAGTTCTTCGACGGTAACAGGCGCGGCTTCGGCCATAGCCGTTGCGCCGTTCGTTGACGGTTTTTTGCGTGGCATACTTTTTCTCACCCCCTTTCGGATTGAAATGGCGCTCCGGCCCGGCCTGCGCGCCCCCCACTTCGTGGGGCCCCCAAATACTTCATGACGCCTCGCTGTTACTGCTGCTCGATCCCCGAGGGCGCCGCGGTCGTACGATGTCTTTTACTTCTTAAGTTTGGCTACCAGCGCGTCGTACTCTTCGCGGAGGTCGCTGCCGACGTTTTCCCCGGCAGTCACTAATTCATCGATGCGCCTGGACAATTCCTGATAACGCATTTGGTGGTCGTCGAGTTGCAGCCGCTCGACCACTCGCTCAAGGTGCGCCCGGCGCTCCCCCGAGTCCTCGTACCGCACGGTCGAACTCCGATCGCGTTGTCCCAGTGAGGTCAGCACCGCGAAGCTTTCCGCGTCGTCTGCGAAGAACGCGAGAACGTCGGCCGTGCTGCTCAGGCGGCCGGCCTCTTGCAGCCGCGCATAGATCCGGGCGTAGGTTTCGCTGCGAAAGCGCGCGACCGGTATGCGCTCGGCAAATTCTGCGATCAGGGCGGGTTCTTCAAGCATGATGGCAAGCGCCTCACGCTCGAACGACGATGGCTGGACCGAAGCGGAAAGGTGACGCGTGGCTGCAGGCGCCGAGCCGCGCGGTGCAAAGTTTGCGGAATTTGCGAGAAAACGGCTATTCCGGAGATCGTTCTCGCTTACCTTTAGTCGCCGCGCGATCCACACGCGCCAGCGATCCCACTCTTGCTGCGGCGTCATCCGCCGGATCAGCGCTTCAGCCTTGGCCGCGATTTGGGCCGGCGATTCAAACCCTCGCTCGAGAGCAAGTGCCTCGCGCTCCAGGCGGTGTTCTATCGCCGGTTTTGCCCCGGCGAGCAGTGCAGCGAACGCCTGAGCGCCACGCTCGCGGACAAAACCGTCGGGGTCCGTTCCGGCGGGCAGCATGACAATGCGCACGCCCGAGCCCGCGTGCTGGATGACCGCGGCCGCGATCTCAATTGCCTTTGACGCGGCGGCGTCGCCGGCGGCGTCCGCATCGAAGCACAGGAAAATCCCGTCGGCGTACTTTGCGAGCTCGCGCGCCTGGTCTTCGGTAAACGAGGTTCCCAGGGCAGCCACGGCATTTTCGAAGCCCGCTTGGTGAAGGGCGATGCAATCCAGATACCCCTCGACGACGATCAGCGTGCGGTCGCGCGAGGCCGCGCGGCGCGCAACGTTGAGCGCATAAAGGTGGCGCCCTTTGGTGTATACCGGCGTTGTGGACGTATTGAGGTACTTGGGCTCGGCATCGCCCAGCGCGCGTCCGCCGAACGCGATGACCTCGCCCGTCGTGGAATATGTCGGCACCATGAGCCGATCGCGATAGAAATCGTAGAAGCCGCGCTCGCCGCGCTTTACCAGCCCTGCTTTTGCCGCAATCTCTAAGTCGACGTTTTCCCGCCGCAGCTCGTCGGTGAGCGCGTTCCACTGGTCGGGCGCATAGCCCAGGTGAAACTTCTCCAAGACGGCTTGCTGCAGACCGCGGCGCTCGCAATACGCGCGCGCATTCGCGCCGGCGCTCTCGCGGAGCATGCGTTCGAAAAATGCCCCGGCGATCTGGTTGGCATGATAGATCGATTCGCGTTCGCCGCGCACGCGGATTGAGCCGGGCGTCTCGGGCTCGAGTTCGATACCCGCGCGGCCTGCGAGCATGCGCACCGCATCGGGGAACGCCAGGTTCTCGATCTTCGAGGCAAACGTGATCACGTCGCCGCCCGCGCCGCAGCCGAAACACTTGAAAAACCCCTTGTCGGGGTGCACGTGAAACGAGGGCGTCTTCTCGCCGTGAAACGGACACAGGCCCACCAAATCGTTCCCGCGCTTGCGCAACGAGACATACGAGCCGATGAAGCTCGCAATGTCGATACGCGCGTGAATCTCGCGGATGGAATCCTGGTCGAACGGCATATTGCAGGGGCATTCTTCTCCGCTCCCGGAAGAAGTCCGCGGCATGAAGAGGATCTACGATCCGGTCCACCACTTCATCGAGCTCTCGGCGGCGGAAGCGCGCCTGCTCGATTCGCCCGTCATGCAACGGCTGCGGCGGTTGCGCCAGCTCGGGCTTGCGTACCTTGCCTTTCCCTCGGCAGAACATTCGCGCTTCAGCCACGCGCTGGGGGCACTTGCCATGGGCACCCGCGCCTTTGACGAGATCGCCCGGCACGGGCGTGAATTCTTTGTAAACTCCGGGGAGCTTGAGTACCAGCGCCGGCTTGTACGCGCGGCGCTCATCCTGCACGACATCGGGCACGGCCCGTTCAGCCATGCGTGCGAGGCGGTGCTCGGGATACGCCACGAAGACCGCACCCGCGAGCTGTTGGCGATGCCGCAGATGCAAGCGCAGATCGCCGACTTGGAAGTAGATGCCAAGCACGTCCTGGAGTTGATCCTCGGACAAGGCGGCCCACGCTTCGGCGTGCTCGCGGAGATCGTGAGCGGTCCGAATCTGGATGCCGATCGCATGGACTATTTGCTGCGCGATGCGTATTTCACCGGCGTCGCCGGCGGCCGTTACGATGTCGACCAGCTCGTCACGTCGCTGCGGATCTTTTCGATCGACGACAAACCCGTTCTGGGGATCGACCGCCGCGGCGTGGTTGCGCTCGAGTCGTTCGTCCTAGCGCGCTACATGATGTTCGCCTCGGTGTACTTTCACCATACAACCCGCATGTTCGAACGTATTCTGCAGCGCGTTCTGCGCGAATTGTGGCCTGATCCCGCGGTGCTGCATCCCATCGGCGAGTTTCTGCGCTGGGACGACTTCCGCGTGCTGAACGAACTGCGAGACGCGCCCTCGGAGGCCGCGCGCGCGCTGCGCGAGCGCCTTCGCTTGTACGCAGTGGCCGCGGAGTTCAATGCCGAGCACGATCTGAGCGTTTACGAGCGGTGCGAGCATGCATTGCGGGCGGAGTTCGGCGACGAGGCCGTCTGGAGCGACGAACAGTCGCAGTCTGATTCACCGGCTTCCGCTCCAAGTGGACGCCGGCAGCCGCACCGTCTGGGTCGGAACCGCATCGGGCTCCATCGTGGACGCGCGAGAAGCCTCCGATCTCATCGCCAAGATTTCGGGGAAGGCCTACTGGCGCAAACTTTTCGTGGAACGCAGCCGTGTCGATGTCGCGCAAGCACGCCGCATGTGCCGCGAGATCGCGCGCGGGGATGCCGCCGCGGTATGAGCCCCCGCACGGCGGAGTTTGCGCAGGCGGTCGCGGCGCGTCTCAAACCCGGGTCGCGTGTTCTGGAAATCGGCTGCGGGCAGGGCGAATTTTGTTCCATCCTCCGCAACGCCGGCTACCACGTGGTTGCGCTGGATCCCAAGGCCGCGCCCCAGAGCGGCGCGATGCACGTAACCTTCGAGCAGTTCGAAGCGCCGTTGACGTATTTCGATGCCGTGGCGATGCAACTGGTTCTGCACCACGTCGCGGATCTGGAAGCCGTGCTGGATAAAATCGTGCGCACGCTGCGGCCCACGGGTTTCGTAGCGATAGACGATTACGGCTGGGAACGCGCGGGCGACGAGGTTCCAGCGCAGTGGAAAAGCGATCGCTCCGAGTTGCACACCTCTAAGGCTATGCTGGCCGCTCTGCGCGCCCGCTTCGTTCAAATCAACTACGCGCGCCACCCTTATTTTGAGGATGGGCGCGGCAAAGATTCTTTGGGCTTTACATTCTTCGGTACACCAGCGCCGGTGTGGCCTCACTTTGTCGGCGGCACCGAAAAGCGCCGCGTAACGCTGGCCGAGCACAACCCCGATTGGACCATGCGTTTCGAAATGGAGCGCCGGCGTATCGTCTCTGCGCTCGGCGATGGCGCAAAACAGATCGAACACGTCGGCTCGACCTCCGTGCCGGGCCTTGCCGCCAAAGCGGTCGTCGATGTGCTGGTTGCCGTTGAAGATCCGCACGACGACGACCTACGCTTCGCGCTGGAGCGAGCCGGTTACGTCTTGCGCGTCGAAGAGCCGGGGCATCGCATGTACCGGACGCCCAAGCGGGACGTGCACGTGCACTTATGGGAAGTGGGATCATCCGAGATTTCGCGCCTGCTGGCGTTTCGCAACCGCTTGCGGCGCGATGGCGCGGACCGCAGCCTTTACGAACGCGTCAAACGCGAGCTGGCCAAGCGCGATTGGAACGATGTGAACGATTACGCGCAGGCCAAGACCGCCGTCATCCAGCAGATCTTGGCCCGCGCCGAATAGGCGGTGTTAGTGGCGGTGCGAGGCGTCCCAGTCGATTGCCGCTTGCAGTTGGCCGCGCGCCTGCTGCATGTCGTTGATGGCAGCGATGCGGTGGCCATCGTAGTCGTGGTTATCGCGTGAGAGTTGATCGATCAGCACTTCCAGGCGGCTCTTAACCGCCATGATGTTGCGCGCGCTGCCGTATTCGCCGCGGGTGTAGGCCATCGTTTGCGCCTGGGCGCCGGCCGTGAATGCGGCGCCTGCGCCGAACATCGAGAGCGAGAGAACCAATGCCGCGAGAACCGATTTCCAATTCTTTATCATTGCGAAGCTCCTTTGCCGTTAGACGTGAGTGTTGAATCTAGCAAAGAAACGCCGCGCGAAATTCGCGGGTTCCGGTTCGTGCGTCTTCTAATTCGTCCTTAACGCTGCCTGAGCAGCAGCCAAACGCGCGATGGGGACGCGGTACGGCGAGCACGAGACGTAGTTCAGGCCAAGCGAATAGCAGAATCCGATGCTTGAGGGCTCGCCGCCGTGCTCGCCGCAAATGCCGATCTTCAGATCGCTTTTCACGGCGCGTCCGGCCTCCACGGCGTGCGCCATGAGGCCGCCCACGCCCGTTTGGTCTAAGACTTGGAAGGGATCGTCCTTGAGGATCTTCTCTTGCAAATAGCGCGGAATGAAGCTGCCCTCGGCATCGTCGCGGCTGTAGCCGTAGGTGGTTTGGGTCAGATCGTTCGTTCCGAACGAGAAGAACTCGGCTCCCTCGGCGACCAGATCGCCGGCCACCATGCACGCGCGCGGCAGTTCGATCATCGTTCCGATGCGGTAGGAAACGGCCACGCGCTTCTCGCTTAATACCGCCTCGGCGGTCTCGCGCGCAGGCTTGTGCAGTGAAACGCATCTCTTCCTTTGTGCCCACGCCCGGAATCATCACTTCGGGCCGGACGTCGACGCCCTGACTCTTCAATTCGCAAGCCGCTTCGAAGATCGCACGAACCTGCATGGCGTAGATCTCCGGATACAGGATGCCCAGACGGCACATGCGCAGCCCCAACATCGGATTTTGCTCGTGCAACTGGCGCACGCGGCGCAGCATCAGGTCTTTCTCGCGGTACGCCGGCGAGGATTCGCCTTCGCGCACGCGCAGTTCGGTCGTCTCAATCAGCAGCGTTTCGAGCGATGGCAGAAATTCGTGAAGCGGCGGATCCAGTAACCGGATCGTTACCGGATAGCCTTGCATCGCTTGCAAGATTCCGCGGAAATCTTCGCGCTGGAACGGCAGGAGTTGCGCCAATCGCGTGGTGTACGCTTTGAAGCATTCGCCTCGGTGCGTATTCGTGGTGCTGTCATTGATCAATTGCGCTCGCTCAACGTAAGCTCCCACGTTCGGCGATCTCACGTGTGCGCCAGATCGAGTCTGCTCTGGCCGGACCCTCGAACAGAGGTTGGGACGACCTGCGAAAGAGAAAGAAGTTGCAGAGGAGATGGGGGTGTCTACGGACCGCTATCGACAGATCCTGCTGGAAATGAATTCGACTGTACTCTCCTTGGATGCTCCGTTGGGTTCGCCTTCTCAAGATGATGAAGTGACCTCGCTTTCAGAATTACTGGAAGATCATACCGCGCCAGGGCCAGTTGAGCAGACAGAACAGCAAGAATTGACAGAGATGTTGAGTGTTGCCATTGAAGGGTTTGCCAGAGCGTGAACGAGTTTATACTTGCCCTGTACTATCAGGAAGAATTGACCATGAAGGAGATCAGCAAAATCCTGACGTCTCTGAATTGCGCATTTGCCAGCTGCACATGCAAGCAGTGGTACGCCTGCGCACCAGCGTTATCCGCCTAGACAGCTGGCGAAAGTACCAGGGATATAGGCGAGGAAAGACGAGTGAGTAAAAAAAGAGAAGCAGTTGCAGTATCCTCAAAACGGGTTGTAAAAAAGCGCAGACTTTACGGCTTCCACACCTGTTTCTGCATGAGGGCTAGTATAGCATGAATAAGCCGGACAGGTCAAATGGGTTTCATCGGAATTCTTCTGGCACAGGGAGATAAAGTGTGGTACTATTGACATCTTACAGAACCTATGATAGGTGTCGATTATAGTATGTGATGGTGATGACGCGTATTGGATCAACGCTATAGCTTTGACTAGGTGTATACTAAATAACAGAGACATGTTTTTTCTAATTGAAACAGAGAGACTGTCTCGATCGTGTCAGAATTGAGCTAGCTGTGGTATCTTGCCATAAGCATTTGAATTTCGAGGGGATCATCCTTCCTACGATGGCTACTCGATCTGGGTATGGGTCACGGTGAAAGAAGCGCCCTTGGCAGTGTTTGTTGCAGTGTAGGGACGCTTAGGAATTGCTTCTCACGAAGGGAGCTTCATATGTTGGTTTTGCGACGAAAAGTTGGAGAAAGTATCGTGCTTGCTGGAGTCATCAACGTTTCGGTGTTGGCTGTTGAAGGCGAGCGCGTAAAAATTGGTATTAGTGCACCACCTGATGTCACTATTGTGCGCGAGGAACTGTTACGCACTGCTATAGCAGATTCAGTATCAAACCAGAGCGCTTCGCCGACCCCAGCTCAGCCACGAGGATAGGATGTGGTCAAGCTGGGAGTGTTGATCCCAGCGGTATCTGTAACCACAGATGCCGCTGGGTTTTAGTCACGATTTCACTCTGGTGTTGCTTCTACCTTGATATGTCCATTGGCTCGTTCTTGGCTCGCGTCAGGTTCCGCAGGAGGGGCAGTTTCTTGTCGGATAAAGGCTTCCGTCATTTCGTATGCAACATTGTCAGAGTGCTGGACTGGGGGAGATTTCATCAAGTAGGCACTGGGACCTTCCAATGTACCACTGATGCCACGGTCAAGTGCGAGTTTGACCAGACGAACGGCGTCGATCACTACACCGGCAGAATTTGGTGAGTCCCACACTTCAAGTTTGAGTTCCATATTTAATGGGACATCACCAAAGGTACGACCCTCTAGGCGGATATAGGCCCATTTGCGGTCCTCTAGCCAAGCGACATAGTCGGATGGCCCGATATGGACGTTTTCTTCGCCAATATCATAGTCCAACTGACTGGTAACGGCATTAGTCTTACTAATCTTTTTTGATTCTAACCGCTCACGTTCTAGCATATTATAGAAGTCGGTATTGCCACCTACGTTGAGTTGCATTGTGCGCTCCAGACGTATACCACGCTCACGGAAGAGACGCGCCATCACGCGGTGTACGATTGTGGCCCCAACCTGACTTTTGATATCATCGCCGATCATTGGCAGGTTCTGCTCTATAAAGCGCTGCTGCCAGTAATGTTCGCGTGCAATAAAGACAGGAATGCAGTTGACAAAACCAACACCTGCCTGGAGGATTTGTTCAACATACCACTTGGTTGCTGTCTCAGAGCCGACCGGGAGATAGTTGATAACCACATCGGTGCCAGTGTTTTTGAGGATCTTGACAATATCTTCAGTCTGCCCCGAGGTTTTCTTGATGATCTGGGAGAGATATTTTCCCAGTCCGTCATGCGTCATACCGCGATAGACATTTACTCCTAGCTTCGGTACATCAGCAAAACGGTAAGTATTATTAGGGGCGATATATATAGCTTCGCTGAGATCTTTTCCCACCTTGTTCCCATCTACATCGAATGCCGCTGTGAACTTCGATATCGCGAATGTGGTACCCGCCAAGGTTGACATGCATTAGGCCAGGGACGAAGTCCTCAGGCTTAGCATCTCGATAATAGTGGACTCCTTGGACAAGTGCACTGGCGCAATTCCCTACACCAATAATAGCGACGCGTACTTTTTTGTTACTTGACATTACTTTAGTTCCGCCTTTCAAAAGATGGTCAAACTATGGTTTCTGGACTCACTGTCTAGAGCTGCGGCGCAATTTTTGTAGTACCGTGCTGATTTATCATATGCAGTTCTCTCCTAAAGTGCAAACACTTGTATACAAGCATTTGTCCGAAGCTGTAGAGCCTCGGATCTCATACACTGTATATACGAGACAAAGGTAGGTAATTTTACCCATGAATTTATCTCTTCGATACGTTTTGAAAGGCAGCAAGAATTCAGAAGGGGAGTGCTAGTGGGGAAATAGAATGTGGGCAACCACCATCGAGAGAGTGGCTGCCCACGTTGTGTCACCATTTACTTTTCTAACGTGCTCTGACCATTACGCTCTCCATCATATGTCAACAGGATGCGTTTGTTCTCGTAGACTGTTTCGAGCGAACTGGACGGCCCCAAAGCACATAGACATGCTGGAGCGTCTTCTCCGCATAACCCAGATCTAGTTCCTGGCTCTCATAGAGGTGTTTGATATAGAGTTCGCGGTTGCCCCGATAGTCGCCATTATCAACTACAAGATAAGGATGGCCAAAGTTGGTCATATTAGTCACAATGGTATCACGCACCTTCTGCCAGTTTTTCTCGACAATGACCCATTCGTCGCCCTCTTTCTTGTAGAGGTAGAGGTCGAGGTCTTTAATGAGATCTTCGGTCAGATAGTTACGCAGGAACGAGACATCGTTCTCCATCTCTCGCACTTCGAAGAGCTTCTGCGTCCCATACCAGGCTGGCGTCCGAGTTGCTCCTGTTCTTCCATAGTAGGATTATCCCAGCGTTTGTCAATATCTTCGAAGATCTTATATCCGATATAGTACGGATTTAGCGAGGTACGAGACGGTGTGAGCACGCTAGAGTGCAATTGAGCAACTCTACAAAATCGGAATCAGAGAATGCCGCTATCACCCATTTCACGCATAATGCGTGAATGCCACGTACGGCCCACCCCTCGTTCATCGTCTTTGTTTGCATCTGTGGCACAAAGTACAGCATTTCAGCACGTACAATCTCGATAATATCGCGTTGCCAGGGCTGCAGGTGAGGAGCATGGTGACTCAGGAAGAGCAAGAGGTCCTTTTCAGGTTTCTCAGGAAATTTCGGAGGTTTACCAGGTCGCTGGTCGCGTTCCTCCTGAACTTTCTTTCTGTTTCACAGCCCCACCTTCATAGTCACTGGAGGGTTTTGTTTTTGACTTCTCTTCCTTTTTGTCTTTCTCGTCG
>CAVPCC010000007.1:0-117662 GCA_963702335.1 Vulcanimicrobiota bacterium | reverse complement strand
ATGTATTGCTCTCCACGGGCTACGTCGCGCGGCACACCCTCTGGCGCACCGAGGCAGGAGTGGAGGCGTTCATGTCCATCACCGCCGATTTTGCCAAGGGCTCCAGTGGTTGCCCGGTGCTGGATGAGCACGGCACAGTCATCGGCATCGTCAATAACACCGAGTCCATCTACTACGACGACGATGGCGAGAAGAAGCAGGTCGATCTGCAGATGGTCGTGAAGAATGCCACGCCCTCCTGGGCGGTGTTGCCGCTCGTCGATGGCGCCGGAAAACCAACTGCGGATACCCCGGCTCCCTCCGCCGCGCGGTAAAGACGACTGCCCATGGATGCGCCACCCGAAGAATACGATCTCGTCGTCCTCGGCAGCGGCGAAGCGCGGCAAATACATCGCCTGGACCGTGGCCAAAAAGGCCGCGTGCCGCGGTCATCGAGCGCAAATACGTCGGCGGCTCGTGCCCGAACATCGCCTGCCTGCCGAGCAAGAACATCATCCACAGCGCCAAGGTCGCGTCCTACTTTTTTCGCAGCGAGGAATTCGGCATCAGCAAGGAGAATGTCCGGATCCACATGGCGGCGGTGCGCGAGCGCAAGCGCAAGATGGTCGACGGCCTGGTCGATATGCATCTCGACCTCTACTTCACAAGAGCGGCGCGGAACTGGTCATGGGGACGGGGCGTTTCGTCGGCCCGAAGACCATCGAGGTCGCGTTGACCGACGGCGGCACGCGGACGTTTCGCGGGAAGAATGTGGTCATCAATACCGGCTCGCGCGCCACGCTCGAACCGATCCCCGGCCTGGCCGAGGCCGATCCGCTCACCCACATCGAGGCGCTCGAACTCGATCACATCCCGAACATCTCCTGGTTCTGGGCGGGGGTTATGTCGGGCTGGAACTGGCCCAGGCGTTGCGCCGTTTCGGCGCCGAGGTGACGATTTCGACCGCAATAGCCGCCTCGCGCATCGCGAGGATGAGGACATTTCGGAGGCGCTGGAAGAAATGTGCCGGGACGAAGGCATCGCCGTCGTGACGAACGCGAAAATGGCCCGCGTCGAGGGCAAATCGGGCGACGGGGTGAAGATTGCTCGGCACGCGCGACGGAGCGGAAATCACCATCGAAGGCACGCACATTCTGGTCGCCGCGGGCCGCACGCCGAATACCGAGCGGCATCGGCCTCGAACAGGCGGGAGTGGAGACGACCGAGCGCGGCCTCGTGAAGGTCGACGAACGTTTGCAAACGACCGCGCCGGGTGTCTGGGCCGTGGGAGATTGCGCGGGCAGCCCGCACTTCACGCACATCTCCTTCGATGATTTCCGGATCGTGAGCGACAACCTCGCCGGCGGCAATCGCGTGACCACTGGCCGCCAGGTTCCGTTCTGCATGTTCACCGATCCGGAATTTGCCCGCATCGGCCTGAGCGAAACCGAGGCGCAGGAGCGCGGCATTCCCTATCGCCTGGCGAAGATCCCCATGGCTCGCCGTCTTGCGCACGCGCACGCTTTCCGAGACGCGCGGCTTTATGAAGGCGTTGATCGACAACGGACAGCGACCGCATTCTCGGCTTCACCGCCGTGGGCGTAGGGGCCGGCGAATGATGGCGTCGTTCAGGTGGCGATGCTCGCGGGCATGCCTTACACGGCGTTGCGCGATACCTCTTCACGCATCCCACTATCCCGGAAGGTCTCATTCCCCTCTTTTCCGCCGTGCCCAAGGCGCCGACAGAGGCCGCGAAATAGATCGCTCCTCACCAATCGCACCAGCGGTGACTGGGAAGCCGCGTTCCCGGCGCTGTGTTTGTTCTTGAATCACAGCCTGGCGGCAGCCATCCTGAGCCACGCCGCAAGTTGCTCCGCCATTCGCAGCGTTCGGTCGGTCCGCCTTTATACGGGAAGCACATTTTGCGGTCGCAGAAATGCAGTCCGTCCTCATGTCCGGTCCGTAACACATAGTGACTATGAAAATCTCCAACCTCCTCCTGTTCTCGGTCTGGCAGTGATCCCGGTGGCAACGACCCACGCCGATGATTCGAGCGGCTCTATGTCGGACATGGTCATTCCGAACAATGTGGTCGACTTGGGGCCATTGATCCAGTCGCTCCCTGGCCAGGTCACGGCACCATTGCCCGGCCAGATCGTCCCGCCGTTGCCCGGGCAAATTGTCCAGTCACTGCCGGGGCAGGTCGTTCGCGCGCTGCCCGGTCAAGTAGTGGGGCCACTCCCCAACCAACTCGTGCGCTCCCTGCCGAACCAAATTGTGCAGTCGCTGCCTGGCCAGATGTCCGGGGCATTGCCCGGCCAGGTGATTCACCTGGCGACGACGGCCACGAGCACGTTTCATTTCACCAAGAGCAAATACTGAAGGCTCGCGCCCGATGACGCGCCCGCCTCCATCTTGAAACGGAGCGCTCGCACGAATCCCGGCATGACATCGCCCCATGACCGGTCTATCCTCCCAGTCATGAACCCCTCCGTTCCCCGCCGTTCCTTTCTCCAAACAGGCGCCCTGGCCGCGCTCTCGATCGCCTCGCTTCAGCAACGCCTCGCCGCCGCGGACGCGGCCTCCGGCCTGAAAGGCCACATCCATCATTCCGTCTGCAAATGGTGCTACCCGAAAGTAAGCCTCGATGACCTCTGCGCGGCTGGAAGGGACATGGGCCTCACGTCGGTGGAGTTGTTGAACCCAGCGACTACCCCACATTGAAGAAATACGACCTCATCTGCGCCATGACCAGCAACCCCACCGCGAAGGGCGCCGACGGACGCGAGGTGGGCCACATCCCATGGGCCTTCAATCGCAAGGAGAACCACGACCTCCTCGTCCAACTTTACGAGGCGCACATCGCCGCGGTCGCTGACGCCGGGTTCACCAATCTGATTTGTTTCTCCGGCAATCGCGAAGGCCTGGACGACGAAACCGGCCTCAAGAACTGCGCGGAAGGCGCCGCTTCATTCGTGCTGCCGGCCGCGCGAGAGAGTGCTTCAGCCCAGAAGACCGCAAGCGAGGTAGGAATTGAATCGGAAGCCCAGCGATAGTCCCATGTGCGCAGCGCGGCTATAGGCGCGGCGAGTTGCGCGCTGCGGGCATCGCCGTTAGGCAGCGTATCGTACGCATGCATCAGTGAGGGAAGAAGCGATGCGAAGAGTGGAAGGTACGGATCGAACGCCGCCGCGCGCAGTCGCTCGAGCGTAAAGTCGTGACGTCCGGTGAGCAGCATGGTTGCATGCACGCCGCGAGCGTTCTCTCCCGCCATATCCATGTATCGTGGAAAGTCGCGACGCTTGGGGCTATCGGGTCCCGCGGCAGAATACGGCCAATCGTTGCTGTTGAAGACCCAGCCCACAGCCGGGTTTAGGATGTGAGGCTCCTCGTCGAGGGAGAGAACGCCGTGCCAATCGGCCGCCGGGTTCGCTCCGTCTACGGGCTTGGTGTAATCGAAGCGATCGTCTCTACGCGGAATGAATTGCGGATGCAAATAAGCGATCTCGCCTTTGTCGTCGGCAAAGATCGTATTGTTTGACGAGTTTGCCTGAGTCTGCGCAATACGGCGGAAGGAGGCATAGTCGGTGGCCTTTGTGCGTAGATATGATTGCTCAAGCGCGCGCACCGGACGCTGCATGAGCGCCTCGGCGATCCACTTTCCGTCCTGCGATGCCACGATAGGCCCGCGGTGCGTGTGATAAACCGTGAAAGACCTTGCCGTCATCGATCCGGACGGCAAACGGTATCGTATCAGGACTTTGGATGCTAGGATCGGTCTCAAGGCGCGGCCGTACTTGTAGAAGAGATGCCCGCCGCGGCGGACGATCGTTTCAGCGAACTGATCGACCCTATCAGCGCCGGTCGTCGTATGCATCCAGCCGGCGTGCGCGTTAAACCCTTGATAGACGAAAAACTGCCCCCAGGTTACCGCGCCGTAAGCGTCCAGGCCCTCGTCGCTCGACATCTGGAGTTCGGAGCGAAAGTAGAAGGACGTGTGCGGATTGATCAGGAGCAGCGTGTGATGATCGACGGTGTTTTTCGGAGCAATCGCGATACCGTTGGAGCCGCCCGGATCGCGAACCGGAAGCGCGGCATCATCACGCACCACGGGGGCCGTTGCAGTCTTACCGCCTCCGTAGAAGGTCTTAAGCCGATCGAGATCCACCCGCTCGATATCGCCGCCGATGCTTCCCTCGGTAAAGTCTTAGGGCCATCCATGGTTCGAAACGCTTTATTACGCGCGGATGCACCGATCGGTGCGTGAGCAGATAATAATTCAGACCGCCGGCCCACGCGTCCATCAGTCTGCGCAGCCACGCCGGACTGCTGCGGTATTGCGCTTTTAAGTCGGTGGGATCTATGAAGAGCCTCTCGCGCAAATCCGAGTAGATAGCGGATTCGCCCTGAGCCTGCGCGAGCCAACCCAGCGAATTCAAGTAGTTGGTCTCGACCCGGTTGAAATCGTCTTCGGCTTGCGCGTAGGCCATGCCGAATACCGCATCGGCGTCAGTCTTGCCATGAACGTGCGCGATTCCCCAATCGTCGCGAACAATGGTGACACGCTGCGCTTGACGCACGAACGCCGCAGCGCCGGCAGTCGCTTCGGCGGCTGAGGCCAGGCCGGAGCCCGCAATCACGGCGCAAAGCACGAAGGGCAAGAGTTTCACTGCGGGGCGTATCCGCCTGTGCGGGCTCTTAACCCTTCATGCTTGCGTATCGTCTATGAGTGCGAAAGTGCCGCGATAAGGTTGGCAACATTCGGCGAGCCAAGGCCCGTCGGCATGTCGTATCCAGGACCCGCAGGTTCGCCGGGGCCGTTGAAGATGGCGTTTTGCCCTACCGTTATATCGTGGAAGGCGGACGCGTAATCGCCGCCTTTGGCGATGTTATACAAATATTGGTTGATGAAACCAAGATTCGTGCCACGGGCTTGGTTAGCGAGTGCAACGATCCCCGCCCATTGCGGTGCGCCCGCGCTCGTGCCGCCGACGAAGTAAAAGCCGCCCTTCATGAAGACGAGAATCGCGGTGTAGTCCGATCCGTTGTATGAAACGTCGGCCACTTCGCGCGATTCCGGGTGGAAAAGCATCTGCTGATACGACGGTGCTTTGAATAGAATGCTCGGAGCGCCGCCGGTGACGCCGCCGGGGCCGTAGTAGCACCCAAACGGGCAAAGGGCGGGATCCGTATCGTTCCACACGGTTTCACGCTGGTACGCGCCCGCGTCGCTCATGAACAGCGTTGTTCCACCGACTGCCGTGACCAGCGGGTCGGAAGCGGGAAAATTCGCGGTTAGGGTGCTGCGGCCGTTGGTGGCGCCGCTGTCGCCTGCACTAGCGATCATCGTAATATTTGCCGCTTTCGCCTGTTGGTACAAACTATCGGCGTGCTGGAGCAATGTGTTGTTCGCGCCGCCGGGGATGGCTTGTTCGGATGAACCGAAGTCATTGAGATGACGCTTCCCAGATGGTTCTGCACAGCGTACTCTTCAACGGCGTGCATCGCGCTGCTGTAGTTGGTCGGCGCGACGACCAAATCGATGGTCGCCTTCGGGGCGATTGCGTGAGACCACTCGACGTCGAGCGACGTTTCTGCGGCCCACCCTGCAGCGAGGGCGGCGTTACCGGAGTTAACAACCGGCTGCCCCGAGGGATACAGGACGTTCAGCGTCGTGTTCGGCAGACCCATTACGGCATCGAATGTTTGGAGATCGCTTTGGATGGCCGGGCTACCGTATGCATCGATGATGACGATCGTTTGCCCGGTGCCGTCATAAGATGAGGGCACGTTGTAAGCCGTGCGGATCTCTCTTGGCGTGTAGCACGTGAGGCCGAAGATGGCAACGCACTGAGACGGAGAAGGCAAAGCATCCGCCGAGGTTCCTGAAGACATTGGTTGCAAGGGCGGATTCGCGAGATATTGAAAATCGCCGTCGTTTGACGCCGTCGCCGTCGTCGATAAGAAGCGCGATCCGGTTGCTTGCCCGGATGTTTTGAGCGTCCCGGTCGGAGGCGAGAATGTGCTCGTTCCACCGGAGCAGGCCGCGAGAATTGAGGCTACGCCAACAAGCAACAGCCCCTTGGAGAATTTGTGCATGCAGACAACTTTCACATAGTGCAGCAGTAATGAACCACACACTCTGTGAGCGCGCGGAAATGCCCCTTTCAGTGGACGCGCCCTTGCCCCTTGGAGGCGTTCGCCCGAACGTACTGTCGTAACGGCAAGCAGGAGGTTTTCGTAACAAGCAGGCGTTCGCTGCATGCCGCAAGCCGGTCGTAGTGGACAATTCGCGGCCGATACTAGAAGTATGGGTATTTCATCCGCGATTCGCGACGCCCTTACCCGCGCAATCGATGAAGCAGCGACAGAGTTCGTTTATTTGACCGATGCCACGCCGTCTGCGGATGGAGGGCCGCTGATCGTCTACATGAACCGGGCTATGCTTGAGGCCTACGGTTACGAGGAGTCGGATGTGGTCGGCCACAACTCCGCGATGTTCTGGGGTCCGCAGACGGATAAAAACGCACTTCGCGAATTGCGTCGCAATATACGCGAACATCGTGAGTCGGGCGGCGAATACGCGACGTACCGTCGCGACGGCTCGGTGTTGTTTGTGCGTTTCCGGGGCCGCGTACTTCACGTCGAGGGCGCTCCCGCGCATTGGATCGCCATCGGTTCGGACATTACCGAGGCCAGGCGCCAACGCGAACAGATCGAAGAACTTTCACAATTCCGCATGGACCTCATCGCCATGCTTGCCCACGACTTTGGCGGTCCGCTTACCGCCGTGTCGGGGTTCGCCGAGTTGCTCCTCGATGTTGGAGAAGGCGTTGTATCGAGTTCGGTACGGGACGACATGCTTCGCACGATACGACGCGAAGTGCAACGGCTGGCAAACTTTGCGACGGACACGCTTACGGTTTCGCGCATGGAATCCGAGCACCTGACGATAACGCCCGAGACCTTCAACGTGGCCGCTCTGCTTCGCGAGATCGCCGACCTTTATTCGGGCCGCGGCGTTGTTGCGCTGCACGTCCCTGCCGGGCTCACCATGTATGCTGACCGCGCGCGAATGCGCCAGGCGTTAGATAACCTTGTCGGCAATGCCATTAAGTACTCACCGAACCAGACGCCGGTCGTCGTGGATTGTACGCTCAAGAACGGCGAGGTGATTATCGCCGTGCGCGACAACGGCATCGGCATACCATCCGGTCAGTTAGAGGTAATCTTCGAACGTTATGCGCGCGGGTCGAACGCGCGCGCTAATGGGATCCCCGGAACCGGTTTCGGACTATTCTTAGCGCAGGCCATCGTAGGCCACCATTGCGGGAGAATAGATGTGCAATCGACCCCCGGCCACGGCTCGACTTTCTCCGTGCACGTGCCTCAGCGCTTGGAGCGGGACGTGGAACGAGCACGGAAGATGGCTCTCTTATAACCTGCCGGAGAGACCGGGCATACAGAAAGAATTGCCTTAGACAAGTGCTCTGAGATGGGTTACGCTCTATGACGTCTGAGCTGAGCGTCTGTCCGGTGAGGAGAATATCGTTTGTCGAAGGATAGCGGCGTTGTCGGCGTATCGGATCATGGCGGTTGGGCGGTATTGGTGACAGCCGCGCGCGATGGGACACTCCAGGATCGCCGCCGCGTCGCGCTTGTGGATGAAGCCCTGCCATGCCTTCCACATCACCACGAAGGACGAGCTGCTCCCTATAGACGAGGCCGTGGCCCTTGTGGAGCGTGTCCGCGATTCCGCCGACAGGCACGCGGCGCTTGCGCTTGACGCCTTATCCATGGCGGTGCCGGGAATCGCCGGCATCGCCCTTCGGGTCTGTCCGTCCCTTCCGGCCACGATCGCCGAACGAATCAGGGACTACCGAGCACGAAATGTTGCCGACTGGGTGATGTACCGCAATGCCCTTGCTTCCGCCGCCGAAGTGCGCGGCTGGCCGATCTATTGGTACGACGCGAAGAAGGTGGTAGATTCGGCGAGCCAACTGTTGAACGAGAACTTCGACGCCCACTTTCTTCAAATGCGCCGCACGCTGGGTCCGCCGTGGAACCAGGATCACAAGCTCGCAATGGCAGCGGCAATAGTCAGCGCGTCACCGGTGCGCCTGGCTGCCTTTGAGTTCGGACCGTAGGGACGAAAATTGATCGGTCAGCGCCCGTTGCATCGATCTCAATTCGGCTAAGACAGCGTCGTCGGGCGAGGCGGAACGGCCCAACACGTCCAGCACGCCGGCTACATGGTCCGCTAAATCTTCGATGGCGTCGGATTCGTCGGGCGCATACGACTCTTGCGAGCGCTTCGGACCGAGCAACAGCGCGCCGATCAGCCGGCCACGTGAAATCATCGGGTAGGCGAATTCGCCGGCAAACTGCGTGTCAATGCCGTGCAGATCGAGCTTGCGATGCCATGTCTGCAGCGAGACGATCGCCGGATCGTTCTCGCTCACGTCCCCGTAGTTCCCGTTGCCGTCGCTCAGTGCCAACGAGGCGAAAGACGCGTCGGCATGCCGCTCTAATACTTCAATCGTTCGAGCTCGCCAGGATAGCCGGGTCGGTAATGAATGCCGCCTCGCGCGCGAGCCGCCGGATCGCTATTTCATCCTCGTGGCGCTTCCTGAAAAAGAGTCGATCGAGCACGTGCTCGACGCGGTCGTGTACGAACCGGATCGAAAATCCCAGCAGCAGTGCCAATGCAGCACTGACTGCGAGGCTGGTAGTATGGCTCTGCCGCTCAAGCCACGATGCGAGCGCCCATTCGACGAGCATAAATGCGCCGACGACGACGATGGAAACGCCGGAAAAAATAGCGACACGATTGAGCGCAAACCCGATGTCGAGAACCCGCCGGTTGAGCAAGGCGTACGTCATACCGACCGGAGCCAAAAATGCGCCTAAGTTGGCGGATCCGTATGAGAGCACCAGCGCGGTACCGTGCTGCGCGCTCGATGCGAACGCGGGGACGAGGTAGAGCATGCCTTGCGAAGTGAAAAGGACGATCAAAGGGGCTAACACGTAAGCAATGCGCGTGCGCTCCGCACCGCGCGCCGCCACAAGCGCGGCCAACCCGCAGAGGATGGTGAGCGCGTACGGAATGGCGCCGTACCACATATTCCATTCGGGCCCGACGCCTTGCGCGACCCATGGAAGCGATCCGCTCCATACCTCAACGAGCCGCATGACGTCGAAAACGGCGATTGCGGCTATCGATACATACGTGAGTGCGGTGAGAACGCGACGCGCCCCAGAGAGCGGTCGAGCAACCAGCGACGCGTACACCGGCAATAGCGCCGCCTGCATCCATACCAGAGCGAAGCCGACGATCGCGGTCGCGTCATCGAGGGCCGGCGAAGCGCCAATCCACGCCCCCGGAAGGAACGCACTTGACAGGGGATAGAGCGCAAGGAGGGCGCAAAGAACGCGCGCTTCGGGCACGCCGGCGCGCCGCCACGCGATGAGCGTGGCAAAAGCGAGCATCCAGAACGACGCGAACAAGTACAGCAACGTATCCCACCGCCGCACCGGCGCGCCGCCGGCGACGTACCGGATCGGTACGGTCTTGCCGTGTCGAGAAACCGCGAACGCGAGCTTCTCGTGTGGATACACGCCCGTCAATAAACGATAGCGCTCACCCGGGTCGAGTCTTCGAACGTTGATGAGATCGCCGGCGCGTAACCCGCTTGCCTCGGCCGCTCCTCCTTTGTCAACCGTATCGACTCGAACGACGGCGGAATCGGCGGTGCGTGAGACGGTGAATCCCAGTGCGGACGATGCCTCGATACTATCTGTAAAGAGGCTGACTGCATTGGCGACGGTCGCAACGAAGCACAACGCCAAGAGTGTAGCGCGCCAGGAGGAGACGGACATGATCCTGCGTTCCCGTGGCGGCGCGCCGCCCCCTTGTTACGTTAATCCACCGGCAATTGTGGCTCGCCGTCCCCACGCCCGCTCGTCCTCGGACTCGATCATCACGCTGACGTAGCCTGGCGTGTGGCCGACTGAAGCGTGAGCCCGGCCTCGGGCGAGATCGCGTGGCCCATTGCCTGCTGCTCTTCGTCATCGAGCGCTCCTCTGATGGAATTTCGGCACGGCAAAACAATGCTGGAAAAATCTGAAGGCACCGGGAAAGATGATGCTGTAAAACGAGAACCATGGGACGCTGAAAAGCGCTCCTCTTCGGGAAGCGCATCGAATGGGCGAGGGGGCTCTCCTCGAGGCCGTGCAACACGATAATGTTCCTGCCGTTTGTTTACGCGCCAACTTATTCTCATGGTTGCCTTGAACGCAGAGCGCCGTACCGGCAGCGACCATTTCCATGACAGTGCGAAGCCCTGACATCACGCTTGATACTGCGGCCGCTCTGCACGAGGGGCCGTAGCACCTCGAATAGGCAGAGTCGTTCATCGTCATTTATGCACCTTTGAGGCACTATGGCGCGTAATCGGCCGCAGCGGCGCCTAGGGTGGGGCCTTGCAAATCCACGGCCGATCATGTATACACTGTATACATGGGATCCAGGATGAGCACGAAGCAGCGAATTCTTCGCGCTGCGGAGCGGCAGTTTGAGCGTGGCGATACTGCCGCGCTTTCGATGCGCAAGCTGGCGAAAGACGTTCAATTGACTCCAATGGCGTTGTACCGTCACTTTGCAGACAAGAGCGCATTGATGGATGCAATTAGCGCTGATGCGCTCGATGAGTGGCGATCGCGACTCGAAGCAATTGAGGAACGCGACGCGGTAGAGTGGCTTGAATGCATGTCGCGCGTATTTCTCGATTTTTCAATCGAGGCGCCAAGACGGTTCGAGGCGGCGTTCTTGTTACCGGCGCCAAACGCGCGTAAGTTTCCGCAAGATATCGAAGCTGGTCAATCTCCGACGCTGAACCTCATCATCGCGCATATTGAAGAAGCGCAACGCAACGGCGCATGGATTCGCAAAATACCCGCGGCCGAAATTGCGTTGGCGATTTGGGCGCTTGCGCAAGGCTTAGTTGCGCTCTATCGCGCCAATCGCTTTGGTGGGACCATAGACGACTTCCGCCGCGTGTACAGTGCGGCGGTCCTGCACTATTTCGACTCGTTTAAGGAGACCGATACCAAATGACCGCGTTGATTTGTGCCCTCGCGAGCGGTGCGTTACTGTTTCTCTCGACAGGCGCCGGCGCGCAGTGGCCGCTCGCGTGGCTTGCTGCGATTCCTATTCTTTTCCTTGCGTATGGCAAGCGCCCCACGTGGCAAATTGCCGTCGCGGCCTTTAGCGCGTATGCGATCGGGCTCCTCAATCTTATTGTCAGCTTATGGCACGATGGCCTTCGTGGTCGCATGGATGGTACCGTTTATGGCAATTGCATTTGCGGCGTGTATCGTGCTTGCTCGCTGTGCGTATCAACGCCTTCCACTCGGCCTGGCTGCGATCGCCTTTCCTGCCGCGTGGACTGCGGTCGAATTTATCAATTCAAGCGTCTCGACAAACGGTACCTATGGCGCATTTGCGTATAGCCAGGTCCCGGCACCGCTTTTCATACAGAGTGCGTCGCTGTTTGGTCTTTGGATCGTTACGTTCTTGCTGTGTTTTGTATCGAATGCGGTCGCGCTCTGGTTACATAAGGGGCGCGCGGCCCTTCCCGTCGTCATCGGCGCCGCCACACTCTTTGTTGCAAATGTTGCTTTCGGGTATGTTCGTCTCGCCGCCCCATCGGCTCCGCCCGTTCGTGTTGGTGTTGTGAGCGACGACGCGTTACGTTTCGG
Source organism: Vulcanimicrobiota bacterium (assembly GCA_963702335.1). Classification (GTDB taxonomy): domain Bacteria; phylum Vulcanimicrobiota; class Vulcanimicrobiia; order Vulcanimicrobiales; family Vulcanimicrobiaceae; genus DASSRQ01. Next base: position 105,923 of record CAVPCC010000007.1, on the reverse strand, counting down.
TGCGACGGAGCCATCGGCTCGATCTGTTGCGCGCACCTTCGCGGCTGCCGCAGCAAGTCTCGCGCGACAAGGCGCGAAAACAATTGTCATCCCGGAGAAGGTCGCCGCGCTTGAGCCGCGGTGGAGCGATGTGACGGACGAGTTCAAACAAGCGGCTCAGACAACCGGTACGACCATCGTTACTGGATTCGAAGAGCACGGAGCAACAGCACAAAATGTCGCGTTAACATATCATCCCGACGGTACAGTGTCGCGGTATGCGAAGCGTCATTTAATTCCTGGACTTGAGCAACTCGTTCCAGGCCACGACGCGGGATGGCTTGGGCAAAATCGCTCCGTTGCGATTTGCAAGGATATGGATTTCCAGGGAACGATCCGCAGCGACGCGCGCAATGGAATATCGATCATGTATGTTCCCGCATGGGATTTTGTTACCGACGGACAGACGCACGCGAACCTGGCAATCATGCGCGGAGTTGAAAACGGTTTCGCCCTCGTGCGATCTGCGCGAATGGGATTGATGACGGTCAGCGACGCCCAAGGTCGTGTGGTTGCATCACGGCGGTCCAGCTCTACGTCGCTTGAATCGTACGTTGCAAACGTATCTCCGGGACCGGGAATGACGCTCTACGACGCGATTGGTGACGTGTTTGCCTGGTTGTGTGCCGCTGCAGCACTTCTCATCGCGATCTTCGCGTTGCAGCCGGGCTTGGTGCGTCTATGGGTGAACGACCGTTCATGCCGCGCGGCCGACTAATACGATCCGACGTCGTGGATCAGCCATAACATTTGAGCCCGAACGTGCGACTTGTTTCTGGTAGGGCCGGCCTATTCGATCACCGCGCACTGCTCAAGCGCCTTTGACGTCGGCACATGGAAATTCGTCACTACGGCGTTCGTCTGAGGCATGGTCCTCTGCATCCACCTGATTGAGGTGATCACAGTGCGGTGTTTTCGATATGAATGGTCCGACCGTTGAATGTGCCCGCGAAACTGCGATTCACAGGAATCGAAGCGTTCGCGAACACAAGACGGTGATAGGCGATGGCTTGCGTTTCATCCCCGACGGAGCAGCCATAGGCGAAGTACTGAATTGTTACATTTAACGAAATGGGGGGTATTTTTAAGAGCAGCCGCTAGTCGATCCGCACGAATCGCATTTCTCGCAGGAGCCGTTGCGGACCATTGTTAGTTGGCCGCATTCGGCGCAGGCGTTGCCCGTGTAGCCCTTCGCCCGTGCTGCATTGATCTGATCCGTGCGCGGCGCCGTCGCTACGCCGCTCGACGGGGTTTCCGGCGATGGATCGCGCCGCTCCTCACGGCGCTCTTCGGCGATGACGTGCGGGGTTTCATCCGGCGCCTGCTGGTGCGGATGCAAGTGCGTGCTGGTCGGGTGGAACTTTTCCACGATTCCCGCGGGTACGTACCGCACCTCGCCGGTTTCTTCCGCAACGTACTCTTCGTCCGAGACGGCGGGCCCCATGGCATCCATCTCCATGCTCGGCTGCACGTGCGCGAGTCTCGTAACGGCCAAGATAACTCACGGCCAGTTCGCGGAAGATGTAGTCCAAAATCGAGGTTGCCATCTTGATGTGATCGTGGCCGACGACCGGACCGTTGGGCTCGAAGCGCGTGAAGGTGAATGCTTCCACGAACTCTTCGAGCGGCACGCCATGCTGCAGACCCAGCGATACAGCGATGGCGAAGTTGTTCATCAGCGATCGGAAAGCGGCGCCTTCCTTGTGCATGTCGATAAAGATCTCGCCGAGCTGTCCGCCGTCATACTCCCCGGTGCGAAGATAGACTTTGTGGCCGCCGACGATCGCCTTCTGCGTGTAGCCGCTGCGGCGCTCGGGCAAGCGGCGCCGTTTGGCGATGTACCGGTAGACGATGCGTTCGGCAACTTGCAGCGGATGCTGGAAGCCGGCCTGCAGTACGGGCGTCTCTTCTTGCGCGCCTTCGCCGCCGCCGAAGTCGTAGCTGGCCGCAAGCGGCTGCGAGAGCTTCGAACCGTCGCGATACAACGCGACCGCTTTGATCATGCGTTCCCACGAATAGCGGTACGCTTCTTTGACCTCGGCAATAGTGGCGGTTTGCGGGAAGTTGATCGTTTTGGAGATGGCGCCGCTGACGAACGGCTGCGCCGCTGCCATCATATCTACGTGTGCCAATGGCCGGATGTAGCGCGACCCGTGCTTGCCGCACGGCGTTGCGCAGTCAAAGACCGGCAGGTGCTCGTCTTTGAGGTGCGGTGCGCCCTCAAGGGTCATGCGTCCGCAGATCACGTTGGATGCCTCGTCGATCTGCTGCTGACTAAAGCCCAGCGCATCGCGCAAGATCGAGAAGTTCCAATCAGCGAGCTGCGCGTCCGACAGATGGAGTTTCTCTTTGCAGAACTCCTCGGTCAGCGTGTACTTGTTAAACGCAAACTCAAGTTCGAAGGCGCTTAGCAAGGCATCTTCGATCTTCGTAAGCGCTTCATCGTCAAACCCTTTGGCCCGCAGCGTTGCGCGATTAATATGCGGAGCACCCTCGAGCGTTGCCGTGCCCTTGGCGAACGTTTCGATCTCTTGGATTTGCTGTTCGCTGTAGCCCAGATGCCGCAGCGCGTGCTCCACGGACTGATTGACGATCTTGAAGTATCCGCCGCCGGCCAGTTCTTGAATTTGACCAACGCGAAGTCGGGCTCGATCCCCGTCGTGTCGCAGTCCATTACCAGGCCGATAGTTCCCGTCGGAGCGATTACAACCGTCTGCGCATTCCGGAAGCCCGAAACTTCGCCGGCGACGAGTGCTTCGTCCCACATCTTGCGCGCCAAGGCCCATACGTTCTGTGTGAACAGCGTCGGCGCGTGCGTGACGGGCTTGATGGTTACTCTTCGTACTCGCCGGGCGCCGCATCGTATGCGGCTCTGCGATGATTGCGGATGACGCGCAGCATGGGCTCCGCGTTGTCGCGATAGCGGGCAAAGGGCCCGAGTTGCTGCGCCATTTCAGCCGAGGTGCGATAGGCAGCGCCGGTCATCAGCGACGTTATCGCGCCGCACCATCCGAACGCTTCCTCTGAATCGTACGGAAGGCCGAGGCGCATCAGCATGGTCCCTAAGTTTGCGTAACCCAGGCCGAGCGTCCGGTAGCCGTGGTTCTTTGCGGCAATCTCTTTGCTGGGCATTTGGCCCATCGTCACCGAGATTTCCAAGGTCGTCGTCCAAATGCGTGAAGCATCGGCGAAGATGCTTTCGTTGAACGTGTCGTCCTCGTTGAGAAACTTGACGAGGTTTAAACTGGCAAGATTGCACGCAGTATCGTCGATGAAGCAGTACTCACTGCAGGGATTAGTTGCATTGATGCGATCATCGTTCGAACACGTATGCCACTCTTGGAGTGTGTCATCATATTGCAGCCCGGGATCGGCGCATTGCCAGGCGGCGACAGCAATTTGTTCCCAAAGATCATTGGCTTTGATTTTCTTGATAACCTGACCGGTCGTGCGCGAGGTCAGATCCCAGTCCGCATCTTTGTCGATCGCCTCGAAAAACGCGTTGGTTAAGCGCACCGAATTGTTGGAGTTTTGCCCCGAAACGGTAGCATAGGCATCGGAGTCCCATTCGGTATCGTACTTGTCGATTTCAAGCGACGTGTAACCCTGACGCGCATAATCCAATGCGCTTTGAATAGCGCCCGAAGGTACGCCCGCTTCAAACGATTTGCGCATCGCCTCACGCAGGTGCGGATTCAATTGCGCATCCAGGCGTGCTTGTTCGGGCACGCGCGTATCGTGCGCGGCGCGAATGATCCCGTTCAGATGCTTCTCGAAGATCTTCGAGCCGATGACCAAGTCGGCAACTTTGCGCTCTTCGCGGACTTTCCAGTTCACGAATTCTTCGATGTCCGGATGGTCCGCGTTGAGCACGACCATCTTCGCGGCCCGCCGCGTGGTGCCGCCTGATTTGATGGCGCCGGCAGCGCGATCGAATACTTTGAGAAACGACATCAAGCCCGAGCTCGTGCCGCCGCCGCTGAGTTTCTCGCCGCCGCCGCGAATCTTCGAGAAGTTTGCGCCGCTCCCCGAGCCGCCCTTAAAGATGCGCGCCTCGCGCACGACGCCATCGAAGATGCCGCCTTCGTTAACGAGATCGTCTTCAATCGAAAGGATATAACAAGCGGAAACTTGCGGGTGCTCGTAGGTATTGGCCGAGCGTTGTACGGTTTGTTCGACGGGATCGACATAATAGTGCCCCTGAGCCGGTCCTGCGATGCCGTACGCCCAGTGCAAACCGGTGTTGAACCATTGCGGTGAATTGGGCGCACCGACTTGTCGCGCCAGCATGGCGCACATCTCGTCGTAGTACACCTGCGCGTCTTGCTCGTTATCGAAATAGTTGTTCTTGAAGCCCCAATACGCCCAGCAGCCCGCAAGACGGTTGAAGACCTGACGCGAGTCGGTTTCCGGGCCGAACTCGCTCGATGCCGGCTCCGAGCGCCACAGCCATTCGGGAACACCCTCTTCGGGAACGCGCTTGAGGTCCTTGGGAACCCCCGCTTTGCGGCAGTATTTCTGCGCAAGCACGTCCACTGCGACCTGGCTCCAGCCCGTCGGCACCATGACGTCTTTGGCCTCAAAAATGACCGAGCCGTCCGGATTGACGATGCGTGAGGTGCGTGGTTCGAAGGTGAGTCCGGCGTAGGGATCGCCGGGCGCCGAATAGATGCGGCTGAACTTCATCGAGGCTCCTTCCTCCGGTGGCGGAGGACCCGTTGACTTCGAGCAGGGAAAATCGAACACCTGTTCGATTTAAATAGGGCTCAAACGGTGATTAGTGCCCATAGATTGTACTACCCAGGGCGCACAGATACAAGATATAGTATCGGCGTCCTTGTGCGGAACCTGTCGACAACCTCACTTTCTTGTGCACGCAGGGCCCCTAAAGGTGGAAAACCTGTGTCCTGGGGTGCAGCCGCTGTGGAAACTTCCGAGGATAGCGGGGAGAACTCGCGCAAACCGCACTCGATGCTCGGTCCCGATCGCTTCGCCCCCCGCCTGCACGACATATCGCTCGAAGAGATCGCCGCCTTAGGCATTCGCGGGCTGATCGTGGACCTGGACAACACGCTTTTGGGCTTCCGTGAGACCGAGATGGCCGCCGAGCACCTAGCCTGGGTGCAGGAGGCGCACGACCGTGGCTTTGCCATCGTCATGGTCAGTAACAATTTCAGCGAACGCGTGCGTTCGATCGCCAAAATGCTGCGCGTCGAATGCATTCCCAACGCGCTCAAGCCCCTGCCGTTCGGCTTTTGGCGGGCGATGGCGCGTCTAAAACTGCCCCGCAAGCAGATTGCCGTGGTCGGCGATCAACTCTTCACCGACGTGCTGGGCGCAAAATTGAGCGGCGGCCTTTTTACGATCTTGACCGAGCCCATCGAAAGTAAGGATTTCCCGATAACGATGATGTTCCGGTTCTTCGAACGCTTGATGCTTCCTCAGCGGCGCAACCGGTGAAACTCGCGCTCATCGGCGATCCGGTCGAACACAGCCGCAGCCCCCGGCTGCACCGCGATTTCCTGGAAGAAGCCGGCGTTGAGGGCAGTTACGTTGCCATTCGCGTTCCGCGCGGCAACGGCGTGGAAGTGGTGCGCCGGATGCGGATCGATGAATACGCCGGAATCAACGTGACGTTTCCGCTTAAAGAAGAAGTGATGGCGGCGTGCGATGAGTTCACCGAGGAAGCGCAGATGGCCGGTGCTGTGAATACGATCTTCTTGGGGCCCTCCATCATCGGTCACAACACCGATGGTATCGGCGCGCGCAGCGCACTGGAGCAAATGCTGGGTCAGGCCGTCGCCTTGGAGCGCATCGGCGTGTTGGGAACGGGCGCAACGGCGCGCGCCATCTTCACGCAGCTGCATGAAACGGATGCGTACACCTATGTGTGGGGACGCAATCATGAAAAAGTCGACCGTATATGCGAGCGCTTCGAGGCCGAGCCCTGGCCCGAAAACGCGCCTGAAATTGTGATCTCCACGTTGCCGTCCGGCGTGAAGTTGCCCCAAACCATGGTCGAGGCTCTGTTGGCGGCGGATTACGTTATGGACACGAACTACGGTTCGCGCTCGACCCTTTGGCATCAAGTGCATCGCGAGATCGTCAAAGGCGATGCCATGCTCGAGGCGCAGGCGCGCGCTTCATTCGACTTTTGGCTCGCAAAGTTGCAGCGCTAGCGCCGCGCCGAGATTATCGCAAACGGATTGCCGTCCACGTCCCGCACAATGTCGAGCAGCTTGAAACCGCGGCGCGAGATGTGATGATTGTTATCCGTCACGAGCAGCGTGCCGGGCAGGAAACAGTGCGCTGGGCAACGACCCCGTTTACGCGTTGAGGACGACATGGTTGCCAATTTCCCGTGCAAATGTGCACGTAAATGCCCCGCCGCTTGAAAAAGAACAGGCGGGCGGCGCGGTATTTTTGAGCGAACGCGCCCTGCGCGTAGTGATAAGACTGAAACCCGTGCCCCACGAGCCGAAACCGAAATAGGCCCAACCGTCAGGCGCAGATTAACCGCAGCAGAGCCGGCCCAATCGACCGGCAAGCAGAGCACTTGAGCGAACGCTGGGTTGCTATACCAAGCAAGCGCTGAGTAACGCTGCAACGGCGCAAAGGCATAAAGTGCGCCGATGCAGTCGGCGGGCCTGCATTGTTGCAGGTTCCGCGTGACTCTCGCGTCCGGGAGGTCAAGAGCCCCAAGAGGGTAGTCAAACGGCCTAGCGCCTTATGTTATTTCTGATATACTCTTAATCATAAGAGGTTTAGATTCGCGGGGCACTCTGACGAAGCAGCAGAATGCCGGGACGGCAAGCCGTTAAACGAGCCGGGTCGCTTGATTATGGGTAAAGGTTGTTTGTGGAACACATTGGCAAGGGCTCGCTTCGTTCAGCCTGGAGGTCAAATTGAGCGGAACGTCGGTTGGAACCGGTGAGTTCGACCACGGCCGCTTGCACGTTCACCTAACCAGGTTGCATGCGCTTATCGAGATGGGCATCGACGCGCCGCCGAAGGAACAGATTAGAAAGATCGTAGCGGATTCAACTTCTGCTTTGGCTTTCACGTACGCCGAGGTCGGCATCGAAGACGCCGACAACGAAGACGTCGTCTGCGTTTGTAAGGTTGGTGACGACGAGCGTCAAGGGCGCACCATCGGCCGGCGCGCACTGCGTCTGCAAAAGCCCCTGTTGATCTTCGATGCCCAGGACGACCCGGTATCGATCGAACCGCTCGTGCGCGATTTAGGCCTGCGCTCGCTGCTGTTTTGGCCGTTTGTGGTCGAAGGACGCAGTTGCGTGCTCAGTTTCGGCTGGAAGGTCGCGCGTTCGAACGCGATTAGCGAGGACGAGATTCAGTACTTGAATTTTCTGGCGGCGCTCATCTCCAGGCTGCTCTCGGCTGCCGAGCGCAACCGGAAAATTGCCGATCGTATCAATAAGGATTCTTTAACCGGGCTGCGCAACCGCGCGGCGCTATTCGAACACTTGTCGACGAGCCTGTCTTCGGCCGAACGCACGGGATCGCAAGTTGCCGTGCTCTATATCGATCTGAACCGCTTTAAGAACGTAAACGACACGTACGGTCATGCAATCGGCGATGCCGCGCTCGCCGAGTTGTCTAGCCGGATGCAATCCGTGCTTCGCAAGCACGAAATTGCGGGCCGCATCGGGGGCGACGAATTTGCAATCATCGTTTCGACCTTTGCTGCGGAGGAAGAACTCGACGGCATTGCACGCCGTGTCCTGCGCGCTATCGGCGCTCCGGTGCTGATTCAAAATATAAACCTCGACGTGGATGCCAGCATCGGCGTCGCAATTTACCCGCGGGACGCCTTGAATGCGAGCGATCTGTTTGGTAAAGCCGATGCCGCAATGTATCAAGCGAAGAGCAAGGGCGGCAGCGCATATTCATTCTACTCGCGTCCCGTGGAGGCGGCAGCGCAGGTTCCGCTGCGGGTCGATGCAATGCATTTCGACTCGCAGTTCGTGCTGTGTTATCAGCCTATCGTCGCCGCTCAAACCGCCCGGCTCTTAGGGGCCGAAGTCTTGGTTCGGTGGCTTCACCCGGATCGCGGGCTAATTCTCCCCTCGCCGCTCTTGAAGGCACTGGCCGATCAGCAAGCCCTTACCGCTTTCGAACGTCTGCTCATAACGACGGCTCTGCGCAAGGCCGGCTCGATGTCGGGCGATTTGGGCGCGCTTACGCTGCATTTGAACGTTTCTCAGCCCGACGATTCGCTCCTTGACGGCTCCTCGTCCATGCTTCGGCACATCGCGCTGGAATTTTCCGAAGAACAAGTGGCGCGCGAACCCGAACTGTATGTGAAATTCATGGCAGCATGCCGCGCACGCGGCTACCGCGTCGGCCTCTCGCACTTCGGCTCCGGTGCGCTTTCATTGCGAACGTTTTGCGAACTCCAACTGGATTTCGTCAAAATACACGCCGGCTCGCTTCGCGAGGAGTCGGCGGCTCGGCGTCCGCAGTTTGTAAAATCGCTGGTCGATCAGGCGCATGCGGTAAATTGCTCGGTGATCGCCGAGCAAGTGGAATCCGAAAGCGAGCGCGTTTGGCTTACCGCGGGGGGCGTTGAAGCGCTTCAAGGGTTTGAAATTTCCAGTCCCTTAACGGAGCAAGATTTCTTGAACTGGGCGCGCTACCGGTCGGCCAGATGACAACGCTTGCGCCCCCGATAAGCCGCGCCGTTACGCTGATAGCCGCCCCGGAAGGCTATGGCAAGCAGATCGCCGTCGAAGAGCATTTGCGGTACATGCAAAGACCCGCGCTCCACTTTTACCCGCGCGAAGATCAAGAGTCGCTGGTCGATTTGGTGAACGGGTTGGCAATAGCGCTTGCTCCCGCGGCGCCCGGATTGGCTAGCTCGTTTGCCGGCGCCGTAGAGTACGCCAGGCAGAGTGCGCAGCCGCATGACGAGTTCGCGCTCTGGTTCGGGCGGCACCTCAACGGCGTCACCGCAACGATCGTGCTGCACGACCTGGACGTCGTACGGGACTTTGCGTTTTTTAAATTGATAACAACGCTCATCGAGCAGTCGCAGGCAACACTGCAATGGTTGTGCGTCGCCAACCACCGGCCGCCGCTCCCGTGGCAGGCGTGGGAATCCTTCGGCCTACTCGCGACCGAATTGGGCGAATCCGACCTGCGCCTGGGAACTGAAGAAGCGTTTGCATATGCGAGCGCGTGCGGCTGCAGCCGCGAAACGGCGAGCGACCTGCTGGCTCTTACCGCCGGATGGCCGCTGGGCTTCAAGCTCGGGGCACGCGCTGCGGGTTTAACGGACATCAGTGAATTCGCAGCGCCCCGGCGCGAAGATCTTTACGAAGCGTTTGCTTCTATTTTGTTTGAGAGCATCGAGCTGCCGTTGCAGAATCTGTTGCTCGAGCTGTCTCTAGTTGCCGAATTCGATGAGGTGCTCGTGCGAGCCATGGGCGCCGGCCAACAGTGGGAGAAGCTCGCCGCATTGGCGGCGGAGGGTTTGCTCCTGGTGAATCGTCCCGGCGGCATCGTGAAATTCAGGAGCGGCTTCCGATCGTACTTGGACCGCCGGCTGCGGGGGGGCGGCAACGATGCAGTTGCTTGCGCGCGAGCCAGAGTGGGTGCTGCGAGCGAGTACTCGGGCCGGCTTATAGCCGCTTTCCGCTTATATTCGGGATGGAATATGAGCGCCGATGTCGTCCGTTTGTGCGAAGCTCACGGATTCGAGCTGATCGAGAACGGGCACGGCTGGGTACTCGACCGCGGGCTTGAAACCATCGATGTCGCCGAGTTGCAAACGCATCCGACGGCACTGGCGGTTCGGGCCATGGAAGAATCGCGCGTCGGGCGGCACGACACGGCCGAGGCATGGTTCTTGCAAGCCCTGGAATGCGCCGGCCCCGGTTCCGTGAAGGCGCGCATCGCCTACTATTACGTGCTCGACCTGATACGTAACGGCCGCGTCGACGGAACGGGAGTCCTGGAAGAGTGCGTGGACGACCCGGACATTCCCATGGATTTGCGGGCCTCGATTTTTGCGGCGCTCGCTATCGGCCACGTCCTTGGACAGCGCTTCGATCAAGCCCGTGCGGCCGTCTCCGCCGCGTTGACCGTTGCCGAAAATTGCGGCGAGCCCAGTGCGCCGGCGAAAGTGCTCCATCATGCCGCCTGGGTCGCGCTTTTTACCGGCGACATCGATCGCGCACGAACATTGGCGGTTCGCGCCGTCGATACGGCGCTATCGTGCGCAATGTACGAGTCGGCGGCGCGCGCTTATACCATCTTGTATAACATCGCTTACGACGTGGAAGACGATCCGGCCGCGAGCGCCCATTTGCTCGAGCGCATCTTGGATTGCGGCATGCAAGCCGGAAGCGCGCCGCTGCGCCTGTTTGCATTGCTCGGAATGTTCGATTTGGCAACCGAGAGCGGCGATGCCAAGGCCTTGCGCCGCATAGAGCGCTCGCTGCTTTCTTACGAAGTGAATTTCGGCGATCCGATGACGAGTGCGGCGTTGGTCTCCGGTCAGGCCATGTATCTTTCGGGCAGGGGGCGTTTTTCGGAAGCGTACGACCTGCTTTCCCCTACCGCGGAGCGTCAAGCCACGGCCGACCGCCGCGCCTTGCGGTATTCGGAGATGGCGCTTTATGCCGCGGCTGCATACCGCACGGCCGACGCGCAAGAGGCGTTCGCGCGCAGCGGGACATTGCTATCGGGCCTGGAGGCCGGTTCGCGCCGTACCGTGAGGACCATCGCCCACCTTGTGCTGGCCGGAACGCTTCTCGGACGCAAGCAAGACGCCAAAGCACTGCTTCGCGATCTCACAAAAGATCTTGAGAAAGCATCGCCTCGGACCCGAGCCTTTGTGGAAGCCATACGCGCCGTTCTGACGCGGTGGGCCGGAACGCCCAACCGCACATTGCTCGGCGCGCGGCTGCAATCAATGGATGCGCACGAACTCGGCGGGTTTGCAGCGGTGCTCTCGTCGCTTCCGCTCGATCCGATACTCCGGGCGGCCACGCCGGCCGGCACGTCGGCACCGCAGCGTATCGCCGACGAATTGGCGGCTGCGCGCGAAGACATCATTTACGCCGCGCTTGATGAAGCGCTTCCCAACGCGCGCCGCACGCTGCAAGCCGACCTCATCGTGAATGGAACGATAGAGCAGCTCGCCGTGTGGGCGAAGAGTGGTGACGATCTGGACGTGGTGGCATGGGCGGAAAGCGTTTTGGAAACCCGCCACAGTGCCGATCTCGTCGCGCACCTTTTCGGGGAAACCGTCAACATTGCTGCGCGGCGGCTCTCGGCCTCCGGGTCGCTGGACGAGCACATGCAGGCAGCCTTGACCCGTTTGCGTGAAACCCTCGATGCGCACGTAAGCGCATTTCAGGTTCGCCGCGCGGTCGAAACCGTTCAACCGGTCGATCCGGTCGATGCGAAAATCGAAGAGCTGCTGCACCGCTTGTGCTGCCGCGATGAAATTACGTACGAACATTCGCGCAGTGTCGGCGCCTGGTGCGCGCGGCTCGGCCGGCGAATGCGGCTCCAGCGTCAAGATGCAATACTCGTTATGCGGTCCGGCCTCGTGCACGATATCGGCAAGGTGCTGACGCCCTCGGAGATTCTCCAGGCGCCTCGCCGGCTCGACGAGGCAGAGTGGCGCATCATGAAAAGGCACACGCTGGACGGCGTACGCCTTATGGAACCCGTTATCGAGCTTCGAACGCTAATTCCGGCCGTGCGCTGGCATCACGAGCGGTACGACGGAAGGGGATATCCTGACGCTCTGCCCCAGCAAGATATCCCGTTCGCCGCCCGCATGGTCGCTGTAGCTGACGCTTTCAACGCCATGATTGCCCGCAGGCCGTACCGCGATCCGCTCTCGCCTATGGCGGCGATAGCCCAGCTGAGAGAAGGCAGCGGAACGCAATTCGATCCGGCCGTCGTCGAAAATATGATCGACGTCGTCCTACGGCCGGACCGGTAGCAATGTTTTTAGACGTGCGTCGCGGATGCGGCCATCAATACGATTTCCAGCATCGCGGCTTTCGGCACCGCCGGCACGCTATCCATCGTCCCGGTGGAGACGATTGCCTTAGGCACTGCCGGGACACTGTCTGCAACGGCTATCAACGGAGCGCACGCGCTCGCCATGACAACGGCGCCCAGAACGATGGTTCTATAGGAAGTCATAACGTATGTTCACCCATCCGAAAAGCAACAAGTAGGAGTTAATAGTAGCGGATGAAGGCAGCCGTGAAACCTGGGTGCGCTAAGGGTTTCTCGCTAAAAAACTGTGGACAATGAGGGGGGCGGGCAATGCAAATGTGCATAACTAACTACCCATGCGGGGGGAATCATGTACGACCTAACCGAGCGCCAAGAGCAGCGCGGTCTTACGCTAGGGAAGCACCATCCCTACGTTACATCGCGTTCCGTGCCGGCGGTATATGTCGTTGACGCATCGATGCGCGTCCTTTTTCAGCGTGGCGATCCATCCGAGCGTCGCAGTGAATGCCTTACGGCCGGAACGTCGCTGCCACCGCTGGTGGAAGAAAGCGTTCGCCGATTGGCTCAGGCGCGCGAAGCGATGTTTCCAAAGCCGGACTCGCTTGCGAGCGCGCACAGTAACTCACTGGTCGTGCGCGTCATTTGGCTTGCCGGAACCGGCGCCGAGGCCATGGCGGTTCTTGTGGAGCGTTTGCGGATCCGCGACCACCTCAACAACGTCAGGGTTCGCTACGGGCTCTCGCCTCGTGAATCGGATGTGTTGCGTCTGCTCGTGGAGGGAGCGACGAATGCGGAAATCGGCAAACGCCTGCATATCGCCGAATCAACGGCCGTCTTTCACGTCAAGCGAATGCTTTTAAAAATGCAGGCCCGCAATCGTACGGAGGCTCGTCTCGAAAGTTATCGGCTAACCGGCCGAGAGCCACGACGCGCAGCCTGCAATAAACGAGGTAAAGAGGCCGTATTCATCCGAGCTTCGGCGCGTATCGGGCCAGTTCGTGTCGGCGAGTAAATAAAATGTTGAGAGCGCCAAAGCGCGCCCGCACACGGTCCCGTTTCCAGCGGGTTCGTTTTCAATTGCGACCGCCAGGTTCAACGCGCCGCTCTCGGGCGGCGAGGTGGCAATGACCCGCGCAAACGGCATCTTGTCGGGAATCGAAAGCGTTGCGCCGGGCCGTACGACCGTGCGCAACAGTTCCGTAGCCGGGTCGCACGGCTCGGCAAGGAGCACGCCGGAAACCGCTTGCGGCTCCGGGTTGAAGCTCTGGAAGTTGTTAACCGAGCCAAGCGCGCCTAAGTTCAACAGCGAGGCGCCGATGTTCTCACGATCGCGAGCGGTCAGCATGGCGCCGCCGCGTTCGCGGAAGCGCAGAATGCCGCGCACGTCATTGGGACTCAAGGCGGACCCGCTGTCGGCTGCTATCAGCCACAGTTGTTGAAACGGCGATTCCGCTAGGGAAGGTAACACTGCATCGTCGCCGGTGCTGAGCGGTTCCCGGTTGCGCGCCGTAACCTGGTGACCCACGCTGCGCAATATCCCGGCCAGAAACGCGAACCGGCGGGCATTCCACTCGCCGTGCGCATCTGCAATCGTTGTCTGAAGCAAAATGTTAGCCATCGGTACCAAAGCGGCCGAGCGTTCGGCGAGCTTTCCTCTCCGCTTTGGTAAACGCGCTTTTGTGCCGCTTTGTTCTACTTTGGTCGCAATTCGGAGAGGGGGAGATTCGAACTCCCGAGACCCGTGAAGGTCTGCTCGCTTTCCAAGCGAGTGCATTCGACCACTCTGCCACCTCTCCCCAAATTGCGCAGCAATTTGGGGCCCCTCAGTTTAACGGGCGCTCCGCACATCCTGTGCTGCGCGCCCCCCGCACGGGAACCGTGCGGCGTTCCCCCCTACGGGGAATCAAGGGCCGCCCAAATACATTCGAATGAAATGGGTGCGACGGCGGATTAGGCGTGGAGGGGGGAAATGCCTTGGACCTGGGGGTTATAGCGGGCGATGAGATCCTCGAATTCGGCGGCGGGCAGCGGGCGTCCGAAGTAAAAGCCCTGCGCGAACTGCGCGCCGCAATCACGCAAGAAGCGGCGCTGCAATTCTGTTTCCACACCTTCGGCGACCACCTTGAGTCCGAGCGCGTTGGACATGGCGATGATCGCGCAGACGATGGCGAGGCCGTTCGCATCCTCCGGGATATCGCGCACAAACGATTTATCGATCTTCAAGACATCGATGGGAAAACGCCGCAGATAGCTCACCGACGAGAAGCCGGTGCCGAAATTACCCAGCGCCAAGCCGGTGCCCAGCGATTTGAGTTGCCGCATGACGCAGATGCTCTCTTCGGCGGTGGTCATCGCGACGGACTCGGGAATTTCAAAATCCAAATACGCCGGGTCGAATCCGCTGCTGCGAATCGCTTCCTCAACCTGTTTGACTAAGTTGAAATGTAGAAACTGCCGCGCGGAGAGATTGACCGACAGGCGCAGGCGCAAGTTGAAGAGCTGCTGCCACCGGCGCACCTGTTGCGCAGCCGTGCGCAACACCCACTGCCCGAGTTGGATGATAAAACCCGAGTTTTCCGCCCGTGCAATGAAGGACTCGGGAACCGCGCATGTCTGATTCCGCTGCGGCCAGCGGCACAAGGCCTCGACGCCAACAATCTCGCCGGTACCGATGGCAACGACGGACTGGTAGGCAAGGCGAAATTCCCCAGAGCTTAAGGCGTTTGCTAGACGCTGATGCATGGGGACGAGGCGGTAGCTCACTCCAGGACGCTAGTTAGCCGCCCTTCGGCCGGTTGCCTACTAAGCGAGCGTTAGTCTGCTCAGAAAGCCCGTTCTGGCGGCCTCTTCGGCCTGATCCGTTCGCAGGAAGGCCGTCTCCAGATCGGGTCCGGCCGCCGCCAGCCCGTGCGCCTCCATGAGCACGCATTCATTTCCGGCCTCCAGCAGGGCGGCCACCCCGGCGGCCAATTGGAGCGATCCCGGCGCCGCAAAGGCGGCCCAGGCGATGCGTCCCAGGGATTCCCGGGCGCCCACCGTGTCGAGGGGAAAGATGTTTCCGGTCTTCGACCATACCACGCAATACGTCGGGTGCGTGTGAATGAGGGCGCGGATGTCCGGCCGCGCGCGGTACGCCGCAACGTGCAGCGGAAGCTCGCTCGAGGGGATGCCCCCCGCGAGGCGCTTGCCCGACGCATCGGTCAGTGCGAGTTCCCCGGCCGAGAGATCGCGCAAAGCACGCGAGGCCGGCGTGATGAGCATCGTTCCGTCGTCAACGAAGACGCTGACGTTCCCGCTGCTTCCGCTTACCAGCCGCCGTTCCCACAGCAGCCGCGCGTAGCGGATGATGAGTTGGCCGGCCTGCTCCCGGTTCAAACTCCCGCCGGATGCCAGATCGTTTTGATCTCGCAAAACGCCCCGATCTCATCAAGCCCTTGGGCACCCTCGCTAAACCAATCGTTGCGGTCCGCGCACGGGAAGATGTGCGTTCGTTTTACGTTTTCGGCCGCGAAGGTTTGCAGCGCTTGGGTTTGATCTCCGCCCGCAAAGGCGATCGCGTTCACGTCCATGTGCTTAGCCAGAATAGGACCGAGCTCGCTGCGCAGACCCGTAATAATGTTTACAACGCCGGCCGGGATGTCGCTCGTTGCAAGGGCCTCGGCAAAGACCATTGCGGTGCGTGGGTCTTTTTCGGAGGCCACCAGCACGACTGCGTTACCGGAAACCAGCGCAGGCAGCAGCACGGAAACCAAGCCTAGCAGCGGCGGCGCATCGGGAGCGAGAATGCCGACGACGCCGGTGGGCTCGGCCGTTGAAAAATTGAAGTGCGGTCCGGCGACCGGATTGCGTGTGGAGAGCAAGGCAGCGTATTTGTCGCACCAGCCCGCATACCATAATGCGCGATCGATCGCGGCATCCACCTCGCGCGTATCTGCGGTCAGGCCCGTGAACTCTACCCGGCGCGCTTCCATCATCTCGGCTAAGCGGTAAAGGATCAGCCCTCGCACTGCCGGGGCAACGGCGCGCCATTTCGCGTGCGCTGCCCGTGCTGCCACGACGGCGTCACGTACGTCCTTTCGAGAACCGCGCGCAATGTTAGCACCGAATTCTTTGCCGTCCCAGAGCGGATCGCTGCGACCCGATTCCGAGCGCACGAACGCGCCGTTGATAAAGAGGCTTGTACATCTTTCGAACCGCAAGGCGGTTTCGATCCTCTTTGGCCACGAGGCGACCTACGACGCAAGGTTAGACCGGCCCTGGCCTCCAAAGGCGGGCCATGCGCGTTATTATCGCCGAATCGTTTGCGCCGCGCGGCCAAGCCGTCTTAAGCGCGCGCGGCATCGACGTCGTTTCGTGCGTGGGCAGTTCGCGGGCGCAGCTCATCGAAGCGTTGCGCGAGGCGGACGGCCTGATCGTACGCTCGGAGACCCGCGTGGACCGGGAACTTCTTGCGAGTGCGCCGCGCATGCGCGTGGTCGGCCGGGCGGGCGTGGGCGTGGATGCCATCGACGTGCCAGCGGCAACCGAAGCCGGGATCGTCGTGGTGAACACGCCGGCAGCCAATACCATTGCGGCCGCGGAGCAAACGATGGCGCTAATGCTTGCGCTCCTTCGGCACGTCGCGCCCGCGAATGCCTCGCTGCTTGCGGGCCGGTGGGAACGCGCGCCTTTCGTCGGCAGCGAGCTCTTCGCAAAGACGTTGGGCATCGTCGGCCTGGGGCGGATCGGCGGTGCCGTGGCAACGCGCGCACGCGCCTTCGAAGCACGCGTCATCGCGCACGATCCGTTCGTGCCGCGAACGCGCGCGCAAACGCTGGGCGTCGATCTCTGTTCGCTTGAAGAGTTGCTCGAATCATCCGACGCCGTCTCGCTTCACGTTCCGCTTAATACGCAGACGCAAGGAATGATCGACGCATCTGCACTTGCGCGCATGAAAAGCGGCGCCGTGCTGATCAATTGCGCGCGCGGCGGGCTTGTTGATGAAGAAGCCCTGCTCGCGGCGCTCGATGCCGGCTCGGTTCGTGCCGCCGCGATCGACGTGGTCTCGCAGAGCCGCCTCCCTCCCAATCCGCAGGCGCGCGCCTTACGCGGCACCCCAGGGTCCTTGCGACTCCGCATTTAGGCGGATCGACGTACGAAGCGCTCGAGCGAATTGCAATCGAACTTGCGCAAGACGTTGCCGATGCGCTTAGCGGAAAGCCCGCAGCCGGAGCGGTCAACGCGCCCGCGCCCAGCGGAGCGGACGCGCAGCGCGTGCGATCGTATATCGAAGTGGCCGACCGTTTAGGCCGGTTGCTTCCGCAACTGTTCGATGACGCACTTTCCTCGCCGCTGGGTCTGCATCCGGCCGGAGAACTTGCTACAGCCGACGCGCAGCCGCTGCGCGCTGCATTTCTTGCTGCACTGTTGCAAACCACAACCGAGCGCCGGGTTTCCATCGTCAACGCGCAGGCGATTGCGGCGGAGATCGGCGTAACGTTAAGCGTTGCACCGGACGTCGAACCGCCGGCGTTCTCATCGCTGCTTGAAGTGTCCGCGGGAGCGCACCGTATTGCAGCAACCGTTATCGGGGGCGGACCGCGCGTCGTTCGCATCGATGGGTACGAGCTGGACGTGAGCCCGCAAGGCGCGTGGATCGTGACGCGGCACGATGACGTTCCCGGCATGGTGGGCCGGGTGGGGACGATTTTGGGCCAGGCCGGCGTAAACATTGCCACGATGCAAGTTGCGCGCGACCCGTCCGGCGCCAGGGCGCTGATGGTGCTAGCCGTCGATCGCGCGCCGGCGCGCGAGCATCTGCAGAAGATGCGCGGAATTCACGGCATGCACCGCGTCGATTCGGCCGTGTTGTAGCGCGTGGCTCTCGTTCGCATCGCGCGTCATGCGGAAACCACATGGAACGCCGTGGGGCGCTACCAAGGCCGTATCGATTCGCCGCTCTCACCCCTTGGCCAAGCGCAGTCGCAGGCGCTTGCCCGCGCGTTGCGCGACAGAGGGATAGCGCGCATCATCTCCAGCCCGCTTTCCCGGTGCATTCAAACGGCGCTGCCGCTCTCGCTCGTAACGAACGTTGCGATCGAAACGGATCCGCTGCTGCTGGAGATTGCGCACGGCGCGTGGGAGGGACGCTACCGCGAGGAGATCGCGCAGAGCGAGCCCGAGCTGTATTGGGAGTGGCGCGAACATCCCGAACGCGTCCGCTTCAAAGGCGGCGAGAGTTTGGGGGACGTGGCAGCACGCTGGAAGGCGTTTGTCGAGTCGTTCGATGCGCGTGCCGACACGTTAATCGTTACGCACGACATCGTGGTTCGGTTAGCGTTGTTGGAACGGTCGGGGCGCGATGTGGAAGACCTTCGCACGGTGCGCGCGCTCAACGGCGCGTACGCGCAATTTAGCGTTGAAAACGGCCGTTGGACGCTGCAGCAAGACTGCGCGATCGAGCATCTGGCCGGCCTTGCAGCCGACCCGGAGCGCCAAGCGCTGTAGAAAGCGTGTTAGATACCCCGGAGTGGGAATAACCGTTCGGCAGTATGCAGGAAGAAAACAACCAGCCGGCACCTCCGGGGAAATCCGCCCGCTACCGCCACATCGTTGCCACGCTCGCGCGGCATGGCATCGGCGCCGTGGGCGCCGAATCGCGCGCGGAGCACGTCCGCCAAGCCTGTGAAGAACTCGGTCCCACGTTCATCAAACTCGGGCAGATGCTCTCCACGCGCGGCGATTTGCTGCCCGAATCGTACCGCGCAGAGCTGATGAAGCTTCAGGACGATGTGCCGGCCGCTGAACCGGCGGAGATCGAGGACGTCATCGTCGCAGAGTCGGCGCGTCGCCCGAACTGCTCTTTGCGTCATTCGATCGCACGCCGCTGGGGAGTGCCTCCATCGGCCAAGTGCACGCCGCGCGTCTGGTTGACGGCCGCGAGGTCGTCGTGAAAATTCAAAAACCGGGCGTTGAGGCGCTCGTGCAGACCGACCTTGAAATCCTGGCGGACCTCGCGGAGCATTGGTCGGAGCGTCTTGCGATTCTGCAGGAGTACGACGTCAAGCATCTCGTACGCGACTTTAGCGATTCGCTGCGCGCGGAGCTCGACTATCGTAAAGAGGCCGCCAACGTGGCGGCGTTCGGGAAGATTTTTAAAGACCGGCCGGGCTATGCGCTTCCCGAGTGCATCCCCGAATGGTGCACGCAGCGCGTTCTCACGCTCACGCGCATGCAAGGTCAGAAACCCGGCGCGATGGAGGATGCGAGCGAGCGGCGCCGCAGCGCCGTTGCGCGGCGCATCGGTGGATTCGTGTTGGAGCCGGCCTTCGAGCATGGCATCTTTCATGCCGATCCGCATGCCGGAAACTTTCTCATTCAACCCGACGGCACGCTTGCAATCGTCGATTTCGGTATGGTCGCGCGGCTTTTGCCCGATGCACGGCGCAAAGTTGCCGACATCTTCGTGGCCATCGACCGCCGCGACCCGCAGCGTTTAGGAGATCGCCTGGTGGAGATGACCGCGCCGGTACGGCCGATTGATCGGGCGGCGTTTACGGCCGACATCGACCGGCTGCTCGAACAATACGTGGACGCCTCGCTCGATCGTATCGAATTCGGCAGCGCGATCGGAGCGCTGCTCGATCTTGTGCGCGAATATCAACTGCGCATGCCCGGTCCCCTCGCGCAACTTTTTAAGGCGCTGATTATGTCGGAGGGGCTGCTCGAAGCCATCGATCCGCGCGTCTCGCTAAGCGAGTATCTCGAGCCGATCGTCTCAAAGGTTGTTCGCAACCGCTTTACGGGAGATCAATGGTCGCAGCGGCTGCAAGATTCGGCCATGGACGCCGCGGAGTCGAGCATGGAACTGCCGCGGCGTTTGGACCGCGTACTGGGAGAAGTAGAGCGTGGCAACCTCAGTGTCTGGACGCGTCTGCAGGATGCCGATTCCATGATCGCGCGCTTCGAGCGCACCGTGGAACGCGCAAACGCCACGATGCTTGCCTCGGCGTGCATCGTGGCGATTGCGATCATCATGCTGTTCTATCATCCGCAAGGATTAGAACGCTGGATCGGCGCCGTGTTCTGGATCGCGGTCGCCGCGGCTTTCGTTCACATCGTGCGAACGCTATTGGCCTTGCGCAAGTGAGTAGCCGCGCTCTCCATCGAAGCTGTAAAGCCCCTCGGTCTTAATCACCTCGAAGCCTGCATCGCTCACCGCCTTGATGAGGCCGGCCAAGTGTCCGGCATTGAAACCCTCGCCCTCGAAACGGCATGACCAATGGTCGCTCCAAAACGTGTCGGGGTTGCCGTTCGGCCACACTTTGGTGCCCCGGTTGCTGATCACGGTGAGTGAGGTTCCGCTCACGGCCGCCTTCTGCAGTGCGGTAGCGAGCTGGTCCGGCGAGCTTCCGGCGCGTTCGATGAAGATGTCCACGCCGTTGGCAACTTTTGTTGCACGCGGGCCTTCCGCGCGGGCGCCGATCTCCATCTGCGCGCCCTTTGCATACTCAACCGGCGCAAGCGTCTGCGGTTTTTGGCCCAGGCGCGCAACGATAGCCTCGCCGAACTCTTTGGTGCCGACCTTTTCTTTGCTCACGCCTTCTTTGTAAATGTCGTATGTGTGAATGCCGTCCTCTATGGTGCGCAGCCACGCGTTGTGCACGCGCTCGGCTGTCTCGCTCTGTCCGATGTGCGTGAGCATCAGCAGCGCGCCGTGCAGCAAGCCCGACGGGTTGGCCAAGTTTTGACCGGCACGCCGCGGAGCAGATCCGTGAATCGCCTCAAACATGGAGCAGTGGTCCCCGATGTTGGCCGAGCCCGCGAGCCCGACCGAACCGGTGATCTGCGCCGCAACGTCGGAAAGCACGTCACCGTACAGATTCGGCATCACCAGGACGTCGAACGCCTCGGGCGTATCCGCCATCTTTGCCGCGCCGATGTCGACAATCCAATGCTCGTTCTCAATGTCGGGATACTCTTTGGCGATCTCGTCGAAGACCTTATGGAAAAGGCCATCGGTGATCTTCATGATGTTGTCTTTGGTAAAACAGGTCACTTTCTTGCGCTTGTTCGCGCGCGCGTATTCAAACGCGTAACGCACGATGCGCTCGCTGCCCGGCCGCGAGATAAGTTTGAGGCACTGCGTGACCTGCTGGGTCTGGCGGTGTTCGATGCCGCCGTACACGTCCTCTTCGTTCTCGCGAACGATCACCAGATTCATGTTGGGATGTTTGGTCGCGACGAATGGATGCAGCGATGCGCACGGGCGCACGTTGGCGTACATGCCAAGCGTCTTTCGCACGGTTACGTTCAGCGACTTGAATCCGCCGCCCTGAGGCGTAGTTATCGGCGCTTTGAGAAACACTTTGGTCCGGCGCAGCGAGTCCCAAGAGCTCTCTTCGATGCCGTTGCTCAGCCCGCGCTTGTAGACGCCTTCACCGATTTCGATGCGTTCGATATCGAGTGCCGCTCCGGCTGCCTGAATAACGGCAAGCGTCGCGTCCATAATCTCCGGGCCGATACCGTCACCATACGCGACGGTGATGGCAGTCTTTTTAGCGGTCATCATCTCGAGTTCTCGACTCCGTTCATTGTTGTGGGTGGTTAATACACGCAGCGGAATTTTGCGTACATGTAAGGATAGTCGGCGTAGAACCAGTTGCGGAACGGCCGGCGGATTAATTCTTTGGCCGTAACCGGCGAAGCGCCTTTCATGACGAAATGCTTGCCGTCGAAAAAGTCCGTGCTGTACTGCGGGTACTGGCCATGGGCGTAAAGCCCGCGAATGGCGCGAACACGGTGGAGGTCCATTCCCAGCCGTTGCCGACCAAATCGTGAACGCCCCAAGCGCTTGCGCCGGCAGGTGCTGCATCCACGGGCTGCGGATCGAAGCGCTCGAAATCAAAATTTCCGTGCAGCGGATTGGGTGCCTGCTCGCCCCAGGGATACGCACGTTCATCTCCTTCGGGCGTACCGTACGCGGCGCGGTGATACTGTGCTTCGCTCATCAGCTCGCAGCGTTTCCAACGGGCGTAAGCCTGCGCTTGTTCGTGCGTGGTATAGACCGGCCACGAAAGCGGAAGCGGCAGCGTCTCGAAAACGCCAAGCAAGAAAAAGTCGCCGTCGCGTTCGATCCAGAACGGCGGAAGCGGTCCGCCCGCCTGCACGAAGCGCAGATAGTCCGCGTTGGTAACCGGATACCGCTGCACGTTGAAGGCATCCACGTGCACCTTCATCTCACCGAATTCGTTGTCCCAGCCGAACGGCACGCCCGTGCGGTCCGCACCCAGCGTGGCCCGGCCCTGCGGTATCGCGATAAAATCGTTCAAGGGCGGCGCGGTGTCGTGATGGTCCTGAGCCACCCGTCCCTTATGCTGCGGATCGAGGCGGTGCACGATATACATCAGCGTTTCGTGATGCATCTGCTCGTGTTCCAGATCGTGAATACCGATTCGCCGCGCACAAGCGCCGGTGTTGCGGGATCGACCAATGCGGCATTTGCGATGGCATCGTAAACGCGCTCGTCGCACATCAAGCCGAACGCTTCGGTCTGGGCGCGGGAAGGCCAATCGTTTCGCTGGTGTCTGGCGCGCATCGTCAGCGCCGGCAGGATCGATGCCGCGCTCGAAGATCTTTTCCAAGTGCGGATCGATGGGCGGCCCGCCGAGCGCACGCTCGTTGAGCGTAAGGTAACTGAACGCGGGCAGGTGGCCTTCGTAAAACGCAAACGGGTGGCGTAGCGGAATGGGCCGGCTGTAGTACGCTTGCGCATCGATTAGTGCGAAAATATTAGCGGAACGCTCGCGGTTGCGCCGGTACCAATCGGCCAGTGCGGCGCGGACTTGCGGCTCCGGCGGGGCTAGCAGCGTGTCCATGGGGCGTCTTTAACCCGGCCTGCGCAGAGTTCCTCGCGCCTGGAGCAGCTGTTCGAATGCCTCGGCCCCGAGCGGCCGGGAAAAATAGTAGCCCTGAACGCGGGCGCATCCTGCTGCCTTCAAAAATGCGTACTGCTCCGCCGTTTCCACGCCTTCGGCCACGATGGTCAGGCCCAAACTTTGCCCCATAGCCAAGATCGCTTTCACGATGGTTTCGTCGCTGAGTTGGTGGCCGATACCGGCCACGAACGAGCGGTCGATCTTTATCTCGTCGATCTCAAAACGCCGCAGATAATTGAGCGAGGAATGTCCGGTGCCGAAGTCGTCGACCGATATGCGCGCGCCGATCAGTTTGAGTTTGCGAACCGTCTCCATAGCGTGAGCAACGTTCGAGAGCGTCATACTCTCGGTGATCTCGATTTCCAGGGCGCTGGGGGGAACGCCGTGGCGATCGAGCTCCGCCAGCAAGAACTCGCAGAGATCCGGCTGATGAAACTGACGTGCGGAGATGTTGATCGCAAGATCGAGATACCCCAGACCTTTGCGCCGCCACTCGCCGAGCCGCCGGGCAGCCTCCGAAATTACCCAATGGCCCATCTCTACGATAAGACCGCTGGCCTCGGCCGTCGGAATGAAGTCGTCGGGATAAACCAGTCCGCGCTCATCGTCCTCCCAGCGCAAAAGGGCCTCCACGGCCACAATGCGCTCGCTGCGAACGTCGACGATTGGCTGGTAGTGCAGCAAGAACTGTTTATGTTTGATCGCTCGCCGGAGTTGTTTCTCTTGCTCGACGCGCTGCAGGAGCGGCTGCTGCAACGCCTGCGTGTACAGGAAGTGCGTAGCGCCGCCGCGCTCTTTGGCTTGATACATCGCCATATCGGCGTTGCGGATCAACGCTTCGTCGTCTCTGGCGTCTTCGGGGTAAATAGAAATGCCTGCGCTCGCACTCAGATGCTGCTCGTAGCCTTCCAGGATATACGGCCGCCGGAGCAGTTGAAGCAGGTCGCGCGCAACGCGCTCGGCGTCCGAGGCATCGCGCGGATCGCTCAAGAGCACGATAAATTCATCGCCGCCCATTCGCGCGACCATGCCGTTCTCCCCGACCGCATCCACGAGCCGGCGCGCTACCATTTGAAGAAAACGGTCGCCCATGGCATGACCGAGCGAATCGTTGATGTCCTTGAAGTTGTCCAAGTCGAAGTAGAGAACGGCCAGCGCCTTTGCGTGACCGCGCGCATCCAGCAACGAATCGCGCAGGCAATCTTGGAAAAACACCCGGTTCGGCAGGCCCGTGAGGGCGTCGTAGTACGCAAGCGTGCGCAGATGGGCACGGGTGCGCCGGCGTTCCAGTGAAGAGCCGACGAGCGTTGCCACCAGCGCGAGCGTATCGCGATCGATCTCTTCGAAATCGATTCCGCGGCGAATCAGGGAAAAGAAGAGCAGGACGCCGTGCGTTTCGCCTGCGACGGTGAGCTTCGTTCCGATCCAGCGGCGGTAGGTTTGCGAAACGACATCAGAGGAGTGCGAGACAACGCTGCGCCGGTGCTCCGCGACGGTTTGCGCGAGGCCAAGCAGCGCGTCATCCTGTCCGGCGAACAGCTCGAGCGTGTCGTAGCGCATCTCGATGGCCGGCGCGGGCGAGAAGGTCACGATGGCGCCGCTCTCCATGCCCAGCAGGCGGCAGCCGGTTTGCAGCGTGGACATCATGTGAGCGTCGGTATATTCCGGCGTCGTGGCCAACAGATACAGATCGCGCACGCGCTGGGCCTGCATGTCGTTCTTGCGTTGCGATGAACGGCGCTCGGTCGTGTCCTGCACGATGGCGTAGACGCCCGAAACCTCACGGCCCGAGTGTTTCGGAAATAGCGTTACGTCGAGGGGCAACTCAGAGCCGTCCAACCGGCGTGAAACGATTTCGTAGCGGACCGTCTCGCCGTCGAGCGCGCGCTGAAAGAACGACCAACCGCGTTCAAGGTCGCTCCCCTGCAGAAATATCCGGAAGTTCTGTCCGATCAGTTGTTCGCGCGGCACCTTGCCGATCTGTTCGATGGCCTCGTTCACGTCGGTAATCGTGCCGTCGAGTGCCAGCGCGCAGATGCCGTTGGGGTTGCCCACAAAGAGCGCCCGGAAGTCGTGCTCCAGATCGCTGAACTGCGTGGTGTCTTGGAGCAGGACGTACACGATGTCGATGTTCTCACCGCGCAAAACGGGCGTGAGAACCTTACGGAATTCGATGAGCGAGCCGTTTGCCGCAAAAGCCTCACAGGTCGTGAGCACCACCTCACCCGCCATGGCGCGTTCGAATCCGGCAATCGTATCGGCATGCTGCTCGGGCGGGGAAAAATCGGTAATATCCCGGCCGATCACTTGTTCGCGCTTATAGCCTGTTATGCGAAGCCCGGCGGGATTGATTTCGATGATGCGGCGCGATGTGTCGAGCGCCAGCACGACTGCGGGGTTGTGTTCGAACAGCAGCGTAAAGCGCTGCCGCACGTCGTCGTCAGTGAGCCAAGTATTCATATAAGCCGTGGACGCCACCCTCGCGCCCGAAGCCGGATTCCCGGTACCCGCCGAACGGCGAGGTCGGATCGAATTGGTTAAACGTGTTGCACCACACTACTCCGGCACGAAGGTGTTGCGCGACGAACATGTTTTTACTGCCCTTGTCGGTCCAAATACCCGCCGAAAGTCCATACGGCGTGTTGTTGGCCTTCTCGATGGCCTCGTCGGGCGTGCGGAACGTCAGAATGGAGAGCACCGGTCCGAAGATTTCTTCGCGCGCGATGCGATGCGACTGCTGTACGCCGGTGAAGAACGAGGCGGGGAAGAAGAACCCGCGCTCGGGCAGCGCGCAGGACTGCTGCACCAGGACGGCTCCCTGGTCGATGCCGCTTTGCACGAGCCTCCGATTTTGTCCAATTGCATGCGCGAATTAATGGCTCCGATATCGGTATTCTTATCCATCGGATCGCCCAAACGCAGCGTTTGCAGCCGTTCGGTCAAGCGCACCACGACTTCATCGTGCACGCCTTCCTCTACCAAAAGGCGCGAACCCGCGCAGCAGACGTGACCCTGATTGAAGTAGATTCCGTTAACGATTCCCTCGATGGCTTGATCCAGCGGCGCATCCGCAAACACGAGATGCGCGGCTTTCCCGCCGAGTTCAAGCGTGAGCCGCTTTCCGCTTCCCGCGAGCGCGCGCGAAATGGCCTTGCCGACTTCGGTCGACCCGGTGAACGCAATCTTGTCCACGTCCTCGTGCGCAACCAGCGCGGCACCCGTGCTGCCCTCGCCCGTCACGACGTTTACGACGCCGGGCGGAAGATCGGCCTCGAGCACGATCTGCGCGAGCATCAGCGCCGTGAGTGGCGTCGTTTCGGCCGGTTTGAGTACGACGGTGTTTCCGCAGGCAAGCGCAGGTGCAATCTTCCAAGTTGCCATGAGGAGCGGAAAGTTCCAAGGGACAATCTGCCCGGCTACGCCCAGCGGCTCGGCCTTTGCGCCCGCGCGCATGGCGTATTCGAGTTTATCGGCCCAGCCGGCGTAGTAAAAGAAATGGGCTGCCGCGGCCGGCACGTCGAAGTCGCGTGATTCTTTGATCGGCTTGCCGCCGTCCAAGGTTTCCACCACCGCAAGCTCGCGCGAGCGCTCTGTTATGGCGCGCGCGATGCGGTAGATGTACTTGGCACGTTCGCTCGGACGCATTTTACGCCAATACTTATCGTACGCGCGACGTGCCGAGCGCACGGCGCGATCTACGTCTTCGGCGTTCGCTTGCGCCACCGAGGCAAGGCGTTCTTCGGTTGCCGGATTAACGGTATCGAAAAACGTGCGGCCGGCGGGGTTGCTCCAGCGGCCGCCGATGAAAAGCCCATACTGTTCGCGCAGGACGGCTTTGGTGGTTTCGGGTGCTGGGGCGTAGTCGAAAATCATACGTTAGTCTTTGGCAAAGTAGTCGGCTCCGGCATAACTGCCGGTCAGTTCTTTTTCGTACTGCATCAGCAGATCGTCCAGCAGCGAGTCGGCGCCGATGCGGAAAAGCCGCGGGTTGAGCCAACCCTCGCCCAGTGTTTCCTTCACGATCACAAGGTAGGTCAGCGCTTGTTTTGTGGTCTTGCAGCCGCCGGCAATCTTGAGTCCCGCGCGCCGGCCGGTGCGGCGGGCGTAATCGCGGATGGCCTCGCACATGGTCACGGCGACCGGGAACGTGGCGCTCGTGCCCGCCTTCCCCGTGGACGTCTTGATGAAATCCGCGCCCGCTTCCAGCGCAAGATCGCTCGCGCCCCGGACGTTGTCGTACGTGCCCAGCTCGCCCGTCTCCAAAATGACCTTTAAATGAACGTCGCCGCAGACGCGTTTGACCGCGACAATCTCGTCGAACACCTCGCCGTGCCGCCCGGATAAGAACGCGCCGCGATCGATCACCATGTCGATCTCGTCCGCACCCGCGTCAAGCGCCGCTTGTGTGTCCGCAAGGCGCACTTCCAGCGATGACAGACCGCTTGGGAAGGCCGTCGCCACGGAGGCAACGGCGATATCCGTGCCCTTGAGAGCCTCTTTGGCCACGGCTACGAGCGAGGGATATACGCAGACCGCCGCAACATGCGGCAAGCCGGGTAAGTGCGGCGCGGGATTGCGCGCTTTGGCGCAGAGCGATCGCACTCGGCCCGGTGAATCTTTGCCCTCCAGCGTGGTTAAGTCCATGCACGAGATGGCAAGGTTGATTCCGGCAACCTTTGCGGAGGTCTTGATCGAGCGTTTCGCCAGCGCACCCGCTCGCGTTTCGAGCATCACGGCATCGACCACGGTCATGCGGGCGCTATTGGCGAAGCGGGCAGGCGTTTCCGCTATGGAGAGCTCCAATGTGCCGCCCCCGAACTATCGAAAGCGCTAAAGCCGGCGCTGCCGTCGGTGTAGACGCCTGCATAGACGCGCTCGGTGTGCGAGGAGTCGTACATGCGCATGATTGGGTCGTTGCTGGTCGAGGTTCCCAAGAAGACGCGCTCGGTCCCCGATGTGTCGCGAATCTTTAAGAAGTCTTCTTCAAGCGAGGTCTCTTCAACCGCGCTCGCGTTGAACATGCGCACGAGTCCGGTGTTCGCGGTGGTCAAGCCTACGAACATGCGCTTCGCACCGTGGTTGTCGTAAAAATACAAGCCGGCCGCGGAGAGCTTGACGCTGCCCGAAGAGTCGCGGAACGAGACCGAGGTTTGCTGCGCGATGCTCCCGGCGGCTGCGCCAAGGGCAAGAACCAGCACGAGCGAGGTGAACAGCAGAATCTTGAGCCGGCGCGACTGGCGTTCGAGCGAGTCCACGCGCGCGGCGAGTGCCACAAGAGTGGTGGAATCCGGCATAGCAAGCCCCCTTCTTTGACGGAGGCCGACTAATTCGTCCGCTTGCTTACAAGGTCCCGCGCTTCTCCTGTTCCTTTTCGATGGACACAAAAAGCGCCTTGAAGTTACCCTTGCCGAAGCTGAGTCTGCCTTTGCGCTGGATGATTCGAAGAACACCGTCGGGCGGTCCTGCAGCGGCTTAGTGAAGATTGCAGCATGTAGCCCATGTCGTCGCGGTCCACCAGGATGCGCAGGTCGCGCAGCAGTTGCGTTGCCTCGTCGATGTGACCGACGCGCGCTTCTAATTCGTCGTAGTAGCTGTCGGGCGTGTCAAGAAACTCTACGCCATTGGCTTTGAGCGCACGGATGGTAGCGATAATGTCGTCCGTACGGATGGCGATATGCTGCACGCCCGCGCCACCGTAGAAATCCAGGTACTCCTCGATCTGCGATTTCTTCTTGCCCTCGGCCGGCTCGTTGATGGGGAACTTCACGCGGTGCTCCGCGTCGGTCATCACTTTGGATTTGAGCGCCGTATATTCGGTTGAAATATCCTTGTCGTCAAACGAAATCAGCTGTGAGAAACCGAAGACGCGGGCGTAAAAGTCGCCCCAGTATCCATCTCGCCCCAGCCGACGTTGCCCACGCAGTGATCGATGAAGAGCAACTCGGGCTTCTGCGAGGGCGGGTTTCTTTCTTTGGCCACAAAGCCGGGCATGAAGATGCCGTCGTAGCCGTCGCGCTGGACGAAGCTGTGCACGGTATCGCCGTACGTTGCAATCGTCGCTTTGACGATGCGTCCGTGCTCGTCGCGTTCTTCCTTGGGCTCGCTGATGCTGCGCGCGCCGCCGGCCAATGCTTTTTCATAGGCCGCTCTGCAATCGCCGACCAAAATCGCAATGTCGCGCACGCCGTCGCCATGCGCGGCAACGTGGCGCGTGATCTCGCTATCGGGGTGCATGCTCGCGGTGATCACGAACCGCAGCTTGTTTTGCACCAGCACGTAGGATGCGCGATCCTTCACACCGGTCTCGGGGCCGGCGTAAGCAACCTGATCGAAACCGAAGGCGGAGCAATAATAGTGTGCTGCTTGCTGCGCGTTGCCGACATAGAACTCAACATAATCCCAGTCGATCTTTGCAAGCGGGTTGGCTTGTGGCGTTACGGTCTCCATGGCAGGGGGCTTGGCGAGGCGACCGAAGGCGCCCTTTCATGGATGGGGTTCGCGCAGCGCTTGGCGCACTTGTGGATTACGCCGGGGCTGTTTCCGCCCGCGCAGACTCTCAATGGAGGAGGCCGCGGCAGCGTACCGGCAGGCGCGCCGCGGCGCGCACGCTTGGATGCTGGGACGCTTCATCGTTCGTCTCTCGGAAGCCGCACAGACTGCAAGCGGTGATTCCGGCGGGAGAGCGGTTTGCGGTGAGCTGATTCTGGATACCGGGTTTGCGGGTATAGCGCAGGCGGACAACCTGCATGCCGAGGACGCAACACTGAGTATCGAAGCGCTTGAAATGCCCATGCAGCCGGCTGAGATCTCCGCTGGGCGCAGGCGCTCGCGGGCACTCGCTCTCATCGCTTCCCGCGTACGTGGAAACCGATGAGAACGCGATGGCGGAGCTTGCGCAGGCCGGACTCGGCGCGAAGATCCGCTGCGGTGGCGCGGATGCCACGGCGTATCCCTCGCCGCAGCGCGTTGCGCGGTTCGTTGCCCGCGCATGCGAATACGGCGTGCCGTTCAAGGCGACGGCCGGTCTTCATCATCCCGTCCGGCACTTCAACCGGTCAGCGGGCGTCACGATGCACGGATTCTTAAATCTGCTTGCGGTTACGATGCTTGCGCGCGCGGCGCAAGGCGAAGAAGCAATCGTGCAGGCCGCGTCGTGCGAGGCGCCGGCCCGCTTTATTTTAGATGAAGGCGGATTCTCTTTCGGCGGCGTGCAGGCGGACCCGGGTCAGCTGGCGGCGTTACGCGCGCAGTCCCTCATTGCCTACGGCAGTTGCAGCTTTAGCGAACCGGTCGAGGATCTTCAAGCAATGGGCATTTTGAAATGAGTGCGGAGCGCGAGGGGTCCTGGGTCGCTATTCCCGCGCAGTCGGATTTCCCGTTGGAAAATCTGCCGTACGGCGTCTTCGAACGTCACGGCGTGCGGCATATCGGCGTTGCAATCGGCGCATCGATCTTCGACGTGCACGATGCGGCAAACGCCGGACTCTTCGACGACATCCTGGCGCGCACGGTGCTGCAAGCCTCGACGCTCAATCCCTTGTTGGGCGCCGGACGCAAAGTGTGGACCGAACTGCGCGCCCGCCTAGCAGCGCTGCTGCGCAGCAACACAGCGTTGCTCGATCAAGTGGATCGCGACACGCTTGTCGTGCCGATGGATGGTGCGCGCATGGTGATGCCGATGGAGATCGGCGACTACGTCGATTTTTACTCCTCGCTGGAACATGCGACGAACTTGGGAAAAATATTCCGGCCCGACGGCGAGCCGCTCATGCCGAACTGGCGCTGGCTTCCCATCGGATACCACGGCCGCTCGAGTACGATCGTCATTGACGGCACGCCCGTGCGCCGTCCCGCGGGTCAGCGTAAACCGCCCGATGCGACGCAGCCCGTGTTCGGTCCATCGCAATTGCTCGACATAGAGCTTGAAGTCGGCTTTGTAACGGGACGCGGCAACGCAATGGGCACGCGCATTCCGGTCAAGCGTGCGCGCGATCATATCTTTGGGCTTGTTTTAGTAAACGATTGGAGCGCGCGCGACATTCAAGCGTGGGAGTATCAGCCGCTCGGGCCGTTTTTGGGGAAATCATTCGCAACGTCGATCTCACCGTGGGTCGTTACGCTCGATGCTCTCGAACCGTACCGCGTGGCCGGTCCGGTTCAAGACCCGCAACCGCTGGAATACCTGCGCACCGCCGAGCCGTGGAACTTCGATATCACGCTACAAATTGAATTGCAAACCGCGGCATCGGAGCAGCGGCACGTGCTCTCGCGCACGAACTTCAAGCATATGTATTGGAGCATGGCGCAGCAGTTAGCACATGCTACGGTCAACGGTACCTCGGTGCGGCCGGGCGACCTTTACGCCTCGGGGACTATCTCGGGCCCCACCCCGGAGAGTTTGGGCAGTTTCATCGAGACTTTCGTGGCGCGGCGCCCACCCGATTGCATTGCCTTCCGGCGAGACCCGTTCGTTTCTCCTGGACGGCGACACGGTGACCCTACGGGGTTTTTGTGAGGCCCACGGCAAGCCCCGTATAGGATTCGGCTCCGTTTCGGGTACCATTCTTCCGTGCGACTGATGCTCTTGGCCCTCATCCTGCTGCTGCTGCTGACCCTAGGCAACGCTTTCTCGCTTCGCCGCACCGCAACGTTCGCCAGCGCGCATGATTTCGCTCCGCTTCAACTGTCCGTGCAAAGCGCCAAGCATTATGAGTGGGATGCGTTCGTGTGGCGCGAGTATTCTTGCGATTGCTTTAACGGCGTTACTATACGGCTCAATTGCCGGCGCGCAATCTACGCGTGTACGCAGACGCAACGCCCACGAACAGTTCGCCGCCCACATCGCCAACCGCCGCCGCTGACTATCGCAAACCGCCGCCGCTTAACGATTACGGACAAGGCTTCAGGTATGTCTTGCCATCAGCGTTCGTGTATTTCAAAATGTACTTCACCAGTGGCGGCTCTGATGCTATTTTATCGGCGGGAGGAAACTGGAAAACCGGGTCCGGCGCAGACCGGTTCGTGAACGGATCGGACTGAGTGCTGGGGTAACTCCCAATCGTAATCGAGCTGCTGCATTTCGAACGTGCCGTCCGGAAACCGGACGCGCACCGCGATGGATTCGGTGATCGAGCCGCCTGAATTTTGGACGGGCCGCTGCGTAGGAATAAACTCTACGTAACCGCAAGGCGCCGGCACCGCCGCCGCGACCGCAAAAAGAAGTGCCGCCAGCACTAGCCCGTGGGCTCAATCCAAGAGCGGTAATAGCTCTCGTCTTCGCTTTCGAGCGCGTGGCGTGCGACTTGTAACGGGGCGAAGGTGTCGACCATCACTGCTATCTCGTCAGTCGAGGTCTTTCCTAAGCTCGCTTCGACGGCGCCGGGTTGAGGGCCGTGCGGTGCGCCCGCTGCGTGCAGGGTGATCGAGCCCTCTTCCACGCCGCGGCGGCTCATGAAGTTGCCGCTGACGTAGTACAGCACTTCGTCGCAGTCGACGCTGGAGTGATTGTAGGGAACCGGGATTGCGAGCGGATGATAATCGAACATCCGCGGCACAAACGCGCAGAACGCCGCGCCCTGCGCTTCGAAGGTTGCGTGCGAGGGCGGCGGCTGATGCAGTTTGCCGGTGATCGGCATGAACTCGTCGAGATTAAATGCATACGGATAGCAATATCCATCCCAGCCGATGACGTCGCATGGATGGTTCTGCACCGTGTAGATTGCGTGCCGCCCGTTGTTAGTGACGCGAATCGTGAACTCGCCCGTTTCTTCATGCGGCGGCCGAAGCACCGGTGCGCGAAAATCGCGTTCGTAGTACGGCGCGGCCTCTTCCAATTGTCCAAACTCGTTGCGGTACTTGCGCGGAACGCGCACCATGCCGGCGGATTCATGCACCAGCATGCGCGTCTTTGCGGAGGGCACGAAACGGTACGTCGTGCCTGCCGGAATGACGATGTAGTCGCGAGCGCGGTACGCCAAATCGCCGAACGGCGTTTCGATGATCCCTTCGCCGTAGTGAATGAAGAGTAGCTCGTCCCCGCCGACGTTCCGGTAGAACGACTCCATCGGAGCGTTCGCATCCGCAATCGACAGCAGCAGATCGCCGTTGCCGAGCAGGGGCGTGCGCGAGTCGATCGCATCGCCCGTGGTCTTCAGCGCGGCAGTCTTAAAATGACGGTTGCGCAGCGGCTCATTCGGCTCGAAGTGAACGGCGTGGCGTTTCCATGGCTTCACGTCCAGCGTTGCGGTGGGCGGCCGCAGGTGATAGAGCAGCGAGTAGACGCTCTCGAAGCCCTTGGTGGAGAAGAGCTCCTCGGCGTAGAGACCGCCGTCGGGGCGGCGGAATTGGATGTGGCGTTTGGGGGGCAATTCGCCCGCGCGAACGTAGACCGGCATTTACTCGGCGCTCTCGTCCCGGCTGCGGACGGCGCGTTCGGCGGCCGCAAAGCCCGTCCGGCTGTGGGTCCCGTCGCAGAACGGCTTCGTCGTCGAGCCGCCGCACCGGCACAGCGCAATATTCCCCTTCGGGTTGGCGGTTTCGAAGGCGTTCCCGTCGGCGTCTACCAGCGTCACCGGGCCCGTAACCAGGTACGGCCCGTTCTCGCGAACCTTGATTTGCACGTCGTCCATGGCGCTACGGTTTGTAGGAAAACGCGCTAGCGGCCTCCCCGAATGCGTGGTATCATGCTCCGAGCCATGACGGGGGCCGGGCTGCCCGCGGCGTGAACTTGTGAACCCCGCCAGATCCGGAAGGAAGCAACGGTAAGCGAGCACTCACGGGTGCCGGGCATCACCTGACCCTCGCCGTGGTTTTCTTGAACTTATGCAATCTGAACTGCTTTATGCGTGCGCGGCCTTTGCCGGCGCGCTCCTTGCTCTGCTGGGCTACCACCTCGCCGTGCTTCGGCCGGCGCTGGAGCGCCACGCTGTGCTGCTGGGGGCCCACGACGAGCTGCTGGGCGGAGGCTCCGAGGCCGCTACCTCGCGCCTGGCTTCCTTAGAAGCCACGTGCAAAGCGCTCGGGCTGCAGGCTGAGAGGGCGGAGGGGCGTTTACGCGAACTTGACGCGAACTCGCGAACGGATCTCTCTCGGACGGGGTTCGTGCGGTACGATGCGTTCGACGACACGGGCTCGGAGCTCTCATACGCACTCGCGCTTCTCAACCGGGAAGGCGACGGCGTCGTGCTAACGAGCATCTATTCGCGCGAAGATACGCGCACGTTCGGCAAAGCGGTCCAGGGGTTCAAACCCGTGGCCAATGCTTCCGCCGAAGAGCTTTTCCGCCATTTCTAAGGCACGCGATTCGTCGACAAACCGATGATCAAAATAAACGACCGCTATTTTATTAAAATCGTCCCGCAGCGCGGCGATGTCGTCCATCGCTTCGTTTTGACGCGGCGCCATATCGTGGCCGCAGCGGCTCTGCTTGGCGTGCTGATCGCCGGGTCGGTCGGCTTCGGCATCGTCCAGCTCGTTCGCGCGCACGCTCAGGTGGCCGCCCTGCAGTCCATCGCGAGCAGCCAAAAGCGGCAGTTGCAGACGATCGACCAGAAGACCGCCTCCATTCGAACGCAGTTGCAGCGGGTTCAAAAGCAGAATCAGCAGATCCAGCAGCTCATCGGCGTTCATCCGCCTCGGCAAAAAACGTCGGAGGTACGCCACTCCATTCAAGCCCTGGCGGATGCCACCGCGCAGACCGCCGCGCAGTCGGAGATGCTGCGCCGCCTGACTATGCGCGTGCTGAACATGCGCCATATGCAGGCGCTAGCGCGCGCGACGGAATTGGCCGCCATTCCCTCGATCGACCCGGTCGACGGAGCGCAGGTGGTGGGCTGCTTCTGTTACCGCTCGTATCCCGACAGCGAGTTTCACCCCGGGGTAGACCTGGGCGCCGATTACGGGCAGGTCGTGCGCGCTTCGGCTGCCGGGACGGTAGCAAGCGCCGACTACGATGGCGGCTACGGTGAGAAGATCGACATCGACCACGGCAACGGCTACCACACCTGGTATGCGCACCTCTCGCGCATGGACGTGCAGCCGGGACAGTTCGTTCACAAGGGCCAGTCCATCGGCTTGGTCGGCTCCACCGGTTTTTCGACCGGACCGCATCTGCACTATCAAGTCATGCTCAACGGCACCCCCGTGAATCCCGAGCCGTACTTGACCGGCGTGCCCGCAAAAGTGTTAGCGAGCTTGCCATAGAAAAGACCGGGCCGTGAACGCTGCCCTGTGTGAATCCTACAACGTCCTCCATTATGTGATCTATGGCTACATGCTGCTCATGCTCGTTTACGCCGTGTTGTCGTGGGTTCCGGATTTGCGCGGCTCGTGGTCGCGGTACGTGGAGAGGCTCGTTGAGCCGGTGCTCACACCCGTGCGCCGGATCATCCCGCCGGCCGCCGGCATCGACTGGTCGTTCCTGGTCGTAATTATTCTGTTGCAGCTCCTGGCCGGCATCGTCGGGCGCGCGTCCTTCTCGGTCTGCTATTCCCTGTACTAAGACGTTGAGCATCAAGCCCGATTCGCCGCACCGGACTGAAACGGCGGCGAACGTTCGCAACTTCTGCATCATCGCGCACATCGATCACGGCAAGACCACGCTCTCAGACCGGCTCTTGGAAACGACGCGCACGGTGGCGATGCGCGATATGGAAGATCAAGCGCTCGATGCGATGGACTTAGAGCGCGAGCGCGGCATAACGATCCGCATGCACCCCGTGACGCTGAACTACCGCAGCAAAGGGGGCGATCAGTATCAACTCAATCTAATCGACACGCCCGGTCACGTCGATTTCTCCTACGAGGTTTCGCGCTCACTCGCGGCCTGCGAGGGCGCGCTGCTGATCATCGACGCCGCGCAGGGCATCGAAGCGCAGACGCTGGCAAACTATCACCTCGCGCTCGAGCACGATCTGACGATCATTCCGGTCATCAACAAGATCGATCTGCCCGCTGCCGACCCCGAACGCGTCATGGGCGAGGTTGAAGAGTTGCTGATCATCGAGAAGAGCGACTGCATCATGGCCAGCGCCAAAAACGGCATCGGCATCGAGGACATTTTGGAGGCCATTGTAGAGCGCATCCCGCCGCCCAAAGGTCATCGCGACCATCTGCGGGCCCTGGTGTTCAACGCACAGTTCGATCCGTACCGCGGCGTGGTCGCTACGTGCGGGTCGTCGACGGTGACCTTCAGCAGGGCTCGAAGTTTATGTCGATGGCGCATCAGCATGTGTACGAATGTACGGAAGTGGGCGTTTTCTCGCCGCAGATGCGGCCGGTCCCCAAACTCGACATCGGCGGCGTGGGCTACGTCATTGCCAACATTAAATCGCTGGGCGAAATCGACGTCGGCGACACGATTACGAATTCGGTCAAACCCGCGCACGTGCCGTTGCCCGGCTACCGCAAGGCGGTGCCGATGGTGTACTGCGGCTTGTATCCCAACGAAGGCGCCGAGTATTCGGCCCTGCGCGACGCCCTTGAAAAACTCAAACTCAACGATGCCGCCTTTACGTACGAGCCCGAAACGTCGATCGCGCTCGGGTTCGGTTTCCGCTGTGGATTCTTAGGCCTGCTGCACATGGAGATCGTGCAGGAGCGCCTTGAGCGCGACTATGCGCTCGATCTCATCGCGACCTCGCCCTCGGTTGTCTTTCGCGTGACGAGAACCGACGGCACGGTCGAAACGATCGACAATCCCAGTAAAATGCCGGCGATGAACCTTATCAAAATGATGGAAGAGCCGTACGTCAAGGCCACGATCATGACGCCCCCCGAGTACGTGGGCGGCATCATGGAGATCACCCAAGTTCGGCGCGGTACGCTCGATAACATGGAGTACCTCCACGACGGCCGGGTGATTCTGACGTACGACATGCCGCTTATCGAGGTGATCGTCGATTACTTCGATCAGCTCAAATCGCGGACCAAGGGCTACGCCTCACTGGATTACGAGGTGATCGGTTACCGCGAGGGGATCTGGTGAAGCTCGAGATTTTACTGAACGCCGAAGTGGTGGACGCTCTCTCGTTTATCGTTGCTCGCGACAAGGCCGCCGCGCGCGGCCGGGCATTAGCGGAGAAACTCAAAGAACTCATTCCGCGGCAGATGTTCGAGGTGCCGATTCAAGCAGCCATCGGCGGCAAGGTCGTCGCGCGCGAAACCGTCAGCGCTATGCGCAAGAACGTGCTCGCGAAGTGCTACGGCGGCGACATCACCCGCAAGCGCAAGCTCTAGAGAAGCAGAAGGCCGGCAAAGAGCGCATGAAGCGCGTAGGCCGCGTGGATTTGCCGCAGGAAGCATTCATGGCCGTTCTCCGGCTCGAAGATTGAAACGGAACGATGCAGCTGCGCGTGGCGCGTCCTACCCGGGATATTGAAACCGCTTCGCGCTTCTATCTTCACGTGCTCGGTCTTGAGCGCTTGGCGGGATTTGCAGATCACGACGGCATTGACGGCGTCATGCTTGGGAAACCGGGAGCCGACTGGCATCTTGAGTTAACTTGCGACCGCACGCCAAGAAACGAGCCGCAGCGGTCGGACGAGGATTTGCTCGTGCTATATTTTCCGGTGGACGAATTTGACCGCATTAAAGAGCGCGTTGAAAGTGCCGGGCTTCGCGCGGTAACGTCGCGCAATCCATACTGGGAGAGAAATGGCGCGCTACAAGTGGAGGACCCGGATGGCTCCCGGATCGTGCTTTTTCCAGGCGAGTGGCCTGCGTGAAGACTTACGTCGCGACGAAGAATCTTGGCAAGCTGCAAGAACTGCGCGCGATCTTTGCCGGCAGCGAATTGGAACTGGATACGTATCCGCTCTACGCGGAGGCGGCCGAAGACGCCGACAATTACGCAGACAATGCCGCTTCGAAGGCCTCGGCGCTAACCTCGCAACTGCGCGCGGCCGGTATAAACGGCGCGGTGCTCGCCGACGACTCGGGGTTGGAAGTTGCCGCGCTCGGGGGCCGTCCCGGCGTCCTCTCGGCGCGTTTTGCCGGCAAGGATGCAACCTGGCCGCTGCGGCGTGAGAAACTTCTGGAGGCGCTCTGCGCCGTTCCGGCCGCTCAGCGCGCGGCGAAGTTTTGCTGCGCCATAATTTTGGTGCGGGAAGACGGCGAGCAGTTCACCGGTTACGGTGAAGTGGAAGGAACGATAACGGGCCAGGAAGAGGGGCGCTCGGGGTTCGGTTACGATCCGCTATTCTGGTATGCGCCCGCTAATCGAACGTTCGCACAGATGGATGAAAAGGAGAAGAACCGCATTAGTCACCGGCGGCTAGCCGCCGATGCGCTGCTTGCGGCGCTTCGAGCTCGTGGCTGACGGGGCGCTGATCCAACCGGCAAGTGTTGATGACGTGGCGCATTTCGCGCGCCGCCGCTGGCACGACGAACACGCGCGCAAGCTTTATGTGGATCTGGCGCACGTCGCGCCTAACGGCGCGTTCGTCGCCAAAGACGAAGGCACGCCCATCGGCATCGCGATTCCCCATGCACTCGAAGACGAGTGGTTTCTCTCCGAGATCTTCGTCGAGCCATCATTTCAGAAAGCCGGCATCGGCTGGCAACTCTTGACCGAGGCCGCCAGGGATTCAGGAGAGGCCGCGCGCGCAGGCCTGCTGCATCCGGATGAATTGGGCGGTATGGCATTTTTTCTGCGCCGTGGCGTAGCGCTTCAAACGCCCGTGATGGAGATCTCCGGAAGCATTCCGCACGAGAACGAACTGGCGCGCATGGCCGCCGGCGAATACCGCTTTCAAACCGAACCGCTCGAGCCGGTGGCGCATCGCGCGGCCCTCGCGCAACTCGATCGAGAAGTTCGTGGGACGGCACGTCCGCTCGATCATCTCTATTTTTGCGAGAATGGGCGCGGCTTTATCTTCCGGCGCGATGACGAATTGGCCGGGTACGCGTATATGTGGCCCAACGGGCGAATCGGGCCGCTCGTGGCCGCCTCGCAGTCGTATCTGGTGCAGCTGCTTGCTTTTACGCTTGCAGCCGTGCGGCAAACGTTCGGCGCGACCTGGTGCACAATGCTCGTGCCCGGTACCAACATCCGCGTCACGCGCGCTGCTATGCGCGCCGGCCTTAATATCTTAGCGCTGCGAATCTTTGCGAGCGATTCCGGAACCCACGACCTCTCGCGTTACGTTGCCTTTCACGAACTCCTCATGTAGGAGTTTGGCTCGCAAGCAGGCGGGCGCTTCCGTGATGGCTTAGCGATTAGCCTGACGATAGGACCGAAGGAAACTGCGGCACGAGCATCAATGATGCCCGCGCTCGACTCTTT
Source organism: Vulcanimicrobiota bacterium (assembly GCA_963702335.1). Lineage (GTDB taxonomy): Bacteria > Vulcanimicrobiota > Vulcanimicrobiia > Vulcanimicrobiales > Vulcanimicrobiaceae > DASSRQ01. The sequence goes on along the minus strand of CAVPCC010000007.1, from coordinate 66,683 downwards.
TGTGGCGGAGGGACTTTCTTGTATTCACCCCGTGTTTCGGCGCTATTGCCAGCGCTGGCCTTACTCGTTTTATCTCAAGGCTGTGCAGGAGGCGCGGGCGTAACACCGCCGGCCTCGCTGCAGCCCGGCGGGACCGGGCGCGCCGTAGCGATCGCTTCAGGTGCGGTACAAGTTGAAAGCGTTACGGGAGCGCTGCAAACGAAGAAAATCGCCGGACCCATTGTCGCGCTCGGCAGTAATGGCGCTTTCCAAATCCAGGGCCCTATTGGAGTCGGCTACACGTGGATATACCCAGTCTCTACGACCGCGGAATTCTACGACGGCCTTAAGCCGGCACTCAACGAGTATGCCGTCATCACGGCAACCGGAGCAACGTACGCTCCCGTGTTGATCGGTCTGTACAAGTCTGCGCCCGGGTCCGCATCGTTCACGGGTACCGTTACGAGCCTCCAGCCGTATGGCGTCGCGGTTCAAGACAAGGCTACGGGCGTCTACGTCCCGGTCGCCCTATCGACCAGCAGCGTTGTGAGCGTCGGTCTCACCGTCGGCACGACCATATCGGTCTCGGGCCCCGGCAGTTCCGCGAACGGAGTCGCGGTTTTCGCGAACAGCGTGACAAACGCCGGTGCGGTAGCCAGTACTCCGACCCCGGCACCTAGCGCGGCCCCGACAGCTGCGCCGACCACACAGCCGACGAGCGCGCCGGCGGCGACTGCGTTCATGCCGAGTTCTCTTGGGAAAATCAGCGCATTTCAAATATTTGACGAGACCGGCAACGGAACAATCACCGGCGCCGCCGCGGCTGCGGATGGTTTCCGGTATTCAGCCGTCTGGGGAGTCCGTCCGGGATTAGGCTCGACATGGCGCGACAGCAACGCCAATCTACGAAGCTCGTACTACATGCTGATGGATACGGACCAGAGCACGACCGCGTGGGGCGCTATAGGCCACTCGCTCTCGTGGTGGCAAGCGAACCACCCCACGTGGGTGATGTACGCTTGCACGTCGGCGGGAGTGCCTACCACAACCCCGGCCTACGACTCCGGCCTTCCTAATGTCCCGCTCGACATCCACAATCCTAATGTCGTCAATTATCAGATCGCCCAACAAGCCGTGCCTTACGCTCTGAAGATGGGTTACACCGCGTTAGCCGTGGACGAAGTGACGTTCTGGTTTCCGGGGTCGGGCGGCCCTGGCTACTATCCGTGCGGAACGTGGAATAACGGCACGTTCACGCGCGAATACAGTGGGCCAAACGATCAGACGTGGGCGGCTAACGTCGTCGCGTGGGTTAAAGCCGCGCACACAATCATAAAACAAAACAACCTGAAATTGATTGTGAGTCATCCGGGCGAGAACATCACCGCGAACGAGCAGGGGTTGCTGGCAAACGTCGATGCGGACATGGACGAAACCGGTTTTACCAATTATGGAAACTATTTAGAGCCTTCAGTCGCACCGGTGACGCGCGAGGCCACGTGGATGAAGTATGCTCAAGAGCAGGGAACAGCAGTCTTAATCAATCAGGATTGGGGCAGCATCGCGGTTGGGCCCGCACAAAAGGACTACTCGATTGCTACGTATCTCCTAGGCAACGAGCAGGCGGCGTCGCTGTTTGTCTCAACACACACGGGATACGGTCTGGAAAATTGGTACCCCGAATACGGCACGAATGTTGGCGCCCCATGCGGCGAATACTATGGCGGCGCCGGCTACAGTTCGACCTCGCCTGCAATGTATTATCGCAAGTTCGCAAATGCTTACGTCGTGGTGAATGCGGGCGGTTCGGGCACGGAAGTTACGGCTTTGCCTGCCGGACATGTTTACACGGATCTAGAGGGACGAGCTGTTACGTCTCCGCTCTCGGTGGGAGCCAATGACGGCTACGTCTTAAAAACAACCAACGGCTGCAGCGCAGGGGGGAAAACCGCCCGTGGATTTAAATGGGCAGAGCGGTTCGGGACGTGCTCAGCCTGGTAGAGCGCTTCGTTTGGGACGAAGAAGTCGCATGTTCGAATCATGTCGTCCCGAGGTTTTCCAGGGGGGGCCTTGCGCTGCCGTGGTATCTTATCGTAGTGCGGCGCCGGGCCCCGGCGCCCACAGCCCGGTAGTGCGCCCGTGGTCTAACGGATAAGGCACGAGTCTTCTAAACTCGAAGATGGGGGTTCGATTCCCTCCGGGCGCGGATCTGTGGTGGCTGTAGCTCAGTTGGTTAGAGCGTCAGACTGTGACTCCGAAGGCCGCGGGTTCAAATCCCGTCAGCCACCCCATCCGTTACTTCCTTAAGCGGCCCGCGGCACGTTTACCAAAGCTTTCCACAGGCGGACGCGTCGAGCGCCGCTAAAGGGAAGAGTGCCGGGAGCGGAAGCGAACTACCGCACGGTAATGGAGCGCCGCCCGAGCACGCCTTCGTGGCGCGCGTCGTTAGGAGTCTGTGTCGCCGTCATAACTGCGGTTCTACTTGCCGTGGCAATCTTTCAAGAATTTCGATTGAACGCGGAGGCCGGTGCCAGCGTCGGCGCGCTCAATCGCGAGCGCGTTGCCGTCGGGTACGAGGAGATGCTCTACCCACTGACCGTGGCGATGAGCCGCTACCGCCTCAATATGGAACTCCAGGCCGGCCAGCCGCCGTTTCCCATGAATCTGCGCGGGCAAATCGACGCCCAAATGCGCGCGGCAACAACGTTCACGCACGCGCACGACGTTGACCTCGATACGCTGGCTGCGTGGAATACCGTCCGAAGCGATTGGGCCAAGGCGCGAACCGTGAGAGCGCACTACTCGGGCCGCGTGATCGATAAGACGATTGCCGATCTCGTCGGCGGCGTGCTGTATCACGTGGAAGACACCTCGGGATGGGAATACGAGCCGAATAAATTCGCTCAAGACTTAGGCGATGTCGCGTTTGCGCGAGTTCCGGCCGTTGCGGAAGTCGCGCTGCACACGGACCTGATGAACGAGAATGCCATCGCGCAAGGTGCTATTTCCATTCCGGATCGCATTCGGCTGGCGCGGCGTATCGGCTCGCTCACGCCGGCCGGCGGAGATCTGGATTTCTCGGGCGACGATTGGCCGCTGATTCTCTCGCGCTTACCGGCGCTGCATATGGGTACCGCGGCTGAGGGGGTAAAGTATCGCGCCGACAGTGCGCGGCTATTTGCTGCGGGCAAAGCCCTGGCAGATATGGCGGCATCGCACGTGGTTATGCGCAGTCAGCCCGCGGGCAGCCCGGCTCAAAGCCGCCGCCTGACGCGCGCCACCATGAATGCGCTGGATACGTTGAATGCGGATCTGTTCGCAATGCTTAACGCATCCCTGAGCTCGCGCATCGTTGCGGCACAAGCCCGCAACAACTACGCTTACGCGATCACCATTTTTGGCGCGGCGCTCTTGGTGGGGCTCATGCTGCTCGTAGCGGAAGTGACGGCGCGGCGCGACCGAACCCTGCTGCGTCAGGCCAAACAAGAGTCCGAGCATTTGAGCGCCGAGCTGGCGCGTCAGACCGCCGAGCGCGCGCTGCGGCTTTCCGAAGCGCAATTCCGCGCGGTCTTCGACGGAGCGGCGCTGGGCATTGCCGTCATGGATCGCTCGGGGCGGATATTGGACTCGAATGCCGTTTTCCGCAACGTGTATGGCGAGAGCGGCGGCGGCGTTTTGGAGGGACACGAGGGCGAGTTTGCCGAGTTGATGCGGGGCGAGCGCGATCTCTTCGAATTCGAACAGCACGTTATGACGCCCGGCGGCCAAGAAGCGTGGACAGACTCAACGGTCTCGCTGGTAAACGATGAAACGGGCAATCCGTACTTTGCCATCTGCATGTTCCGCGACCTGACCGAACTCAAGCGCAGCGAACGCCGCATGCTGCATGACATGACGCACGACACGCTGACCGGCCTGCCCAATCGCGCGCTCTTCGAGACGAAGGTGCGCGAGCAATTTGCCGAGGCCAAAGCGCGCCCGCAGTCGTCATTTGCCGTGCTGTTCGTGGATCTGGACCGGTTCAAGGATATCAACGAGAGTTTGGGCCATGACGCGGGCGACTTCGTGATCTCCCAAGTGGCGCACCGCTTGCGCTCGGCTATCGAGGCCGCCGACGTTGTTGCGCGCCTTGGCAGCGATGAATTCGCCGTGCTGGTGCGTTCGCTTCCGGACGTACTGCATGTGGAGGTCATTGCCCGGCGCGTTCTAACGGCGCTGGCCAAACCCGTTGCGTTGGGAAGCCGCTCGATCTTTATCTCCGCGAGCGTTGGCATTGCGCTTGCCAGCACGTCGTATCAGCGCGGCGAGGACGTCATGCGCGATGCGGACATCGCGATGCGCTACGCAAAAAGCGGCGGCGGCGGGCGGTTTGCGGTGTTCGATTCCAAGATGCACGCGCGTGCGGAGAAACGGCTGCAGCTCACGACCGACCTGCGTCTGGCGCTGGAGCACGGTGAATTCGACTTGCTCTATCAGCCCATCGTGCGTATCGCGGACGGCGAACTTTTCGGCTGCGAGGCGCTGCTGCGCTGGAATCATCCGACCGAAGGCGTCATGCAGCCGATGGACTTCATGCCGCTGGCCGAGCAGACTGCGCTCGCAGTTCCCATCGGCCGGTTCGTGCTGCGCACGGCCTGCCGGCAAGCTCTCCCATTGGAAGCGCGCGCTCGGGCAGAGGACGCTTTTCCCGGTTAACGTGAACGTTTCGGCGGCCGAACTGCTGGATCCGGACTTCGAGGCGACGCTCATGAGCGCAACGCGAGAATTCGGCGTCTGCCCGGCTGATTTGACGCTGGAGATTACCGAGAGCGTGGTGTTGGATGCCGGCACGCGCCCGAACGCCCTGTTGGAACGCCTGCGCGGGAGCGGGTTTAACATCTGCATCGATGATTTCGGCACAGGCTACTCCTCGCTGCGGTACCTGCAGCAGTTCAAAGTGGATGCAATCAAGATCGATCGCTCGTTTGTCGCGGGCCCCGACGGGGACGTGGCCAGCGAGCCCATCGTCCGCACGCTGATGACGCTCGCGGAGGCCTTCGACGTGCGCGTGGTGGCCGAGGGGATTGAGACGGCGCGCCAACGCGACGTGCTGCGGAATGCGGGCTGCCGCTACGGACAGGGATACTTCTACGCGCGCGCACTCTGCGCCGGCGACCTGGCGGCGATGTACCCGGCGACCTTCGGCTTGGAGCCGCGCCACGCATCGGCTTGAAAGGCGACAAACGCCGCTTGTCAAAGTGGGTAAAGCCCGCTAAACTGGGGCAATTGCGCCTTTAGCTCAGTTGGTAGAGCAGTAGACTTTTAATCTATTGGTCCCGGGTTCGAGTCCCGGAGGGCGCACAGTATGCACCTCTTGACTCAATGGTAGAGCAGTTGACTCTTAATCAATTGGTTCCGAGTTCGAGTCTCGGGGGGTGCACCAAAATTAAAGGGGAGGCGGCATGTAAGCCGCCTCCCCTTTTGATATTTCCGGTCGGTGTTAGCGGAACAGCCCCACAACCGATTGCGCGTTGGAGTTTGCTTGCGCGAGAACCGACGTGCCCACTTGCACCAGCACTTGCAGTTTTGTGAACTCCGTCGTCGCTTGGCCCACATTCAGGTCGCGAATGGCCGATTCCGATGCTTGCAGGTTGACCGAGGCGATGCTGTCGTTGTTCGCATCTTCGTTCAAGCGGACGATGACCGCGCCCAGCTGCGCGCGCTGATTCAGCAGCGTCTGCAGCGCGTTGTCGATCTGGCCGACCGCGTCTTCGGCGGCAAGAACCGGCGAGTTCGTGTTCGCGATGTTGATGTTCGAGATGCGCAGCGTTTGCGCGTTCGTGGCCTGAATGCCGATCTGCACCGTGTCGCCCTCGGCCGAGCCCGATTGAATCGTGAACGGGCCCGATGACGAGCTCGTGGCTGCGGTTGCCTGGCTAACTTTGAGGTAGGCCGTTGTTCCCGCGTCCGCGAGCGAAACGTTGCCAATCGTGATGTTCAGTCCATCGACGCTGATCAGGGAATTCGCTGAGGCATTGGTGGCATACACGGTTGCCGTGCCGCTGCTGCCGCTCGCGCTGGAGAAGAACTGCACTTCCACGCCGACCGTCGTGCTGCTGGTGTTGACGACTTGCAATTCAATCGTGCCGTCGACGGCGCCGTTGTTCGTCGTATCGAACACGGTGGATCCGCTGGTGATAAAACCGGCCGCTGTTGTGGTGACCGCTGTCGTGCCCGCAATTAGCGTGCCTGCACCGCCGGCTCCGCCGCCCGTCGCGGTGACGCCGGTCAAATCGACTTGGCCTCCGCCGGTATTCGTGAACGTGATCGTTGCTTGGCCGCTGGCGTTTGCGGTGAACGAGGTGGTGAACGTTTGGAATGAGCCGTTCAGCGCAGGCGTTGTGACGGCGCCGTTTGCATTGACCTGCAGCGCACCGCCGCTCAGGGTACCGGCTTGATAGCTGAGTTGATAGGTCGAACCTGCGGTCAGTCCGGTCAATGTTTGCGAGATGGGCGCGCCGCTGAAGATCGCTGCCGCTTGTTGTCCGGGCGGAAGTGCAACGTCGCCTCCGCCGATGTTACCGTTGTAAATGCCGACATTGGGGCTTAGATTCCATCCGGGAACCGCAACTTCGATAACCCCGCTGTTTACGGGAACGGCAGGCGCTGCGAAGCTGCCGTTTTGCAGGTTCGGCGCCGCTACTCCGCCGGCGTTTGCGAGCACCGCGTTGTTCGTGACGTCGAACGAAGCACTGACGTAAGGTTGGAAACCGGCGTGGCTGCCATCGAGCAGCGGTTGCCCGTTGAACGAGACGCTCTGCGAGATCCGGTTGACCTCGAGCAAGAGCTGCGAGACTTCAAGCTTGCAGGTTCGTCGTATCGGACGTGCTGTTGATCGAGCTGGATGCTTCGACGGCTAGATTGCGGATGCGCTGTAGAATGTCCGTTTCGGTTGCGAGCGCGCCGTCGGCAACTTGCGCTGCGTTGTTCGCGTTCTGAACGTTCTGCGAAGCGGTGTTGAAGGCGTCTACTTGCGTTTGAAGGTTCGTCGCAATCGCCAGGCCCGACGGATCGTCGGCGGCCGAATTGATGCGAAGACCGCTGGAAAGCTGAGTAACAACGTTTTTCAACGCCGCCTGATTGTTATCCAGATTGTACTGGACTTGGCCGGCCAACAAATTGTTGGCAATGCTCAAACCGCTCACGTATCCTCCATGACCGTGCGGGCCCAAAAGCGCCTGCGGAGGGCATCCTGTCCTCCGTTGATGCTATAAGTATCGGCGCTCGGGGGGTAGAGTTTAGCAGGCGGCACCTTCCATCTTTACGTCCGCTTATTCATATTAAAATTGATTTACATTCCTAGGTTGCTTGCCTCTCCCCGGGAAGTATGACTGATTGTGAACGAGTCCGCCGGCGGCTCGGCGCTTTCGCGCGCCGAACGCGACCGTGAGGTCGTGCAGCGCACGGCCGAGCTGCTCACCAGCAACCTTCCGCTGGAAGACCTCTTCCACGCGCTCTGTTCCCTTTTAGAGCGCTTCGTGGACGCCTCGATGGTCTTCATCGCCCTTAGGGAAGCCGATGATACGCGGATCGCGTTTATGCTCGAGAACGGCGTGGTGGGCAAACTGGATCAGTGGCGCGTTCGTCCTGAATCCCGGACGGCGCACGTTATGCGCACCGGCGAGCCGGTTCTCAAGCGCCGGCTCGAGGATTGGTTGGAGGGGCGCCTCGCCCTGAACTTGCCCGGCCAGCCGCAGCATGACGAGCGCATCTCGGCCATCTTCGTGCCCCTCAAATTCGGTGCAAAGATTATCGGCGCGCTCTCCGTTCAAAGCGTGCAGCCCGAGGCCTACGACGACGACGATGTCGCCTTGCTTCAAACCTGTGCGCTTTACTTGAGCGTTCGCATTCATCAAGCGCAGCTGGAAACACGCAGTGCGCGCTTGGAAAACATGGCCGCCACCGACAGCCTGACGGGCGTGCCGAACCGCCGTTCGTTCAATAACCGCTTCGCCGCGGAATGGCGGCGCGCCGTCCGGCGCGGCATCAGCCTGTCCATGATGTTCATCGACATCGATTTCTTCAAACCGTTCAACGATACGTACGGGCATGTGGCGGGCGATGCCGCGCTACAGCAAGTGGCCAATGCGCTTTCCTCTTGCCTTTCGCGCTCGGAGGATTTCTTTGCACGCTACGGCGGCGAGGAATTCGTGGCAATTCTTCCCGACACGGGCATCAAAGGCGCGCTGGCCATCGCCGAGCGGATGCGTAAGGCCGTGTTCGACTTAGGGATCGCGCACAGCGGATCGTTGCTCGGCCGCCTGACCATTAGCGCGGGCGTCGCCTGCAAATCGCCGGCGCGCGGCGTCCCGGCCGAACAGTTGGTGGAAGCCGCGGATGAAACGCTGTACCAAGCGAAACGATCCGGCCGCAACCGCATCGCCGCGGAAAACTATCGTTCCGATACGCCGCCCGCCTACGCGAGCAAAGCGCACCGGCAAAACCTGCCTGAAGTGCGGGGTCATACGATCGGCCGTTCGGAAGAGTTGCGTCATCTTCGCAAGTTGCTGCGCAGCTCGCGTCTGCTCACGATTGCCGGGCCCGCGGGGATCGGAAAGTCTCGCGAAGCTTGTTGAAACGGCGCACCGTGAACTCGGACGCTTTGCCGACGGCGTCTTTTATATCGACTGTTCGACGGTCGCGGACGAGCGATATTTGGCGAATAAGCTCGCGAGCATTGCGGGGGCGCCCGATGCCTCGCCGGTCTCGCTCAAGGCGGCGCCCTTCGATTTCCTGCATTCTAAACGTGCCCTGGTCGTGTTGGACAATTGCGATGAGATCAGCGGACGCATTGCCGAAACGATCGATGCTATTTTGGATCAGGCGCGCAGCATACGCCTGCTTGTGACGGCGCGCGCGCCGCTTGCAATCGGAGGCGAGGTTGCGTACACGCTGCCCCCACTCGCGCTCGAAGACGCGGTCGAGCTCTTCAACGAACGGGCGCGCGCAGTAGGACGCATAACAGCGCCGGATCGCGCTCTGGTCGAGCAGATCTGCCGGCGGCTCGAGGGCCTGCCGCGCGCACTGCTGCTCGCCGCTGCCCAGCTGCGCACCCTCAACGTTGCCACGCTTGCGGATCGTTTACCGGATCACGCGGCCCTCGGTCGCGAGGCCGGCCGTGGTCTTGTGGAATGGAGCTATAACGTCTTGACGGCGCAGGAGCAGCAGCAATTGCGCTCTCTCGCGCTGTTTTCCGGCGGCGCGCGCGAGGATGCGGTTCTGGCGGTAGGCGGCTCGATCGATGCACTGCCCTCGCTGGTGGATAAAGCACTGGTTGCATACGAAGGGGCAGAAGGGCACAAACGCTATGCGGTTCCGGGTTCCATCCGCACTTTCGCCGTCGAACGTGCAAAGGCGATGGGCGAATGGCGCGAGAGTTCCCTGCGTCACGCGCGCCACTACCGCGACCGCGCGCGCGAACTGGAAACGGCATACTCCACGAACCGCTGGCGGGTGACGCTCGAACAAATGCTGCCCGAGCTGGACAACCTTCGTTCGGCGCTGCTCTTTACGGTCACGCAAGGGAACGACGTGCAACTGGGCGCCGAACTGACGTGCGATCTGGTGAACTACTGGCAGCAGGTCGGCCGGAACACCGACGGACGCGAATGGGTTGAGAAACTGCTCGCGCGCAGCGATGTCGTGTTTCCCAAGCCCGTGCATGCGAAATTGCTCTGCGGCCTTGCGCGCTTGGACACGGCTCGCTCGAAGCGCGCGCAAGAATCCGCGCTGCGCGCGGTGGAACTCTACCGCGAACTGCAGGACGATCGCGGTTTGGCCGTTGCGCTTTTTGAAGTTGCTGCCGCCTATGCCGGCGGTGGCGACTTAGATGCGGCCGATCCGTACTTGGACGAAGCGCTCGCGCTCGCGCAGCGCATAGGTGACGTGCGTAGGGCGGCGGACGTACTCAACGGCAAAGCACTCTCGGAGAATTGGCGTGGCCGCGCGGACCGCGCGCGCGAATTACTCGAACTCAGTTTGGGATTGTTCCGCCAACTCGAGGACGATCGCGGTGTCGCCTCGCTGCTTGGAAATCTGGGCGACCTCGCGGCGAATCAGGGGCAGTACGATCGCGCCGTTTCGTTGAGCCGGCAAAGCTTGGCGATTCTCGAGCGTCTTCATGACGCGCAGTCAACCGGATGGCAATTGCTGAACTTGGGATCGTTCGAGCTCAAACGCGGCAACATCGAAGCGGCGCGTTCGGCGCTTCGCCGTTCGCTGGAACTGGTGCGCGAATACCAAGACGATTGGCTGAGCGCAAACTGCCTTGATGGGATCTCCCGCATTGCGCTTTTGGAGAAGGACTGGCGGCGGGCGCTGCGTTTGGCCGGTTTCGCCGACAGCGTGCTGGAGAGCATCGGGGTCCCTAGGCAACCGCCCGATCAAGTTCAGTACGAGGACGTGCTGCGCACCGCGTACCAAGCCATTGGGGAGACGCACGCCGAGCGGGAGATGGCAAACGCGCACAACATGAAGTGGCCCGAAGCAATACAAGAGGCGCTTCAAGTCTAACGCTCGCGTACAAGGAGAATAGCCCAATGCGTTATATAAAAGGGGGTCGCCACGAGGGCAAGTGGCGGAACCGGCAGACGCGCTGGATTTAGGTTCCAGTGGGGCAACCCATCAGAGTTCGAGTCTCTGCTTGCCCATGCGGAAGTAGCTCAGTGGTAGAGCATCGCCTTGCCAAGGCGAGGGTCGCGAGTTCGAATCTCGTCTTCCGCTAATTCCCTTTAACAGGCGCATGCGCCCTGCGGGCTCCGCGCCCCCCGTCGGCAAAGCCGCCGGGGCCCCCGGCCTTCGGCCCATCTTTGAAGGTGGGTTCCCGTGGCAAATGTTCGCTAGGAGATTCTTCTGTCCACCCTTACGAAATTGGCGCCTACGCAGGTTGAACTAGTTATTCCGATCTCGGCTGACGAGATGCGGGAGGCTGAAGAGCGTGCGTTTCGGCGATTGGCTAAGAACGCTAAACTGCCCGGGTTCCGGCCGGGCAAGATTCCGCGCAAGATCTTCGAGCAGACCTACGGCGCGCACACCATTACCAATGAAGCGATGGAAGACGTCGTGCCCACGGTCTATGCTAAGGCCGTCCGCGAGCACGAGCTGCAGCCGGTTGACCGCCCCAAGATGGAACTGCTGCCCGAGCAAGAGGGCGAACCGACGCGCGTTAAGGCCATCGTGGAGGTTAGACCTGAGTTCACGCTGGCCGAGTACAAGAACCTCAAGGTCGAGCGCGAGCCCGTAACCGTCACCGATGACGACGTGGAACGCACGCTGAACTCCCTTGCCCGCGAGCGCGCAACGCTGGTTCCGGCCGAGCGCGAAGCGCAGCTGGGCGATATCGTCATGGTGGACTACGAAGGCAAAATCGATGGCGTCGCTTTCGAGGGCGGCACGGCTAAGGGTCAGCAAACCGAGCTGGAAGAGGGGCGCTTCATTCCGGGCTTCGCCACCGGCATTGCCGGCATGACGGCAGGCCAGACCAAAGACGTGGAGGCGCAGTTCCCCCAGGACTACCAGCAGGCCGATCTTGCCGGAAAAACCGCGATCTTCACGGTGACCCTCCACGAGGTCAAGCAGCTGGAGTTGCCGTCCCTCGATGATGAATTCGCTAAGGCGGCCTCGCAGCACGAAACCCTGGACGGGCTCAAGGCCGACATCCGCGAACGCCTACTGAAGGTTGCCGAGCAGCGCAAACAACGCGAGGTAGGCAACGCGGTCGTCGAGCAACTGGTCAATGCCCACGATTTCCCGCTTCCCCAGGTCTTGATAGACCGCGAGATCGAGAACATGCTGCAGGATGCTTCCGGCATGGCAACGCGCATGGGCATGACGTTCGAGCAGTACCTCCAGGCGACGGGCAAGACCGAGCCGGAGCTGCGCGAGGAGTTCGCCGGCGATGCCGCCCGACGGGTGAAGGGCACCTTGATCCTGGAAGCCATCGCAAAAGCCGAAAATATAAGTGCGACCCCGGCCGACATTCAGAACGAGATGCAAGCGCTTGCTAGGCAGTACGGGCAACCAGTCGACCGAATTCGCGCGGCGTTGGGCAATAACGTCCTCTCGCTGATGGACGGCATCGTGCGAACCAAGACCATTGAGTTTCTTATCGAACACCTGGCACCATAAGCAACCAAACCGGGTCATATGGAAGCAAACAGAAAGAGGTCAGTAGGATAATGGGTCATCTCGTTCCGATGGTCGTCGAGCAGAGCGCGCGCGGTGAACGCGCATTCGATATTTACTCGCGCCTGCTCAAAGACCGCATCGTCTTCGTAGGCGGTGCCATCGACGATCATTTGGCGAACCTGGTGATCGCGCAGCTGCTCTTTCTGGAAAAAGAAGACCCCGACAAAGACATCGATATGTACATCAACAGCCCCGGGGGCAGCGTGACGGCGGGACTGGCTATCTACGACACGATGCGCTTCATTAAGCCCGACGTTGCCACGATTTGCGCGGGCATGGCAGCGTCCATGGGGTCCATTCTGCTCACGGGCGGCGCGCAGGGCAAACGAATGGCCCTGCCCCATGCCAAAATCCTCATCCACCAGCCCTGGGTTCAACAGGTGGGCGGTCAGGCCACGGATATCGAAATCCATGCCCGGGACCTCATTGCCACGCGGCGCATGCTGGCGGGGATTTACGAGGAGACCACCAAGAAGCCCATCGAGCAGATTCTTAAGGATATCGAACGAGATTTCTATATGACGGCGACGGAATCCAGAGATTACGGTATCATAGACACAATCATCGACAACCGCATACCGTCGGCACCGGCGCCGGCGTAGGGAGCCTAATGTTTCGCTTCGGGGACGAAAAAGGACAACTCAAGTGCAGTTTCTGCGGCAAATCGCAGGAGCAGGTGCGCAAGTTGATCGCGGGCCCGGGCGTCTACATTTGCGATGAGTGCATCGAGCTCTGCAACGAGATCATCGAAGAAGAGCTCTACAAGAACGTCGACGAAAATCTGCGGTTGCGCAACATTCCGAAGCCCAAAGAGATCAATCACATTCTCAACCAGTATGTGATCGGTCAGGATCGGGCGAAGAAGTCGCTCGCCGTTGCGGTGTACAATCATTACAAGCGCGTGAACATGGGCGCGAGCGCCGACGATGTTGAATTGCAGAAGTCCAACATCTTGCTCGTCGGGCCGACCGGTTCGGGCAAAACGTATCTGGCGCAGACGCTGGCCAAGATTCTCGATGTTCCGCTGGCGATGGCCGATGCGACCTCGCTCACCGAGGCCGGCTACGTTGGCGAAGACGTCGAGAACATTCTGCTCAAGCTCATTCAGGCGGCCGACTACGACGTGAAGCGCGCCGAAAAGGGCATCGTCTATATCGACGAGATCGACAAGATCGCGCGCAAGAGCGAGAACCCCTCAATCACGCGCGACGTCTCGGGCGAAGGCGTGCAGCAGGCACTGCTCAAGATTCTGGAAGGCACAACGGCCAACGTTCCGCCGCAGGGCGGACGCAAGCATCCGCATCAAGAGTTCATTCAAATCGACACGACCAACGTGCTGTTCATCTGCGGCGGCGCGTTCGACGGTTTGGAGCGAATCATCGAGTCGCGCGTTGCCAGCAACAACATGGGCTTTCGCGCGCAGCCTGAAGGGCGCAAAGAGCAGCGCGTCGGCAAATTACTGCAGCAGCTCATGCCCGAAGATCTGCTTAAGTTCGGGCTCATTCCTGAATTTATCGGCCGTTTGCCGATCGTCGTCACGCTCGATGCGCTCGACGAACTGGCGCTGCGCCGTATCCTGGTTGAACCGCGCAACGCGCTCGTTCGTCAGTTCCAGAAGATCATGGGTCTGGACGGCGTGGAGCTCACATTCACGAAAGAGGCGCTTGTCGCGATCGCCGTGCGCGCTCAAAGCCGCAAGACCGGCGCTCGCGGACTGCGTTCGATTCTCGAAGAGACCATGCTCGACGTCATGTACGATCTTCCGTCGCTCACCGGCGTGAAGAAGTGCATCGTGAACAAGGAAGTCATCGAGAAAAAAGAAGCGCCCACGCTCATCTACAACGAGCGCCAAAAGGACATGCCTGCCTAACTTTACGGCAATCCCTCGGTTAGGCTGCCCGGGAGGTCGAGCAGGGGTCCCCAGGAGAGGCTGGCCGTGCACTCGCCGTTGTCACTTAAAGGCCTAGGACCCATGCCCTAACGCGGGCCCACCCTTGTTACTACGCAGTTGCCCGGGGCGCTTCACGCGCCGGACTGCCTTTGCTCGGTACGATGTTTGCGGATTTACTTGCCCGCATCACAAAGGATTTGAGCACACATGAAAATTTTTAGAGTCTCGGCCGCAACAGTGACGCTTGCCGCGCTCAGTCTCCTTGCCGCTTGCGGCGGCGGTGGCGGCGGCGGCGGTGTAACCCCAGGGGGCGGCGGCAACGGCGGCGGCGGGGGGCCGACTCCCACGCCGACACCCATCAGCACGGCGACACCGACGCCGACGCCTACGCCTACGCCCAATGGCGCAGTCATTACCGCTGAGGAAGACTGGGGTCCGAACGGCGACAGCACTTGGTACACCAGCGGAATCACGGCGTCGTGGACCAACCACGCCGGCGACACGTCGACGGGCGCCAGCGGAAGCTTCTCACCGATGGACGGCATGAGCTGCCAAGCGATCACCGAGGGAACCACTTATTCCCAAACGGCTTACTCGCAGCATGCGTTCGTCGGCATTTACTACAATGGCGCCGAAAAAGCATTGCCCCAGGCCATCGGCATGGATAATCCCACGGAACCAACCCAGTCCGGGCATCCCAACGACAACTATGAAGTCGAGTCCAACACGTGCGAATATCAAGTGCATACGCACGACTACTCCGGCCTGGTTCATATCGCGGATCCGAGCCTGCCGCAGAGCACCACGAATGCTCCCTCGTACGCGACGCTGCAGAGTCTGCTCGACCTATGGGGCGCAACGTACAGCAGCAGCAACGGCTTAACCGCCGGCGCAAACTCGCTCTCGGGAAGCGCGACGATCTACGTCGGCACACCGAGCTACACAAACAGCAGCGGCGATGATTTCGTTCAGACTTACTCGCAGGTCAGCAGCCCTAGCGCAGTCGTTCTGAACCACCACACCGCGGTCTGGATCGTGATCGGCTCCGCACCGACGGGCGGTCTTCCGCAAGTGAAGTTCGTCGTCGAAAACTAACACTAGCACCGCTATCGCAAGAGAGGCCGGATCCGTCCGGCCTCTCTTTTCTAAGAGGAATTCATGCGCAAGATCATCCCTATGGCGTTACTCGGATTGCTCTGTGCGTGCGGCGGCGGCGGGGGCGGTAACGTCAATCCGCCCGGCGGCGGCAACACGCTTCCTCCCGCTCCGCAAGTTGCGCCCGTCGATACGTCGCTGCTGGTGAGCGCGGAGGAAAACTTCGTTAACGGCGATCGTTCCTGGTACACCAGCGGGGCTGCATCGTGGTCTACTAATGCGGGGGATGCGCCCGGGGCGCCCAACGGCAGCGCGCCCGTGGACGGGAGCTCGTGCACCAACGTGCATGAGGGCACGCAATATCCCTCCGGTGCGTTCTCGCAGCACGTCTTCGTCGGTATTTTTTACAATGGAGTGGAACAAGCGTTGCCGCAGGCGATTGGCATGGTGGATCCGCAGCCGCCCACGACGCCGGCGCCGCCTGACTATCCAAACGGACATCCGTACTTAACTGACCCCGTGGAGCTCTCGCAGTGCCGTTACAACGTGCACAGCCACGACTACTCGGGCCTAGTGCATATCGAGGACACCTCGCTAGCGCAGAGCAACACGACGATGCCGGCGTACGCAACGCTGCAAACGCTATTCGATGCGTGGGGGGCGCAACTGAGCGCTAACGGCATTATCGCGGGTTCCAGTTCGCTAAAGGGCCGAGCGGTGATCTATGTCGGCACCCCGAGCGCAAAGAACGGCTCGAACGACGTGGTCAACTCGTACGCGCTGTACACAGGAGCGGCCGGCGGCCTGCAATTCAGCAAACACATGGCGGTTTGGATAGCCATCGGCTCACTCCCGGCGGCGGGGTTTCCCGAAGTGCAGATCGTTCAAAGTAACTAAAGGGCGGCAGCGGCGGCTTGGGCATCGGTTGCAGCTTGCCGTGATTCGTTGTTATAGCGAATCACGCGCGCCGGTACGCCTGCGACCAGTGCGTAGGGGGGCACGTCGCGCACCACGACCGCCCCGGCGGCAATTTGGACGTGATGCCCGACGGTGACGCCCGGTATGATGACGGCATTCGAACAGATGAGCGTGTGGGGGCCGATCGTGACCGGCCGGCGATCGATCTCAAGCGGCTTGAGCGGATCGAAGCTTTCGGCCGCAACCTGCTCGCCTTCCATCGAGGTGATGTGAACGTGGGCTCCAAGGTGCACGTCGTTTCCGATGGTGATGCCGCCGCCGCCCCACAGAATGCTATATGGGCCGATCTCAACGTTATCCCCGATATGGATAAAGCCGTCGGGGAAATTGCAATTCACGTATGAGCGGTGATCGAAGAATACTTGCTTGCCGATTTTTATGCGGTCGGCCCCCCGCACGATGACCCCGGAGGCGTAAAGGGCGCCAGGCAAGCGGCGCCGTTCGAGCTCGTCGCTTACAGCATCGCGAAGGGCCCGCCGCAGCGCCCGCGGCGCAACCAGAATACGGTCTAAGAGCAGCAAAGCAGTAAGCTACCTCCCGTTTCCTACTACCCGCTTTGGGTCCACGAGAAAACGCGTCGGTACGGACTAGGACTTTCGGCGGGGCGGTAGGGTGCTATTCCCTTGAAATCGAGTACGGCGGATGCCTGCGTCGCCGCACCGCGGCACGGTACAATGCCGCTGAACGACTATGAAATTGGCACCTGGTTTTGACTCGACCCTGCGCGGAATTCGGCCTGAGCTTCGGTTCGGGCTGCTCCTAGCGGATTTTGTCCTGCTCTATGCGGCCGTGAACCTGGCAACCGGAGTGGGCGACATTCACTCTTCCCACCAGCCGCAATTGCTCCTGATCGCGGCCCTGCTGTTTATTACCGGGGCGTACGCCCAGTGGCGGTATGAAAGCGCGCGAACGTTCGACTTTCACGACGTGCTGCGGCTCTTATATGGTGCGGGGACAGGCACCATCCTTGCGCTTGCAGGCGTTTGGCTGCTCCCTGGACCGCTGGAGCACTCTTCCGGACGGCTCGTTGTGATTGGCGCGATGCTGGGGTTCTTGCTGCGGATGTTCTTGCGTGTGGCTCTGGTGGTCGTGCGAACGTTCGTGATGACGCGGCGCCCAAACGCCCAAAAGGTCCTGATCGTAGGCGTGGGGATGCCTGCGTTTTCACTCATACGCGCCATTCAAGAAGATCGCGAGCTGCCGATGCGGGTTATCGGTTGCGTCGACGACGGGTATGCCCTCAAACGCGTGGACGGCGTTAAAGTGCTCGGCAAGGTGGACAATCTGCCCGAGATCATCGCGCGCACTCAACCCGACTCGGTAATCATCGCCATCCCGGCGGCGCCGCTGCCGCTCATCAATAAAGTCAAAGCGTTATGCGGTCAGGGTGACCGGCACCCGACCGTGAAGGTTCTACCCGACGCGGTTGACATTCTGAACGACAAAGTGACGGTCTCGCGCATGCGCGATATCCGGCTCGAAGACGTGCTCTCGCGCGAACCGGTTGTGGTGGATACCGCAGCGCTTCGCCCGCATCTTGAAGACCAAGTCGTGCTCGTCACCGGCGCGGGCGGTTCGATCGGGAGCGAGTTGTGCCGGCAGATTGCGACGTTCGAACCCAAACTGCTCCTGCTGCTGGGCCACGGCGAGAACAGTCTGTTCGCCATCGACCAAGAGCTGCGCAACAAGTACAAGTTCACGCGGACCAAGATGATTCTAGCCGACGTTGCCGACGGTCCGTCCATCCGCAACGTCTTCTCGACGTACCGTCCGCGAATCGTTTTCCACGCGGCCGCGCACAAGCACGTGCCGATCGTTGAAGACAACATCTGCGAGGCCGTGAAGAACAACGTCATCGGCACGCGGACGGTGGCTCTGGCTGCCGCCGCGTCGGGTGTGGCGAAGTTCGTCTTGCTCTCCACGGATAAAGCAGTGAATCCGACCAGCGTCATGGGTCTGACCAAGCGCATGGCCGAGCTTATCTGCCAATCCTTCGCCGGCAGCAGCAGCACCGAGTTCGTGGTGGTTCGCTTCGGCAACGTGCTGGGCAGCCGCGGCAGCGTCGTGCCTATCTTTAAGCAGCAAGTCGCAAACGGCGGCCCGGTGACGATCACCGATCGGGAGATGCTGCGCTATTTCATGACGATTCCCGAAGCGGTTTCGCTCGTGTTGCAAGCGATGTCCATGGGGAACGACGGCGAGGTCTTCGTTCTGGACATGGGCGACCCCATCAAGATTCTGCACCTCGCAGAGCAAGTGATACGCCTCTCGGGTTTCGAGCCCTATCGCGATATCGATATCGTTGAAACTTCGATTCGCCCTGGCGAGAAACTCTTCGAAGAAATTCTCACCAACACCGAAGGCATCACCAGCACCAGCCATCACCGGCTGTTCATCGCCAAACAAGAACGCGTGGATTACTCGCGCATCGGCGTGGCGATGGAGCGCGCACAGCGCGCGCTGCGCATGGGCGACTGGCGCGTTGCGCTGGACGTGCTGCGCGAATTCGTTCCCGAGTACACTCCCGGCGCGCACTTGTTGCCGCCGCTGCCCCAGGCCATCCCCTCGTCGAGCTCCGTGCCCGTCGAGCGCGGCGAGATTCTGAACCCCATCATTGCCCGTGCGCCCGCACAATAGGATGAACATGGAACTGCTTGAAGCCCCTGGTAGTTTACGCGAACAACTCAAACAGAAATTTGCCGATAAAAGCGCGCTCATCGGTGTCGCCGGCATCGGCTACGTCGGACTGCCGCTTGCGGTGGAGAAGGCCAAAGTCGGCTTCGACGTCATCGGTTACGACCGCAACAGCGTGCGCGTGGATCAGGTCAACCAAGGCCTGAACTACATTCGCGACGTGGACGACTCGGAGATGACCAAACTGGTTGAAGGCGGAAGCTGCGCGCCAGCACCGATTTCAGCTCGCTCAGCCGCTGCGATGCGATCGTCATCTGCGTGCCCACGCCCCTCACGCCGAACCTGGACCCCGATATCTCTTATATCAAGGCCGTTGCCGAGCAGATCGCCCCGCAACTGCGCCCCGGTCAGCTGATCTGCCTTGAAAGCACGACCTACCCCGGAACGACCGAGGAAGTGCTGCTGCCCTTGCTCTCGCAAACCGGGCTCAAAGTGGGCGAAGATTTCTTCCTGTGCTTCTCGCCCGAACGCGTGGATCCGGGCAATGCGCGCTACACGACCAAGAATACGAACA
This sequence comes from Vulcanimicrobiota bacterium, assembly GCA_963702335.1. Taxonomy (GTDB): domain Bacteria; phylum Vulcanimicrobiota; class Vulcanimicrobiia; order Vulcanimicrobiales; family Vulcanimicrobiaceae; genus DASSRQ01. The sequence goes on along the minus strand of CAVPCC010000007.1, from coordinate 47,307 downwards.
AGGTCGTGGGCGGCGTCACCGAAGCCTGCGCGGACGTCGGCGGATGCTTCTACCAACAGACGATTTTAGACGTGCTCACGGTGAGCTCACCCAAAGTTGCCGAGATGTGCAAAGTGTTCGAGAACACGTTCCGCTCGGTCAATATCGCGCTGGTGAACGAGATGGCGCTGCTGTGCGACCGTTTGGGCATCAACATCTGGGAAGTGCTCGACGCGGCCGCAACCAAACCGTTCGGCATCATGCGCTTCGATCCGGGCCCGGGCGTGGGCGGACATTGCATTCCGCTCGATCCGTTCTACCTCGCCTGGAAAGCGCGAGAGTACGATTTCCATACGCGCTTCATCGAGCTGGCCGGCGAGATCAATCACGGCATGCCCTACTTCGTGCGCGAGAAGGTCATGAACGCGCTCAACAAGACCGGCAAGGCCCTGCGCGGCGCCGATATCATGGTGCTTGGGGTAGCCTACAAGAAAGACATCGAAGACTGGCGCGAGTCGCCCTCGCTCAAGGTCATGGAACTGCTGCTCAAGGATGGCGCAAACATCGACTACCACGATCCGTACGTCTCCAAGTTCGTGGAGCATGGCAAACAGTGGCACTCCATTCCGCTCTCAAAGGAGCGCCTGGAGCGCGCGGACTGCGTGATCATCCTCACGAACCACTCGAACATAGACTACACGCGCGTGGTCGAACAGGCCAAGTTCGTCGTAGATACGCGTAACGCCACCAAGAACGTCACGGTGCACCGCGAGAGGATCGTCTTGTTATGATGCGCCGCATGCCTCGCATCGGCGTTGTCGGCGCGGGCTACTGGGGCGCGAATCTGGTACGCAACTGCCACCAGATGGGCGTCCTGGCCGCAGTCTGCGACGCCGATCTGCGCCCGCTCAACGAGGTGCGCAGCAAATACCCGGGCGTGGGGCTGTTCTGCGATCTCGATCAGATGATCGAGCACAGCAAACTCGACGCCGTCGTGCTGGCTGCGCCCGCACCGGCGCACGCATCGCTTGCGCTGCGGCGTCTTGCCGCCGGCAAGCACGTGTTCGTTGAAAAACCCCTTGCGCTCAACGTTGAAGACGCCGAGCGTGTCGTGGAAGCCGCGGAGGCGGCGGGCTTAACGCTGTTCGTCGGCCACGTGCTGCTCTATCATCCCGCGATCCGCGCGATGTTCGATGCCATTAACCAAGGCAAGATCGGCCGCGTGCGCCATCTGCGGTCGCGTCGCTTGAGACTGGGGCCGCTTGCGCTCGCAGGAAAACGTCTGGTGGAGTTTCGCCCCGCACGACTGCGCCCTAATGATCGAAATCATGAAAGACTCGCCGGTGAACGCGACCGGTTGGCTCAGTGCATACGTGCGCCCGGGCTTGGGTGACTTTGCCTACGCCGACTTCGCGTTCGCCGACGGGCGCAGCGCGCACATCGAGGCGAGCTGGCTCGACCCCGACAGAGGCTCACGCATCGACGTCTTCGGTTCGGAAGGCACGCTCACGTTCGTCGACACGCGCGAGGGCGGCAAGCTCACCCTCACGCAATGCGGGGACCGCCTCAACGTCCGCGGTGAACCCGAACTCTGGCGCGGGGAAACCATAATCTGTCATCCTGAGGAATTGAATGGCGCCACCGAGCCCCTGCGTCTAGAACTCGAAGCCTTCATCAAGCTGATGCGCGGCGGCGGGCACGCGCCCACGGACGGACGCGAGGGCCTGGAAGTTGTGCGCGCTCTGGCGATGGTCGACGCGCGCTCCACGGTGCACTCCTTCCCTTTGGAGGCGATCGTATGACGGTCACGGATGAGCGAAAGAATTATTTCGTCCACGAATCCTCGTACGTGGACGAGCCCAGCAGCATCGGCGACAACACCAAGATCTGGCACTTCTCGCACGTTCTGCCCGGTTGCGAGATTGGCAGCGGTTGCAACATCGGACAAAACGTCGTCATCGGTCCGCGCGTGCGCGTCGGCAACAAGGTCAAGATCAGAACAACGTCTCGGTCTACGAAGGCGTAGAACTCGAAGACGAGGTTTTCTGCGGTCCCAGCATGGTGTTTACGAACGTCTTTACACCGCGCAGCGGGACGCCGCGCAACACCTCGGACGATTATCGCAAGACCATCGTTAAGCGCGGCGCATCGATCGGCGCAAACGCCACCATCGTCTGCGGCAACACGATCGGCGAATACGCCTTCATCGGTGCCGGCTCTGTGGTGACCAAAGACGTCCCGCCGTACGCCGTCGTGTACGGCAATCCGGCCCGCATCCACGGCTACGCCTGCGAATGCGGCGCCAAACTTGAGTTCACCAACAACGCGGCCCACTGCCCGGACTGCGGCCGCGAGTTTATTAAGGGCACAAACGTGCGAAAGGTAGATAAGTGATCCCGATCCTCGACCTCAAAGAGCAATACCACGAGCTGCGCGAGGAGATGCTTCGCGCGGTGAGCGACGTCTTTGAAAACGGCGCGTTCATCAACGGCCCCAATGTCAAGGCGCTTGAGGGCGAGATTGCGGCCTATCTCGGTTCGGCGCACGGCATCGGCCTAAACTCGGGCACGGACGCCTTGCACCTAGCACTGCGAGCGCTGGATATTGGCCCGGGCGATGAAGTGATCACCTCGCCGTTCACCTTCGTGGCAACCACCGAAGCCATCGGGATCGTGGGGGCAAAACCCGTGTTTGTCGACATCGATCCGCTCACGTACAACATCGACCCCAAACTCATCGAAGCCGCGATCACCCCACGCACGCGCGCCATTCTGCCAATCCATCTGTACGGCCACCCCGCGCCGATGGACGAGATTATGGCGATAGCCGACAAGCACAACCTCGCCGTAGTGGAAGATTGCGCGCAGTCGATCGGAACGACCTATAACGGCCGGTTCGTGGGAACGATCGGCACGTTCGGCTGTTTCAGTTTCTTTCCCAGCAAGAACTTGGGCGCGTACGGCGACGGCGGCATGCTGGTGACTAACGATGCATCGCTGGCCGAACGCTCGCGCAGCCTGCGTGCGCACGGCGGCCGCATCAAGTACTACCACGAGGAACTCGGCGTGAACAGCCGCCTAGACGAGCTGCAAGCGGCCATCCTGCGCGTGAAGCTTCCACACTTGAACGACTGGTATCCGTAACCGCCGCGCGGTCGCGCAGCGGTACATTGCCGCATTCGAGGGTTCGGGCATGCAACTTCCGGTCGACCCCCCGTACGGCCGTCACGCGTACCACCAGTTCACGATCCGCGTGCAAGACCGCGACAGCGTGCAAAAGGAGCTGCAGGCCGCGGGCGTGCAAACCATGATCTACTATCCGGTGCCTTTGCACTTGCAAAAGGTGCACGAGATGCTGGGTCAAGGCGAGGGCACATTCCCGCATTCGGAAAAAGCCGCCAAGGAAGTTCTCTCCATTCCGATGTTCCCCGAACTCAAACCGGACGTCCAAGACCGCGTCATCTCAGCAGTGCTCCAGGTTTGTCATCCTGGGGTCGCCGCATAAATGCGCGTACTCAGCGTCATCGGCGCACGCCCGCAGTTTGTTAAAGCGGCGCTGCTGAGCGCTGAGTTCGCGCGCCGCGGCATCGAAGAGATCCTCGTGCACACCGGCCAGCATTACGATCGCTCCATGTCGGAGGTATTTTTCGAAGAGTCCAATACCCCGAGCCACGCTACAATTTGAATGTCGGAAGCGCCGGCCACGGCGCCCAGACCGGTGAAATGATGCGCCGCCTGGAACCGATCGTTCAAGATGAGCGCCCGGATTGGGTGCTCGTCTACGGCGATACGAATAGTACGCTCGCAGGGGCGCTGGTGGCCTCGAAGCTGCAGATTCCGGTGGCCCATGTGGAGGCGGGCCTGCGCTCATTCAATCGCGCCATGCCCGAAGAGATTAACCGCATCGTCGCAGACCATGTCGGCGACTTGCTGCTGGTACCCAATCAGCATGCGGCCAAGCAACTTGCGTGCGAGGGCATTACCGCGGGCGTTCGCGTAGTGGGCGATCTTATGGTGGACCTTGCGCAACAGGTTTCGGCCGAGTTGCCGGAACACCCCGCGATTCTGGAGCGCTTGCAAATTTCGCGAGGTGCTTATGGCGTCGCAACCGTACATCGGGCTTCTAATACCGATGACGCACCGACCTTCGGGCGAATTATCGCCGGATTGCGCTCTGTCGATCTGCCTGTGGTATTCCCGATTCATCCACGAACGCAAGCCATTGCCCGCGCGCACGAGATCGGTCAGGGCGACAACATTATCGTCTGCGAACCCCTCGCCTATCGCGAGATGGTCGCGCTGCTTGCCAACGCGGCGATGGCGTTTACGGATTCAGGCGGACTGCAGAAGGAAGCTTTTGTCCTCAAGGTTCCTTGTGTAACGCTGCGAGAGGAAACGGAATGGCTCGATACCCTTGAGGATGGCTGGAACGTCCTTGCAGGCAGCGATCCGCGAAAGATCGCGGCTGCTGCGAAGCTTCCCGCCCGGTATCGCAGGGAACGCCGTACGGCGACGGTCATACTGCGCGGCATATTGCCGACGCCCTCTTGGGATGGGCTTATTCAAGAAGGGTTGCTTAAGCGAAAGCGCGCCAATCACGCTTCCTTTTGCAAGAGCGTGCCAGGGGCGCCGCTGTGCTCGTCGAGCAGCTCGGCAAAGCGGCGCGCTAAATCGTGGGCGCTGGGGACTCCCGGCCCCGGCGAGGTTTCGAATCGCCCCGCTCGGTACCCCGCATAAGCGGCTCGCACTGCATCTTTCAGCTTCCTTGATTGTCGAGGCGAACCATCCGAGATCTTGTCCGGTCAGGAACGTTCGCATCGCACTTTGCGAGGGTCCAAATGCGAGGAGGGGCCGGCGCGAGCCGATGTATTCAAGATATTTACTGCCCATTTCCGATGCAGTTTTCGGATCGGAATTAAGAAATATCAAGAGTGCGGCGGAGAGTTTTTGACGGCGCATTGCCTGCGCCCGCGAAACGATGCCGTGATGCCGCACAACCAGCCCAAGCCCGTATGCGTTCGCCCGTTCAACGACGAATTCGCTATTAGGCCCGTAAAACTGCACACGTGCATCGAGGCCCGCGGGCTCACGATCGGCTCGCATCTGCGCAAGCGCCTCGAAAAGTAGATCCGGGCTGCGTTTCCCGTCGTACATAGACCCGGTAAAGCAGAGATCGAAACGCGAGGGCGTGTCAGCCTCGATCTGATTCCAATCGGCTGCGTCGTAACCGTTCGGTATCACGGAAACCGTGTCGCGGTGGTGGAACGCGCGCAGTTCTTGTGCCACAGCATCCGAAACCGTGGATACTGCGGATGCGCGTCGAATCAGCATTCGCTCCAGGGATGCCTCGAGCATCTGACGTGGCTTGGAGCGGCGCAAATAAGGGTTTCCGGTCCATGCATCGCGGTAGTCGGCGATCCAGGGAATATTTGTGCGCTTTGCCAGCCACCATCCAACGAGGTGCACCGACGGCGGATGTGCGGTCGTCAGAATCGCGTCGAACCGTTGTTCGCGCAGAAGCCGGATCCCCTGGGCAATGGCGCCGGGCACCCATGTCACGGCTACATCCGGAACGAGCAGCGAGTCCCGGATCGTTCTTGCTATTGCCCGCAGCGGCAAGTTTTTTGGAGTCTTGAGAAGCCCTTCTCGAATGCGGCTTTCAAACGTCACTGCGGCGGGCTTGGCCGAGCCGGCCCTCACGACGTCGGCCGGAAACGGGGGCGGAGCGGTCGTATGCGTGAGCACTGTCGCGCTCCACCCGAACGCGGGCAGATAGCGCGCTAGGTAGCCCGGGCGCAGCGAACCCGCAGAGGGCTCCGGCGGAAAACTGTAGGCGACAAGAAGAACGCGTTTCATCCCAGGCTAACCCTATCAAAAAGTCGCCGGTAGGCAAGCGGGCCACTCTGCCTGCCACGTTAGGGCTTTTCCCCGTCGTTCTTCAAACCGGAATATGCGAGGATGGTCTCGGAGGTAGAATGCCTACAACGAGCAAGCGCAAGGTCGCACACTTGACCTCGGTGCACCCGGCTTCCGATACCCGGATAGCGTATCGCGAGTGCCGCTCCCTGGCCGAAGCGGGGTATGAAGTGGTCTTGGTTGCGGCGGGGGATGCGCCGGGGCTTCCGCACGGCGTGCGCCTGCACAGCGTACCCGAGCCGGCTAACCGCTTCGAGCGCATGACGCGCACGATCTGGCACGTCTATCGTGCAGCCCTCGACGAGCGCGCGGACGTGTATCACTTCCACGACCCCGAGCTTATGGGGGTGGGTTTGGCGCTGCGCGCCCGGGGTGCGCTGGTCGTGTTTGATGTGCACGAAGATATCCCGCGAGACATCGTCGACAAGCCCTGGATACCTAATGTCCTGCGAGGCCCGCTTTCTTTTGGTTCCTCAGTCTTTCTTCGCGGGATGCATCATTGGTACAGCGCTATAGTTGCGGCGACGCCTGCAATTGCCCGCCGTTTCCCGCATTCGCGCACCGTTGTGGTAGCGAACTATCCGCGTCTTGATGAACTGCCTGCCGAGTCTATCGGGCAACTTTTCGGACCGGCCACGGGCCGCGATCTACCTTGGCGCCATTACGGAACTGCGCTGTATCGAAGAAATGATGGGCGCGCTGGCCTCACCTGCCCTGGCATCGGGAATTCGCCTGCGCCTGGCCGGCCGTTTCGAGAGCAACGCTCTTGAACAGCGGGTCAGAGCGATGCCGGGCTGGCGCAACGTGGAGTACTTGGGATTTTGCCGGCGCGCGGACGTCGCATCTGCCTTTGAGGGGGCCCGCGTTGGTCTGCTGCTGTTTCGTCCCGCCGGCAATCACGAAGAAGCGATGCCTACGAAGTTGTTCGAGTACCTTGGTGCGGGGCTGCCCGTAATCATATCGGACACGATGCGGTGCAGCGATATCGTGCGGGATTTCGAATGCGGAATCGTTGTGAAGCCGCATGACGTGGACGCCATTGCGCGTGCAATCACTTTTTTGGTCGAAAATCCTGTCGCCGCCCAAGCGATGGGGGAACGCGGCCGCCGCATTGTCGTTGAACGGTACCAATGGAACAGCGAAGCGAAAAAACTCAAGCAATTGTACGCCGAAATCGCGTAGCAGTTTCCGCGATCGTCGCCACCTACAACGAAGAGCGCTATATCGGCCGGTGCCTTGACGCGCTCCTTGCTCAGCGGACGGATTTCGGCGATCTTGAAATTCTCGTCATCGACGGCTGCAGTACGGATGCTACCCGCGCCATCGTGCGGGGATATCCGGAGTACGGCACTAAGATTCGGCTAATCGAAAACCCGCGCAAACAACAGGTGTATGCATGGAACATGGGCCTTCGCGAGATGCGCGGCCAGTACTATGCAATGATGACGGCGCACGCCGAGTACGCACCGGACTACTTCTTGAAATGTCTTGAGACGCTGCAGCGAACGGGCGCTGCAGCCGTCGGCGGCGTTCCTCGCGCCTACGGCGAGGGCGCGCTCGGACGCGCTATTGCGTTCTGCATGTCCACGCCGTTTGGGGTGGGGAACGCACGATTCCGGTATCTGCAAAGCGAGGAAGAATGCGACACGGTGCCGTTGATCTTTGCGGCCAAGGAAACGGTCGCCGCAGTCGGCGGGTGGGATGAGCGCATAGTTTTTGATGAAGACTCCGACATGAGCTACCGCTTACGCGCACGGGGCGGAAAACTGGTGGTGTCACCCCACATCGGCGTCCGTTATTATATGCGCCGTTCCATCAAGGCGCTTTGGAAGCAGGCTCTACCGCTACGGCTATTGGCGCCGGTTCACGCAGGCGAAGCACGGATCCCAGGTTCCTATACGCGTGCTTGCGCCCGCTTTACTGCTTATCGGGCTAGCGGTATCGGCCGCGATCGCTCTAACGGCACTACGGCCGTTAAGTATCGTCATTCCCCTGATGTACGGCGCTTTTGTGCTCTTTGCCATGCTCGGCGCAGTACGCAGAATTGGAAGCAGTGCCTTGCTTGTCCCTGCGACCTTAGGTACCATGCATGCCGCCTACGGCATCGGCTTCTTCGCGGCCCTGGCTGACCAAGTTCGCGCACGGCGTAAGGGCCGGTACGCTTAGCCGCACTCCAAGCAAGTGTTCGGCTTGTCGGGCTGTGTGCCCCTTCCCGAAATGCCCTAGACGTCGGCGCTTCGTTAGGGCAATCGACTAGTTTTTCAGGTCTTTTGGGCTCCTTTCCGCATAAAAGTCCCGATTGTGGGGACAAAGAGACCAGTGTTGATTGAGCGTCTGCCCGGCCCTCTCAACCTCTTATAACTGTTCAAGGCGAAGGGGAACCCGTGATAACCAGTGATACCGCACGCATCTACGTGATCGAGGGGCAGGTCTTGTTCGGCAAAGCCCTGTGTCAAGTTTTTTCCATGGATCCGACGTTACAAATTGTCGGCGATGCCGAAACCGTCTATTCGGCAGCCCTCTCAAAGGCAAAGCCTGACCTGATACTTCTCGACGTGGATGGGGGAGCCGTCGAGTTGGGCGAAGCACTAGGCGCTTGCCGTGAGGCGGCACCTCAAGCGCGCATCTGCGTTCTTTCCATGCGCCCGCAAGCGGAGATGATGCAATGCTGCTTGGCTGCCGGTGCCGACGGCTATATTATCAAGGACATTACGCCCGCGGAATTGATCCGTGCGGTCAAGATGGTTGCCGGCGGCGACACGTACGTGGACCCGCGCGTAGCCGGCGGTTTGCTGCGCCGACGGAGCCTCAGCAACGGCCGCCCCGATATTAATGAACTCTCGGTGCGCGAGACCGAAGTCATTCGTCTGATTGCCGAGGGTCTGTCCAATAAAGAAATCAGCGCTCGGTTGAACTTGTCCGAAAAAACCATTAAGAACCACGTCAGCCGGATTTTCTCTAAACTGAACATCTATGCGCGCACACAAGCGGCTGTGCACGCGATTAAGATGGGGCTCGTTTAGCGGGCCGCGTTTGGCTTCTGCTTAAAAAGACGCGCGCTACGGCGCGCGTCTTTGCGTTTTTCGCCTTTTGCAATTATGCGTTCCGGCCAGGGGAGTATTGACGCCAAATGCGCTGCAACCGCATCGTTATCGGCTTTTCGAGAACCCAGTAGAGAAGCAGGCTTGTGGCCACAGTGAATATTAAGACGGTTCCAAGGTACAGAAGATGCCCCGGCAGCCCGCCCAATTTGCCTAGCGGTTTGAAGATACGGAAGTAAGCCGAGGCTAGGAACTCGTGCCAGAGATAAAGTGAGTAAGAAGCATTTCCAAACGCGCAAACGACGCGGGGAAGCGCGACTTTGCCGCGCAGCTCAAGTCCGACCGCGGCATACAGTAGGGTTGCTAATGGCAACCCCGCTAGCGCAAACCGCTCCCAACCCCCGTAGGGCGCGCCGGGATACCCTCCGCCGATGTGAGTTAGATACATCAGCGCCGCCGACGTCCAAACAACCGCAACAACCGCGATGAAAGGCGGCGATAGGAACAACCGCTTTACCGTGAGCAATCCGATCCCGACACCCAGGACGAATTCGACGTTGAACGGGCTCGCCAGGGTTCGAACAAGAGGCCCTACTGCACTCTGACCGTGTAGTGCTACGTTGAGCGCAATGGTTAAGCCTAACCATAGGGCAAAAAGCCACGCGAATGCGCTCCGCCGAAACCATAAAGTCACTGCGAATATGTAATAAAAGTAAAGTTCGTAGACCAGTGACCAGGCCACACCGACTGGTGGATAATATTTCGTCGGAATGAGAAATAGGGCGAACACCAATTGCGTTCTGGGATATGAAAATTCATGCAGCTTAAACTGCACGATGAGCACTGCGGCAGTGACGATCCAATATATTGGAAAAATCCTGATGAAACGGCGCATTAAAAACGTTAGAGGCGCGTGCACTCTGCCAAACCCGTGGACGTTGGTGATCACCATAATGAAGCCGCTGATGGCGAAAAAGAGATCGACGCCCGTCGGCCCTACATAAATCCACGGCAAGAGGTAATGAGGGCCGTGGATCGCATCACGTTCGTACTGGCCGACGTGTGAAAGGACCACAAGCAGGGCCGCAACCCCGCGGAGGGCTTGGACGTTCTGAACCTCGGCTTTAGGCCGGGATTCTAGCGCCACCGTTTTGCCGGCGTCTGGATGCCGGCGCGCCGCGCAATTGCTCTAAGAACCTGCCGCGCCGCCCAGCGATAATCCATAGCGAAGCCGTGATCGTTGATGTCCGCTCCGCGAAAAAACCTGAAGAACCGTTCACGATCACCACCGGGCGGGACAGTAAAGCGGCCGTTCACGCCCAGCGCGTTCGCGCCCCAAGGTGCCCGTAGCGCAAAATGCAGGCTGTCGCTACCGAGATTTATGTCAACTCTATGCCCCGGCGGCAACTCACGCAGCCCCGATAGCGATAATTCGTAGCCGCGGTCTAGATCGGTCACATATGCAGACGTGGTTAACCGCGGCACAAAGACAATCGCGGGGTTACGCTTCTTTACGCGTTTGAGGAACTCGCGCATCGCCGATTCCAGGCGCTCTGGTTCTATTATCGGAGCGAAATCTTTGGGACCTGCGTTCAAAATGTCGTTAATGTCCCGCGAGTATTTTTCGGCGGCGGGACGCCAGTCATGCTCGTCACCGACTTCCCAGGCATCGCCCGGATAAAGCACTACGGCCGATCGCTTGAGTGAGTCCTCAATCCACCGCGCAATGTCTGCTACCCGGTTCATATCCGCATTGTGGTAAAAATTCTCTGCATGTGAAAACCAGACAAAACTGGCGAAGGGCAGAACGGTGCTGGGCTTGATCGCGTCTACCTGCAAGCGTATCTCTCGTAATTTTAGGTTTGCCTCGTTGCGCCGGTGCTCCACGTCGCTGGGATTGCCGGCCCAATTCGCAAACGAGAACTGTGTCAACAGCAGATCGACCGGGCCTACGCAAGCGGCGATCTGAGCCGCCTGTTGTGAGGTTTCGATGAAACAATCGTTGACGTTCAAGATGGTTGTATCGGGTGTCCGAATTGCAAGCCAAGAATCCCGGTCGTCCCAAGTCCCACACATGAGCTGTACGTCGGGGGCGATCGTTGTCCATTTCCTATCGCGGAGTTCGACGGCGCTTCGGAACTTTAGCGCCTTACAGAACCGCACCACTTTCTTGTCACGGGTATGCTGATACAGTACATTGATGTTTCTCCTAAGCGCTGGAGCGATCGCCCTGATATCGCGTGGACTGAAATGGTCTGGGTGCTGGTGGGAAAACCACAGGTGCGATATGCTTCCGAAGTCTTCTGGCCGGAAACGTGTGCGCGAAAGCAAGCGCCAACCATGGTTAAAAGCAGTTCCTTCCAGCCAAGGATCGCAAATGAGCCGGACGTCACGATATTCGAAAATAAAAGACGCATGATTTACAAATGTAATCTTCGGTCTGTGGACTCCCATTCAGGTCTTCACCAGCACCGTCGTTTCTCCGCCGGCCCGAGCGTGGCGTTCCGCCACATCACGATACATTGCCTCATACGTTTGCGCGCTGGTTCGCCATGTCAAATGTTGCTTCGCAAAAACCCGTGCGCTTAGCGCTAGGGTTTCACGCAAATCTGGATTTGCGTGAAGCCGCACGAATGCATCGGCAAGCTCCGAAGGCGCTCCAATAGGTACGAGCAGGCCCGATTCGCCGTCGCGCATGATCTCGGGGACTCCCCCAACGCGTGTAGACACGACGGCCCTCTCGCAGAGCATCGCCTCGCAGACGACATTGGGCAATCCCTCGGCGTAACTGGGGAGCGTTACGACGTCAGCTGCAGCGTAAATGAGTGCAACATCCGGTTGGCCCAAACGGCCCATCATACGTATATCGACGTGGCGCCGTACAGCGTCGTTCCGGATGCCTTCAGCCTCAGAGCCGCTTCCGACCATGACGAGCAGGGGCTTTTGGCGCCGGCAGCGCTCGGCGGCATCCAGAAGGTCGTAGACGCCTTTCTCCCGGTCAAGCACCCCGACGTAAGCAATGATATAACGGTTCTCGGGAAGGCCCAGGCGCCGGCGAGCGTCCACCCTGGATTGTGGGAAAAAGAAGCGTTCGTCCGCGCCGTTCCAAATTACGCGCACAGGACAAGCTTCAATCCGCTGCACCTCATCGGCTAAGAATTGGCTGACGGACGTTAATTGATCGGCAGATCGTAATACTTTTCGCGTGGCCATCCTTAGTCCAGGGCGGCGATTGGGCCAGGTGTGTGCATCGATCCCATGCATTGTCACAATGGAGGGAACGCGCTGATTTATTGCAAGAAGGCCGCTTGGCACAAGGTAACTCGCATGCACTAAATCGGCCCTCACGCGTGCAATTTCCCTTGCGACGGCGCCATGAAGTGGCAAGTCAAGATATTCAGCCGCAATCATTTTGGGTGGAATAATTGCCCGAACCGTTCGTACAGGGATCCCCTCAATGACCGTATCGCGTGGCACAGATCGATAGGCTTTCCAGCGATCGCCTCCCCACGGTGGCGCAAATGGCACCACACGTAGGACGGAAACGACGTGTCCTCGTTCCTGCATCGCCTGAAGCCTTCGCATTATGAATATTCCCGCCTGCGGATTCTCCGGAGTCGGAAAATCCTTCGGGACGATTAAAATTCGCACGTTAGCGAAATGCGATCACGGCGCTGCGTGGCCCAAGCGTGGCGGGCGGTGGCGCCCCGTCGACGCTCACGGTACCGCCGTCAAAGACGCCTGAGCCATGAAGTGCGAGCGTCCGGGAATAGCCTCGTAGCAGGAAAGCGCGCGTGTCATCGTCAGGATTTACGGCGGCGACGCAAGCGCCGAAGAACTTCCCGGATACATAACATCGCCGGTATTCGCGAATGTAGAGGCCGCCGGGCACACGCAGTTCCGCGACGCTATGGATTCGTCTGACCGGGTCGAGAGCGACGAGTTGTGTCTCCGGCATGACGTGACCGCGCGTGGGCGTCTGGTAATACTCCCAAAGTACGCTGGTCGCGAGATCGTACGTGAGTAAAAACGAGGCGTACGTATAAAGTCGGGAATCAATAGCACTGTCGGCAGGCGTCAGGTCGCGCCCGTAACAGAAGAAATGCTTCCCGGCCGCCGCCATCCGAAGTTCTGTTTGCTCCGCGACGTACCACCGCCATCCTGTAGCGCGGGTATCGGGCCGCAGTTGAGAATAACATTCTTCCATCATTCCCCCAAAAGCAGACGCGTTTAGCGCGATCTCTTTCGAAACGCCGCGGTTTTGATAGTCTGAGAGTGCGTTATAAATGACGGGAACTCCAACTTGGCGCTGCGCGGTGACCATTGCATCGAGCCAATCCTTGACTTGATACCCGCAGGGCAACGCGCTTACGTACGCGTCACCTGCGGCATCGTCGGAGAAAATCGCATCGAAATGTGCCTCGCGTACATGTTCTGCAACATAGTCGGTCCAGAGCTTGCGCATTTGGGCCGATTCCGGATTCATCAGAAATTGATTAGCATGACCTTCCACGGTCTGTATACGATTGCCACCGCAATCGTGGGCAAACGTCGACTCGTCGGCTGTGTACATCGGTTCGCCTGGAATGATGCGGTAGGGATTGGTATACAAGATCGTCTTGACGTGATACGGAGCCAGCTGCCGAGCGCCGGCCGTGTCCGTTTCACCCCACGTTAGCCATTGTGCCGCTTGCTGCGGGGGGACCGCTTTTGTGCCCGCATATCCGGCGTAATAATCGGCCGTTTGGACGTGCGTCGGCACCGCCGCCAGCAGCAGGCAGGCGCAAAAGAGCAAGGCAAACTTTTCCATCACATCCATATAAACGCACTCCAAAGGCCGATGTCATCAACCCGCGGACCAACATCTGCGGTCCTTGAGACCCATGCTGCCGGCCCCTTAAAGAAAGGGAGCCGCCGCAAGCAGCCGCTCCCTTTGACGAGAGGCGTCACTACCCTACGGGAATACGATTTCCGCTTCCGCAGGGGCGAGGTTCTGCGGAGGGGGCGGGCCGTTGGTGCTCATCGTTCCGCCATCTAGGATACCCCCGCCGCTCAAGACTAGGCTGTGGGTGTACTGGGGGTAGGGGAAGACGTGCGGATTATACCCATCCGCGTTTACGACGACGGCGCAAGCGCTTACGAATTGCCCTGCTATGTAACAGTCCTGGTACTCGCGACCGTAAACGCTCGTGCCAACCTGTAATCCGCTAATGTCCGCGGGCGTCGGAACAACCGGATTGCTCACCACCAACTGCGATTCGGGCTCGACATGGAACCCGGACGGGGTTTGGAATTCTTCCCAAAAGATCGTCTTGCTGGGATCGTACGTCAACAGGTACGATGCGTAGCCGTAGAGGCGAGCATCGGCATTCGAAGCGGCCGCTCCCTGGTTGCGAAGCATGCACTCGAAAATCTTGCCCTGGGCCACGGTCTGAATCCTCGTCCTCAGTGACCTGCCAGAACCAGTCGCTCTGTTTGGGCTTATTGACATCGGAATAACAGCCCTCAAAGTTTCCGCCCATCGTGTTGGGCGATGCAAGGAGTGCATTGTTTCGGACACCGCGTGTCCGTTTGGAATGTTCAAGCCGTTAACCATAACCGGAAGCGCCGGTGCATTATTGAGTGCTAATCCGCCTTGAATCCATTCCGCATCGCTATAGTTGCACGGCAGAGAGGGCGTGAAACTTGCGAAGGCTTGATCGGGAGTGAGTGGGCCCGCGTTGTCCTCCCAAACAATGTCGAAATGGCCGCGCGACATCTGCGTTGCGACCATTTGCGCAAAGTGCTGCTGCAACGTGGCGGAGGTGGGATCCATTACGTAGCGCCCGGCTGTGTCGTTAAAGACGATCCGGTTGCCGTTGCAATCATGGGCGAAATCGGATTCAGTAGCAAACGAATATTGCCACATCGGGTCGGTACTGGCTTCGCGGTTTGGATCCGAATACAGCTGCGTTTGGATACCGGCCGACGAGATCGAATTTGCGCTGTGATAATCCGTTTGGGCCCAACTCAGATATGGCGCTGCTTGTGCCGCAGTTACCGTCGTCGTTCCGTAAAGCCCCGCCAAATAGTCGGCGGTAGGCACGTGAAGCGTGCTGATTGGTCCGGGCGTCGGCGTCGGAGAGCTGTTGGGGGCCGGCGTCGGTGCCGCAACGACGATCTGTACGGCGACTACGCTGGTCGCGGCGCTGCCGATGCCGTTGACAGTTACGGTCGAGCCTTCGTACATCGGTCCACCGCCGATGACCGTCGAGCCGGTCAGGCCGACGGGCACGGTCTGACCCTGCGCAGTCGTTAGCGTGAAACCATAAGGTGTCGCAGCGGCGATCGTTCCAGCGACCGTTGCACTTGCCTGAGGTGACGATGTCACCGTAACGAGGGAGCCATTTACCCAGTATCCTGGCTGCGAGGGCCCGGTAATGTACGCGTATTGGCCAACCGAGGGAGCGGGTCCAACCCACTTCGTAAAGGATTGCGAGACCTCGTGCATGTTGCCATAATTTGTTCCGGCATAAAAGCTGAAGCCGGTGTTGTACATTTGGACGATTCTGCCGCTGTAATACGATACACCGGACGGCGGAACGATAGCGGTGCTCTGCGAGCCCACACCTTGCAGGCCGGGCGTGGGCGTCGGCCCCGGCGTTCCCGTAGGCGACGGAGAGGGGGACGCTGAGGGCGATGGGCTTACGCCGAGTTGCTTGACCTGTGTTGCCACAATGGAGTTCGCAACGGCAAAGGACCCGGTTCCGATTACCTCGACCTGTTCGCCGACAAAGGGCTTTGCCCCGACGAACACTGTTGACGCCGTGGTCTTTACGGTGTTGTAGCCGGCGCCCGTTCCCACTTCCATATGGAACCCGGACGGAAGCAGTTGGTCGATTTTACCCGTGAAATCAATGTTGTTCCCGTTAACCGAGACGATTGATTGGCCGGAGGCCGAAGGGACCGCTCCGCCGCCGCCGCCGCAGGCTGCCAGCAGAGAAGACAAAATAAGGACCACGCCCGTTAGGAAGTGCCGCGGATTGCTAGCCATTCTTAAGCCTTTGTAATGATACGGAGACCCGACCATTATGTCATCGGCGTGCCGGCCGGCAACCTGAGTCGCTTGTTTGCTAGGCGAGTAATTAGGGGCGGCACGGCGGCCGCCCCTAACTCTATTTGAACGCGATAACGGCCGTATATGGCTGCATGATTGCCGGCGGGGCAGGACCGGAGGATGAGAATGACCCTCCGTCGAGGACGCCTGAGCCCGAAAGGTCCAGCGTATGCGAATAGCCGCTAAACGGGAATGGCTCGGGCTCGCCGTAGTCGTGCGTTACTGCCACCGCACAAGGGCCGATTAAGATGCCCCGGTTATAGCAGTGTGCGTACTCTCGCCCATACGCACCGGTTGTCTGCTTGAGCGAGGCAATTGAAACCGGCGCGGCGACCAACGGATCCATCGCAACAAGCCCGGTTTCGGGCATCACGCGGAACCCCGATGGCGTTGCCCATTCAGAGGCGAAGATACTGCTCGTCGGCGAGTACGTCAGAAGGAACGACGCCAGACTGAAAATGCGCCCCGCGTAGTTGGAGGTTGCAGCGCCCTGGTCGCGGCCCATGCATTCGAAAATCTTGCCCGCGTGAGCTGACGGCCAACTCCGTGTCCTCCATGATGAGCCACGAATTACCCGATTCCACCGGCTTATTGAGATCGTTGTAGCAGCCCTCGAGATCTCCACCCACGGTATTTGCCCCCTGCTGCACGACGGCGAGGTTAGGAGCTGTCGTTGTGGTAAAGGCGTTGAGTCCATTGACCATAACCGGAATGGAAACGCTATTGTCGAGCGCTACCGTATCGCTGATCCAAGAAGCGCTGGTATAGCCGCACGGCATACCGTTCGGATAGGAGGCGTATGGCGAAAGCGGCCCCGCGTTATCCTCGAAAATCATGTCGACGTGACCTTGCGCCTTTTGGGTTGCAACCCAGGCTGCAAAGTGGGCCTGATCGGTCGCAGAGGCCGGATTGGTGTCGTACCGTACGGCGGCGCTGCCAAACGAAACGGTGATGCGCGAACCCGAACAACTGTGCGAAAACTCCGACTCGACCGAACCGGCGTATAGTGGATCCGTGGTAGCAAGCCAGTTCGGATCGATATATACTTGCGTCTTAATGCCAGCGTCGTGGATGGCGAGCGAATCCGACGTGGTTGTTTGGGCCCAGGACAGGTACGGAGCAGCCTGAGCGGGGGTTACCGATCGAGTCCCATAGAGCCCAAGAAGATATTCGGCCGTTAGGAGATGTGTAGGCACCGCCGATGCCGGGGAGGCCGTAGGCGCGGCGGTTGCGGCCGCCGCCGAGCTTAAAGATAGGGCGGCGTAACCCGTTGAAGCGCTTCCCACCACGGTGGCCGTAACGGGCGTCCACAGCGGCATAGATCCGGAAATAACGGTCGATGAGCGTTAGCGCCAGCGGAACGTATGCGCCGCTGCTTAGCCGGATCGCATAACCGTACGCCTGGCTTGACGTGAGTTGTCCCGTGATTGTGGTTGCGCCGGGCGCAGCGGTATACAATGCCGCGTATGCGGCGGTAAGAGAAGTTGATAGGCTGCCGCTGCCGGACACCACCGCGTACAAACCGATCTTGGGCGTCAATCCCGCATACGACAGATGGGTTGAGCTGTTGGTATAGATCCAAATATAGCCCACACCCGTCCCCCCGTTCAGGTGAAAGCCGTTGCCCGCAACATCGTCGATTACGCCTCGCACTAAGTGCAACGTTTGGGCGACCGAGGTGGTTGTAGCGACCCTAGTTGATGGACCTCCCGTAATAGCCGGGACGACGGAGCCGGGGCCTGCCGTTGCCGGCAATGAATTTTCGGGCGTGCCGGCAGAGCACGAGACAAATAGCACGGAGCCGGCTGCGCAAATAAGCGCAGTCAATTGTTTCTTAAACAAAAAGTTTCTCCCCATGAGGGCGCGAGTCTAAAATCGGGTACGGCGCCTCGCGGCAGAGTCCTCGGTTCCGTCCGCTAGGCCTACCGCCTAGGCGGGCTAGAGTCACACTTGCTTGCGTGAGGGAGCAGCGGACCGCATCGATTACGTCCTCAACGTCCTGGTCGGTCATGGTGGGGTAGAGCGGCAGCGAAACTATCTGCTCAAACAAGCGATCGGTTGTTTTAAGGTGAGGCGTTGCGAAGCGCCGATAGCCGCTGAAATGATGCGTTGGTATGTAATGGACGCTCGTTCCAATGTTCGCATCTTTGAGGCGCTCGATGAATTCATCCCGGGCGATGCCTGCTTGCTCGGTAACTCGGATGACGAACATGCAATACGCATGCACGTCATTCTCTCCTTCTGAGTCCGCCTGGGCGATAATCCCCGGAATGTCCTCGAACGCTTCCCGAAAACGGCGCGCAATGTCGCGCCGCCGAGCCTGCATCTGGTCCAACCGGCCAAGTTGAATCAACCCCATTGCCGCCGCAATGTCGGGCATGTTGTATTTGAATCCCGGCTCACGCACCTCGTAGCGCCAGCTTCCCCGCTGCGTGTAGCGCTTCCAAGCGTCGCGGTCCATCCCGTGCAGAGAGAGGACGCGCGCCCTCTCCATGATCTCGTCGTGGTTCGTGAGGAGCATTCCGCCTTCCGCGGTCGTCAGGTTCTTCGTCGCATAGAAGCTATAGGCGGCAAGGTGTGACCGTGTGCCCGCCCATTCCCCTGCGTCGAGCATTCCGCTGGCGTGTGCGGCGTCTTCAATGACGGTGATTCCGCGCTCGCCGGCAAATTGCACGATCCGGGCGATACCCAATGGCCGCCCTCCGTAAGGCATGACGATCATCGCCTTCGTGCGCTTTGTGATAACGGCCTCGAGCGTTTCGGGCGTAACGCAAAACGTTGATTCATCAACGTCGCAGAAGACCGGCTGCGCGCCGATTTCAAGCGTGCATTGCGCTCCCGCCACAAACGTGAGTGAGGGCATAATCACTTCGTCGCCGGGTCCCACGCCGGCCGCGAGCAAGCCGATGTGCAACGCCGCCGTGCAACTGTTGACGGCAATGGCATGCTTGACGCCGGACCTTTGTGCGAATGCGGCTTCAAACGCACTAACCTTAGGACCTGTCGTGAGCCATCCGTTTTCGATGCATTCCGAAACGGCGGCGATTTCAGCCTTCGTCGTATCGGGGCGGCAATACGGCAAGAAAGCCTTACGCATTACTCTGAATCTCCGTGCGGGCGTTACGTGTAAGCGCAATCAGCATGAAAAGAAGCCAAATGTACTTTCGCGCCATAATATCTGAGAACATCGCGACGGCAAACATTGCTAGAACGCAGCCCTGGAGTGTAATGCGCAAACCATAGCGCTCGTCCAGCGATTGTATGAACGAGAGCATTTTAAATTGTCCGAACCAAGCGATAAGCATGAAGGCCAAACCAATGATTCCCAGGTCAACCGCGGTCCCAAGCAGCAAATTGTGCGGCGCGCGATGCCAATTGGCGAAAAACGGTTGAAAAACGTGAATGTACGCCTTGTCGTATGCGAACGCAAAGTTCTCGTATCCGGCGCCGAACATCCAGTTTTGACCGAAGGCGGCCAACCCGACCTGCCAAATGTCCGTTCTTCCTGCGCCTCCGTTCACGCCTGCCTCCATGAAGCGGCTATAGATGGATGGACCGGCGATTATTCCGCCGATAATTACAAGTGCGCTCGTGATGCCGCCGAGCAGCCTCCGGTTGGGATCCTTAATCAGCACGAAGATCAGCAAGACTACCACGCCGACCATCGCTCCGCGTGACCCGCTGAGTAAAATTGCGCTCACCATAAGGCCGGCAACGGCGATCATGGCGAACCGGATAAGCGCTGCGCGGCTCCATAGGGTGATGTAGATAGCAAGCGCAAGGGGCACAATGAGGCTCGCGGCAAAATGGTTCGGATCGCCTGCGCTATTTTCCGCGGAAATGGCCAACCGGCTTTGAATTGACACGCCGGTCGAAAAAAGATAAAGCGCATATCCTGCGGCAATAACGCCTCCGGCGATTACCGCATAGAGCAAGCCGTACAGCTGTTTGAAGGTCACCGAAAACATCGAAACGATGAAGTAGAGCGCGAGGAGTTGGAGCGCCGTTAGGATCATCTCGATGGCGTGGGCGCTGTCTATCGCCCAAAGTAATGATGCACCCATCCAAAGGTACAGCAGGACCCAACTCGCGAGCCATCGGGAGGGATCGACAAATTTCTTGGCGCGCAGCATATAAAAAAGCAAAGCGACGGCCGTCAGGATTCCGATTAACCGTTCTACGGTGCCAAAGGCCGGAAGCGTCAGAATTTCGTCGAGCGGCACGGCCATCACGTAGAGGCCGAAGGGAAATGCGAGCGGTGCAACCAGGCTTGCATACAGAAGCGCCGGGCCTAGCGTGATAAGGCCGGGCAATACGGCACCGGTCTTCGTCCCGCTCAGGGCAACGCTCGACCACGCCGCCAGCGCCCCTAGGCCGGTCACGGCTAGAAATGCGTACCACGTGGGGCGGATGCGGCTTCGAAGTTGTGCGGCCATCTTTATTATTCTAACGCGGCGGCCCGACGGCCGCGAGTTGGACTCGTCCCGTTGAAATTAGGTCAACCTGCCCGATAGCGTGGGGCCGCACCGCGGGACTCACGTGTAGCCGACACCGAACTGGTCGGACCAATAAATGAGGTTGAACACCCGCCACAGGTGGAAGTCAAAGCGGCGAGGGCCGCTCAGGGTCTCGTCCCACACCTTGGGAAACTGATCGCCGCGCAGCGCAGGGATACTGTTGCTTGGTCCGCTCAGTATCGGGCGCATCCAGTTGTCCAGGGCGCGCAGCCAGTCGCGCTCAGGGGTCGCAAATCCGATCTTATCTCGCCGGTCCAAGATTTCGTCGGGGACCAGGCCGCGCATCGCAGCGCGAAAAACGGACTTCGTCGTACCGTCGTCGGCGATTAGGTATCGTTCCGGCAGGCTCAGCACGAAGTCAACAATTTCCGTAGTGAGGAACGGCACGCGGCTCTCGATTGAAAAAGCCATCGAGTTGCGGTCCTCGTACCGCAGCAACGCCGGGAGGCTCGTTTCCTGTAGATCAGAGAGCAGGCTGCTTTTCAAGACCTGGCTGCCGCGCCCGGTCTGGAGCGGCGCGCCTCGAACCCCGGCTTTCTTGAACCATTCTTCGTTCATCCAATCCGGCATGGTTTCGCGCCCGGTAAATTTGCGCAGCGGTCCCTGTATCTGCGCCGGAAGCAAATGTTCAGCCGCCTTTTGCAGCAGGTACGCCTTGGAAACGCCGGGTTGACTTGAGGCGCGCAATAAAAATTCGCGCGCCTTGTCGATTCGGCCGGTTCGCAAGATCGAAGCGAATCGCGCCGCGAGGTACTGCCGGTATCCCCCGAGCATCTCGTCTGCGCCTTGCCCATCCAGCATGACCTTCACGCCGGCCTCGGCTGCACGTCCGAAGACGCGATATTGCGCGTAGATGCTGGTGCTTCCGAATGGTTCGCCTTGGAGGGCGCTAAGTTTTTCGAGGTCGGCACGGATACCGCTGGGGTCCGGATAGACCTTGTGAACGTTGGCGCCCGCAGCCGCGGCGGCGATGTCTATCCACCGCTCTTCGTCCAATGGAGTGCCGCTTGCAATGTAACTAAAAGCGTGGATCTCCGCATTCGGACGCACGGCCCGGATCGCGCAGACGATTGCGGAGGAATCGATACCGCCCGAAAGCGCCGTGCCCACCGGGACGTCGCTGCGCAAATGAGGCTCAACGCTGCGCAAGAAACGGTCGCGTAAACCTTGCGCAGCACGCAAGAAATCGATATCCTTATCCGTCCTTGCGGACGGCTTCCAATATGCCACCGGTTCAAGATCCGATGGGGCCTGGAGTGAAACGACTGCGTATGAGGCCGCGGGGAGTTGCGATACCCCGGCTAGCATTGTTGTATCCCCGCCGTCAGTTACACCGTAGCGCAGAAAACGGTAGAGGCTGCGAGAGTCGATGCGGCGCGGGCCGTTCGTGTACGCAAGCAAGGCCGGTATCTCGGAAGCAAAATAGAGCGATCCGTTCTGATGCGCGTAGTAAAGCGGTTTAATACCGAACGGATCGCGGGCGAGTAGGAGCGAGCGCGTCTTCGTATCGAGGATAGCGAGCGCGAACATGCCGGTGAACCGTTTGAACGCAGCCGGTCCCCACTGCGCGTAGGCCGCAAGCACGACCTCGGTGTCGGATTGCGAACGAAAGCGGTGTCCAAGGGTTTCGAGCTCGGCGCGCAGTTCGATGAAGTTGTATACTTCACCGTTGAAGGTCATTGCGTAGCGCCGATCCGGCGTCTGCATCGGCTGCCACCCGCCCGGGGTGAGGTCTAAGATGGAAAGCCTGCGGTGTATTAGCGCGACGGTGGTGTCGGGTCTCGGAGACCACGTCGAACTAAGCGTCGTACCGTCGGCGCCGTATTGCAAAAAACCGTGGTCGTCCGGACCGCGATGTTCGAGGAGTGCGGCGACTCGCCCGACGCAATCCAGACCGGGATCCCCAGGCGATAACGCAACTGAACCGGCAATTCCGCACACGTTACGTCATTGCCCCGGCCGCCCTGCGATTAATCGCCGGGAGTCTTTAATCATCGTACGTAGGAATGAGGCGTAGGATCTGTAGTCGTCTTCGGTTGCTACCAGCAAGGTACGCGACGAGATACCGGTCGTGCGGCAAAAATAAACAGTCGCGCAGACTTGCCCGGCAATGTAGGCCAGCGTCGACCCCAGGGCTGCTCCGATGATGCCTATCCTCGGTACCAAGATTAGACTTACGACGATGCAAACCGACGCCGACAGAGCCGCCAGCCGCAACGGTACTTCAGGGCGGCCCAATTTGAGCGTGAAGTAACTGGACATCGGGCTTCCCAAGGAGAGCGCAAAGACTCCTGCCAGCAGGATTTGCAGAACAAATACGACCGGGGCAAATGCAGCACCATACAGCAGATGCACGATGGGGCGGGCGAAGATGGAAAGCCCGCCGCAGACCAAGACGGCAATCAAGAGATTATTCCTTACGCACCGGGTGGTTAGACGCGCGGCTTGAGCACCCTCAAGCGAGGCAATATGCGGCGCGGTAACAAGCGCGGCCACTTGCGTTGGGACAAGCAGGCTTTCCGCGGCGGAGACTGCGACCGTATACATTCCAAGTGATGCAGCACTGGTCATGACCGCTACAATATATAAGTCGGCGCGATAATTAAGTAATGAAACCAGATTCACCATGCCGACCTTAACGCTAAATTTCCAAAACTCGCCTATGCTTACCGGCTCGTTGCCTTGAAGGGTCCTGGCATGTATGACAACGCCGGTTATGGCAACTACGCCAATGACGGAACTGGCAAGGAGCCACACTGCGATCGCAACCCACGCGCTGCGCGATATGAAAAAAAGCCCCGCAGCCATTAGAGCAAACGTCAGCAGCGTGACCATCACGTTCAGCGTTGTTGCGTAACGTACTTGTTTGACGCCCACCGCATAGCCTGCCGCGATATTAATGGCAGCAGAAGCCGGGAGAGAAAGTATTGCGGGTAGCGCAGCCCACGGCCGTCCGGAAATGAAAGCTATCGGCACGATTGAAACGCCGCTCACAAGTACAAACAGGCCCGCGGTTAAAAACGCGGGCCCAAGCGCACGCGACCCCGATCGGCGATTGAGCATGTGATAGCTCAGAGCGGCGCCAAGGCCGCCGAATGCGGATGCCACAAGTCCGGCTTCGACGCTGGGCAGTGCGTAAATACCCTTCCCCGCGGGCCCGAGAAGCCGCGCGGTTAGGATCCCAAGGCCGGCGGCGCAAGCAACGTTCAGGATCCGCATGACGAACGTGTATAGCCCGTCATACATAACCCTATTTGCGAACGTTGCTTGCGACATGCCCAGGGCTATTGAGTCACAGTAACTCGCGTCGCATCGATTTCTCTAGCGATCGTATTGTATCGCCCCTCGATGGAAACGCGTTGACCGCGCACGAAGCCGTTTTGGGTTGTACGAACGTGCACGTGACCGTAATAACGCGTGAGCACTCCAATCCAGCCTGGACCGATGTCGTCGATGGTGCCTCTTGCCAGGATGTGCGGCCGTCCGGGGTATGTCGCCGCAGAAGTAGATAGCGTTACCTCGTTTGCGTGGAAGCGTTCCTCGTGGTTCAGAAAGCAGCCATAAACGCCGGCGTACGTGCCGTTCTGAATGGTCAGACCGTTCCGGTGCATTAGCGCTTCGTTGTCATAGACGTGAATGCTGCCGATCGGCCCAGTGGTCTGAAGCGTGAACTCGACATTGTTGTTCCAGACCTGCGTGATTGTTCCGAATAAGCTTACCTCGCATGGTCCGACCTGCGTTGCGCTTGTCGTTACCGGCTGAGTGTATGCCGATCGTGAGGCAGCCAGCGTGACTTCGTTAGTCGACGAAGTACCGTTGACCGGGCCCGTAGCAGCCATTGACGCCCGCATACGTGCCGGCTTGGAGCGCAAGGCCGCGTGTATTGATGTGAGCGCTCGCGTCGCGGACGTGAATGCTCCCGATATGATGATTGTCCACGCGCATCGCGAACTCGCCGCTGCTGAAGACCTGAGTCACGGTGCCCGTCAGGTTTACGTTGCAGGCGGATGCCTGCGCGATTTGGACTGGGGCCGCGGCGGCGAAACTTGGCCCAATGCCCGCGGCTAGCGCCAGAAATGCGCTTCCCAAGAGTAGGTTACGGATAAACTGCATTTAGAAAAATACCTCCGTTAGATGTTGTATCCGTAGTCCTAACGTACGTCATGCTTCCTGCGTCACCAAGGCCTCAAACGGCCCGGTGAAACAAGACTTCGCTTGCCGTCTTGAGCAGGAGTGCAGTGTCGAGCAAAATGGACGAGTGCTCGACGTAAAAGAGATCGTACGGTAGCACGCTTGGCATCTCATCGGGTTGGAGGTTACGTTTCAGGTACACCTGTGCCCACCCGGTAATGCCCGGCCGCACGATGTGACGTTGCGAATAGGTCCGCATCTTTGCCGAAAAGTCGCGGGCAAAGGATACCATCTCGGGGCGAGGACCCACGACCGACATTTCGGATCGAAGTACATTAAAGAGTGCGGCAGGCTCGTCCATGCTGGTCCTTCGCAGGAGCGCGCCTACGCGGGTGATCCGCGAATCGCCCGGCCTCGCCCACTCGGGTCCGGCATCGGGCCGCATGGTGCGGAATTTGAAAATGTTGAAGGGCACGCCGTCCTTACCGACGCGCTCCTGACGGAAGAAGATAGGCCCGGGTGATTCTATTGCAATCGCGAGGGCGGCCGCACACATCACCGGCGAGAATAGGACCAGAGCAAGCAGCGCGACCGCTAGATCGAACCCGCGCTTGGACGCCAAGAACAACGGCTGCTCGCGATCGTGCCATGCGCCGGGTGAAACGTAATTGAGGGCGGGGTAGGGCTGCGGCCGGTGCGCGCGCCGCTCCAGGTGGAGGCGGACGCGCACAACGCTCGTCGCAAGCGCGCAGCCAAGCAGGGTCAGCAAGATCGCGATCGCCTGAAAATTCGCTATTGCCCACAGTACGATGGCGATCGGAGCTGCAGCGAGCGCGACACCTGCACAAGCATAGTAAATCTCGTCACGGCTTACGACTGCATACGACTCCCTGTAATAGCCGCACAACCAAAAAGTACCGCACATGACCCCCGCAGTTGCGATTGCTGCCGCAATGCGGCTTCCGCTGCCCCCATTGAGCGTGATGAGCGAAATGAAGACGACGACCGCTGCATCTGCGCTCGCCAGGAGCGGCCGCCAATGCTCAGCGATCCGCTCGGGCATGTGTTTAATGCGCGCGCCCGGCCGCGCGGCTCTGGAACGGCATTCGGTTTCCATGTTCGATGTGATTGTAACCATAACGGTACCTCAAGCATTAACGTGGGCGCCGAGCACGCGCCGCACGTTGCTGTAGAGTTTGTAAGGCGTGCGCGCGATTCGCAGCTCGTCGTAAAAGATCTCTTGGGCACCCAGCTGTCCTTGAACTTTGCTACGCCGGGGAGTCCTTCACTGGACCCCAGGTTATACCAGCGCATCCCACGGGCGGCCGCTGCGCGCATCAGAGCAAAATTCAGAGCATTGCTGGGACGCAGTTTCCCGAACTCGGAATCCATGGCAGCGCTCCAGAAGAAAAATTCCTGCGAGCCGTAAAAAACCACACCGCCGCCAATATCGCGCCCGTCGGCGCGCGCAAACCAAACTTCTACGTCTGCGCCCCCATGTTGCACAAGCGCCTCGATGAGCGCTTTGGGAGTGGACGGTTTTCCGATGCCCCAGCGCTGAGCGGAGAGTCGAGCAGTCTATAATAGCGATCGACCGCGTCGGGCTCGTTGCATGGCGCGCATGTGACGCCGCGGCGCTCTGCCTGGGCCGCCATCCGCCGGAAGATGCCGGCAACGCCCGCAAGAGCCGCATCGATTCCGTTTGAAAGATCCACCACGGACGTTTCGTGCCTGGTGGAAGTGCCCGTTTGCGGAGCCGGCCCCAGTGGCCACGGCACAATCGTAGCGCTGTCCGCGACGCGTGTAAGCGCGCGCACTGCCCTTTCGCATTCGTGCTGCGCCGCAAGCGTGCCGTCTTCGCGAATAAAGCATGTATATGCGCCCAGCGGAAAGCCCAGATACTCCCGCCACCTCAGTTTGCCGCCTGACATTCTCATGAGCGGGACGAGGAGTTTGAGGCCATCATCGAGCCGGATGCGCATAGGAGAGGGGTGCATCGAGGGATTTGCGTGAGCGAGTGCGAGCGCCCATGCCGGCCGCGCGAAGAAGGTCGGCGCGGGGTGCGATGCGTCGAACTGGATCCACTCGTTAACGCCGATCTGCTCGATCATGAGATCTCCCAGGCCAGAGGGCCGTGCTCTCTTACGCCTAAGGCGTCGTCCCACGCCGCCGCAATTTCGGTTGTGCATTTCTGCGGGGAATAATGCTTCGCGATCATGTCGGCGGCCGTCGACTGCGTCTTGAGTTCGCCTCGCATGTGGGCATCGAAGAGGTGTAGAATCTCGCTCTTCATTCCCTCGAAGTCGCGTATCAAGGTCGTGTGTGGGAAATCTTGCGTCCACAGTACGTGGCGTCCAAAAGAGAGGGCTTCGAGGACCATCAGCGAGAGACCGTCGCGCGGTGTAAAGCGGATCAGCGCGCTCACGCGTTCGTAAACCTCGCTCAGGCTGTTTCGCCATCCCAAATTTTGCGCGGCCACGCCATGTGGAACGGATATCTCGCCACCGCCGACGATGATGTAACTGATCGGCTTCCCGGAAAGAGCATGCATGAGCCGCTCGAAATCGCGGCGCCCGTAAAAATCGGTGCGCGTACGGGGGACGTATAGCATGACCGTGAAGATGGCGGGCATCGGCATTGGCCCGCCGATCGGATGGCGCGGTGGAAGAGGGGCAATGCGCGGGTGAAATCCGAGGCCGCGCAGTTGGTCGGCAGTCCACGCGACTTCTGCGAGGTGTGTTATGCTTGGTCCGGCCAGCATCCGGCGAAGCGACGCGTCTTCGGCCAATGAGGCAATGTCGGAGCCGACCCAATGAATTACACGCGGCTTACGCATCCAGCGCGCCGCCATGTCCACCCAGCGATCCGTGATTGGGCTGCCTATCGAATACCACACGTCGCACGTCGCAATTGTTAGGATCGACGTGAGAGTTTCTAGGCGGGAGTTTGTGCGCAGCAAGCGCGTCTCCCATTGCGGGGAATAGGTCTTGACGAATTGCGAAATTTCAGCGCAAAAAAGACCAAGGCCGCTAATGGCCACTCTTCGCCGTCCGCGCTTCGGCCTCGAAGCCCACGACGTTACGCCCGCGTCGAGCCGGGACGCTAACCCGCTCGCTATATCGGCTCGCGCGAAGTGATCGAGTGCGTACCGGCGCCCTGCATGATTTAATTCAAGAGCGCCCTTTGCGTGCCGGTCTCTCAAGTGACGCAGCATCGCCACGGCCTCATCAAATGCCGTGACGGTCCGAACGGCCGGAAATCGATAATTCCAGATAACATGACGCGCACGAGCAAGGGCCTCAACGACCAGCAGCGACTGCCCGTCGTGGAGCGGCAACCGCAATAGGACGACGGCGGCATCGAGATGCTTTTGCATATTCTTGACGGCGCCATGAAAGGTGACGTTAGGGGGAGCATGCGGATCCCGCCCCCCGCGCCCACGACATTGAATGAGATGTCAGGCAGCGCACGAGCAGCCTCGTAGACAAGATCGGCACCGTAAAAATCGCGCCGGGGCTCCGGAAGATACGTTAAAACGGAGAACCTTTTCGGCAAAGGTTGGATCGAATCGCCCGGTACAACCGCAGCGACAGGCATATATTCGGCGGTCAGGCCCAGCTCCGCCAGCTCGCTCACCAACCATGGTGCGACCGCTAGGTGAATGAACTGTTCTTCTTTGATTATTTCTAAATGAAACGGGTCCGTCCGGGCTTTGAAGATGTCGCTCCCCGCCCAAATGACGAATACCGGGATATTGCCTCGGCGGGCGGCCTCAACCAGCGCCATGTTTGGGGCCGGCCCGCCAAAGCAGATCAGTGCGTCGGCTTGACGGCAAGCCCAAAGCGCGCGCAGCGTCCCGATACGTCCTGCGCCATAGCTTTTACCGACCAGTCGGGAGCCGATTTCATGATGTCGCTTAACAGTCGCGAATGGTAGTCCAGTCCAACGACGACGGCTCGCTTTTTCTTCATCCGGCGCTCGCTGCCAAGCGCGAGAGCGACTCAAAATCCTGCGTGCTCATGGGGCCGCTGCGCTCCCAGCGGATGACGCCCGTCGCATCAACGTAGATCGTCGTGGGAATGACGCGGGCGCCAAGCACGTTGTGCGTGATGGTACCCTCGTCAATCAAAACCATATACGGAAGCGCGAACTGCTGCATGAAGCGTGCCACGGCCGCAGGATTTTCTTGCTGGTCGATACCCACGACTTCGATACCGCGCTGCGCAAGGCGGGAGGCAAATGCAGCGAACGCCGGTGTCTCCTCACGGCAGGGGGGGCACCAGGTGGCGAAAACGTTGATGACCTGCGCGCGGCCGGAGGGGCGCAAGAAAGCGCGGCTTCCACTCAGAGAGGAAAGCGGAAGCGTAACCAGGCGATCCCCCGGCCGCAATACGTGGGTTCGTGCGAGGAAATGGTGGTGTACGCCCCACGCGACGAGCGCGGCCATCACCGCGCCGGCGGCCCACCGGCGTGCTTGCACGATCCTCATGGCTCGGTTGTAACAGAAAGCACGACCTCCGTACGTGGCCCAGGCGAGCAAACCCTATTAGGCCTCTTGCACCAACGGATGCCGCCAATGACGACCTTTTGCTCAATCCATCGGGACGATACCATCTGCCGCTCCCCTCCATTACCGCGTACGATGGACAAAATCAAGGAAAGTGGTGAACCCCGGTTACGACATGCCCGACTCGTCGCAACCCTCACAGCCGCCGTGTTGGCGCTCGCTTGCGCCATACCGACACCGGCCCGCGCGGATGGAACCGCGATTCATCCCGGGGATCAACTGAGCGTCCAAGTTTATGGCGACCAGACGCTCACGCAGAACGTTACAGTCCTCAACGACGGGACGATTGCTTACCCGCTCGTCGGCCAGATTGCCGTCGCCGGCAAGACGCCAGAGCAAGCGGCCGCCACCATCAAGACCCGGCTGCTCAAGTACGTGAAGCATCCGGTGGTCACGGTGGCGATTACCCAGCTCGGCTCAGCCCAACGTCATGGTGCTGGGCGACGTGAAAAACCC
Source organism: Vulcanimicrobiota bacterium (assembly GCA_963702335.1). Lineage (GTDB taxonomy): Bacteria > Vulcanimicrobiota > Vulcanimicrobiia > Vulcanimicrobiales > Vulcanimicrobiaceae > DASSRQ01. Next base: position 17,605 of record CAVPCC010000007.1, on the reverse strand, counting down.
CGGCAAGTACCAATTGCGTTCCGATGCGCGTCTCTCCGATGCGATCGCAGCGGCCGGCGGTTTGAGCGACCAAGATGGAAACTATCCTCTCGCGCGCATTTCGAATCCGGCCGGTGCCGTTACGCAGGTCTCGCTGCAGAAACTGCTGCGCCAAGGTGACACCAGCTCGGACTGAGCGGTTGGGTGAGGGCGACGTGGTGTACGTCCCCGGCCCCGTGCAATTCTCACGTCAACGCTACCGGGGCCGTCGACCATCCCGGTCCGGTGCAAGTTAATGAAGGAGATGGCCTGGCCGTCGCCATCGCCAAGGCCGGCAACAGCGCCAACGCTCAGTCGGACCTCAATCACGTGCGCCTAATTCGCACCGCGGCAGACGGCAAACAAGTCAATCAAGAGATCAATCTGTACGACTCGCTTCAGAGCAACGACAAGCAAGCCAACGTTGCGCTGCAAAAAGGCGACACGATCTTCGTCCCGCAGACGAAACAAAAACAAAGCTGCACGTTCCTCACGGGGCTGCTGTACGTGCTCTCGCGCTTCATACCATAACGGGGGATCTATAAATGTACTCGCTGCCCTCAGGGCAAATGGCGCCGGCAACCGCGCCCCAAACGCAAGCCCAACTGAACGGTATCATGCGCACGCTGCAGCGCCGCGCGCGCCCGATGCTGGCAATCTTTCTCGGCTTCATCGGCTTGGTGCTAATCTTCTCGCTGCTCCTGCCCAAGAGCGACACCACCGACATCAAAGTGATTGCCGGAACTCGAGCGCGGTTCCGTCCGCGAACGCCGATATTCCCAATAGCCAGCTGCCCGTGCTGAACGCGCTGCTTGCGGCTTCGGGCGTTCAAAGCGCCGAAACGTACGTCGAACTTTTCCAAGAGACGCCCGTTGCGCAGCAGGTCGCGCAAAACCTCAGTCTGGGAATGAGCCCGCACGAACTGCTACGGCACGTGGCGGTCAAGCCTATAACGAATACGTCCATCATCGATCTCTCGGTGACGTGGTCCAACCCGCGGACCGCGGCGCTCATTGCAAACGAGTTCGGTACGGTGGTCGTGGATCGCCAACGTCAGCTTCGTCTCCGCGCAAGCTTCGCAGGCCATCAGCTTCCTTAATAAGCAGATGCCTGCCGCGCAGCGCACGATGCACGATGCGCAAATGAAACTCGCCAATTTCGAGGCGACGCATCACATCGCCGACATTAACGCCCAAACGCAGGCCGACATCACGGCCCTTGCCACGATGGACAGCAAAATCCAGTCCACCCAGGCCGACGAACAGCAGTCGCGCGCCCAACTTGCCAGCGTGCAGGGTCAGCCGGCGCACACGCCGGCCGTGATCAGCAACGGCGGTACGGTTGCCGTCAACCCGGTCGTTCAACAGTTACAGACGCAGGCAGGTGCAAGTGCAGGCCAGACGGCCCAGCAGCAGTACACGGATCAGCATCCGCAAGTTATAGCGCTCAAACAGCAGGAAGCCCAGCTGGCAGAACCAGATCTCGCAGCAGAGCGCAACGGTGGTTGCCAACCAAAATACGGCGGCAAACCCGGTTTATCAGCAACTTCAGCAGCAGCAGGCGCAGTATCAAGCGCAAGTGGCTGCCGATCAGGCGCAGGCCGGCGCCATCACGAGCAGCGCGACGCCATGAACCCGCGCCTGGCAGGCTTGCCGGGCCAGGCCGCCGTCATGGCCGACCTGCAACGCAACGCGCAGTCGGCGAAAGAACGTCTCACCGCGCTGCACAGAAATACAACAACGCGAATATCGCCAACGGAGACGGCGCTGAGCGATGTAACCGTCACGCAGCCGGCAACGCCCGGTAGCGCGCGCGTTACGCCGAACCTGATGCTGAATTTGCTGCTGGGCATTCTGCTGGGCGCGGCCCTGGCGGTTGTCGGCGCGTTCATCATCGATTACCTCGACGGCAGCATCAAGGACGATCGCGAAGTGGAAGAAGAGCTGGCCCTTCCGGGCCTGGCGCAGATTCCGCTGGTTCGCATGCGCAACGGCGTGGCGGCCCTTCCATGGGTGCGCACGCTCACCATCGAGTCGTTCCTGCAACTGGTCACCTCGATTAAATACGCGAGCGACTCCAAACTCGAGACGCTGGTCGTCACGAGCCCCTCGCAAGGCGACGGCAAGTCCACCGTTTCGGTTAACGTAGCGCTGGCCATGGCGGAAATCGAGCCGCGCGTGCTGCTCATCGACGCCGACCTGCGCCGCGCTTCCATTCATACCAAACTGCACATGAAAAACGAGCGCGGGCTCTCGGACGTCCTGGTCGGACGCGCGAACTCACGGAAGTCGCTCAACGCACGAAATACCCTGGGCTGGATATTTTAACCAGCGGTACGCCCACGCCCAATCCGATCAAACTGCTCGAATCGCAGCGCATGGACGACCTCTTGCGAGCTTCGGAGCACTACCGCTGCGTCATCGTCGATACCGCTGCGCTCAGCGTCAATCTGGATGCCGCCGTCGTCTCACGCAAGGTTGATGGAACGATCGTCGTTCTGTCCGCCGGACAAACCGAACTGCGCGAAGCAAAAGGCGCACTGCGCCGGCTGCAGCAGGTCGGGGTCAAAAACATCCTTGGCTTCGTTCTCAACCGCGTCGTGCCCAAGCGCTCGGATTACGGCGCGTACGAGTCGGCCCTGGCGAGAACACGGTCGAAGAGGAGCCCATGATCACTGCATAGGGTGAAAACCCTACATCCGAAATGTTGATTGTGACAATTGAGCATCGAACAACGCACGTGAAAGTACACGTAATTGAGCCGCAAGAGTCTTCGTTCTCCCAGCCTGACCGAGATCTTCCGGGATCTCGGTCTGCAGGTGAATCGGTTCTCGGGCGAGGCCAACTTCCGGCAATTGCTGGAAGATCCGCCCGACCTGATCTTCATTGACGTCGATTTTTCGCCGCAGGAGCCACTGAAGTTCATCACCCTACTGCGCACGCTGCTGCCAAAGGCACTGATTGCCGTCTACACAAGCATGCGCAGCTGGAGTGGGCCAAGGCGTGCCATTTCTCGGGGGCCAACGCCGTGCTAACCAAGGCCGCCGACCATCGCGAAATTGTCAGCGGCCTCCAACAGATGATTGACACCGGTGAATTCACCGATGTTCGATTGCGAAGCTCCCTCGCGGAGTGACACGCAAGAGCGGCGCCCCGGCGCCGCTTCTTTAATGTCATCCTGAGCCTGTCGAAGGACCCCGAGGAATCGAGGGGCCTCACTTAATCTTGTTTAGTGATCGAGAGCATTATTTGGAAACGCGGGGCGCGCCCCTCGGTACCTCGGGGTCCTTCGACAGGCTCGGATGACAAAGGCGGGGGCTCAGGATGATAAATTGAGGGTCAGGGATGACAAGAACGGTTCAGGATGACAACGCTGGGCGGGGTCAGAACCCACGAGAACCGTGAGCGATGTGCCGAAACAGTACGATCCGAAAGCCGTAGAGCCGCGCCTGTACGAGCGTTGGGAGCGCTCCGGCTACTTCCACGAAGAGGCCGACCCGGCAAGACCGCCCTTCATTATATGTATGCCGCCGCCGAACGTCACGGCGCGCGCGCATTTGGGGCATGGGTCGACACACGCCGATGGATGTGCTCACGCGCTACCACCGGATGCTCGGCGACAACGCCGATTGGCTGCCCGGAACCGATCATGCCGCTATCGCCACCGAAACCGTGCTCCTGCGGCAGCTTGCTCAGGAAGGCAAGACCCGCGAGTCGCTCGGGCGCAAGGCATATCTGGAGTCTGCGTGGGAGTGGTCGCGCAACACCGGCGGCACCATTGACGAGCAATTTCGCGCAATCGGTTTCGGGCCCGATTGGCAGCGCAGCCGCTTCACTATGGACGAGGGACTTTCGCGCGCGGTCAACCGTGTGTTCATGGATCTGTACCGCGAGGGTCTAGTCTATCGCGGCAAGCGTTTGGTGAATTGGGATCCCAAAGCCCAGACAACGATCTCGGATGCCGAGGTGGAGCATGAAGAGCGGGATGCGTTTTTGTGGTTGATCCGGTACCCCTTGGCCTCGGTAAGTTCGGCGGCCTTTCGAGCGGCTCAGGGTGACCATGGCGGTATCAGTGTCGCAACGACGCGGCCCGAGACGATGCTCGGTGATGTCGCCATTGCGGTGCATCCGGATGATGAGCGGTACAAGCATTTGATCGGAACGTCCGTGCTGGTGCCGCCGCTGCTTGAGCGCAGCATTCCGGTTATTGCCGATGCGGCGGTTGAGCCCGGATTCGGGACCGGTGCGGTGAAAGTGACGCCCGCGCACGATCCGACCGATTACGAGATCGGCCAGCGGCATAATCTGCCGATGCCCACGGTGATCGGATTCGATGCGCGGCTGACGGGCAGCGAGATTCCGATCGGCAAGTACGACGGGCTCGATCGCTTCGAGGGACGCAGGGCGATTGTTGAGGATCTTCGCGCAAGCGGGTTGCTTGTGGAGACCAAGCCATACCGCCATGCGGTCGCAATCAGTCATCGCACCGGCGAGGTGATCGAGCCGCTGCTCTCGCTGCAATGGTTCGTGCGAATGAAACCGCTGGCCGAACCGGCGCTTGCGGCGTATCGAGACGGGCTCGTGCGGTTCGTGCCGGAACGCTATGGGCGAACGTACGAGCAGTGGCTGGAAAATATTCGCGACTGGAACATCTCGCGGCAGGTGTGGTGGGGTCATCAACTGCCGGTGTGGTATACGCCGGACGGCGACATCGTCGTCGCGGAGAACGAAGCGGAAGCCATGGGCTTTGCACAAGAGCACTACGAGACCATGGAAGTCACACGCGATCCCGATACGCTCGATACCTGGTTCTCATCGGGGCTTTGGCCGTTCTCGATTCTGGGTTGGCCCGACCGGACGCCGGAGCTCGCACACTGGTATCCATCGCAAGTGCTCATTACGGGCGGCGACATCATCTTTTTGTGGGTTGCCCGCATGATGATGCTCGGTTTGAAGTTCATGGACGACGTACCGTTTCGCGACGTGTTCGTGACCCCGACGGTGTACGATGCGCTCGGCCGCAAGATGAGCAAGTCGCTCGGCAATGCGATCGATCCGATGGACCTGGTGGAGAAATACGGCGCCGATGCGTTCCGGATGGGAATGTTGCGTCAGATGCGCTTAGAGTCGCAGGAGATACGCTTCCAGGAATCGCGCTGCGAAGAAGCGCGCAATTTCAACAACAAGATCTGGAATGCCGCGCGCTACCTGCTCTCGCTGCCCGAGGGGCTCCCGGGTGCGCTCACGCTTCCCGCACCGGGCGACCTTACGCTGGCGGACAAGTGGATTCTGACAAAACTGCTCGACACCGTGCATGCGGTGACCGCTGCATTCAACGGGTACGACATGGGCACCGCGGCCGAGACGCTGTGGCATTTCATTTGGTATGAGGTGTGCGATTGGTATTTGGAAGCTGACGAAGGATGAGATCTCGAAGCGCACGCGCGCGGCGGTGCTCTCGCTTGTGATGAACAATGCCATGCGGCTGCTGCATCCGATAGCGCCGTTCATTACCGAAGAGGTTTGGCTGAGCATTCCGCACGATGGCGCGACGATTATGACCGCTTCGTGGCCCGACCCCGAAGAGATTCCCGCGGACCGTCAGGCGGCGGTGGTGTTCGAGCAGCTGCAAGCCACAGTCGAACGCCTGCGCAACCTTCGGGCGGAGCTCGGCTTGCAGCCAAGAGAGCGCATGACGCTGGACGTTCCGGCGGAGCTGCCGGTGGAGGTGACTTCGCTCTTGGGGTTGCTGGCGTCTGGGGATATCCCGCCGGTGCCTTTCGATGCGCCCGGGTCACGGCACGCAGCGCCTGTACCGAGTGACGTCGGCCCATTGCTCGCCCAGGTGCAGGGGGTCGCGCCCAAGGGCGTGCTTCAGGAGCGCTATAAGAAGGAAGCCGAGCGGCTTGCGGCCGAGGTGGCCCGCGGCGAGGGCAAGCTCGCAAACTCGCAGTTCGTCGCGAATGCGAAGCCCGACGTGGTGGCGAAGGAGCGCGAGAAACTGCAAGAATACCGCACGCAGCTCTGCGCGCGTTCAAACCGCGCTGGAGGAGATAACCGCACCATGACCGCGACGGCCGCAAAGCGGCGGGTCCTCATCGGTTCCGACGAAATCGATCGGATTTTGGCCCGGCTGGCGCACCAAATCCTCGAACCGCAAGACGCGCAGAATTCGCTTTATCTCATCGGCATCCGCCGCGGCGGCGAAACGGTCGCGCAGCGCTTAGCCGATCAGATCGAGCGCATCAGCGGGCGCCGGCCGCCGCTGGGATTCTTGAACATCAACCTGTACCGCGATGATGAAGTCTCGCACGACTTGCCCGACTCGCAGATTCCCACCGACGTCGCCGGAAAGACGGTCGTCGTTATCGACGACGTGCTCTATACCGGGCGCACCGTTCGCTCTGCGCTCGACGCGGTGACGGACCTGGGACGGCCATCGGCTGTCCGGTTGTGCGTTTTGGTGGACCGCGGCTTGCGCGAGCTTCCCGTGCAGCCCGATTACGTCGGCCGTTTCATTCCAACCAGCCGGCGCGAGCGCGTCATCGTCAACGTTCACGCAAAATCGCAAGCCGGCGACGAGGTGGCCGTCGTTGCGGACGAGACGTAGCCTGATCGACCTCGACGACCTTACGGCCGACGAGATCGCGTATATCTTCGAGCGCACGGCAGATTTGGAACGCGAGCGGCCGCCGCGTTTGCTCGAAGGCGTCGCGTGCGTGAATATGTTCTTCGAACAGAGTACGCGAACGATGACCTCGTTCGCTCTTGCGCAAAAACGGTTAGGAGCGGACGTTATCACGATTTGGCCGCGCGAATCGAGTTTAAGCAAAGGCGAGACGATCGAAGACACGGCCATTACGCTGGCTGCGATGGGCGTGAACGTTCTGGTGGTCCGTCATCCCGAAGACGGCTTTCCGCGACGCGTCGCACTGATGTTTGACGGCCACGTCATCAACGCCGGGGACGGCGGCCACGCGCATCCTACGCAAGCGCTGCTGGATCTGTACACGCTGCGCGAAGAGTTCGGCGATCTGCGCGGACGGCGCATCGCCATCGTGGGTGACGTGTTGCACAGCCGCGTCGCGCACTCGTCGGTTGTCGGCCTTGCAAGTTTGGGCGCGCACGTCATCCTGGTTGGGCCGCCCGGCTTTCTGCCCGACGGATTCATGCAGCCGCAAGTGGAAATCGAACGCGATTTCGACAAGATCGTCGGCAACGTCGATGCTATCGTCTTGCTGCGCATCCAGCGCGAACGGTTCGACACGATGCCGATCTCCGATGAGGAGTACATCGACAAATACCGCCTGGACGGCCGCCGTCTGAGCAAGATGCGTGAGGAAACGATCGTCATGCACCCTGGACCTTACAACCGCGGCGTGGAGTTGGACGACTCCGTCCTAGAGTACGCGGGCTGGCGGTACGCGCGTCAGGTGATGCACGGCGTGGGCGTGCGCATGGCCGTGCTCGACTTTTTGGTTAACGGCGCCCGTTCGTTAGTTTCGTCCTGAGGCCCGAGCGATGCTCGTAAGCGGCGGACACGTAGTCGACCCTTCGCAGAAGATCGATTCCCTTCTGGACGTGCGCGTGGAGAACGGCGTCGTGAGCGAACTTGGCGAGCATCTGACCGCACGCGAGGGCGAACGGGTTTTCGACGCTCGCGGCTCCTACGTTGCGCCGGGTTTCATCGATATGCACGTGCACTTGCGCGAGCCGGGCAATCCCGAGAAGGAGACGCTGCAAAGCGGTACGGCCGCAGCGGTTGCAGGCGGCTTCACGGCGCTTGCCGCTATGCCGAACACTGATCCCGCTATCGACACGCCCGAACTTGTGCGGACGCTGCGCGATGCGCGCATGGCCTGCCGCATCTATCCCGTTGCGGCGATGACGCGCGGCCGTAAAGGCGAGCAACTGCTCGACTATGCCGCGCTTGCCGGCGCGGGAGCTGTGGCGTTCAGCGATGACGGGAACACGGTCATGGACGCAGGCGTTATGTATGCAGCAGCGATGGCGGCGCGCAGCGTAACGGGCTGTTTCATCGCGCACTGCGAGGACGCGCGCTTGAAAGGCAGCGCTCCGCGCAGCTCCGGCGGCGCGGTTATTGCCGAAGACACGATTGTGGCGCGCGACCTGATCATCGCAGGGGAAACGCGCAAGGCCTGGCATATCGCGCATCTCTCGACGATCGGCGCACTGTCCGCGGTGCGTCGCGCGCGGGAATTAGGGACCCCGGCGACCTGCGAGGTGACCCCGCATCATTTGTGGTTTACCGACGATGCAATCGATCGGCTGGGTTCGGGTGCGAAGGTGAACCCGCCGCTGCGCACGCAGCACGACGTGGATGCGCTTCGTAAAGCCGTAATGGACGGCGATATCGATGCATTCGCAACCGATCACGCGCCGCATACGGAAGAAGAGAAAAGCGCCGGACTGGAGTGCGGCGCCGTTGGATTTAGCGGCCTTGAGATTGCCGTGGGCGCATACGCGTTTGCGGTACCTTCGTTGCCGTTAAACCATTTTGTCGAGATGCTCTCGTGCAATCCGGCGCGCATTCTCGGCGTGGCCGGCGGCACGCTGCGGCCGGGATCGCCCGCGGATATTACCGTCTTCGCCGATCGGCAGTGGAGGGTCGACCCGGCGCTGTTCCGTTCGAAAGGAAAGTCGACGCCCTTCGCGGGGCTGACGCTTCCGCGCAAAGTGTTGGCGACCATTGTTGCCGGGGAGATAGCATTCAACGCATCATGACCAAACCTGCAGCGCTTTTTTTAGCGGATGGAACGCGCTTCGACGGCGAAAGTTTGGAGCACGAAGGGCTTGCGCTCGGAGAGGCCGTGTTCTACACCGGCATGACCGGCTATGAGGAGGCGTTGACGGATCCATCGTACGCGGGACAGATTCTGACTTTCACCTACCCCATGATCGGCAATTACGGAATATCGGGCTCGGCAGCGCAGTATTCGCGGGCGTGCGTTGCGGGTGCGGTGATCAAGCGAATCGCGCGCCACCCCTCGCATCACCAGTCGATTTCCGATTTACCCTCGTGGCTGGACGAGCAGCGCATTCCAACGCTCGTCGGCGCCGACACGCGCTCGATTACGATTACGCTTCGCGAGCATGGTACGATTTGGGCGGCCCTCGCTGCGGGCGACGACGCGTTGGCGAGTGCGGAAGCGCGCCTGACCGAATTCGTCCGCACAGCGACGACCAAAGAACTTGTTGCGGGCGTCGCAACAAAAAGCGAGCGCGTAGAGGGACCTGCGAACGGCCCACGCGTGGTTTTGCTGGACTGCGGCGTGAAAAGGGCGATCGTCCGCGATCTTGCCGCACTTGGCGCAACGGTAACGGTGCTGCCGTTCAATGCATCGCGCGAGCGGATCATGGAGCACCAACCGCAGGCCGTGTTCATCTCGCCGGGCCCGGGCGATCCGACCGATCTGCCGCAGACGATCGAAACCTTGCGCTCGATGTTGGGCGAGCGTCCGATGTTCGGGGTGTGCCTTGGTCATCAGTTGTTGGCCCTCGCATGCGGTGCGCAAACGTTCAAACTCCCCTACGGGCATCGCGGAGGCAATCAACCCGTTAAGGACCTGCAGCGCAACGAGGTGCTCGTGACGGCGCACAATCATGGCTACGCGGTGGACGCAGGCAGCATGCCGGCCTCGCTCGAGCAGACGATGATCAATTTGAACGACGGAACGAACGAGGGTTTCAGGCACCGCGATCTACCCATTGCAGCGGTGCAGTTTCACCCCGAAGCATCGCCGGGTCCCTTCGATGCGCGCCGGCTCTTTGCGCAGTGGCTGCACGATTTGCTTTAACCGCTGCGCTGGTCTTGCTGTTTTGCGCAAACGGCGGGGCGCAGGCCTATCAGCGGCTGCACGTGCGCAGTTTTACGCTCACGAGCGATGCGATGCGCCCGCGCACCGAAGAGCCGTTTGACGTGACGTTGACGATCCACGTCGACGAACACGTGGGCCGGATCGAGAACGTGTTTCTACCTACGTTCGTGGGCGCGGAAGAACTGGGCGATGAGCGCTCGATCTCCTCGGATGCAAGCGGCAGCACCTACCGGGAAACGTTGCGACTGGTTGCGCACGCAAGCGGCGATCTTGCTATCAGCCGCGCGTACCTGGAAGCCATCGATGCACGTGACGGCAGGACGAAACAGTTTTTTTCCAACGATCTTCATATAGTGGTCGCTGGACCGGGCGAGCCCGGTCTGGGCCGGTATGCACGCATCGTGCAGGTTGTGCTCGGTGTTACGCTGGTTACGGGCGCGTACTTGTACCTGCGCCGCAAGCGGCCCGCTCCTGCGCCCGTTGCCGTTGTTACGCCGGAACAAGCGCCCGCTGTCCGGGCACTACCCGAAGTGTCGCCCATCGACGCGGCGCTGGCGCAGTCTGCGCTCGCGCCGCGACCGCGATTCAGTGCTGCTTTTGCGCGAACGCTTATGGATCGGCTCGGGGGCAACGATGGGTCAGACGCTGGAGCAAGTGTTGCAGCGCGCGCCGGCCGGCGCCGAACGTACCCGCGCATTGCGCGCTCTCGAGCACGCGGCGTTCGTGTCGGATGACAAATTGCCCGCCGCCATTGGGGATGTGCTCGATGCCTTCACCTAAGTCGCTCGTAGATGCGCTCTCACAAACCATAGTCGGTCAGTCCGCCGTCGTTGAATCCCTCGTGCTCGCGCTCATTGCCCAGGGACACGTCTTGTTGGAAGGGCCACCGGGTCTTGCCAAGACGCTTGCGTGCCGGTCGCTCGCGGCGGCGCTGGAAGGCACCTTTAAGCGGGTGCAGTTCACGCCCGATCTGCTTCCCGCCGACATCACCGGAACGCGTGTCTTCAACCAGCGCGAGTCGAGTTTCTCAACCGTGCTCGGCCCGGTCTTCGCCAACGTCGTGTTGGCCGACGAAATCAACCGTGCACCCGCGAAAGTACAATCCGCGTTGCTCGAAGCGATGCAGGAGCGGCAAGTGACCATCGGCCCGCAGACGCATGCGCTGCCCGATCCGTTCATCGTGCTCGCGACGATGAACCCAATCGACGCGGACGGAACGTATGCCTTGCCGCACGCGCAGCTCGATCGCTTCTTGCTCAAGGTCGACCTGACGTTTCCCGATGCCCGAGAAGAGTGGAAATATTAGAACGCTTCGCGCTTACCGACACGCAGCCGCTGCAGGGGATCGCATCCCTAGCAGACGTAGGCGAGTGGCGTAGTGCGGCGCACGCGGTGCATATCGATTCCAAGGTCAAACGGTACATCGTCGATCTTGTCGCTTCGACGCGCCGGCCCCACCCGTACGTTGCCTTTGGTGCGAGCCCGCGCGCCTCGCTGGGCCTCGCCTTTGTTTCGCGGGCGCGCGCATTCATCCGGGGACGCGACTTCGTGCTGCCGGACGACGTCCGCGCCGTTGCGCGCAGCGTGATGGCGCACCGGGTCGCGTTTACGCCGCGGTTGTCGATCGAACGCGTGCACCCAGGCGACTTCGTGGAAACCCTCATCGCCTCGGTTGCCGCGCCGTGAATGCGCTGCGGCAGGCGCTGCTTGCGGGCAAACGCCGTCCGCGCAGATACGGCGAGGGTTCGCCGCTTCAGTTTCGCGGGGACGGCTACGAGTTTGTGGAGCTGCGCGAGTACATTCCGGGCGACGACGTGCGCCGCATCGACTGGGCGGCAAGTGCCCGCAGCACGCAGTTGCAGACGCGCGTCATGCTGGAAGACGTTGCGCTCACGCTCGCGGTATGGGTTGACGGCTCCGCATCGATGCACGCGGGCCGCGCGCGCTCGCTGCTGGAAGGGGCGGTTGAGATACGCGATGCGTGGCTTTGCGCAGCAATTCCGGGCGACCGCCGCCGGCCGCTGGAGTCGCTCGAGGAAACGATGGCATTACCGCGCGGCTCGGCGCTGCTGCTGGTTTCGGATTTCTGGGATCTGCACGATGAAACGCTGGAGTTGGGGTACCGGCACGACTGCACCGCGCTTATTGCGCGCGACCCGTGGCAGGACGACTTACCGCTTTCCGGCTTCGCGCGCGTGGGCGATGCGGAGAGCGGCGATTCGGCGCTACTGTATTTCGGTGCCAAGGAACGTGCGCGGTACCGGCACGCATCGCGCGCGCGCGAAGAGCAGCTGCTCGATCGCTTCACGCAACATGGCTGGCGCGCAGGCGTGTATACGGAAGAAGAACCGACAGCCGGCTTACGACGCACGTTCGACTTGCCGGTGTCATGATAGGCACTACGTTCGTCACCATGAGCGCCCATGTTGTCATCCTGAGCCTGTCGAAGGACCCTGAGCTCGCCCAAGGGCGGGGGCTCCAAACGACCGCGCGCGGGGTGCCGCCCCTCGATACCTCGGGGTCCTTCGACAGGCTCAGGATGACGACGTCCTTCGACAGGCTCAGGATGACGACGTCCTTCGACAGGCTCAGGATGACGCAGGGGTAGCGTGAGCTTCAAGCATCCTGTACTGCTGCTTCTTGCGTTGCTCGTATGCGTGGCCTTTGCGTGTGTGTATTTGTTCGCGCAGCGCAGGCGGAGCGTGCGGATGCTCAAATATTCGAATCTGGCGTTTCTGATTGCGGCGGCGCAGCCGCCGGCATGGGCTGTGCGGGCGCTCGCGGCGGCGTGGATCGCGGGCGTGGCGCTGGTTGCGCTTGCGGTTGCGGGGCCGCGCGTTCGCACTGCAGTGCCGGTGCGCGACGGCACGGTCGTTTTATGCGTGGATACCTCCGGCTCGATGGCCGCGACGGATGTGCAGCCCACGCGCGCGCAAGCAGCGTTGGATGCAATGCGCGCATTCATCGCCGGCGTGCCCTCGGGCGTTGCGATCGGGCTGGTTTCATTTGCCGGCGACGCGCAAGTTGTAACACCGCCCTCGCGCGATCGCGACACGGTCGTTGCTGCGCTGCAGAATATCCCCGCGCCCAATGGTGCCACCGCGATCGGTGATGCGCTCTTGCTCGCGCTGCGATCGATGCCCAAACACGGGAAGCGCGTCATCGTGCTTATCACCGACGGCGAGAGCAACTTCGGAACCGATCCGGCTGCCGCTGCGCAACAGTCTTGCGGCCGCGCGCGTGAAGCTTTACACGGTGGGCATCGGCACGAATAGCGGCGCACTCGTTCCGGGCACGTTGCAGGAAGCCGGAATCAACGAAGATGCTCTGCGGTCGTATGCGAGGACAACCGGCGGAACCTACAGCCGCGCCGGCGATGCTGCGCAACTGCGCGGGGCGCTTGCTGCGCTAGGCCGAACGACCTCGTTCGAACCGGCTCTGGTCGACCTCTCGCTGCCGGACGCAGTGTTGGGCGCACTGATAATGGCGATAGCTTTTTTGTGTGGAGTATGGACGAAATCGACCTAGCGCATATGCGGCGCAGTTACGAACGCGCCGAGCTGCATGAGGAAACCGTCGCGCAAAATCCGATCGATCAGCTGCGTACGTGGCTGGAAGAGGCGCATGCCGCCGGCGTTGCCGAGCCCAACGCCATGTGCATCGCAAGCGCGGCCGATGGGCAGCCGAGCGCGCGGATGGTGCTGCTGCGCGACCTGAGCGCGCGCGGTCTGGTGTTCTACACCTCGTACGGAAGCCGAAAAGGCCGCGAGCTGCTCGCCAACCCGCGGGCCGCCTCACTGTTCTACTGGCCGCAACTCGAGCGCCAAGTGCGCATCGAGGGTGCCGTGGAGCAACTGCCCGAGGATGAGTCCGATGCCTATTTCGCCTCGCGCCCGCGCGGGCACCAGCTCGGCGCGTGGGCCTCCGAGCAGAGCGAGCCGGTGGAGGCCAGGGATCTGCTCGACCGGCGGGTTGCGGACTACGAGACCCGGTTCGAGGGAGAAGAGATCGCCCGGCCGCACTCGTGGGGCGGCTTTTTGATCCGCCCTGCCCGGATAGAGTTTTGGCAGGGCCGGCCGAACCGCATGCACGACCGGATCGAGTTCAACCTGGCAGGCGGCCGCTGGACCCTGCGCCGCCTGCAGCCGTGACTAGTGGGCCCCGGCGCCGGGCCCCTCGGCACTTTGTCCCGTAGGCCTACTTCCATACAATTCGCAGTAGAGAAATGGGCACATATCTTGTAACCGGCGCAGCCGGATTCATCGGCTCGGCAATCGTGCGGGCGCTGCTCGAACGCGGCGAGCGCGTGCGGGCGCTCGACAATTTTGCAACGGGCAAACGTGAGAACCTCGCGCCCGTCATCGGTAAGATCGAGTTTCACGAAGTCGACCTGAACGATTTTGAAAAATTACAGCGCGTGTGCGAGGGCGTTGAGTACGTGTTGCATCAAGCGGCCATACCGTCGGTACCGAAATCGATCGCGGATCCCCTCACGAGTCATCGCGCAAATATCGACGGCACCATGCACATGCTGCTCGCCGCGCGTGATGCCGGCGTGAAGCGTTTCGTGTATGCGGCGTCCTCTTCGGCGTACGGCAATACGCCCACGCTTCCAAAACGCGAAGACATGAAGGCTAGTCCCATCTCGCCGTATGCCGTACAAAAACTCGCAGGCGAGCTTTACGCTGCCGCATTTCATCGCGTGTACGGCATGGAAACCGTAGCCCTGCGCTATTTTAACGTATTCGGTCCGCGGCAGGACGCAAAGAGCCAATACTCCGGCGTGCTCTCGAAGTTTATTACCGCAATGTTGCAAGGCAACGCCCCGACGATCAACGGCGACGGCGAACAAAGCCGCGATTTCACGTATGTCGATAACGTCGTGAATGCGAACCTGCTTGCAACGCAGGCACCGGCGCAGTGCGTTGCGGGCCGCATGTTTAATATTGCAACCGGCGTGCGCTATTCGCTCAAAGACGTCGTTGCGCTGTTAAAAACGATTACGAATTTTGAAGGCGAGGCGATCTACGATGCAGATCGCATCGGCGATGTGAAACACTCGCTTGCCGACATCTCGGCCGCTCGCGATGCCCTGGGCTACGAACCGGCGGTGGATTTTGAAGAGGGATTGCGCCGGACCGTGGCTTGGTACCGTGAACAGCTCCAGTGGAAATATTTTGTCTGCGCAAAGCACGTCCGACTTGGTAACCAAAGTCACGAATAAGGGGCTATTAACCGCCTAGGCATAGCCGGCGGCGGAAGTCAATAGACCACAATCTTCATAAAGCGACCAAGGGCCCACCCCCAGTCCTGTACAAAAAGTGAGGCAACGCCCGCTTGAGCTGTTATAGGCCGAGCGGTCTGCTGGTTTGCCCAAGAGCAGCCCAGCGCTTACTTAGTCTGTTGGGGGAGGCCGTCGTTGCGCATCGGGCGGGCACTATCGCTTTTATTAATAGCGAGTTTTTTGGCGGCTTGCGGCCGCAGCGGACCCCCCGCTCCTCCTGCGGTTTCGCCGTTCACCTGGACCACGCTCAATTCGGGCGGCACCACCATCGTACTGCCGGCGTTCGATGGTTACCAAGTAACCGTCACCATGCCCGGTGTGATTTCGGGCTCGGCCCGCGTCGGCATCGAGGAGTCTCCAGCCCGCCGGCCGGCGTTCCGGTTCTGCAAAGCGGAGCCCAGCGCGCCGGGCAGGTTAGCGGCGCACCCCGCGGCCGTTCGGTTACGACGGTCTCGAACAAGCCGCTCATTTACTTCCTGCTCGAGTTCGACGGCACGGTCACTCTGAGCGGACTGCCCGGCTTCCAAATCAGCTTACCGGGAAACACGAACACCGCGCCCCCTTATTACATGGCCTACAACCCGCCCCCGAATACGGCGTGGCAGTTGAACACCGAAGGCCCGGGCGGCACCACCAACCCCTACAGTTTTGCATCCAAGCCCGGCAACTACACGTTTGTGCCCGGCAGCCTGTACTTTTTCTGCATGTATCAGGCGGTTGGCCCGGCGCTCAATGCGATGCCGAACACGCTGACATTCCTGGAGCCCAATCTTCAGGCGACATCGCTGCTGAGCGACCCTGAAGCCGTACGCATCACCAGCATCACCAGCAGCAACACGAACATCGTGGGCGTCACGCCGGCTTCGGGTCAGACCGATCTCGCCGGCCACCTAACGATTACGCTGACGTCCGGCACGACGCCAGGCAATGCGACGATCACCGCCCATGATGAAAACGGCAACACCGCCACCGTCGCCGTGTCGAACGTTCAAACGAACAGCGGCGTCACCGTTCCCGGCTTGCCGACCTCTGAGCAGTTCACGACAGGAATCACCGCGGACTACGGTCCGTTCGGGATCGCGCCGGAGCCGACGGTAACGTTTGGTTCACCGAGCAGAGCGGCGCGAGCGTAGCGGTCATCACGCCGTCCGGGACGATTACGCATACGGTGCGCTCTCGGGTGGACCGACGGCCATTACCGCCGGCTCGGATGCAGCCATGTGGTTCGTGGAACCGGGCAGCACAACCATCGGCCGCGTTTCGACGGCGGTTGGAACGAGCGGTCAAATCTCCGAGTACGCAGCCGGCAGTTCGCTGGGCGCGCTCTCGGGCGGCATCGCGAACGGATCGGACAACAACCTCTGGTACGCGGAAACGAACGGCCTCGGCGTTCAATCGCTCAACGGTTCGCTCTTACACGAGTACCCGGCCGGTTCGGGGTCGCACGCAGTCGAAGGCGTTACGAGCGGACCCGACGGCAACATCTGGTTCACCGACAACGGCAACAACTCCATCGGCAAGATGACTACTGCCGGCGCAGTTACGTTCTATGCGGTTCCGACCTCAAGCGCGGGCCTGAAGCAAATTGCGGCCGGCGCCGACGGCCGGCTCTGGTTCGCTGAGGACGCTGCGCAGAAGATCGGCGCGATAACGACCGGCGGCACATTCACCGAATACGGCGCAAGCTCTGTGGGCAGTCCGAATGCGCTCGGCCTTGGGCCCGACGGCAACATCTGGTTCACCACGCCAACGAGCAATCTGGGCCGCGTCACTCCCGCGGGCGTGCTTACGCTGTTTGTAACCGGTTCGGGCGCCGCCAACGGCGTCACCAGCGGACCGGACGGCAGACTCTACTTCACCCAAACGACCTCCAACGCCATCGGAAGGCTTTCGTTATGAGATCGCATCGCAGCGCACTTGGCGCATGCATCGTCATCTGCGCACTGCTTGCCGGCTGCGGCGGCGGCGGCGCAACGAACCCGGTGCCAACCGCGAACCCCGGAACGCATCAGGGCAGCGTTGAGCTGGCCATCAGCATTCCGGCCGCAAATGCATCGAACGCGAAACCGGCACGGAAATCGAGCTACGTCTCGCCTTCGATGAGCGGGCTGGGCATTAGCGTTGTCGCGCACGGCGGAACGTTTCCCGCGATCGCCACGCCGGGCAGCGCGTACGATGTGTCGGCAACGAGCGCATATTGCACGGCGGGCGGCGGCGGATCGCGCACGTGCACGTTCTATGTGGCAGCACCCGCCGGCAACGACGATTTTCAAGTCAGCGGATGGGATGCGATTCCGGTTGCGGGCAGTTTTGGCGCGGCTCGGCTACTCTCTTCAACTGTCGTAGCGAATAAGACGATCTCCGCTACCGTGCCCAACACGCTCGCGTTTTCAATGGGCGGCGCTATAAAGTCTATTTATCTCCGTCTTAATCTCCAATACGATCGTTGCGGGCCAATCCGGCAC
>CAVPCC010000006.1:0-79452 GCA_963702335.1 Vulcanimicrobiota bacterium | reverse complement strand
GAATGGGAGGCCGCCATGACGGCCGACCCGACCTCCTCCTACGCCTCGGACGCCCGCGACAACGCCACCAGCGTCTACCAGACGCTGGCCGCGCAGGCCTCCAGCAGGGCGACGTGGCCCAGGCGCGTAACTACTGGCAGCAGATCATGACCATCAACCCCGGCAGCAACGCCGCCCACCAGGCCCCAGGCCCAGATCGTCGCCACCGAACCCACCAGCCCCACGCCTTCTCAGTAAAGCTAATGCTGCGCCAGCCACCGTTCCAGGTCCGCGCACCGGACGAAGTCCAGCAAGCGCTTCCCCCATCTCGTCCAACTGTTCCGGCGAGAGCCGCTCCAGCCGCGCCCTCACGTCCGCCGGGACACGCGCCGAAGCGCCGCCGCAGTTGACGCCTCACGAGCGTTTCCTTGCCTTGGCCCTGGCCTTCGCTTGCCCTCAGCCTTGCCCGGGTGATGCCTTCCGACTGCCCTGCGGCGAGGCCCTTGATGCCAGCTTGTCATCAATTTCCATCGTCGCTTCCCTTTCCGCCGGGGCGAACCCGCGCCAACTCCTGCGCTCGTACTGCCTCATCTCCTGCGCCGTCAGGCGCAGGTAGCTGTCGATGAACCCGCCGATCAGCGTCGCGCGCGCCGGGTCGAGTTTCAGGCCCGCCAGCAGACGCAGGCACTGGGCCTTGACCTTCGGCCTGTCCTTCGGGGCCATCCTCATCTTCGCCATGAGCGCGCTGGCGACCGGGTTCTCCTGCGTCACGTACCGACGCCACGGCAGCCGGTTGAGCTGGATGACGGCGTACTCGAACCGCAGCACAGTCTTACCCGGAAACGCGACCACCAGGCGGTTCGGGCTCCGGGCGCTGGGGCGCGTCGTAGGAGAAGACCACCACGGGGTAGACGGGCAGATCGTACTTCTCGGTCAGGCGGGCGAAGTAGCGGAACATGCGCCGGGGAAGTCGCCCTGGGGCGTCAGCCTGGTTCTCGACGTGGACCAGAAAGAAGGTCTCCTCCCGCGGAACCGGGCCTTCGTCGGCACGTCCACTTCGTGCTCTCGCCGCGCGTGACGTCGGTAAAAACCTCCTTGTCCAGTGGGACGACGGCGACGCTCCGATCCAGAGCCGCGCCGACATCGGGCAGGAACAGGTCCACGAACTCGATGAAAAACGTGCTGAGGAGTTCTTTGAAGAGCCGGTCATGGTCCATAGAGGGTATTGTACCCGAACCGGTTTCAACTCAGCGCCGATTTGGTATCTCTGGAACATGGACACGGACCCCTTACGCATCGGACTGATCGGCTATCGGGGCTTCGGCGCGTTCTGCGCCGAGGCGTTTCACCAGGCGGGGCAGGGGCGCGTGGTCGCCTTCGCCGGGCGCGACGCCCAGGCGATGGCGAAAGTCGCCCGGCAGTGCGTGGTCCCCACGGACCTACACCGACTGGCGTACCCTCATCGCCGATCCCGATGTCGAACTCGTCAGCATCGTCACCCCCCCCAACCAACGCGCCGCGATGGCGGTCGCCACCCTCGAGGCCGGCAAGCACGTCCTCATCGAGAAGCCGCTGGCCGTCTCCGACGGCGAGGCCGCGGGCCATCCTGGACGCGGCCGCGCAGGGCAAGTCGCCCGCCGATCACAGAGAACTACGTGCTCAGCGTTACAACCCCCTGTACCAACCCGTCGCCCGCATCGCCCGACGGGGCTGGCTGGGGGCTTACCCCACGTCGGCCTTCGAGAACTACGCCTCCGACGAGGGCCTGGGCGACGGCCACTGGTTCTGGGACCGGGCGCAGTCGGGCGGCATCTTCGTCGAACACGGCGTCCACTTCTTCGACGTCATCGGTTCCATCGTAGGCGCCCGCCCGACGGGTCCTCGGCCAGACCTGGACGCGGGATGACGGCACGGGCAAGGAGGACCGGGTCCAGGCGATCATCACCTACGGGAACGGCGTCGAGGCGTCCTTCTACCACGCCTTCAACCGGCCCGGCGCGTTGGAGAGGCAGAACGCCCACTTCGCCTTCGAGAAGGGCCATCTCACGCTCGACGGCTGGATTCCGCACACCCTGCACCTCAGCGCCATCGTCTGCGAGGAGGACCTGCTCGGCCTGCGCCGCCTGGTGCCCGTGACCATCGTGGACGACGAGGACTTCCCGCCGCCGGGCCGCACCGTCCGGGGCAACGGCAGGGAGTACCGGGTGACGCACCACGGTCCACGCCGAGCGGCTGGGTGCCCACCCGGTCTACCAGCGGGCCGTCCAGGACATGCTGGCGGACCTGTGCTGCGCCGTCCGCGACCCGCACCGCCCGCGCGTCTCCGCCATTGACGGCGCAGCCAGCCTGCGGGTCGCCCTCGCCGCCCAACAGTCCGCCCGGACGGGGCAGGCCGTGGAGCTAGGGGAAGGAGACGCCGATGCGCGCCGCCCGCTTTGACAGGACCGGCGACCTGTCTTACCTGACGGTGCAGGACGTGGAGACGCCCATGCCCACGGCGATGAGGTACTCGTCAAGGTCGCCGCCGCCGCCATCAATCCGAGCGACGTGAAGAACGTCCAGGGAATGATGGCGCACACGACCCTGCCCCGCACACCGGGCCGCGACTTCGCCGGCACGGTCGCGCAGGGGCCGACCGACCTCCGGGGCCTCGCCGTGTGGGGCACGGGGGGCGATCTGGGGTTTGTCCGGGACGGCACACACGCCGAGTACGTCCTGCTGCCCCGCGCCAGCGTCCGCCCGCCCTGCGGCCCTATTTCCGGAAGAGGCCGCCGCCGTCGGCGTCCCCTTCGTCACCGCCGGGGTCGCCCTGCTGCAAGTCGGAGAGGTCCGGCAAACACGTGGTCGTGATCGGCGCGGCGGGGGCCGTCGGCAGCGCCGCCGTGCAGATCGCCCGCTGGAAGGGCGCGCGAACCTTCGGCGTCGTCCGGCATCAGAGCCAGGAGCAGGATGTGACGGAGAGCGGCGCGCAGGTCCTCGTGAATTCCGAAGCGGACACGCTGGCCGACGCCGTCAAAGCGGCCACGGATGGCCGGGGCGCGGACCCTGATCTTCGACACCGTCGGCGGGGCGATGCTGGAGCCGTGCCTGAACGCGCTGGCGACGAGCGATACGGCTGATCGAGATCGCCGACTACTTCAATCGTTGCACCCGCCCAAAGTTCCCACCCCACACCATACCGGCCGCTTCGCAGCAATTCGATGCGGGTGGCAATAGAACGCCGCCGGCGCTTGCAACCCAGCCATTATCAAGCGTCGCACTGAAGACAAGGCTACAATGCGTGCATGATCGCACAGATCGCGCCGCGATCCGATTGCCGCTAAACGTATAATTGCTTAGCCGTTCTTGCGCAAAGTCTTTAGTGTCCCGCGCCGGACCAACAAGGCTCGATGGTAAAGCGACGACGTAACTTATCCGCCGGCATCCTGCCCGGCACACGCGTTCCGTGAACGCAATCCAAAGCAAACGGCGCGCTTTTAGCAATCTGGCGGTTCGAGGTCTTATCGAAAGTTACAAAAGTCACTCTCGCTCTCCGTATGCTGCCGGCGCAATTTAGGACCGCGCTTTGTGACCACGTCACCGCCGCTGCTTGCGAATTCCGTGCGAGCATTGCGTTCAGAAACCACCAATCTTCCCCGGGAGCCCAATTCGCGCCTGGATTATCACCCTCAACCAACGCGAATGGCGGCCGGGTCAGCCCCGACGCGGCTAATGGCCGGCTTCTTTGCAGCCGCAATAGCGACGGTGAGTCCGGCAAGCCGTACGGACGATGTCGCCCGTTGCTTTGGTATCCGGGAATTTTCTTGTAAGCGCCTACAAACAACGGCGGGGTAGGCGCTCCATGGTAAGGTATGACCGATGAAAGTTTGGACTGGAGACCCGGCCGGACTAAAATGCTCGCTACGCCAAGTTCCTTGAATAGCGCTCGCCGGGGGCGTGTTTGCGTGAATTCCCAGATCACGGAAGGCATTTCTCCACTGGGCCGATACGACCACAGCGGCACCATATCGCCGAGCGAGAATGCTAGCGGATCAGCTCCCCCAATTTCCGCGCCTTGTAGGCCGACAGGCGAAAACCCCGGTGGCATGAACATCCTCGCAGGCGTCCCTATGCGTGACTCTCGGAGCAGCACTTTTTCTATCGCGATGCCTGGATAGACGGACGCGGTTTGCGAAAAGACGCGTAGCATGAGGAAGGGCGACGCGAAAAGTACAAGGCAGCCGGCCCCGCCGACTACTCGAGCGACTTTCGGCAGGCGGCAAAAAACTGCACTTAGCGCCACCGCACCTAAAAGCTCGATGACGGCGGCAACGTGATACGGCTCGCGGAACAGCGTAGCCACCGAGAATTTCGTTGCGGCCCGGAAAAGAATCGAAAGGGGGCCATCCTCAGCGCTTAAGACGAACACAGCCGCGAGAAACGCGACAGCGATTGCGCGGGAACGGGGAATCCCGAGAAATAGTATTCCGGCGATACCCGCTGGGTAGAGCCACGGGGAAAGTTGCAAAAAACCAACAGAAGCGGTTGCCGCCTCCCAATAGTGGGCGAAGTAGTGAGCACCGGTCAATGCTGTGGTCATGCTTTGTGATTGAGCTGCTAGCCAGGGCACGCTCGTCATCATGCTATGCGTAGCGCTATTTGCTTCCGGGCGACGGAGCGCCCAAAGCTGCGGCAAAAGAATGGCTGCTAATGCGGGGCAGATTATATAATGGCGAAAAAATGGCCGGAGCCCATACACGATGACGACCAGGGCGACTGCAAAAATAAGGTATTGAAGGTGCAGCGTCGTCCAACCAAGCGCCAAGGCAAATCCCAAGTTGCACAGCCTATTGTCGCGGCTCGCGGTGTACAGCACCCACGGAAGGGCAGCGGCAGCAGCGATGACCTCGAGGTGTCCGGCCACGAGCTCGTTGATTATGAAAGGCGAAAGAGCGAACAGGATAGCTGCAATTTCAGGGCAAGCCCTCCCTTCGCTACCGTAGATTTGGCTCAGGCGTGCAGCGCCGTAGGCTGCGGCGAATGTGCATAGCCCGATCACCAAACACAGGACCGCCTTCGACGACAAGGCAAGACTGCTCAGCGCAATCAGCGCATAGTAAGGGTGGACCTGCAGCGAGATGTTGGCGGTACCGAGGTCCGACCAAGACCACGCGTATAATTTCGATTCTGCAAACGAACGAAGCAACTCGGGATACGGCGGCCATTGCCAGTCGTGACGGTATGCAGGTATGCCTGGATGCATTACCAGTCCGAAAAGTACTACGAGGGCGCAACAGGCGGCGGCGATTAATGGGCGATTACTTCCCGCCAAATCGCGAACGCGCACTAAATTCATCGTGTCGAGAATGCCCGGCCATAGGCAGACAACGTCTCGGCTGCAAGCCTGCTGAGCGTGAATTGTTCCGATCGCATCCGACCCAACTCGCGCAAGCGCATTCGCAAGGATGCACTGTTAGCAAGCCGCACAATTGCGGCTGCGATATCCTCGGCGGAAAAGGGATCCACAAATAGCGCAGCATCCCCGGCCACCTCGGGGATCGACGTGCAATTCGACGTAATAAGGGGAGCACCGCAGGCCATCGCCTCGAGTATCGGGAGGCCGAACCCTTCGTAAAGTGACGGATAGGCCGCGAATGATGCTCCATTGTATAGCTCAACGAGTTCGCTCTCCGCAACAAAACCAAGAGACTTCACTCGATCGCTAATGCCAAAACTGCGGGCCACGTCATCAAAGTACCGTCCTCCGGCTCTGCCCAGACCGACCAAAACGAGAAGGTACTGACGCTCTATCGATTCGGCTGCAGTGCTAAACGCTTCAATGAGCCGAGCAGTGTTCTTACGAGGATCTTCCGCCGCAGGAGCCACGATGTACGGTCGTTGCCCGCAAAGGCTACGGACAAAATCCGAGCGCCGGCCTCTGTTGTAACGGAATTCCTCGCTAGTGCGAGATGTATGACGGAGACCTTATCATTGGCGACGTGCAAGCGCGAAACGATGTCCGCTCGAGAGAACCTCGAGTCGGTTAACACGAGCGCAGCATTCGATGCAGCCCTCGGTACTATAGCGCGGTAGTAGGCGGTTTGCATGTGATGCGACACCGTTTTGGGTCCGTCAAACTGCCTGAGGAGATAAATTACGTCGTGAACCGTTAAGACCAGACGCGTTTTACCAACGGATGAAATGGGGCCTGTATTTCCCGGACAATGCAGTACATCAAATTTCTCTTTACTGATTGCGCGAGGGAGAACCACCTGCTCCCAGTACGGATAAAATTGAGGTTGAAGCACGACGGCTCTGAACCGCCCGTCATTCGGCACCCGGTTCCGAGCCGCGGCTGAATCGAGGTACAGCGTAAAGGTGTGGTTGCTATCTGTCCGGGACAGAGCTGTTAAGAGTCCGTGCACATAGTTCCCGATACCACGCGGAATCCGCAGGAAACGTGCGTCGATTGCAATTTTCACGCGGCACCGGCGCGCCGAGAGGCTCACAAAAAGAACCAGCAAAGCGGCCGCCAACGATATAGCTGCGCCAATAAAGAAGAGAATTCGCGGCCAGAACGTCAACTGCACCCGTTCCGCTTTCTGTACCTGCCAGCCGTCGAACACGCCATCGGCAAGGACCTTTTGAAGCGGCTGCCCCTCAGCCGATGCGATCCAATCCTTATTCCAGGCCTCGGAAAGGATTAGCACCCCCGGTTCCGTTACCTCTGCTGTCATCTGATCTGAATAAGGAAAGCCTGAAGTTAACGTGATGCTTCGCACGTCACTAGGCGGGCGATATAGCGAGGATGGCAAAGCCTCTCCCTTAGGCAGGATTTGAATGCGGCCCTCGGTCTTCAGCTCGTAGGCCAGTGCGGCCGCATCTCGACCGTTGAAATGATCGGCGAGCGAGTAAAATGGCAGTCGAAGTGGTCCGCGGGTGCTCGCAGTCGCCGGAACCCCGATTGTCTCGGGCACGACAATCGTTTCTTCTTTCTTAACAGAATACGACACGATACGAGCGGGGCTCGCTGCAATGAGCCCTGCACCATTCCCAAAAATGCAGAGACTTGCGAGCACGCTACGTGGTACGGAAATGCGAAATCCTACCGCCCGTCGCCTTCCGTCGAGCGTGAGATACAGGTCCTTTGACAGCACCAGGTTGTGATGCGGATAGCAACATCTGATGCTGACGCCCACGCTCGTCGCAAGACTCAAAGCGCGATATTGCAATGAATAAACGTGGTCGCCGGAGTTCACGTAAATCGGCACGACGCGGTAAACCTGACTGGAGGGCGGACCCGCGTACGAATCAACGTTGCGCCATGGAACGGCGCTCATGCGCGTCGCTGGTGCCAGAAGAGCCGCAGGGAACGCACCTGGAAAAAGATCGCCGGAAATGCCATCAGAGAAAATTTGGCCCTTTAGGAATAATGATCGGGTAGGCCGGGCCGAATCTGCTGCCGCGTTTACTACGGATGGTATAAGGTTCCCAGCGGCTCCAATATGGATACCAACTACGGCGGGTAGTGAGAGTGCCGACAATTGAACTGGGAGTGAGGTACGCAGAGTCGGCACAATGCGCGACGCTACGATTGTTGCGCGCCGCGAAACCGCGTAGAGATCCTTCGACGAGAGTCCATAGCCGGCGATTGCTTGAGACGAAACGGCAAGGACATGGTAACTTGCCGCGCTTTTGGTGAGTGGAAACTGATAGAGATCCAACGATTGTCCGAACGATCGAATTTTTTTTGCGCCGGCCCGAACAAGCAGCCGCTCCGAATCTTGAAAGCGATCCGCACCGTATATTTCGGGCACCATGTCTCGATGTACCAGGACATAGTGGATATCGGCACGATCGACCGCTCTGAGCAACTCATCGGCCGACGTGTTGACGCCTGAAAAGACTACCGCGACGAAGGGATCGGCATAACCGTTTGCTTCAAAGATGGTAGGTCTTGAAACCAAGAATCGCAACGGATCGGGGCCGACGAAATTCCAATTCAAGGCGCTATAGCTCAAATTCGGAAAAAACGGAAATACAAGCGCGCGACCGCGCGGATCGGCCTTTTCGTTAAGATACTCGGCAGCACGGTAGTAGTCGCTTGGCACCCGCACATAGTAGTTCTGCATGTACACATCGCGTTTGAACATTTTGCCCGTCCAGTACGGTTGAATACTGGCTGCTATGGCAAGCGCCACCCCGGCAACGAAAGCCGCGCGTTTCCATCCGCGAAAGAACGACTGCAGCGCATCAACGCCAATTGCCGAGAGAATTGCCAATGAGGGTATCGTGCCAATGCCAAATTTGGTGTAAGGGTTCCGAAAGACCTTGAAGCCCGGGGTGTGCTGGTATAGCCACATGTACGCAGCCCCAAATGGGGGAGCCGTCCCTTTCATCAGAAACCACGTGATTAAGAAAAACACGGCAAAGGGCCATGCGGTCCGCCAGCGTAGAAGCGCCCCGACCGAGGCAAGTGCAAGCAGAAGAAAACTCAGGAGATTATAGAGAGGGTTAGAATCGTACAACGCCGAGAACGATGTATACCCCTGCCCTTTGGCATCAGCATGAACCCATTCCCAAGTGCCCACGAGACGTAACCAATTATGCGTCGTGGCTGCCTCGCTTATGGATCTAAGCGTACTATCTCCCCACAGAATCGCGTATTGCGAGCGTTGGACCTCAGACGAGTTGGCTGCGAAATAGTGCGCTACTGGAAGAATCCAAAAGCAGTTAAGCAGTAAGTAAATTGACAACGGAAAAAGGCAGCGGCGAACCGGAATTCGTTGTACGACTAGGCCGAATAGCGTGAATACAACGAGACTTAGGATCGCAACCGCCGCCCCTGCTACGTTTGAACCCGTAATCGAAACGGCCGCCGCAGCCAAAACTAAATAAGTCGCCTTTAAGACACTGCGGCGTCGCGCAAGACTAATGACGATCGCGGCGATCAAGGGGCCAGCCGCCATCGCTGCATTAAAATGTAAGTAGGGATTCGTGTTGTTAGAGACCGCAACATATAAGTTGAAAAAAACCGCGATCGGCGCAATCAACCGTATGGCAAATTTACGTGGATATACAACGGCGGTATAAGCCACCATCGACACTGGAAGTAGGGCAAGAACGACACCCGTAACAATCCACTGAGTCGCCGTTGCGCTAGCGCGGAGTGCCTCCAACAAGGCCTCCGTTGCGAACAGGGGAACCTGCGCCGAAAACGGCGCGTTATTCGCACCAAGTCCTTGGTAAAATGTCCAACCGGATAGCGCGCGCTGCAACGCCATGTGACCATTTAAGAAAGAACCGTCGATATCCCAACCCAACAGCATTCGGGCGGGGTCTACGGCGCGCGCGTAAACAATTGCATATAACAGCAGTGGAATAATTGCAACGCAATAATCCGAAAGGGTGCGGCGGGCTTCATCGTGCGCCGTATCGCCCTGCGTTTCCGCTTCACACCTCCAATTAGGTATTAGGCTGATTTTTTACTCTTTTTGCGACAGCCGCTTTGTTTGACCTGCGCTATAATCCGCCCGAGTCGCAATGCTGCGAATAACACGGGCGACTATCGTTCAGACAGCACGCGTATAAAGTCAGGTGCCAAGAAGCTGCTGATAAACCGCTATAAGGTTGGCGGCCACTCGTGGCCAGCTTCGCTCTTCTCGAAGGCGAGATATGAATTTCTTGTACGCCAGACGAAGATCGCCGTTTACCATAAAATTGACCAGCGCGCAGTTAAGTGCCCCCGGGGTAAGCGCGAAATGCGCCGGCGCGTCCGGAAACGCATGTATGAAAGCCTCGGAAAGCAAGACCGGCACATCGTACCCTGCCGCTAATGCAAGCGGGCCACTAGCAGACATGGCCACGCGGTATGGCAACAGCACGACGTCCGCCGCCGAGAACACGCTTGCGGTTTCATCGTCCGGAACGAAGCCAACCAAATGAACCCGTTCTGCGCCGACAGCGAGATCGCGCACTGCTAGGGCCGGGTCAATCGCACCCTCTAACCGTGAGGGGACAGCGCCCGCAATGATGATGTGCAGATTAGGACGGCTTGAAAGCATTAGGTTCATCTCTGACAGTAGATATTCAATGCCCTTGTACGCTGCCATGTATCCAAAGAAGAGCGCGACCTCAGCGTCGTCCGGGATGCAATACTTTCGCCGGGCTTCGGTCCGCGGAATTACCGTCGGTGCCGGCTCGACACCCAACGGGATGACGTCGATCTTATCTACTGCTACGCCGTATTCGTCAACCAGAAGTCGACGCAGGAACTCTTCGTGAACGTGAACTCGCCGGCTTGTGCTCGCCACCGCACGAATAAGCAGCCGCCACAATGCCCGGGCGGAAGCGGCGTTCCCCGGGATGCGGTTCGCTCGTACAAATTGTTCTGTGACACTTGCAAGCGGAATCACGCCATGTATTGTCGTCAAGACCTTTTTGCCGCGGAGATCAAGTAGCCGTAACGCAGTCGGCAGGAGCAGTGCCCCCCCGAGTCCCCCGAAGGCGAACAATTCGTGCTGAACGTGAACAATCGGGGAGTTTAAGCGCACGATATGCCTGTAAGCCTGGAACGCCGCGTAAGACGCTTCCCTCCGAAAGCAGGGATGAACGCTAACGCCACCGGCCTCCGCCCATGGGCTGCACCCTTCCGCCTCGGCCCGCGGGGCCACAACAGAAACATGAACACCCGCGGATTCAATCTCGCGCGCTAACCGCCGGCTGTACCAGTTAAGGGCGGAATCGCCCACACCGGACATTTCCGGCGATCCCTTTGCGCGGTACGGCGAGAGCATTGTCACACCGCATTCGCGAATAGATTTTATGATCTTAGTAGGAACACCCAATGCACTACAAAGTCTTGCGGATGACCCAGAGATCGCGCAAAGTGCTCGGTACGCGCTTAATGAGCGACAACCGCGCCGGCCGCGTATCATATACCTCAGTCGGGATTTCCACTATCCGCAAATTTGCGCGTTGTGCTTTAAGGACGAGCTCTGTATCGAAAACTTCCTTTTCCGTGAAACATCTGCGCATCACCCCAAGAACGGATGACCGGCGAAGAGCCTTCATACCGTGAGTGTCGGTACCGCGAAAACCGAAAAAAGCCCTCAAGAATATATTGAACGCAGCCGTAATTCCGCGACGCAAAAGTGGGCGATGATCGCCGCAAGGCACGAGTCGCTTGGATCCTATAACGATATCCGCTCCCGTTTGAAGCAGCGCAATAGCATCTAGGAAAAACTTGCTGCACCACAGGTCAGCGTTGAATACAACCACAAGGTCAGAAATCGATTCCTCGATGCCCATCTTTATCGCGCCACCGTATGAGGGCTCGCTAATCGTGACAAGGCGGACGTTCACATGCTCATCTTGAAGACGACGGCATATCTCGCGTGTCTGATCCTTGCTCCCGTTTTCACAGAGTAAGAACTCGGTCTTAAAAGGGAAGTGACCGAAATTGCGTATGAAATCTGACACAAGCCCTGTAACGATCTCTTCCTCGTTGTAAAGCGGTACGAGCACCGACACTGCGTACGTCTTATTGGGCGGCGAGTCTATAATTCGAGCGCCGACCTCGCGACCCACATCTGCGGAGCGATATGGCAAATCACAAGTCGACGCATCCATGGCATCGCTTGTTACCGTGCGCCGACTAAGCACTAGCAGTTCCCCGTTTTGCTCGCTTTCTAGCTTTAGGCCTTAGGCCGAACACGCACGCAGCCACGGCCGCGGCGTTCCCGGTCAGCACAATATGCACAACGTCCCAAAGTGTGCGGTGAAATAGCACAATTCCCATGACTTCACAGACAAGCACCGCACCGAGTGAATATAGAAACCCAAAGCGATGAACGCCAATCCTATAGTTCACAAGCAATGTAACGATTCCGAGCAAGCACATTGATATCCCGTAGGGCAATACGAAAGGCGCGGCCCCAGCGAAAGCCCGGCCTGCAAGCGCCAGCACCACATCGCCCGGAAAAAAGCCAAAAACTATTAGGACCGCAATGGACATTAGAGCCGTAACGGCTAGTGCCTGGAGCAGTAGCGGTAACGGATTCGTGCCGCTCACTTCTCGCGCGACGGCCTTTGGAAGCAAGACCGCCGGAACGAACGCAACGAGAAAGAATATGACTTTCCCGCCAAGGTTTACGGCCGCATAGAGACCGGCTTGGCCGGGGCTAAAGTAATGCTTGACCAACAGAACATCCATGAACGTGATTAATGTGAGAAATGCTGTCGCTGTGGCGACCCCGGTTGTTGTGTAGAACAAACGCCTCAGATCAAGGTTTAGGGGTGCAGCGTCCACAGAACGGGCGCCATGCTTGCGCAGCACCGCGCAAACCGTATATGCAAGTGCACAGGACGTTCCGAGAATCCATCCCAACATCGCGCCTTTTACACCAAAGCCAGAATAGACAAAAAGTACGGCGAATGCCACCTTAAGCAGTGTCTCTAGCACAATCGAGGCGGAATAACGGACAAAATCTTGTTCGCCCTGTAAGATGCTGCGGGCGCTGGGAGTCGCAACACCGATAGCGATGATGCCCAAGCACACCAAGACCGCGGGGCCATCGTCTATTCGTAAAAACGATCCAATCTGCCGATTCAGCAGCCAACCGAGCGCGAAAAGCACAATCCCACCAACGGCCGTGGCCTTCAAAAGAATTTGCGAAAGGCGGCGAATGCGCGCCGCGTCCCCCGCGGCATGGTAAACCGCAGTGTACTTTACGACGACGAGGGCAAGGACCGCCGTTGGGATAGAAACTATCACAATGAGGCTGCTCAGTGAGGAAAGCGCGGCAAAGCCTTCGACACCAAGCCGCCTGCTCAGAGCAAAATTAAAAAGATAATTGAAGATGTTGCAAGCCGTGCTAGCCGCAAAAACAATTGCCCCATGCCGCACAAAATCGGCTCGAAGCGACTTCCTAAGTGACCCGAAAATCTCAACGCGTGCCCGTAACGCGTTAACTGTCACGCTATTGGCACCTCACGATTTTCGGGTGGGCTCGGCAAGTTCCGGGCAAATTTCTGAATTGTGAGATCGAAAACCATGCGAAGCTCTTCCACGTTGAGCGCGCGGGCGGCGGCCAAGAACGAAAGGCCTGCAATGGCCATTTGCCCGAACAGAAACCACGCACGGGATGAAAGCGATTGAGTCGCCGAAACGCCGAGCGCTGCAATCCAATGCAGCACTCCGACCATAACCGCCGAACACGCAACAATCTTAAGTGCTGATAGCGTTAGCGTGCGCCAATCCAACCGCGGTACCAGCTTGCGCACGAGCGCAAGCAGCATCACTGCTTGCAGGGATTGACTGATGGAATTTGCCAACAGCAACCCGCGCGCGCCCAACGAAGGTAACCAGAGAACCGATAGCAACACGTTCACCACCACGCTGAAAACCGATATGCCGACGGTCCAACCCGCCTCTTTGCAAGCGAAAGCGCACCGCGTGAGCACAACATTGGCGGCAAGCGCTATTAACCCTACCGCCGAGTAAGGCAGCAACCCGGCGCATAGTGCTGTCGATGAAGGGGCGAAGCGGCCGCGTTCAAATA
The DNA here is from genome assembly GCA_963702335.1 of Vulcanimicrobiota bacterium. Taxonomy (GTDB): domain Bacteria; phylum Vulcanimicrobiota; class Vulcanimicrobiia; order Vulcanimicrobiales; family Vulcanimicrobiaceae; genus DASSRQ01. The sequence goes on along the minus strand of CAVPCC010000006.1, from coordinate 65,932 downwards.
ACGTCTGTACGATTGGATATGCGAGAACGACCAAAGCGCAGACGCTTGGTATGGTAATGAAGTTAACTAGCCGCAAGCCGAGGGTCACGCTGCTCGCTACGGCCAATCGGTTTTGGCGTGCAAATTGCGAGGCAAGCAAAGGGAAAATAACCGTAGCTATCGCCGCGGCGAATATCTGCAACGGAAGGTTGACAATTTTAGTCGCGTAGTTCATGCCGGCCATGTATCCCGGCGAGAGCGTCGAGGCAAAAAAACGATCGAAAAATAGTGCTATTTGCCCAGCGGCAGATCCGACAATGACAGGTCCCAGCATCACCCACATGCGCTTCAATCCTGGATGGTGCAAATCGACTGTGAGCCGATACGTGCGTGAGAGAAGCAGGGCAGGCACCTGCACCAGCATCTGCGCAATCAAGCCGAGCGTCGTTCCGAGGACGACCGAATATATCCCGATTTTGCGGTGCAGCAATAGCACGCAGCCGATCGTGGCCGCGTTCAAGACGATACCGGTCAATGCCGCTGAACGAAAGCGATGATTCGCATTCAAAATAGAAGTAAGTGCTCCCGACAAACTCACCGCAACGATGCCGGGCATCAGCCAGCGCGTCATGCGGATCGTCACGCCGAGCTCGGGTTTGGGAAACCCATGGGCGATAAGGGGCACATAGTAAGGCGCAAACACATACCCCAGAACCGCGCACGCGGTGAGCAGAACCACCAGCACGTTCAGAATCGTATTTGCTAACCGCCAGCCCTCAGCCTCGTCCCCATGCGCAATGTACTCGGAAAACGTCGGCACCAGCGCACTCACTAACGCACCGTTAAATACACCGAACAGTATCATCGGTATGACTGAAGCCGCTAGGAACGCATCCATCTCCCAGCGTGTTCCGAAATAACGCGCATTGACCACTTCGCGCACAAAGCCCAGCAACGCCGAACCCAGCGACGCCGCGATGACGAAAAGCGCGGAAGACACAAGAGCCTTGCCCGGCGAGGGGGCGGCTTGCAAAACCCGTAGTTGCGGTTTAATGCGCTCCGTCCCCCCGAAGCACGACGGGAACGGTCTTTGCGAGAATCTGCAAATCGTTCAATGGGGACCACGTGTCGATGTATTGGTTATCCAACTGCATCCATTGATCGAACGCTAGCGCGCTTCGGCCGCTGATTTGCCAGAGCCCCGTAATGCCGGGAAGCACTCCTAATCGCCGCATCGCAAACGCATCGTAGTGCTCTACTTCCGCCGGCAGCGCCGGGCGCGGACCGACAAGCGACATATCACCGCGCAGGACGTTGAAAAGGTTCGGAAGTTCGTCGATGCTGGTCCGCCGTAACAACGATCCGAGCGGATGCAAGCGCGGGTCGTCCCTGATTTTGAAGACCGGCCCGTCGACCTCGTTGAGATGCAGCAGTTGGTCGCGCATACCGTGCGCGCCCTCCACCATTGTGCGCAGTTTGAACATGCGAAAACGCCGGCCGTGCAGGCCGACGCGCTCTTGCAAAAACAGAGGCGAGCCGCGATCGGCAATCACGATCGCAATACCCGCAAGAAGAATGATCGGAAGCGACACCATTGCGGCGACTCCGCCGACAATCAGATCCGTCGTGCGTTTGGCAAGATGCCACCACGCGGGAACGGCGCGCTGCGTTACGACGGCCCGCTCTACGGCAGCTCGCTCTACGGCTTGCATGGCGCTTTCTCGAATGCATCCGCCATCGCGCGCCCCACGTGATCCATTCCATCAAGGATACCCAGGTGCGCGCCCGGCCGCGCGCTCAAGTGAACGAACGGAACGAACTCGCGCGTATGATCGCTCCCGGGCGCGGTTGGATCGCATCCGTGGTCCGCGGTGAAGATCACTTCGTCGTCTCGGCGCAAGAGCGATTCCAAGCGAGGCAGCAGCGAATCGAGCGATTGCAGCGCATCGGCATATCCGCGCACGTTTCGGCGGTGACCGTACTTCGAGTCAAAGTCATTCAGATTGACGAAAATCAACCCGCCATCGACGCGCTCGAGCAAGTCGAACGTCTTTTGCATCGCATCCGTGTTGTCGGTAACGCGCACAGATGAAGCGATGCCGCGCCCGCAATAGATGTCGCAAATCTTGCCCACGGCGTGCACCGGCACGCCATCGTTTGCGAGCCGGTCCAGCACGCTGGGCGGAGGCTCGATCGCGTAATCGCGCCGGTTCGGCGTGCGCACGAAGGCGCCGGGCACACCGATAAACGGCCGGGCGATGACGCGGTTCACTGCGTGCGGGCCCACGAGCATTGCCCGCGCGCGCTCGCACCAATCGTAAAGTACCGGCAGCGGCACGATATCTTCGTGGCACGCCACTTGGAAAACCGAATCGGCCGAGGTATAGAGGATGGGCCGTCCGCCTGCCATATGCTCTGGACCCAAGCGTTCGATAATCTCTGTGCCGGACGCCGTGATGTTGCCCAGGGGCGGCTTGCCGGCGATTGCAGTGAACGCGTCCACCACCTCGCGCGGAAAGCCGTCCGGATACGTTGGGAACGGAACTTCGGTAATGATCCCGGCCATTTCCCAATGGCCGGTGATCGTGTCTTTGCCTTTGCTACGCTCTTGAAGGCGCGCAACGCGCGCCGGGGGATGTTCGATAGCCGGCACGCCCTCAATTTCCGTTAAGCAGCCGAGCCCCAGGCGGGCAAAGTTTGGAAGGTGCAGGCCGCCCACGCTGCGGGCCACGTTTCCCAGCGTATTGGCGCCGGGCGCATCGCCATAAATCGGCGCATCCGGTAACGCCCCCACACCCCCGGAATCTAAAACGATCGTTACCATACGCGCCATCGGGTGCCGTTTTCTAAGCACCTCCGGCCCCTGCCTCCAAAAAAGAGTGCCCCTGCGCGGAACAGAACGGGGTGTCGCGCCATGCAATCGCTCTGCACGATACTGTTTCTTGCCATGACCCTGATTCACGTCATGGCCGGCAGCTTGCGATTCTATTACGACCGCTTCTTACTTGAAGCCGACGGCAACGTCCGCGTCACCACCGGCGACGGCATGACGATGACAGGCGATGCCTTTTCGATGGATTTGAAGCTGAACCGGTTCGTGCTGGCCGGCCACGTGCGCGTGCAGGACGCTTCGGGCAGGCAGGACGGCGCCGCCCTGGCCGACTTCATGGATTTTAATCGCATCTACTTTGTGCCGCTCACCGATGCGGCCCGATCGTTGGACGTTCCTGAACGGCGACTTCGCGCACCCGGCAAAGGGCCGCGAGATGCCGGGCGACACATTTTACCTCCCCGATCCGATTGCGGCCAAGCCATACATCATTGCACAAAGCGCCGTCATCGGCTCGCGTTCGTTTGTTCGCTTTAACGGGAATCATGTCGATCTCGCCAACGGTCTTGGCGCCTACGTCCCCACGCCTTCCTACTACGTGAACTTTTCCAACGATCAGCATTTAGGCGATAACTCGCTCGCCGGCGCGAACTTCGATGCAACCTACGAATTTGCCGGCGGAGCGAACGCCATCAGCGCGTTGCACGGCCGGTACGATACGGTCAACAAAACGTATCTTTCGTTCGAGCAGCATTTGAGCGGATCGAAAGCGTACGCCGTGTTTTCCGTCAATCCGCTCACCCGTCCATCGAAGTTCTGGGATCTGGTGCTCTCCGATAAACCCTCGGGCACCTTTCAATTGCGCAGCTTCACGCAGTTGCACACGGTTCAGGACGGTTTGAGCAGTCCGGTCGAATCGGGACAGTACACGATCGTGCAGGCAACGCAGGGCCTGCCGCATTCGTTCGTGCAACTCACCACGCAGTTCACCAATTTCTCGCTCATTCCCAAAACCGTCGACCCGAATTACGGGGTCATCCTCAACCACCCGTTTCAAGCACAGATCTCCGCGCAGACCTTCAACAACCGCATCGGAAGGTCGCCTTTTTACGAGTTGGTGCAGTACGGCTTGGGGTACACGCACGACGCGTACGGGCTTCAAACGGTCGGCGGCACGAGGTATACGACAATTTGGGACCACGCGCTCGGTTTTCAGTCTGTACCTGCCATCGCTTAAGCTCACGCACGACGACGTCATCACGAAGAATTACTATTTGAACGCGTCCTTTCAGAAGACGCGCACGTGGTTCTCCTCTCCTCACTACACCGACAATACCACGGCGAGCGGCAGCATCAGCCGCATCTTCAGCACGCACTTCAATGCGTTCGCAACCTATTCGATTCAGAACTTGGGCGACTATTACAGCAGCGGCCTGGGCTCGGGCGTTTACACCGGCTTCGTTCCCACAGTCGGCGGGATACCGTACCCCGGTTACGCCGCGTTCAGTGGAGTCGCGACGTTTCGCACCCTTGCCGCCGACGTAACGTACACGAACGGCGGTAACTTCACGGCTTCCATTCTGGCACGCAAACACGTCGATTTTCCCAAACCCATTCCGAACTTCTTTGCCCCGCCGCCGCTGGATGTCTTGGGTCGCGAAAGCGGCGGGCAGAACTATTTAGGGCAACCCCCGTACGACGTTACCGCCGACGTCCGGGCGCGTATCAACCCGCATCTCTCCGTCGACATCGAGCGTTCGTACTACTTCCACTACGGCAACCGCGGTTGGAGTCCCGAACTGGTACTGCAGGTGATGCAATGATGCTCAAGATCTTCCTTGCCCTTATTGTGGTGACCGCGCAACTGCTCGATTTTGAAAAGGGCTTCGTGTTCTTTACCACCGGCGACGGTTTTCGCGTGGCGCCAAACGTCCAGATCGTCAACGGCCCGCCTGCCGCGCGCAAATATGCGCGAGTCACCTTCGACGATTCGGGAACGGTAACCAAATTGGAAATCTCGACCGCCAAACTTCCCGCCGAAGGCGACATCGCCGCGGTGCGGCGTTTTGCGGTCTCGCTCTCGACGCCCGCGCCGAACCCCGAACTTGCGGCACCAAGCGCATCGAACGACTGCGCGCACACGCGCGCCGGGCACGTTGTCACGGTCAACGTTACCGTTTTGGTTCCTCCCGATACACCGCTTACCGATTCGGTCTACATGACGACGGACCAAAGCGGATGGAACGCGCAGGCCTACCGGCTGGACCGCATCGACACCTTGCACTACCGCACGCTGCTTAAACTGCTCTCCGGCACGAAGATGGAGCTGCTCTTCGATCGCGGCTCGATCGCGTCGATCGAAGTGGGGCAAAACGGCATCGAGCAGCAGCCGTATTCGCTCTGCGTCGGGGACGAAGATGCGCAGGCATTTACGCGCACGGTGTACCACTGGGCCGACCAGCAGGGCGCCGGCACGCAGCAGATTCCGCAAACGATGCCCACGCCATACAATCCCGCGCCGTTTCCGAATCTTCCCACGCCGCATCCCGGCGCGCGCTTACCGCAGTAACAGAACGATCGGCCGCGATACGCGTGCCCCCGCAGCGTTCATCGCAACGATGCTTGCGCTCAGATTCCTGTTCGGGTGCGGTGGAAGGCGCGGCACCACGTAAGCCAAATGCCAAACACCCGCCTCGCCGCGCCGCAGGCGAATCGCCAACGCGCGCAAACGCACTTCGACTGCAGCAACGTTGGTTGACGTAATGACCGTGCACGAAAGGACCTTACCGCTTTTGATCACCGGGTCGTTGACTTGTACGGCCAAAATCTGCGGCATGTTGTTAGGGGCAAGCACGAGCGGCGTCGGCAACGGGGCAGGCGTCCGCCGCGGGGTAAAGGTGGGCACCGGCCAGGGCGTCGACGTCGGCGAAAATGTAGGCGTTGCCGAAGGCAGCGGCGTCGGGGTAGGCACCGGCGCGGGCGTTGCTTGGGCGAGCAGCGCGCCAAGCAAAAGATTTGCAAGCAACATGCAATGTGCTCCTAGCGGATGGTTATCGGCAGTGCGGTCGAGGCCGCGTCACCTTTTGTGTTGCGGGCGATCACCTGCACCATGTAGGCGTGCCGCAAAAAGAACGGCAGTTTCGGAACGCGGTACGATAGCGCAAACGTTCCAACGCCGGTCTTTTGCATTGCCGCAGCGTACCCGCCTACGCGCGCTTCTACGCTCGCAACGTTCGATGAGGTTTGGACCGTTCCGCGCACCACGTCGCCCGCTGTTACGACGCGCGAACTGAGGGTGAGCGACAGAATCTGCGGAGGGGCATCGGGGGCCGCCCGTACGGCGGGCGGCTCAGAGTGCGCTTCGAGCACCGGTGCCGGAGTCGGAGACGCTTGCGGGGTAGGCCGCGCGGCCGGCATGGGCGATCTGGTTGCGGATCCGGACTTTGCCGGCACGTACACCACCGGCCCGGGCGAGGGAGCCGGTCTCACCGGTTTGGAACTGCCGAACCACCACCACGCACCCAGGCCGAGCACGCCGATTGCCAGCAACGCCGTCAAAGTCTTCACGCCCAACCCTCCAAGAAAGGCGCGCATCTTCCTGCGCGGCGAACGAGCGTTCATGGAGTCAAGCACGCCGGCCTCGCCGCTGCTCAGCGTCGTCGTTCCGTTGATGAATGAGGAAGGCAACGTTCTGGCCCTGCTCGAGCGTATTTTTGCCATCGTCGAACGGCTGCCCGGAGCGCCTTCGTACGAGGTGGTGCTGGTCAACGACGGGAGCCGCGACAATACCGCAGGCGTCATCCGGCAAGAGATGCGGCGGCGGTCCAATCTTGTGCTGGTAAGCCTTTCGCGTAATTTCGGCCACCAACTAGCGGCAACGGCGGGTCTCGACGTCGCCAAGGGCGAGGCGGTCGTGCTCATGGACGGCGACCTGCAAGATCCGCCCGAACTGATCGCCCAATTCATGCAAAAATGGCGTAAAGGATACGACGTGGTGTATGCGATCCGGCGAACGCGCAAAGGCGAATCGCGGTTCAAACTTTTTACCGCGCGCGTGTTCTACCGCACCATCAAGCGCCTCACGAACGTTTCGATTCCGGTCGATACCGGCGATTTTCGCCTCATGAGCCGCAGAGTCGTCGATGCGCTCAAGCGATCGCGCGAGCGTCACCGGTTTTTGCGCGGCTTGGTGAGCTGGGCCGGCTACAACCAAACCGGGATCGAATACGACCGCGACGAGCGCACGTCGGGCGAAACGAAATACCCGCTGCGCAAAATGCTTCGCTTCGCGTTGGACGGCATCACGTCGTTCTCCGACGTGCCGCTGCGCTTCGCATCGTACTTAGGATTCACCGTTTCGAGCGCGGCGTTCGTCTACGCGCTGGTGATCATTCTGGCGCGCATCATCCATGTCGGCACGCCGGAATACACGCGCGGCTGGGCCTCGACGATGGTCGTGATCCTTTTCCTGGGCGGCGTGCAATTGATCGGCATCGGCATTTTAGGCGAATACCTGGGCCGCATCTACGACGAAGTCAAAGCCCGCCCGCTTTACCTCATCGCCGACATCGAACGTTCGTAGCCTCTTGTCACCCTGAGCGATCTCCTTGTCACCCTGAGCCCGCCCTCTTGTCATCCTGAGCCTGTCGAAGGACCCCGAGGGTACCGAGGGGATTGCGCATCGTGCGATCCGCAGCGCCCCTCGATCCGGTTCCGCGCGGCCCCGGGGTCCTTCGACAGCCTCAGGATGACAAGAGGGGCGGGCTCAGGATGACAAGGAGATCGCTCACGATGACAAGAGAGGCACGGCGTTAACGGTAACGTCGTAGATTAGCGGCTGCGCGGTAACCGGGTTCGGGCCGACCGTAAATGCGTTTGCGAGTTCCGCTGCGCTCTGCCGATCCGCGCCGAATGCTTGCAGCAGCGGCGCGCCCGCTTCGATCCGGTCGCCGATCCGGGCGTGAACGCGCAAGCCGCCCAGCGGATCGCGCATCGAAAGCCTGCGGCCTTCGTTGCCTAAGCGAACGACGTCGATTGCCTGCACGAAGCCCGCTTCAACAGCGCGCACTTCGAGCGGTTCTTCGCACGCCATCGCTTCCAGTGCGCCGAGGTCGCCGCCTTGCGCCGCAACCATCGCGCAGAATTTATCGTATCCGGCCCCCGAGCGCAATGCGCCGGCAACCAGGGCGTCGGGCTCGTCAAAGCCGCATTCGCTTACGAGCGCAGCTGCGATCGCCAAGACCAGCGTCTGTGCGCGTCCGCTCGAGCGGCCCTTCAACATTTCGCGCGCCTCGATCACTTCGATTCCAGTGCCGATAGATTCGCCGAGCGGCTCGCTCATGTCAGTAACAAACGCGCTCGCCCGGCGCCCGAAACGGGCCGAAATCTCGATCAGCCATCCCGCCAGTTCGCGCGCGTGTTGCGGATCTTGCATAAAGGCCGCGGGTCCCGTTTTCACGTCGAACACGAAGGCATGAGCGCCGCCGGCGATCTTCTTGGAAACAATTGACGCGGCAATAAGTCCAAGCGATGGAACGGTGCCCGAGCGGTCACGCAGTTCGTAGATCTTCTTATCCGCGGGAACGATCGCGCTGCTTTGCGCGGCAATGGCGCACCCTACCGTGCAAACTTGACGAACAAACCGCTCGAGCGAGAGCGCGGCCGTGAAGCCGGGTATCGTCTCGAGTTTATCGATCGTACCGCCCGTATGCCCAAGCGCGCGTCCCGAGAGTTTGGCCACGCGTGCTCCGCAGGCAGCTGCAAGCGGCACAGCGGCCAGCGATACGATGTCGCTCACTCCGCCGCTGCTGTGCTTGTCCACGACTATGCCTTCGCGCGCATCGAACGCGATCGATTCGCCGCTCTCCACGGTTGCACGCGTGAGCGCGAACGCTTCGTCAAACGACATTCCGCGCCAGACGCACGCCATGCACAAGGCCGCCATCTGCGCTTCACCGATGCACCCGGCCGTAAAGCCGGCGACGATAGCGCCCCACTCCGAAACGCTAAGTTCGCCGCCGTCCCGCTTGCGCTCGATGCAGGCGCGCATCGTTCTCTCGTCCATCGGCCCCGGAGTTCGCTCATGCGCCGACGAAGCCCGCCACGTGATCCCCGATCCGCTTTCGCTGTTGCTCTTCGCCGCGCTGTTTGCGGCCGTGACGCTGGCAACGATGCGCCGTCCGGTTTTCGGCGTCTGCGCCCTCATTGCGGCGACGCCCTTTGCGTTGTATCAGGACCTCTCTATCAGCATGATGACCGTACCGAAGACGGTGCTGCTGGCGCTCGCCGCGGGACTATGGGTTCACCACAACGCATTTCGATCGCTTGCGCAGCCCGGTCCGCGCGCGTTCTTTATCGCGGGCGGCGCAGTCCTGTGCGCGACCATCCTCTCGCTCGCGCAGGCGACGTACCACGATGCGGTTGTGCGCGAATCGTTGAAGATGGCCGAATATCTGCTGATCTTTGCCCTGGTCTTCGCCGCATACCGGTTGGATCCGGATCGCCGGTTCGTGCGCGCAACGATCCTTGCGACCACGGTAGCCGTCTGCACGCTTGCGCTCGCACAAGAGGTCGTCGGCGCGCCCTCGGTGCTCTTGATGAACGGACATCCCACGCCGCGCATTGCCGGTCCGCTTGAGGGTCCCAATCAACTCGCGGGCTATTTCGACATTGCGCTTCCCGCCGTGCTTGCATTCGCGCTCGAATCGAGCGGCCTCGAAGTTCTCGTGACGCTGTTCGCGATCGTTTTTACCGACGTCCTGACCTTTTCGCGCGGCGGTGCCATCGGCGCAATCGGCGGCGTTGCCGCGGTCGCTTATCTCGCTCGCAGGCCGCTGCGCGCCGGGCTGGCCGCAATGCTCGGCGGTTTGGTTGCAGGCGCGGGTGTGGCGAGCGTCTGGGGCGTGCTTGCGCATACCATCGGGCTCTCGCGTTTTTGGGACTTGAGCCCGTCGGCATACGCGGGCGGTGTCGGGACCCGGCCGCTGCTTTGGCGCGCAGCAATCCAGCTCTGGCGCGCGCATCCGTTCTTCGGTATCGGCGCCGGAAACTTCGAACGCGAAGTCGGAGTGACGGGGATCACCCAGGTGCGCACGCATGCGAACAGCTTGTATCTGCAGTCGCTTGTGGAAGGCGGCATTCCGTTGCTGCTTGCCAACCTCTACTTGCTGTATACGGCGATCGCTGCATATGCCCGGCGCGGCACCCGGTTGCCGTTCGTCATGGGGGCGTTCGGCGCAAGCGTCGCGCTGGCGGCGCACCAAACGGTCGATCTGCTGGTGTTCTATCCAAAGGTCGGCGGCTGGTGGTGGATCCTTCTTGCGCTTGCCGCCGCCGAGCTTGCCGCGTGAGGGCACTGCTCCCCGCGGGATTCGCGCTGGGCGCCCTGTGGTGCGCCCTGGCGCTGCTTCATGCACCTGCAGCAGTTGCAGTTGACCGCGCCCAACCGCTTACGGTCGTTACGTACTGGCAGCAGTTCGGCACCACGATGTGCGGCGGACTGTTCGTCGCGCTTCTACTCTCAAGCGCGGGCTATCTGGCGCTCTTAAGAAAACTCCCCTTAAGCGCCTCTGCGTGGTGCGCGTTCGCGTGCGCCGCGGGCTTGCTGTTTCCCGTCGTCTTCTCAAGCGACGTCTACGCATATGCCGGTTACGGCGCGATGATCGCGCACGGGATCGACCCGTACGCGCATGCACGTATCGCCGTGCGCGACCCGCTGCTTGACGCGATGCAATGGCAATGGGGAAATCCGCCGCCGATGTGCGTCTACGGGCCGCTTTTTCTTCTGCTTGCGCGCATCGCTGCTGCGCTGGCATCCTGGGGAACCGCTGCGCCCCTGTGGTTCTTGCGGATCTGTTCCTGCGCGGCGCTTGTCGCATGCGTGCCGCTCGCAAATGCCGCATTATGGTGGCTTCCGTCGCGGGAGCGCGTTCGCGCGGGCACGGTCCTCGCGCTCAATCCTGCGACTGTGTGGGCGTGCGTGGAAGGGCACAACGACGTCTTCGCGATCGCGCTTATCTTTGCCGGTTTAGCACTGATGCGGCGGCACGCGCTGCCTGGAGCAGCCCTCTTGGCACTTTCATCCGCGGTAAAGGCGCCGGCGCTGTTGGCCGCCGGCGTGTTGCCCTTCGCGTTTTGGTTCGATCGCGATCGGCGGATGAAAGCACTCGCCGGCGCCGTGTTGGGAAGCGCGGCTGCCCTCGCGCTCTGTTTCCCGCTCATCGCCGGTTTGCTGCACAACGTCGCTCCGGGCGGCCGGTATGCGCCGCATTTTTCACCGCAGTTTCTGTTCGCAAACCTCATGCCGGTGCCGGCCGCACTGGCTCTGACCTTGATCTGTGCCTTGGCGATTGCGCGCGCGGGCCGGGGCCGTGCGGCTTATACGTTCTTTGCCCTTTGGATGTGCATTCCCAATCCCTATCCCTGGTACGGCATCTGGCTGCTGACAGTTGCTGCGCTGTGCTGCTCGCGGCGCGAACAAGTAGCGCTCGTTGCCGCGTGTTTGTTGGGAACGCTGCGGTACTTCGGTGAGGCCACCGGCGCCCTGCAGCCGGCGCTTGAATCGGCGATAGCGCTGGTTGCATTCGGGATTCCGGCTGCGTTGTTGTTCAGTGCACGCAACGCGCGCGCGCGTTTCGTCCCCCCGGGAAACCAAAGGCGGGACCTTGATTTTGCTCCAGTCCGTCCTGCGTGACCGAGTCGTACACGCGCTGCTCGCGATCGAGCTCCTTTTGCGCATCCGAACGCAACCGATCGAGAGCCCGCGCGAGTTGCCTGCGGGCATCGCCCGGCGTCTTGCCGTTTGCCTGCACCGATCCGTTCGATGAACCGGCCACGCGCTGCGCGATGATCTGATGGCCGCGCACGTGATCGTTAAAACCCGCATCGGACGTTGCGGGCGGACGAATCGCCGGAAACACGGTGAAGCGCAACGCCGCCGAAGCGCGATAGTCAGGACCGTCGCGGCGCACGGAGACCGCACTCACCACCGGACGCAGCGTATACTCCGGATGCGAGGAGCACGCGAGAGAAAAAGCGAGGGCCAGGATCATGAACTGTTGTTCGCCCGGCCCCTCGCGATAACCGTCACTTCGCGGTGATCGAGATTTTCTTCGGCTGCGCTTTGGGTTGCAGGTTCAGCGTGAGCGTAAGCATGCCGTGCTCGACCTGGGCCTCGATGCGTTCGGAATCCACCTCCTCGGGCACGGTGAATGTGCGCGTAAAGGTGCGTTTCTCGTTATTGCCGGTAACGGTGAGCAAGCCGCCTTCCAGCGTGATGTCGATCTGCTCGGGCTTGAATCCCGCGACGGGAAGTTCTACCGTGTATCCGGCGTCGGTGCGGGCGATTTCAATGCCGCCGTAGTTGGGCGAGGCGAAGCCGCGGAACGGGTCCATTCCCCACACGTCGGCAAAGGGGCGGCCGAGCAAGCCTCCGCGGTCGGCGCGCTCGCGCGTTGACAAGTTGTTCATCTCAAGATACCTCCTCCAAGGCGATAATTTACAATTTTGGCACTCGACTGTCAAGAGTGCTAATTCCGAAAACCCTGGTGCCGCTTTCGGGGTTGCGCCCCGGGAGTATCATCGAAGAACTGTGACCGTAACCGAGAGGGAACACCACCGCACGGCCGGCGCCTTCGCCCGCCGGCTCATCGCCGCGCGCCCGCTTGCGGAGACTGCCGAGCGGCTTCGCCGGGGCGTCGGTGCCCACGCCTTGCACGAAACGATCCCCGCCGCGCGAGCAGCGCTTCTAGCGTCGCTGTACCGCGAGATCGGCGGCGTCTTCTTCGTCCTCATGCCGACGGTCGACGCGGCCGAGCGCGCGTTTGCGGATCTTCTTTATTATCTGGAGGAAGAGGAGCCGCAGAGCGTGCGGCTCTTGCGCTCGCGCGATGAAACAGTAGGGGCCATCGAGTCGCCATCGGAGCGCAGCGCGCGCATGTCGCTGCTGGCCGACGTAGCCGCGGGCACGCCCCGGATTGTGTTGGCGGCGCTTGGCGCAGTGCGCCAGTTCGTCATGCCGCGAGCCGCGTTCGAGCGTGAGCGCTTCACCATCCGCACGGGCGATACCGCAGGCTGGGATGCGACGCTCGAACGCTTGTACCGCACCGGTTACCAACGGACAGACGTCGTCAGCGCGGCGGGCGAATTCGCCGTGCGCGGCGGCATTCTTGACGTGTTTGCAGCGTCCGCGGACCGGCCCGCGCGCATCGAATTTTTCGGCGACGACGTCGAGAGCATCCGCCCGTTCGACCTGATCACGCAACGCAGTGATGGCGCGCTGGAGGATCTCGAGATCGTTCCGTGGCTGGAGATCCCGCGCGACGCTTCGGTGCGCGAGCGCGTGAGGACGCGCTTTGAGGGCCCCGCAAACGTGCGCGATGCGCTAACGGCCTATTTGGAGACCGGCGCCGACGTTCCCGAGCCGTGGCTTGCCTATGCATACGACGAGCGCGAAACGATCCTCGATTATCTTCCGGCCCGGGCGACGCTCGTCATCGACGAACCCGGTATGCTCGCAACGATCGAGCACGCGCTCGACGACGAACGTTCACGCGAAGAGAGCGTTTTGGTTGCCGGCATGCAGTCGGGTGAATTGCCGGTGCGCGAGGGCGACATCGGCGAAGCCCTCCTGGCCGAAATCGCCGCACCGTATCCGCGCCTGTACGATCTTCGTGGAGCATTCGAACGGCATGCAGCGCTGATTTTCCCCGGCGGAATCGAGTCCGCGGTTCCGCTGGACTGGATGCCGCGCATCCACGAACACGCCGTTCTACAAGCGCAGCCCGCCGATCACTTCAACCGCCAGATTGAGATGTTCACGCAATCGCTGCGCGCGAGCGTAACCGCAGGTGAGACCGTGCTCTTAGTCACCTCGGGAGCCGGACGCACGGCAGATATCGTGCGCGCGGCCGGGTTGGAACTCAGTTCGGGTTCCCTTGAACAAACCGGCGGCCGCATCTTCATCGATCACGGTAACATCGAGAGTGGCTTTTCGCTGCCTTTACTACGCTTGCGCGTTCTAGGCGATCGCGAAATCTACGGCCAGCCGCCCAAACGCGTCAAACTGCGCGCCGTCAAAGAAGGCGTGCCGGTTACACTCGCCGATCTCAAAGTCGGTGACTACGTCGTGCACGCCGTCCACGGCATCGGGCAGTACCTGGGGTTGCGCACAGAAACGATCTTAGGCGCCACGCAAGATTATCTCGATCTCAAGTATGCGGGCACGGACCGGATGCTCGTTCCGGTCACGCAGATGCATCAGGTCGGCAAATATAGCGCGGGCGAAGGCGGTGCGCCGCGCCTTTCAAAAATGGGCGGCGCCGACTGGGCGCGCACCAAGACGCGGGTCTCCGAATCGCTGGCGAAGATCGCCGAAGGCCTTGTTGCATTATACGCCGAGCGGGAGCTCGCGCGCGGCCACGCGTTCGCCCCGGATACGCCGTGGCAAGGCGAGTTGGAAGAAGCGTTCCCTTACGACGAAACACCCGATCAGCTCAAAGCCATAACCGATACGAAAAGCGACATGGAACGCGCGCGTCCGATGGATCGCGTCGTCTGCGGTGACGTCGGCTACGGCAAGACCGAAGTGGCGATCCGCGCAGCCTTCAAAGCCGTTGCCGACAAGAAGCAGGTCGCGGTGCTTGTGCCCACGACCCTGCTCGCCGCCCAGCACTACCGCACGTTCAGCTCGCGTTTCGCGGGTTTCCCGATGCGCATCGAAGAGCTCTCGCGCTTCAAAAGCAAAAAAGAGCAGCGCGAGATTTTACGCGATTGCGCCGAGGGCAAAGTCGACATCGTCATCGGGACGCACCGCCTGCTGCAAAGGGATGTCGCGTTTGCCGACGTCGGACTGATCATCGTCGACGAGGAGCAGCGCTTCGGCGTCATGCACAAGGAGCGCCTCAAACAACTGCGCGCGAGCGTGGATGTCCTCACGCTCTCGGCAACGCCCATCCCGCGCACCCTGCACATGTCGCTCATGGGCGTACGCGATCTCTCGCTCATTCAAACGGCCCCCAAGAACCGCATGTCGATCAAAACCGTCGTCGTGCCTGCCGGCGACGCGGTCGTTCAACGCGCGATCACGGCCGAGCTCGACCGCGGTGGCCAGGTGTATTATCTGCACAACCGCATCGAGTCGATCTTTGCCGTCAAGAATGCGCTGCAGCAGCTCGTTCCGCGCGCGCGGATCGCCATCGGCCACGGACAGATGCACGAACACGAACTCGAACCCGTCATGCAGGCATTCATCGAAGGCAACATCGACGTTCTGGTTGCGACCACGATCATCGAGAACGGCATCGACATCCCCAACGTTAACACCTTGATCGTCAACGACGCGGACAAGTTCGGCCTCGCGCAGCTCTATCAACTGCGCGGCCGCGTCGGCCGCTCAAACCATCAGGCGTACGCGTATCTGCTGTACCAAGCTCACAAAGCGCTTACCGAAGAAGCCAAAGCGCGCTTAGAAGCGATCCGCGAATTCACGCACCTGGGCAGCGGCTTACAGATTGCGATGCGCGACCTGGAGATCCGCGGTGCGGGTAACCTGCTGGGCGCCGCGCAGTCCGGCTTCATCGCATCGGTCGGCTTCGACACCTACTGCCAGCTCCTAGCCGAAGCCATTGCCAAACGCAAGGGCGAACAATCCGCACTCGAAGAACAGCGCGAAGCCGTCATCGACGTCAAAATCGACGCTTACATTCCCGCAGACTACATCTCACAAGTCTCGCAAAAAATCGCCGTCTACCAACAACTCGCCAAATCACGCACTGCCGAACAAGTCGAAGAGATCGCCGCCGGAGTCCGCGACCGTTTCGGCGCACTTCCACCGGCGCTCGAAAACCTCGTCGAAATCACGAAATTACGCACGGTCGCCCTGCACAAGCACGTCACCCGCGTCATCGTCGACGAAAAGCGCCTGACGCTGGGCGTGGGCAGCGGCTTCCAGCTGCAGCCCAGTGCCGTCCCGCGCTTTCAATCCCTCACGCGCAACAAGTTCCGCTTCGCCGAAGGCAAGATACTGGTCGACCTGCCGCCCGTGCAAAAGGGCCAGCGCCCCGAAGCCCTCTGGATGCCGTTACTGCGCAATCTCCTGGAAGCCATGTAAAACAGCGCAGCCGCTGCGCAATCCGTCCGGGCGTCGCCCGCGTTAGGAGATCTGATGGCAACCCTTCACCGCCCCGGCCGTGTGCTCGTCACCGGAGCCACGGGATATATCGGAGGCCGGCTCGTCCCGCGTTTGCGTGAACTAGGCTACGAGGTGCGGTGCCTTTCGCGCGCGTCGGCGCGCCTTCGCGGCCGCTTCGATCCGGGCGTCGAAATCGTCGAAGGCGACATCACCGACGATTCATCGTTGGCGCGGGCGTTGCAGGGGTGCGACGCCGCCTATTACTTGATTCATTCCATGGGTTCGACCAAGACGTTCGCCGATGCCGATCGTTCCGCTGCGCGCCGGTTCGGGCAGGCCGCGCGCCGCGCGGGAGTGTCCTCTATCGTCTATTTGGGAGGGCTTGGCAACGATCGCGACGCGCTCTCGGCGCATCTGCGCAGCCGCCACGAAGTCGGTGAGGTTCTACGCGAGAGTGGTGTTCCGGTCATCGAGTTTCGCGCCGCACTGATCATCGGCAGCGGTTCCATCAGTTTCGAAATGATGCGGTATCTGACCGAACGCCTGCCGGTGATGATCGCGCCGCGCTGGGTGGTGACCCGGTGTCAGCCCATAGCCGTACGGGATGTCCTCGCCTATCTTATCGCTGCTCTCGAACGGCATTCACCCGAAAACACTATCTACGAAATCGGCGGCGCCGACGTGCTGACGTATCGCGACATGATGATCCGATACGCCGCCATTCGAAACCTCAAGCGGCGAATCATCATCGTCCCATTGTTCACCCCGCAACTCTCGTCGTACTGGGTGCATCTGGTCACGCCGATCTCCGCGCGTCTCGCCCGGCCGCTTATCCGCGGTTTATATAACGAAGTCGTTGTACGCGATGCATCTGCGGCGCGCGACTTTTCACAAGTCGCACCGTGCAGCTTTAATCAGGCTGTGCGTGCCGCACTGGATCGCGGCGCCGGCGCGGAAACCACGTGGTTCGATGCGCTCGATCTTCACGCGGTGCCCAGCGACTTCACCGCCGTGAAAGAAGGCATGCTGATCGACATGCGCGTGCGCAGCGCGACGGCGAACGCCGAACAAGTCGCCCGCGTCTTCAGCTCGCTCGGAGGCCGGCGTGGCTGGCTCAGGGCCAACTGGCTGTGGCGGTTGCGAGGTCTGCTGGATCGTGCGGTCGGAGGCGCGGGACTACGGCGTGGGCGGCGCTCCGCAACGGATCTGCGCGCCGGTGACGCGGTCGACTTTTGGCGCGTCGAGGCATTCGAGCCCGGACACCTGTTGCGGTTGCGTGCGGAGATGAAGCTCCCCGGGCGCGCATGGCTGCAATTCGAGGCCGAACCGGGCACGAGCGGCGGTTCAACGATGCGGCAGACGGCCTTTTTCGAACCACACGGCCTCCCCGGCTTGCTCTACTGGTATGCCGTTGCGCCATTTCACGCGCTCGTATTCGGAGGTCTGGCCACGCGCATCGTCCGCGAAGCGGAACGATGAGACCGTCCACGCGCATTCCGGTTTTGGGTTTGGTTTGCCAGACCGAGACGCCCGAGGTGCGCTATCGCACGATAACGCGAACCCGCTTATTGGCGCTCGAACGCGGTGAGCGCGAAGTCACGCTGCTGGCGTTATACCGCGAAAACGCCCTACGGCTAATTCGAGCCGTGGACTTTTGTTCGAGGCACGGCATCGAGCTCTTATCGCATGCCGACAGGCCTGTTGCCGTTCGCCGATCACGCGGAAGGCGCGCACTTATTGTCGCGCCCCGATGTACGGCAATGGCTGCATGAGGCCGGCAAGGCGATCGCCCGCGCGCGTATCAGAATCGTGACGCATCCCGATCAGTTTGTGGTACTCAACTCCGAGCGCGAAGAAGTCATTCGAAACAGCGTTCGCCTTCTCGAAAGTGAGTGCGCAGTCTTGGACGCTTTAGGGCTGCCCAGAAACGCGTCCGCCGCGGTGATCGTTCATGGCGGCAAGAGCGGCCGGCCCAAAGAGCTGGTTTCAGCCATCCGGGGATTGTCGGGCACCGTTAAGGCGCGGCTCGTCTTGGAAAACGACGAACGCGCTTACGGAGCCTCGGCCATTTTAAGCATTTGCCGGAAAGCCGGAATTCCCATGGTGTTCGACGCGCATCATCACCTCGTGAAAGAGCGCTTGCCGTCATATGCCGATCGCAGCGTCGCTTATTTTACGAAAGCGGCGGCATCGACGTGGCCGGATCGTTCGCTGCAACTGGTTCATATTTCGAACGGCCGGGAAGGGCTGCACGACGCGCGGCACAGCGAAACCGTTGCCGTCATGCCTCCGGCGTTCCGCCGGGTTCCTTATATTGAAATAGAAGCAAAAGGCAAAGAGCGGGCGTTGTTCGCGCTGCGCCGGTGGTTTCCGGACGCTTGCCTCATGCCGCCCCCACGATCTCAAACGCCTGATCGAGCCCCGCATAGCGTAAAATCTTCAGCACCGCAGGCCGGGGAGAAAGCAAGCGAACGCGCCCTCCCCGGGCGCGGAGCTTATTGCGAAGGCTGATAAAAATGCTCAGTGCCGTCGAGTCGGCGTAGTCCACCGCCGCGAGGTCGATGTCGACCTCATTGGACTGCGTTGCCGCAGCATCCAGACGCAAACGCAGTTCTTCCCGCACGGAAATGTCGACATCGCCGGTAAGCTGCACGAGCATCGCCGCCGTTTTTTTACGAAGGAGGGATTGCCTCCTACAAGGACCGGGGGGATGGGCCGCGAACCCGCCGACGGTTATTTTCCCAATAAAACTGGAGCGAAGAATGTCGAAAGCCCATAGGCTTCTCGCGGGTATGATTACCGCACTTTTAACCGTTACACTGGCCGCATGCGGCGGCGGTGGTGGCAACGTTGCCACCGTGAACGGTCAAGCCGTCACCCATGCCGAGTTGGATCAGAAGCTCGAAACCGGACCTTCGGCGAAGGGCGTGTTTCAGCAGCTCGTTACGAACGATCTGATCGATCAATACGCGAGCAAGAACAACATCACGGTCTCGCAGCCCGAGATCGACAAGATCGAAAATCAGTACAAGGCGCAATATCCGAACGGCCAATGGAACGACTTGCTCAAAGCGCGCGGATTCACCGAGCAAGACGTGCAGGATCTCATCCGCCGTCAGATCATCCTCGACAAAGCCACGGGCGCCAACATCAACGTCACCGAGGCGCAGATCAAGCAGTTCTTCAACAAGAACCACGCGCAGTTCGACAAGCCGCCGATGGCGCGAGCGCGCCATATCCTCGTGCCCACGCTGCCGCTCGCGCAGAAGGTTGAAGCAGACCTCAAGGCCGGTAAAGACTTCGCAGCGGAAGCAAAACAGTACTCAACCGATCCGGGAAGCCGCGATAAGGGCGGCGAGCTCGGCTGGTTCAAGAAGGGACAAATGGTCCCGGCGTTCGAGGCGTACGCATTCAGCGGGCCCATCGATAAGGTCAGCCAGCCGGTGAAATCGCCGTTCGGCTACCATGTGATCCAGGTCGAAGAACGCAAACCGGGCCAGATCGCAACGCTCGCAAGCGTGCACGATCAGATCAAGCAGCAACTGCGCCAGCAGCAGGAAGCCCCGCTCATTCCGACGTTCCTGCAGCAGTTGCAGTCGCAGGCGAACATTAGCGTGAGCGATCCGGCGTTCCAGGGAGTCTTCCCCTCGCCCGCCGCCAGCACCGCACCGGCAACGGCTGCACCGGCCGGCGCACCGACCAAGAAATAGCGCGCTTGTAGATGCAAATCAAAAGGCCCCGGCAATGCCGGGGCCTTTTGATTTTATCGGCGAACCGCCGCTGGATGCTCGTGCGTATTGTGGGCCTGGGTCCCGGCGACCCGCAACTGCTCACCATCGGAGCCATGCAAGCGCTGCGCGACTCCGGCCGCGCTTTGGCACTGCTCGCGCCGCCCGATCTGCTCTCGCATCTGCGCGCGCAAAATATTGCCGTCGAACGCGGCAATATTCGCGATGCCGCACTCTTCGTGCGAGGCAGTGCGGATGAGATCGCGTATTTCGCCGAGCGCCTCGACGAGGGCGACATCGCCGTCGGCGTCTTGGGTAACCCCCTTTCCGATTTCCCGGGCCTGCCGCTGCTGCTGCGGGCACTCGAAGCACGCGGCGCAAGCACGCAAATCGTCCCGGGGGTACCGCGCGCAACGCTCTCGGCATCAATCGCGATGCCGCTGGTGCCCTTGCCGCCCGCATCGGCCCACTACACCTGGGACGATCTCATCGAGATCATGGCGCGCCTGCGCGCCTCATGTCCGTGGGATCGCGAGCAAACGCACCGCACGCTGGTCCCGTACCTGATCGAAGAGACCTACGAAGTCGTAGAAGCCATCGAAAGCAGCGATAACGCCGCGCTTTGCGAAGAACTCGGTGACTTGCTGCTGCAAATCGTCTTCCATTCGCAACTCGGAACGGAGACCGGCAAGTTCACGATTGCCGACGTCGTTGATGCGCTCTCGAATAAGATGGTGCGCCGTCACCCGCATGTTTTCGGCGACGCCATCATCGAGGACGTCGATTCGCAGTGGAAGAATTGGGAGCAACTCAAAGCCCAAGAGGCGACGGGTCAAAAGCGCAAGAGCCGCCTGGAAGGCATTCCCAAGCATCTGGGCGCGCTGCAGCGCGGTCAGCGCATGCAAGAGAAGGCGGCGCGCGTCGGCTTCGATTGGCCGGGCGTAGCCGGCATCCTGGATAAATTGCACGAGGAACTGAGCGAACTTGCGCAGGCGCGGCGGGAAAAGCAAGACGACCCTCATGTGCGCGAGGAGCTCGGGGACGTCTTTTTTACCGTAGTGAATCTTTCGCGGGCGCTGGGCATCGATGCCGAAACCGCCATGCGCGAGGCAAACGAGAAGTTTTACCGCCGTTTTAGCTTCATGGAGCAACGGGCGGCGAAGGACGGAAAATCTCTTTCGGATATGTCGCTGGACGAACTCGAGGAATTGTGGCAACTGGCAAAGACTCAAGCAGCTTAATTCGCGTTCGGATGAGCGCGCACGACGCGCATTACGGCGGAAATCTCGTGGACGGCGCACGGATGCTCGCGCTCTTCGGCGATGTTGCTACCGAACTGCTCATTCGTTTGGACGGCGATGAGGGACTGTTCGTGGCGTACGAGAACGTCGAGTTCCTAGCCCCGGTTTTTGCCGGCGATTACATCGAGGCGGAAGGATGGATAGAACGCGTCGGCAACACCTCGCGCGCCATGCGGTTCGAGGCACGCAAGGTTATTGCGGCGCGGCCCGATCTGAGCGGGAGTGCGGCCGACGTGCTGCACGAGCCGCTGACGGTTTGCCGCGCGAGCGGCACGTGCGTTACGCCGAAGGAGAAAAAACGCGCTAACTGACCTGCGCGCGCACCTCAGGGGCCGGCGCAGGCGACCATTTGATCGACGGGTTGATCACGGCTGCATCGATGCGATCGCGATAGCGCTGAGCGGCCTCGATGGCCTCGCTAATCGTGGCGTCATCCAGAAGCGTGGGTTCGAGTCCCAAGCTGCGCAAATTCGCGTTGGTCGTTTCGTAATGGTGCTCTTCCTTTTCGGTTCGCGGGTTCGTGTGGTGCTTGACGGCCGGGTCCAGACCCATTGCCCGCGCGACGGCTACGACCTTACCGGCGAGCTGTTCGACCGAAAAGACTTCGGTAAACTGATTGAATACGCGGTACTCGCCGCGTTGCGCGGGCGTTCGCACCGCTAGTTCCACGCAACGCACCGTGTCGCGGATGTTTAAGAACGAACGCGTTTGGCCGCCGCCGCCGTAGACCGTGAGCGGATGGCCGATCGCGGCCTCCACGCAAAAGCGGTTGAGCACCGTGCCGTAGATATGGTCGTAATCAAAGCGGTTGATCAGTTTTGGGTTCAACGCGGTTTGATCCGTGTGCAGCCCGTACACGACGCCTTGATGTAAATCCGTCGCGCGCATTCCCCACACGCGGCAAGCGAAAAAAATCTGATCGCTGTCGTGGACTTTGGTGAGATGGTAGAACGAGCCCGGCTGCTTGGGATAAGGAAGCCGGTCGCGGCGGCCCTTGTGTTCGATCTCGATGAACCCTTCCTCGATATCGATGTTCGGCGTTCCATATTCGCCCATCGTTCCGAGCTTGACCAGATGGGCGTCCGGCGCGCATTCGCGCATCGCCCACAGCAGGTTCAGATTGCCGACGGTGTTGTTCACCAGCGTGGTCACCGCGTGATCGCGATCGATCATAGAGAACGGCGCGCTGCGCTGCTGGCCGAAGTGAACGACGGCGTCGGGCTTTAAGCGCAGTAACACTTGACGCATGCCTGCGTAATCGGCCGCATCAACCTCATAGAAGGCAATCTCGGAACCGGATTCGCGCGCCCAGGCCTTGCGGCGGTCGCGCATGGAGGCGATGGGTGTGAGCGAGGCAATTCCCAGCTCTTCATCCCAGCGGCGGCGCACGAAGTTGTCCACGACGGCAACTTCCATGCCGCACGCGGATAAGTGCAGTGCCGTGGCCCAGCCGCAATAGCCGTCGCCACCGATAATCAGGACTTTCAACCTACCAGCTCTTTCCCCGTTTCCGGCTGAAGAATGCCCCCTAGGACATTCATGTGTTCGGAAAGGCGATACTCCTGCGCGCGGGTGCGCGCGGCGTGAGAATACCGCAACCAAACGTGATCGTCGTGCGTGAGTTGTTCCAGTGCCGCGCCGAATGCCCGCTCGTTCATGCGGGGCACGGTGATGCCTGCTTGCGCGTTCCAATCGGAAACGCCGCCCACGTCATACGCGACGACCGGCCTGCCGCGGGCCTGGGCTTGCGTTCCGGCCAAGCCGAACGGTTCGGGCCAGAGCGAAGGAAAAGCAACCGCGCGGGCTTCGTCAATCGCCTCAAGCAGCCCGCTTTGCGAGAGCCAGCCCCGCCACGAAACGTCCAGGCCAAGATCCGCGGCCAACGCCCGTGCCTGCTTTTCTTGTCCGTTATCACCCTTACCGGCAACGATAATTGCAGGGCGCCGTTCTGCGGTGATGCTCGCGGTCGCGCGAAATAATGAGGCAAGCCCTTTTTCTTCGTTGAAGCGCCCGAAGAACAGGACCGCATTCCCGCCAGGCGACCGTACCGGCGCAAAAAACTCATCCCCCAACGGCGGCGCGGTGACTGCAATGCGTTGCGCCGGCATACGGTTTTGAATGCACAAGTCGCGCATATATGCGCTGGAAACGACAATTGCATCGGCCCCGGCGAGCACGTCGCGCGTGCGCACGCGATCTCGTATGCGGCGGACCGATTCGGCACGCGGCCCGCTGACGCAACCGCGCAGGGCGCTATTTGCAACGCACCAGCCGCCCATGGGCACCGTGCAGATCGCCGGGAACTGCGGAAACAATTTGTTACCGTTCGGACAGAACGGACGATGATCGTGGATGCGTGCGATCCAGCGCGCGCCCGTCGATCGCACGGCGGCAAGCGCAAGCGGATCGAAAACGTTTGCGGTGATCACCGTGGCGCATCCGGAGAGCTCGCGGGTGAGCCGATCGGCCGCCGTGCGCGAGGGCACCTCACCCTCGGCCGCCCATGCAATCCGTTGTGCGGGGGAAGCGCCGAAGGCTTCGGGGTCCTCCACAGCGCGTCCGAAGAGCCGCACTCCGTCGTAGCGGCGCTCCAACTCGGGGAGCACGGTTTTCCAGTACTGTTCGGCTCCGCCATATCGTCCGACGATATCGCAAAGCACGCCGAGGGAGGCCATCGACTAAGGTTACCGCCTCACGGTGCGGATCTCCTGAGAATAGAGTTAGGGAGCGCCCGCTTACACGAGCCGGACGTGCGTTTTCTTCTTCCAGACCAGTGAATAGTACGCATACTGGAGCGCCAGGCCGACGATGAACGCAATGGGATAGCCCATCCAGACGCCGTCCAATCCGAAGCGCTGCATGAGGAGGTAGGCCGAAGGCACCTCAACGCCCCAGATGGCAAAAATGCTGATAAGCATGGGCCACAAGACCGTGCCGCTCGCGCGCATCACGCCGCCGAGTACGGCGGTAATGCCGAAGATTAAATAGCCCCACAGCGTAATCATCAGCAATTCGTGAGCCATGTGCAGCGGCCGCGGCTGTGTGATGAACCATCCTAACAGCTGCCACGCGAAGATATAGCACAGCGCGACGATGACCCCACCGATGATGAAGTTGAGCATGACGCCCGATCTGATGACGCTATTTAACTTATCGTGCCGCTGCGCACCCATGCTCTGAGCGCCGAAGATCGAAGCCGTAATCCCAATGCTCATCGCGGGAAATTGCACGTACCCAACGATTTGGTTGACCGCGCCGTATGCGGCCGTGGCGTCGGAGCCGAAACGGTTGACGAATGAGATAACGGCAATCTCCGCTAGTGCAACAAAGATCATTTGGACGCCTGCCGGGATTCCCAAGCGCAGAATCGTCCCGAGCAGCTTCCAGTCGATGCGCATGTCGCGCAGCATCTCGTAATCGAACTTGAGCGGATTCTTGCGCACTTCGAGCAGAACGAGAAACGCTACGAATGCGGCCGCATTTGCGATGTATCCGGCGATGGCAGTCTCCGGCGATTCCAATCCTGGGCAGGCCGGCCCAGCCCAGGATGAACGCAGGCGTTAGAATGATCGAGAGCACCGTGCTCAGGGCTAAAAAATAAAACGGCGTTTTCGAATCGCCCGTCCCGCGCAGAAACGTCGTATACGCCAAATACGGGAACAACATCGGCATCCATAAGAAGATGAGCGACGTATACATCGCCGAATCGCGCAAGACGTCGGGCGGCGTGCCCACTAACCGGAGCAGCGGAAGGATGCACCACTGACCGGCGATTCCCAAAATCAACCCCAGGCCGAAGTCTACCGAAAGCGTCGTGCCGGCGACACGTTTCATCGTATGCGGCTGACCGGCCCCAAACGCCTGACCGATGAGAATGGTGCTCCCGCTGGCCAGGCCGATCATGAACGATATCAGCAAGAAGATCACGGGGAAGATCGCGCTCACCGCCGCGAGCGCATGGACGCCGATCAGGCGCCCTAAATAGATGCTTGAAATGGTCTGCGATGCGGACTGCAGCGCGTTGCTGAAGATCAGCGGAATCAAGAATACGAGAAAGAGCCGCCACATGGGACGGCTCTCATCGAAGATGTTTACGCCTCGATGTTGCGCCACGACCTCACTGTTTGCAGGCAAGGTTGCAATATCTTTCCAACAGTCAAGGCGTGAGGCTCGATAAATTCATGAAGGTGTCGCGCCTCTCCAAGCGCCGCAGCGAAGCGCACGAGGCCCTCGAACACGGCCGCATCACCAAAGACGGTAAAGCGCTCAAGCCGGGCTACCAGGTCAAACCCGGCGACGTTTTGGAGATTCATTACGCCACGAAATTCGTCACGGTGCGCGTCCGTGAGGTTCCGTTGCGCGTCACGCCGGGAACCAAGCCCGCCGACCTCTACGAAATTCTCGACCAGCGACGCGATGAGCCCGCGCAGTGGGTGTAACCCTGAGCGCCGACGCCAAGGACGCGCTTGCGCGTGAGGCGCCCAGCGCGCCCCACTGCCGCAAAGCACTGCTGCGGGGCCTGGCGTACTTCGGCCAAACGGGCGGCTTTTTTGCCACCCGCCGCAACGCGGTCGCGCGGCTCTTCCGGGCCCTCCTGGACGAGCGCCAATACCATATCGAGAAAGTGGCGGGCCTGCGCCTCACGCGGGCGCCCTCCTACCGTGTCCCGCTTCCGGAACAGCTCTGCGCCGCGCCCCCGAAGCCGGCGAACCGCTGCGACCGGGTCATGGAGGCCCGCGCTGCCTTCCTGGCCTGCGGCTCGGTCTCGGCCGGGGCGCAAGGGTACCACCTGGAGTTCGTTCTGGCCGGCCAGGAGCAGGCGGCACGTCTGACCTGGACCCTTCGCGCGCTGGGTCTGCCGCCCAAGGAGATGCTGCGCAAGCACCGCCGCGTTCTTTACTACAAAGATTTCGAGGCCATCGTAGAGCTGCTTAAGATTATCGGGGCGCATGGCGCCGTGCTGCACTTGGAAGACGTGCGCGCGCTCAAGGAAACGAAGAACCGCATCCACCGCCTGGTGAACACCGAGGCCGCCAACCTCGAACGCACCGCGGCGGCCGCTGCGCAACAATGCCAGGCCATCGAGCTCATCGCCGACGCCATGGGAATGGGACGGCTCTCCCCGGCCCTGCGCGAGATCGCCCAGCTGCGGATGGCCTTTCCCGACGAGAGTCTGGCCGAACTGGGTCGCCGGTGCAATCCGCCGATCGGCAAGCCGACGGTCAACAGCCGGCTGGGTGCGCTCTGCCGCCTCGCGCGGCGCCTGCAGCCCGAGGCTCCGCGGGGAAACGGCGCAAGCGGCTCGTAAGGTACGGCCCATGCGTATCGGGATCAACGGCTTCGGCCGCATTGGAAGAAACTTCGCCAAAGCCCTCATGGAACGGCACCCGGAGATAGCAATTGCGGCGGTCAACGACTTGACCAGCGCCGCGGAATGCGCCCATTTGTTTAAGTACGACTCGAACTACGGGCCGTACGACGGCGAGGTCTCCGCCACGGGCGACACCATCCACGCGCGCAGGGGCGGCTCCGAGCAGAGCATCAAAGTGCTGGCCGAACGCGACCCGGGCAAACTTCCCTGGAAAGATTTGGGCGCGGATGTCGTCATCGAATCGACCGGCCTTTTCACCGATGCCGGCAAAGCCCGCGCGCACATCGACGGCGGCGGCGCGAAAAAAGTCCTGATCTCCGCACCGGCAAAGGGCGAGGATATCACTATCGTTCTCGGCGTGAACGGCGACCGGTACGACCCGGCAAAGCACCACGTGATCTCCAATGCTTCGTGCACGACCAATTGTTTGGCGACAGCCGTCAAGCCGATCGTGGATAATTTGGGCTGGGTGAAGGGTTTTATGTCCACGATTCACTCGTATACCAACGATCAGAATATTTTGGACGCACCGCATAAGGATTGGCGGCGCGCGCGCAACGCTGCAACGAATATCATTCCGACCTCGACGGGCGCCGCGAAGGCACTCTACTTAACGATTCCGGAAGTGCAAGGAACCTTCGATGGTTTCGCGCTGCGCGTTCCGACGGCGACGGTGTCGATGGTTTACTTGGTCGCTCAGGTTAAGAAAGAGACGACCAAAGACGAGCTCAACGCCATTCTACGCGGCGCTGCGCAAAGCGATCTCAAGGAGTACGTGCGTTACAGTGAGGACGAGCTGGTTTCGAGCGACTTCAAGCGCTCGCCGTACAGTTCGATCATCGACTCCGCGCTCACGGGCGCGAACGGTGATCTGATCCAAATCGCCGCCTGGTACGACAACGAGTGGGGGTACTCGTGCCGCCTGGCCGACTTGACCGCCATGGTGCTGGAGAAGATCCCCGCGAGCGTTTAGCATGCGATCGATCAAGGACGCCGACGTGGCCGGCAAACGGGTGCTGGTCCGCGAGGATCTCAACGTGCCCATGGAAGGCGGCAAGGTGCTCGATGCCAATCGCATCGATGCGGCCTTGCCGACACTGCGATACCTGAGCGAACACGGCGCGCGCACGATCGTGGTTTCGCATTTGGGGCGCCCCGACGGGAAGGCCGATCCGCGCTTTTCCCTGCGGCCCGTTGCCGAGGTTCTTGCGCAAAAGCTTGGGCTTGCGATGAGGTTAGCAACGGACGTCGCAGGCAGCGCATCGCGCGAAGCCGTCGATGCGATGCACGACGGCGACATCGTGATGCTGGAAAACGTGCGCTTCGAACCGGGCGAGGAACGCAACGATCCCGCGTTTGCGCAGCGACTGGCCGCGCTTGCGGATATGTACGTCAACGACGCATTCGGCACGGCGCACCGCGCGCACGCCTCAACCGAGGGCGTCGCGCATCTGCTGCCTTCGTACGCGGGCTTGCTGATGCAAGCGGAAATCGACGAACTCTCCAAACTCGTGCACGACCCGGCGCAGCCGTACGTCTGCATCATCGGCGGCGCGAAAGTCAAAGACAAGGTCGGAGTTTTCGTCAATCTCACGAACAACGTGCGCGCGTTTTGCATCGGCGGCGGGATGGCCAATACGTTTCTTGCGGCAAGCGGGGTCGATGTCGGCAAGTCGCTGCGCGATGACGACCTGGGGCCGGCGCGGTCGATCATCGAACAGGCGCGCGAGCGCGCGGTCGAACTGCTGCTGCCGGTGGATGCCGTGGTGTCGAACGCTTTCGACAACGACGCCGGCGCGCACGTCGTTTCCTTGGACGAAGTGGGCGAACAGATGATTTTGGATATCGGTCC
Source organism: Vulcanimicrobiota bacterium (assembly GCA_963702335.1). Lineage (GTDB taxonomy): Bacteria > Vulcanimicrobiota > Vulcanimicrobiia > Vulcanimicrobiales > Vulcanimicrobiaceae > DASSRQ01. The sequence continues at coordinate 37,742 of CAVPCC010000006.1, read as the reverse complement.
GCAGACGGCGCAGCGGTACGCGCAGGTTATCGAAAAGGCAAGGACCGTCGTCTTCAACGGCCCCATGGGCGTGTACGAGAAGGCGCCGTACCGCGATGGAACGCGGCGCGTGGGCGAGGCGATGGTTGCCGCAACGCAAGCCGGCGCAGTAACGATCGTCGGCGGCGGCGATGCAGCCGCGGCCGCGGAAGAGCTAGGATTCGCGGGCAAAGTCACGCACGTGAGCACCGGCGGGGGCGCGACGCTCGAATTTTTAGAAGGCAAAGAGCTGCCGGGCATCAAGGCACTGGACGCCCATTGATGCGCAAACGCTTCTGCGCGGGCAATTGGAAGATGTTCAAAAAAGCGGATGAAGCGGTCGCTTATATCAACCGCTTTCTCGAGCTTGCGGACGGCATCGATTCCAACGTCGAACTCGCGATCTGTCCGCCTTTTACGGCGCTTCCCGCCGCTGCAGCATGCCTGAGCGGCCAAGATCGGGTGCATCTCGGCGCGCAGAATATGCATTGGGAGCCAAGCGGCGCGTTCACCGGAGAGATCTCCGCGCCGATGCTTCGTGAATTCGGCGTGCGGTACGTCATCATCGGCCACTCCGAGCGGCGGCAATACTTCGGTGAGAGCGACCAGACGGTGCGCCTGAAAACCGCTGCGGCGCTCGCGGCAGGCCTTGTGCCTATCGTTGCAGTCGGCGAATCGCTGGAAATTCGCGATGCGGGATCGCACGAAGCGCACGTCATCGCGCAGACGCGCGCCGCACTTACCGGCCTCGATCCTTCCGCACTTCGCGGGCTGGTGCTTGCGTACGAACCCATCTGGGCGATCGGCACGGGGAAAAACTGCGCCGCAAACGACGCGAACGCGATCATGCACGCGATGCGCACGTGCATGCCGGGCCTGCAGGACGTGCAGATTCTCTACGGAGGAAGCGTCAAGCCCGAAAATGTCGCTGCGTATACCGCGCAGCCCGATATCGACGGCGCGCTCGCGGGCGGCGCATCGCTCGACCCCGATGGGTTTGCAGCGCTCGCGAATGCCGCTGCATGACATATAAGCCCCTCGTGCTCTGCGTGCTCGATGGGTGGGGCTGCAGCGATGCATCCTACGGTAACGCGATCGCGGCGGCGAACCTGCCGGTTTGGAACGCCTTCTTCAGCCGCTATCCGTGGACGATGCTCCAGGCCAGCGGCGAACACGTCGGGTTGCCCGACGGCGTGATGGGCAACAGCGAAGTGGGGCATTTGAATCTGGGCAGCGGCCGCGTCGTGCCGCAGGGCGTGACGATCATCGATGCCGACGTTGCCTCGGGCGAGTTTGCAAACAATGCGCAGTTGCATGCGTGCATCGACCACGTCGAACGCAGCGGCGGCACCTTGCATTTCATGGGGCTGCTCTCCGACGGCAAAGTCCACAGCTCGATCGATCATCTTTTCGGGCTGCTGGAGGCTGCGCGTAAACGGCGCGCGCCCGTTGCAGTCCATGCGTTTTTGGACGGCCGCGACACGCCGCCGCGATCTGCGCAGCAGTATCTTGAAGCGTTGCAGCATCGCCTGGACGATTTGGAAGCCCCCGACGCCGTTCGCACCGTCATCGGGCGCTTTTATGCAATGGATCGCGACAAACGCTGGGAGCGCACGCAGCTCGCGTATGATGCCATCGCGCGCGCTAGCGCACCGTTCGCGGCGCCGACCGCCGCAAACGCGCTGCAACAAGCATACGTGCGCGGCGAGAACGACGAATTCGTGCAGCCCACGATCGTCGGCGAGCCGCGGCCGATGCGCGACGGTGATGCGTGCATCTTCTTTAATTTTCGCCCTGACCGCGCGCGGCAGATGACCCTGGCCTTCTGCGATCCGGCGTTTGCACCGTTTCCGGTGGAGCACTTTACCGGGTTCCGATTCGCAACGATGACCAAGTACGATGAAAACTTCACCAACCCCGTCCTTTTCGCGCCGCGCCCGCAGTACGAAACGTTCGGTGACGTTCTCGCAGCCGGCGGATTGCGTCAGCTGCGCCTGGCCGAAACCGAGAAGTACGCCCACGTCACGTATTTCTTTACCGGCGGGCGCGAGGACGAATTGCCGGGCGAGGACCGCAAGCTCATTCCCTCGGACCGCAGCGTGGCAACGTACGATTTGGCGCCGGCCATGCGCGCTCGCGAGATTACAGAATATGCCGTCGGGCAAATCGCTGCCGGAACCTACGACGCGATCATCATGAACTATGCCAACGCCGACATGGTCGGCCACACCGGCAAATGGGAACCGACAATCCGGAGCGTGCAGGTCCTGGATGACTGTCTGCGCCGCCTGAGCGAGGCGGTTCTGGCCGCAGGCGGATTACTGGCGCTAACGGCCGACCACGGAAACGCCGAAGAAAAGATCGATCCGCAGGGCAACCCGCTCACGGCGCACACCACTAATCCGGTGCCGCTGCTGTTGGTAGGGAGCCTGCGCCGGGCGTGACCTTGAAACCCGGTGGCAAATTGGGTGACGTCGCGCCGACGCTGCTGCGGCTCATGGGACTACCCGTTCCGCCGCCGATGAGCGGCGATAACTTGTGCGCAACCGAATGAAGGGTGTGCTGTGGATCGTATTGGCGAGATAGATATAGCCGTTGTCTTAGGAAGCGGGCTCTCGAAGATTTTCGGCTCCTCGCAGGGCTTCAATCAGGTCTCGTACGACGAGATCGGCATGCCCGTCGCGGCGCTTGACGGTCATGCGGGTCACGCGCTGGTCGGGCGCTTGCACGGAAAGCGCGTGCTGCTTTTCGCCGGCCGCGTCCACGGCTACCAAGGGTTCGAGGCGCGCGACGTCACCCGCAACATTGCCATCGCGGGCGATCGCGGCGCACGCACGGTTATTTTGACGAACGCGGCCGGGGGTTTGAATCCCGCGTTTGCAGTCGGGGATTTGATGCTGATTGCCGATCACATCAATTTGACGGGAAGCAATCCGTTAACGGCCAGCGGCGCGCGCAACCCGTTCGTCAACATGACCGACGCGTACAGCAGCCGCCTGCGCGATCTCGCGCGCGGCATCGACTCGGAGTTGCGCGAAGGCATCTACGCCGGCCTCGCGGGCCCATCGTACGAAACGCCGGCCGAAGCGCGCTATCTGCGATTGATCGGCGCCGATGCGGTCGGCATGTCGACGGTTTTGGAAACGATAGCTGCGCGCGCGCGCAACATGGACGTTCTGGGCATGAGCATGATCACCAATGCGGTCGCAGCGGCCGACGCAACCCATTCGGAAGTAACCGGCGCCGCACAAATGGCAGCCCCCCGCGTTCGAGCGCTTATCGAGGGCCTGATCGAACGCATTTGAATCAGACGTGACGCACGAATTGCCGCACCTCCGGCGGCAGGCAACATTTGTCAAGCGGACCTAAGAGCTAAGTCCGCGGAGGCGATGATCTTGCCGCCCTGCCAGCGGAACTGGAGATATTTTAGGAGTTTATAGTTCGTGACGAGGCGGGGACGGAACACGGCGGCGCATTCTCCGCCGCTGCGCCGCACGCTGTTATAAACAATGCCGTCGGTAACGTTCTCTTGATAAATGCGCGCGGCATACGCTTGCGAATGGACGTAAGAAACTTTATCGTACACGTTGGACCGCGCACTACGCGCGCGTAGATCGTCGTAGGTCCCGGTAATATCCGCTGTATACAAGCGCTTATCCAGATCGGTGCTCGGCTCGTTCGTCGCGCGCATGAAGAGTTCGGTGTGGTAGATGGACTCGGCCACGGCCGTCGCTTCATCACGGGAGCAATAATACACGCCGTACGTGCCGTCGCTGAAGCGGCTCGCGCCGGTATATGCGAACGACGCCATGACCGGGGTGGTGCCCGGGCCGCTTACGAGATCTTCCGGGCGGACCTTGCGGTAGTCACCAATTTCTTCGCGCACGCGCGGGTTGGTGAGCGCCTCGATTTCAATGACGGCCGAAAAGTCGCGCGTGCCGGCTAGCCGGTCGTAAACACTGACGGTGGGATACTTCGAGGCAATGACGCGGAACGAGGGCGCCCAATGCAGGCGCGCATTCATCCCCGCGCCGTATCGAGATAACGCCGGACGGCGATGAGATCCTCAAAGCGGCCGCTGAGCATGAACTCAAGCGCGCTGCGGCCTTTGAACAGCGGCGCATCGTTCGGACGCCTGACCCATGCATCGGCCTGCTCGGGGCGCGGCAGCAGCACGTTGAGCGATTTGAAAATACCAATCAAATGCGAGATGCGCTCGAGCGTATCGCGCGAGAGGCGCGCCGCGTCGGGCTGGGCGGCATACTTGAAAAACGTGGAGGACGCCAAGCCGCCCAAGAGCGTGCGCCGCTCTTCGGAATCCAGCCCCCAGTGGTCCGCCAACGCCAGGAAGGCCCGGACGCCCGGACCGGAGAGCCGTCCGGTGATAGAAGAAGCAGCCTTGGCGTGTGCCGTCATACTCCTAATATAGAGCATTTTTATTATTTTGTCTACATTTGGAGTCAGTCGAGGCGGTAACTGCCGCTAGAATCCACGGTCAGATCGCGCAGGCCGATGCGTAGACCGCGCAGTCCGTGGTCCCAGAATGACAGCACGCGGATAGCGATGGGCCGCGCCCGCGATGCCAAGGCCCGCGCACGCTGCGAGACCGCGAGTGCGTCTTTGACCCAGCGTGGATGTTCGCGCGGGAGCCGTTCGGCCTCGAACTCTTCCTCGGGCGCGCGAATCGTCGCCGGATTGCCGCCCGAGAGCGGATCAACGCGAGGCATGCAAACACGCCTTCAGTTTCTTAATGCCGGCGATATGCAACTGCGATGTACGCTGTGCGGAGATCTGCATGAGCCGGCCGATCTGACGCAGCGAGCGCCCGTGCAGATAGTGCAGGGCGATCACTTCGCGCTGGCGCCGTGGAAGCGCATGGATTGCTGCGTGCATCTCGATGCGCCAGCCGCGCGCCCCGAAGATCCGTGCGGGATCGCCGCTCCAGTCTTCGGTGAGCCGTTCGCCGTAGGGCAGCGGCCCGTCGAGCGAGAGCGGCGTGTAGCGCACCGCGAGCGCCAGCGCCCGGCGCAGTTTTGGCCGCCGCGATTCCATCTCGCGCTGCGAGGGGAAAACGCCCCGCGCAGCCGCAAGGTCGTATCGTTCGCGATCGCCCATGCGCACTTCGCGCCGCACGCGCTCCGGAACCGGATCCAGGCGCCGGATGCCGTTAAGGATCGCACCGGCTACGACGCGAGCGGCGTATTTCTCCAGCGGCACGCCGCGCTGCGGATCGAAAGCATCGACCGCACGAATCAATCCTACGCAGCCATCACCCACCAAGTCGCCGCGATCGCTTCCCGGCACCATGCGGTGAATGCGCGCCGCAATGCATTTAACCATCGGAAACAGATCGCGGATGCGCTGCTCGCGTTCGCTGCACGTCATTCGTGCGCCCTGAGCAGCAGCGCGAACTCTTGCATAAGGTCTTGCGCAATCACGCCGCCGTACCGGCCGAATGCGGGTTCGAGCGAGTCGAAGAGCGGCTGCAGCATCAGCGCATCGAACTGTACGCGGACGGCCTCAGGCACGGCTCAAGTTGTCCGCGATGCGCATCATCTCATCGGCGGCTTGCACGCCTTTCGCATTGGCCTCATACGCGCGCTGAGCCGCCAGGATCTGCATCATCGCCTCGATGATGGTGACGTTGGACTGCTCGAGCATTCCGAACTTGACGATGGGCGCGCCGGACCTGCCCGCGCCGGCGTCGTACGGCTTCCCCGAAGCGCGCGTTGCGAAAAAGAGCGTTCCGCCTTGCGGCCGGAGGGCTTCGGGCGCCGCGAAAAGCGCGACGCGTATGCGCCCGCAAAGCTGCGTTCCCTTCGGCGTCTGCGCCGTGACGTTGCCGTCTGGCGCGACCGAAACCGAAACCGCATTTGCCGGAATCCGCACGCCTTCTAGGGCAAGCCCTGCCGCGTTGCGCAGCCGGCCGTCCGCCCCGCGCACGAACTCGCCGGCGCGCGTATAAGCGCGTCCGCCGTTGCGCTCTAATACCGTAAAGAAGCCGGGGCCGTCGATCGCGACGTCGAACGGGCCGCCGCTGCGCATGAGTTTGCCTTGCGAAAACAGCGTGTGCGTGCCCAGGGCAGCTACGCCAAGCGTCGTGCCTCCGTCCTGACCGATGTCGGTAAACGCGGCTTCGGCGCCCTTGAATCCGGCAACGTCCGCGTTTGCGAGATTCTGCGCGATGATCTCAAGATTTTGCTGCTGTGCAGCCATGCCGCCCGCGGCTGCAACCAATGCGCGGTTCACGATTTCACCAACGCAACTTGACTGCTCGCGCGATCGCGTGTTTGGTCGATTGCCGCCAGAACCTTTTGCGCCGTTTCGTACGAGCGCTGCGCCGTCAGAATGTCGACCATCTCGGCGATCGCATCCACGTTCGAGCTTTCAAGAAACCCGCTGCGCACGCTCGCGCCGGGCGGCAGCGCGATGCGGTCCAGCACCGTGCCGTTAGCGGTAACCCGTCCTTGCGCATCGATAGAAGCTCCCTGTGGAACGGTAAGTGCGCCACGCGTTCCCAGCAAGAAACGGCCGCGAACGTCGCAGAGCCGGCCCAGGCGGTCGCGCATAAATCGTCCGTCGCGCGTACGCTCCGCGCTGCCGTCCGCCGCACGCACCGAAAATGCGCCCGGGCCGACGATTGCCAGATCGAAATCGCGGCCCGTGGCGCGCAGCGCGCCCTGCGAACCGTCGCGCTCTTGCGCGAAGACGATACCGCCGGGCCGCAGCGAGCCGTGCAGGCGTGCCCTGCGAAAGCCGTCGCTGGATCCGTTTGCAAGATTTTCGGCCGCCGTATCGAGCCGGGTTTGCGCACCGGCCATTGCGCTCGCGGCCCATTCGATTCCATCCATGCGCGAATGATAGCGGCACCTTGTGAACGAAGTTTGACCGCCGCATGACAAAATTGCGCATGATTCCTATCGCCCTGGGCGTCGCGCTGCTGTTGGCCGCGTGCAACGCCGCACCGGCCCCGAAATCGCCCGCGCAAGGTGCCGCAGCGCGGGAACAAGCCTCCGTAGACGCACTCCACTTGAAAACGCGCTTTAAAGACGTCGTCATGGGGACCGAGGTTAACGGCGCAACGCTGGTCCTGTACGCCGACGAGAACAACCTCGAGTCCATGGACGTTCCGGTGGAGGACGCAATGATCGGTCAGACGCTGGGCCATTGGAAGCGGATCTGGCTTGCGGCACATCCGGGCCGCCACGCGACGCTGCGCGTGAGCGTGCGCGATTATTACGGCAAAGAACTCACCGGCAATTCGGCAAAGGTCTAGCGGGTGACGCGGCTCGACCGGTACATTGCAAGCGGCCTTGCGGCCTTTTCATTTTTGTTGTGCGCAGTGCGGTACTGGTATCCGTCAGAGGCATACTTCGACGAGGTTTACTATCCCAAGTCGGCGGCTGAGTATTTGCTGGGCCAGCCGCAGTTCGAATGGACGCATCCTCCCCTAACCAAACTGCTCATCGCGCTTTCCATGTGGTTGTTCGGCGGAATGCATTCGGCCCTCGGCGACACCGGGTGGGGATGGCGCTTCTTAAACATCGTCGTCGGCGCGCTGACGGTCTATTTGCTCTATATTTTCGCAAAACGCCTCACACAACGTACGGTGTTCGCCGCAATCGCCGCCACGCTGCTTGTTTTTGACGGCTTCCATTTCACGCAATCCCGCATCGCAACGCCGGAAATCACGGTCGCCTTTTTCTGCCTTGCCATCCTGTACGCGTTTTCACGCTACATGGAGCGGCTCGATGAGATTCCCGCCGAACCGCCCCCTCCGGCGCAGCCCGCGCTGCTGCTTGCAGCCGTTTCATTGGCAGCCGGCGCGTTCGTCGGGTACTTTTTGGTCGGCCGTCTAGCCGGGCAAACGCACGGCGCCGAGAAGTTGGTTTCGGTTTTTTGCACGCTGCTGTTCTACGCAGTTGGCCGGCTCGTGTTATTTCCCAGGCCGCGCGCGCTGCGCGAATTGCTGGTCCTCGCGCTGGTGTGCGGGCTTGGCGCGGCGTCGAAGTGGAACACGCTATTCGATCTGATCTTGGTGCTCGCGTTCGCCGCCGCAATCGTGCTCTTACCGCGGCCAAAGTGGCGCCTACCGATCGATTTATTTGCAAGCGTTGTACTCGCTTCGACGATCGCCATCTACCTTGCGTTCTACATTCCATTTTTCTTGAGCCCGCGTCCGGTACCGTTCGACAACGGGCACGACTTGACGGGATTCATGGATCTGCAGTCGCAGATGTTCACCTACCACGACGTAACCGTTGCAGGCTACAAACCGCATCCGTACAGTTCCAAGTGGTGGGAATGGCCGCTCATCTATCAGCCGGTGGCCTACTGGTACCACGATACCCGCGTGGCTACGCAGGTCAACAACCCGCGGGCGTGCTGTATTACGGAGATTCTCTCGCTCCCCAATCCGCTTACGTGGTGGGCCGGCCTAATCAGCGTTCCGTTCTTGGGGTATTTGGCGTGGGCGCGCAAGAATCGAAGTTACCTGCTGCTCTTCTGCGCCTATTTCGCCCAGTGGCTGCCGTGGATAGCCTCACCGCGGATGCTCTTCGAGTATCACTTTTATCCGAACGATGCCGTGATTCTGCTCGCCGACACACTGGCGTTGCAGTGGTTGTGGCAAAAAGCGCAGGGAAACGCCAACCGCATGGAACTGGCCCGCACGTTCATTATGATGTTCGTGTTCGGCGCAATCTGCCTCTTTGTGTTCTTCTATCCAATCTTGGCGGGCGACCGGATACCGTGGAACGTGTGGTCGCTGCGCATGTGGTTTCCGCATTGGATCATCGGACCGGGTTAGAGCGCCCCTAGCACGCGGTCAGTAAAAGCAACAGTGTCCAGTGATTGCGCGCCCTCGCCCGCAAGTTCGGCTGTGCGCGCACCCGATGCGAACGCTGCCTCAACTGCGGCTTCGATGCGCGCGGCGCCCACTTCGTCGTTCAAACTGTGACGCAAGAGCATTGCCGCCGAAAGAATAGCCGCGGTCGGATTGGCAATGCCTTTGCCCGCAATGTCGGGCGCCGAACCGCTGATCGGCTCGTATAAGCCGAACTGCATGCCGTCGCGCACCCGCGTGCCCAGACTTGCGCTGGGGAGGTTGCCGATGGAACCGGTGAGCATCGCCGCTTCATCTGAAAGGATGTCGCCGAACATATTTTCGGTCACGATGACGTCGAACTCACCGGGACGCCGTACGAGTTGCATCGCGGCATTGTCGACCAGCAGGTGCTCGAGGCGCACGTCGGGGTACTCTAGGGCGACGCGCTGGACGACACGCCGCCATAAGCGCGAGGTTTCTAAAATGTTCTGTTTGTCGATCGAGGTTAGCAGCTTGCGCCGCTTGCGCGCGAGATCGAAAGCCACGCGCGCGATGCGCTCGACTTCGGGCGCCCGATAGATCATCGTATCGACTGCTTCTTCCACGCCGTCCGCAGCGGTGCGCTGCTCTTTTGGTTTTCCGAAGTAAATCCCGCCGGTCAATTCGCGCACGACCACCATGTCGAGCCCGCGCACCAAGTGCGCATGAAGACTTGAGGCCGTCTCAAGGCCGGCAAAAACCCGGACCGGGCGGATGTTCGCATACAGCTCGTACGTGCTGCGAAGCAAAAAGAGCGCGTATTCCGGCCGCTGCGCAAGCGGCTTGCCGTCGTACTCCGGCAGGCCGACCGCGCCGAACAGAATTGCCGCACTGCGATCGCACAGCGCGCGCGCTTCGTCCGGCAACGCAGATGCGCCGGCCTTAAGCGCGTTGCCGCCGATGACCGCCTCCACGCACTCAACATCCGGGCGAACATGCTGCAGCATTCGTACAGCGGCGCGCGTGACTTCGGGCCCGATTCCGTCACCGGGCAGAATTGCAATCGTCGGCATAGCGGTGCGTTTAGGCGGGATATCTTCACGCTTCCTTCGTACGCAACGCAAGATTCTACCAAACCGCAGGCGCAACAAATCAAACAGCAACTGCGGCGTATGCAAGTGCAGAAAAAGTACGCGCAACCCGGCGTACCGCGCTTATCGCAAACTCCGGGCGGATCCCTTTACGATCCGACCGCGCGGTTCCGCGATGCGCTCGTGCAGCCGCTAAAAAGGGCCGCGGCGGAGTGCCGCCCCTAGTAAACGGTGATGTGGTCCGCGGTGTCCGCCGGTGCAGCTCCTTGCGCCGGTGCGCTTTCGTGAGCGCCATTCGGGGCCGGGGCAACCGGTATCGAGCGTTCTAACAGCGCGAGGTGCGTCATGAGCAAGCTGCGCAGTTCGCTCTTGGCTTTTTCAGCGTTCTCGCTGGCACGCTGGTGTTCGCGGCGCGCTTCTGCCGCGGCTTCGGTGAAGTTGGTGATCTCGCGCTCGGCGCCTAAACGCGCCTGTTCTTTGATGAGATCCGCTTCCTTGTGCGCCGATGCTTTGACTTCGTCGGCCGTGCGCTGCGCGAGGAGCAGCGTATTCTGCAGCGACTCTTCCATGGCTTTGAAGTGGCTGATGCGCTCTTTGAGATCGTTGATCTCGGCCTGCAGCGCGGCGGCGTGCTGGGCGTCATCCTCGAGCGTTTCGATCACTTCATCGAGAAATTGATCCACTTCGGCGCGATCGTAGCCTTGCAAGGCCTTCTTGAAAGATTTGTGCTGAATGTCGATCGGCGTGATTTTTTGCATCGATTAGCCCCTGTTGGAAAGAAAATCGAGCGATCCGTCGGACATCATCGAGTCGCGCAACCCTTGCGCGTTCACCACGATGCCGGAAGGCACGACCAGATAGATGGCCTCGGCCAGTTTTTGAATCTTGCCGTCGATCGTATAGGCGACGCCGGAGGTGAAATCTACCACGCGCTGGAGCAACGCGCGGTCGGCGTTTTGCAAATTCACGATAACGACTTGCCGGTTGCGCAGCGCATCGGCTATCTCGGTAACGTCGCCGAACGAGCGCGGCGCGTAGACGCTGACTTCGGTGCCGCCGCGGCGGTTAGCGTTGCTCAAAGGTACGACCGTGCGCGGCCCCGCGGGCTCGTCTTCGTACAGGTCGTCTTCTTCCTCGCTCATTGAAAAGAACGAGCCGATCTTGCCAAACATGCTTGTCATAAGGTTCCTCACGAAGATATTGACGTACTCTTCGACGCCGGGGGCCCTGGTCTTGGTCCGAAGATGGCGGCGCCGATGCGAATCATCGTCGAGCCGGCCTCCACAGCAGCCCTCCAGTCGCCGGACATGCCGATGGAGAGCACCGGGCCGCCGACCTTGCGCCACGTCCGGGCGGCGAGGCTCGAATGCCCGCGCCAGCTCGCCGGGGTCCCGGGTAATCGGGCCGATGGCCATGAGCCCGTCCAGCCGCAGCCCCGAAAGGCCGCGCAGCTGCGCCGCCAAGTCAAGCGCAGCATCGGGTGGGCAGCCCGACCGTTCGGCGGGGGAAATGTTGATCTGCAGCAGCACGGGCAACGTTTTGTCCAAAGCCGCGGCCGCCTTGGAGAGGGCCGTCCCGGCCTCGATGCGATCGACGCTCTGCACCAGATCGAAGGTCGCGGCAATGAGCTTGGCCTTGTTGGTCTGCACGCGGCCTATGAAATGCTTTTTAACGCGCAGCCCGGCAAGTTTTTGCGCGGCTTCGCGGACGTAGTTCTCGCCGCAGTCCGTTACGCCGGCCTCGACCGCTTCGCGCAGGGCGGCTTGCGGCTGAAGTTTGCTGACCGCAACGATGGTGACGTGCGGCGGAACCTCAGCGCGAAGCCGTTGGTACCGCTGTGCTATCGTCAACGACGCGCTCTTGCGTGCGTGTGCCTTTGCGCCACGAAACGTAGATCATGATCGCACCGATGGGGATCATCGGCAGTGCGTAAAGCTGCCCGCCCGTAATGCCGTGCCACATGAAGTCGGCGTGGCGCCACGTCTCGGCAATGGTGCGCGTAATGCCGTAGATCGTGATGAAAGACCAGCCCACCACGCCGTTGGGCGGTTTGCGGCGGTAGATGAACAGCAGAATGGGCAGCGTGAGCGCGTCAAGCACCATTTCGTAGAGCTGAGCGGGGTGCAGGTACTGACCTTGCAGATACGCCGGAACGTCCGCGTTCGGTCCGGGCTGCATGCACCACTTGCGATCCGGGATACAAATGTCGCCCCAGAGTTCGTCGTTGATGAAGTTCACGAAGCGCGTGAGCGCAATGCCGACCGGAACCATCACGACGACCTCGTCACCCAGAACGCCGATGGGCAGCCCGGGATGCTTGCGCAAGAACAGCACAATGGCGACGATGACGCCGATCAGTCCGCCATGGAACGCCATACCGCCGTTCCATACTGCGATAAAATTGATCGGATTGCTCAGATACGTGGCTGCGTCGTGCTTGCTGATGATGTCGTTGATGACGAAAAACGTGCGCCCGCCGACCAAAACGCCCACCAGCGCGTAGACTAAGAAGTCCTGGATCTGGTCGGGAGTGAGCCCCAGGCGCCGGCGGCCTTGCGGCCGGCTCATCCACAGGTAAACGGCGATAAAGCCGATCAAATAGGAAATGCCGTACCAATGGACGCTCACGGGTCCAAGGTGAATTGCGATGGGGCTGATATTAGGATACGTGAACCAATGATTCATATGTTAATGGGGCTGCGGTGGAAACCGCGCATCTAAACGCGGGGATCGCCTTCCTGGCGGGCCTCGTTTCCTTTGTCTCGCCGTGCGTCCTCCCGCTGGTGCCGGCATACCTTTCGTTCCTAACGGGCTCTACGGTGGACGAACTGCGTGGCTCGATGCCCCTAAATGCGCGCTTGCTGGCCGTGGCGCACGCGGCCGCATTCATTGCCGGGTTCACGCTGGTCTTCGTGCTGCTCGGCGCGACCGCCAGTGCAGCCGGCGCGGCTTTGCGCGAGAACCAAGTGCTCATTGCGCGCATCGGCGGCGTCGTGGTCATCGTCTTCGGCCTGCAAATGCTCGGCATTTTACGCCTGAAGTTCCTGGCAATGGACACGCGCTTTCAGGTGCAGTCGAACCGCCGCTCGTTCTTAGCCTCGGGCTTGGTCGGATTGGCGTTCGCGGCGGGGTGGTCGCCTTGCATCGGGCCGATTCTCGCGGCGATCCTGGCTTTGGCCTCGCAGCAGCATGGCGTTTTGCAGGGGGCTTGGCTCTTGTTCGTCTATTCCATGGGGCTGGCCGTGCCGTTTCTGGCGACGGCCGCGGCTCTGGGCCTGCTGCTGCCGGCACTGGGCCGCATCAAGCATTTGCTGCCCGCGATTGAAAAACTCGCCGGCGTTTTCATGATCCTCACGGGAGTCGTCCTTGTTACCAACTCGTTCCTCCGAATCGCCGGCTGGTTCTATCAGTACGTACCACAGCCAAAAATTTGAAACGCTGCAGCTCTTCGGAATCGCAGCGGTCGTCGTGGTGCTGGATCAATGGAGCAAAGCGCTCATTCTCAAACATATTGCGCTGGTTACTGCCTGCGAACCGTTGTGCGAGAATACCAAGACCCTCATCCCCGGCTGGCTGAACGTTACGCCGGTCGCAAATTTTCACGGCGCGTTCGGCATGTTCGGTGGCAATCCGGTGCTGCTGGTGATCATGGCGCTGGTGGTTCTGCTGCTGTTCTGGTTCTCGTTCCGCGATCAGGCGCGGCATTCGCTGCTGGTGCGCGTGGCCTTCGGCATGATCCTGGGCGGGGCCATCGGCAACATCGTCGATCGCGTGCGGTTCCACTATGTGGTCGATTTCATCGATTTCAACCGCTTCCCGCACGTCTGGTTCTACACGTTCAACATTGCCGATGCGTGCATTACCTGCGGCGTCATCTTGCTGATTCTGGCTAGTTTTGCGTCACGTCGTCGCGCCTGAACAGGCGGGAAAGCGTGCCGACATCATCATCGCGCACGAAACCGGTTTCTCGCGCTCGCTGATTTCGCAAGCCATGCGCAGCGGCGCGGTGCTCGTCAACGGCGCTGCAATCAAGGGCAGTCACTTAGTGAGCGAGGGCGACGTGATCGAATATCACGTCGAACAGCGCCCGGCGCTGGTTATCGAAGCCGAATCGATCGATCTTTCGATCGTCTATGAAGACGACGATGTCATCGTTGTCGACAAATCGGCCGGCATGGTTACGCATCCCGCGCACGGCGCAACGAGCGGAACCCTCGTAAATGCGCTGCTCGCCCACGTGCGCACGTTGCCGGGCGATGCGCTGCGCCCGGGATTGGTTCACCGCTTGGATCGCGACACGTCGGGTTTGCTCGTCGTTGCCAAAACCGAGAGCGCGCTGAGCACGCTTGGCAAAGCGATGAAGGCGCGTCACATCTCGCGCGAATATCTGGGTTTGGTATCGGGTGTGCCCACGCATCCCAAGGGCACCATCGACGGCGCCATTGGCCGCGATCCGCACAACCGGCTCAAATACACGATCACCAGCGAGGGCAAACCCGCCGTCACGCATTACGAGCTGCGCGAACGGCTCAAAGGCGCTGCCGAACTGATCTTTACGCTTGAGACCGGACGCACGCATCAGATCCGCGTGCACATGGCCGCCATGGGTAATCCGATCATCAACGATCCGACCTACGGAAAAACCGAACCGCGATTCGAGTTGCCCGGCCAAGCGCTGCACGCATGGCGCTTAGCGTTCCGGCATCCCAGTTCCGGACGCCAAATGGAGTTTCAAGCCGACCCGCCCCCGGAATATACGAGCGCAAAACGCCTGCTGTCGTAAGATGAGCATCTTCGAACTCAAAACGGCAAACGGCCCGGCACGGCGCGGCACGCTTACACTCGCGCACGGTATTGTGGAAACGCCGGTATTCATGCCCGTCGGTACCGGCGGTACCGTCAAAGGGCTCACGCCGGACGAAGTGCGGCAAGCGCACTCGCAGATCGTCCTTGCAAACACGTACCACCTCTGGCTGCGCCCGGGGCTCGAGGTGCTGCGCGAAGCGGGCGGCCTGCACGCTTTCATGCGCTGGGACGGTCCTATTCTCACCGACAGCGGCGGTTTTCAAGTGTTCAGCTGGAATCGCGGCGCACGCTTGACGACGACGGCGTAACCTTCGCCTCGCACTTGGACGGCAGCACGCACCGGTTCACGCCCGAGAACGTGCTTGCGTTTCAGGAAGCCATCGGTGTGGACATCGCCATGCAACTGGACGTTTGCGTGAAGCTGCCCGCCTCGCCCGAAGCGATTGCGGAGTCGGTGCGCTTGTCATCGTTGTGGGCCCGGCGCAGCGCACAGGCGCGAAGCAGCGAACGCACAGCGCTCTTTGCGATAATGCAGGGCGGGCTTGACGAGAGCGCCCGCGAGCGCAGCGCGCGAGAGATCGTCGAACTCGACGTGCCCGGCTATGCCATCGGCGGCCTCTCGGTGGGAGAAAGCCGCGAGGAGATGTACCGCTTCGCGCGGCTTAGCGCTGCGCTGCTCCCAACGGACAAACCCCGCTATCTGATGGGCGTCGGTACGGTAGCCGACATTCTTACGGCGGTAGATTGCGGAATCGATATGTTCGATTGCGTCTACCCCACCAGGTGCGGGCGCAATGGGCGCGCGATGACGCGGCGCGGCGAGTTCGCCATTCGCAATGCGGCCTACCGGCGCGACTTTTCTCCCGTCGATTCCCAGTGCGGTTGCTTCGTCTGCACCACGTTCACGCGCGCCTATCTGGCCCATCTCTTCCGATCGAACGAAATGCTGGGCCCGCGTCTGCTGTCCTACCATAACATCTATCTGCTGAACGATCTGATGCGCGAAGCCCGCATTGCTATCGAGGCAGGGACTTGGACTGATTTTCTCGATAGCGTTCTGCGGGAGAAGAACGCTTGATACGCTTATTTGTGGCCGGCTATCCGCGCGAGGCGACCAAAGACGATTTGCTGCGGATCTTTCGTCAGTATGGGGCGGCAGATGCCGACGTAACGTTTCCGCGCGACCGGCGCAGCCGGCGTAAAAAGGGCTACGCGTACGTCAACGTTACCGACGAGGCAACGGCACAAGCCGCCATCGAGGAGTTTCACAACTTCGAGATCGAAGGCAAACCGCTAACGGTTATCCGCGCGTCTGATCGCCCTCCGAAACGCGGCCGGCGCTAACGACTTGGGCGCACGCAGCGCACAGCGTAGGATGCTCGGGATCGGATCCGAGCGGTAAATACTTCCAGCAACGTTGGCATTTCGCGCCGTCTGCGGCTCCAAGCGTCAGGTGGAAAGCGCCCTCGCCGAGCGACCGATCTTCCGTAACGGTTAGCGCCGACACCACTAGCGCCTCGCGCACGCCCTCTTCGTGTGCATGCAATGCAGCGAACAACTGTGGTGAAAGCGCGAGCGCCGCTTGAAGTTCGTAGTCGCGCTTGCCTTCGCTTGCGGCGACAGTCGCGCGCAGTTCCTTTAGTTTCGACCAGACCTGAGGCGGCGCTGTAGCGGATTTTGCGCCTGGCGTCAGCGCAAGGTCGAAGACGCTCTCGCGGCCTTCGCGCAGGGCTTGCGGAACGAATTGCCACGCTTCTTCGGCGGTAAACGAAAGCACCGGCGCGATAATGGCGGCAAAGCGCGAGAGGACATGAAGAATCGCGCTTTGCGCGCTGCGACGGCGTTGGCCCCCCGCGCCGCTGGAGTACAGGCGATCCTTGAGTGCGTCTAAGTAAAAACTCGAGAGATCGTCGCCTTCAAACCGCAGAATCTCCAGGTAAGCGTCGTGCAACCGGAATGATGTGAGCATATGGCTTACCCGCGCGCTCCATGCGTCGGTAACCTCGCACGCCAGCCGGTCGAACCACTCCATCCGATCGCGCTCGACGACGCGCTCCGGCTCGAGGTCCTCAAGATTGCTGAGCATGAAGCGCAGCCGGTTGCGAATGTTGCGGTAAACGCGGCTGACCTGATCTACAACGTTCGGTCCGAAGCGCACGTCGTCCACGAATTCGGTGGATGCAACCCAGAGCCGCAGCACGTCGGCGCCCCATTTTTGCATCGCGTCGTTGGCATCGATGCCGGTTCCCAGCGACTTGCTCATCGGTCGGCCTTGCTCGTCGTTTACCCAGCCGGGTTTGACGACATGACGGTAGGGCGCAGCACCTTTGATAGCCGTAGCAAGAACGATCGAGCGGCGGAACCAGCCGCGGTATTGATCGGCGCCTTCCACAACAACGTCGGCCGGCCACGATAAACCGTTCTTCCCCAGCACCGCCATGTTCGTGACGCCCGATTCAAACCAAATGTCGACGATGTTCTTTTCTTTTTCGAACGCCTCGCCGCCGCATTTGGGACAGCGGAAGCCTTCGGGAACGAACACACCGACCGGATCGCGCCACCACGAGTCGGCGCCGTGTTCCCGAAACCGCGCAGCCGCCAGCCGCGCTACGCCTGCATCGAGAACCGACTCGTTGCAATCCGTGCAGATGAGCGCGGGAATGGGCGTGCCCCACGTGCGCTGGCGCGAGATGCACCACTCCGGATGATTTTCGAGCATCTGCTCGATACGCGCCTCGCCCCACTCCGGCGTCCAGCGCACCCCGCGAATATTTTCGATCGTGCGCTTGCGCAGCAAGTTTTGATCCATCGCAATGAACCATTGCGCGGTCGCGCGGAAGATCACCGGATTGTGGCAGCGCCAGCAGTGCGGATAGGCTATGCGTGAACTCGAGCGCATCCCATAACGCTCCACTCTCGCGCAGGTCCTCGACGATCTTCGGGTTCGCCTTCCAGATGTGCATGCCGGCGTAGGGGCCGGCCTCAGCCGTAAACACGCCGCGCGCATCAACTGGATTGATCACCGGCAAGTTGTAGCGCACGCCCGTTTCGAAATCGTCCGCACCGTGGCCGGGCGCGGTGTGGACGGCGCCCGTTCCGGTTTCCAGATCGACGTAATCGGCCGTCACTAAGCGCGAGTCGCGATCCAGGAACGGATGACGCACCGAAAGCCCCTCGAGTGCCTCACCGCGCACCGTGCCGCGCAAGATCATCTGCCCGAAGTGTTCGCCCAGCACGTGCGGCGCGCGCTCTGCGGCGAGCAGCAACAGTTCGCTGCCGTGTTCGTACAGCGCGTAGCCGGCGTCGGCCTTGAGCGCGACGGCGACGTTCGCCGGCAGCGTCCACGGGGTCGTGGTCCAGATGAGGACGGAAAGGTTGAGTCCCTGCAATACCTCAGAGTGAGTAGTGTTGCAATCAAAAACATCGAGGATCGCGGCGCGCTGGAGATCGGATGCGGGGAAGCGGACGTAGATTGAAGGGGATACTTTGTCTTTGTATTCGATCTCGGCTTCGGCCAGGGCGGTTTCGTCGTGGATGCACCAGAGCGTGGAACGCAGCCCCTTGTAGAGTTGCCGGTTTTCCGCAAGCGATGCGAGCGTCTCTTCGATCGTTGCCTCGAACTCCGGATCGACCGTACGGTACGGGTGCTCCCAGTCGCCGAAGTTGCCCATGCGCATGCGGGTGCTGCGCTGCTCGTTCAGCCAGTGCAGCGCGCGCTCTTTGCAGAGTTTGCGCAGCTCGACGGATCCACCGAATGGAAATCTTTGATCTTTAGATGCTTGAGCGTATCCAGTTCGATCGGCAGGCCATGCATATCCCAGCCGGGGACGAACTTCGCCCACTTGCCGTCCATCAGCGCGATCTTGT
The DNA here is from genome assembly GCA_963702335.1 of Vulcanimicrobiota bacterium. GTDB lineage: Bacteria > Vulcanimicrobiota > Vulcanimicrobiia > Vulcanimicrobiales > Vulcanimicrobiaceae > DASSRQ01. The sequence continues at coordinate 19,154 of CAVPCC010000006.1, read as the reverse complement.
TGAAGACGTCCTTGAGCACCATGTTCAGGAAGTGACCCATGTGCAGATTGCCGTTTGCGTACGGCGGGCCGTCGTGCAGAATCCACGGGCCGTTTGCCTTGTTGCGTTCCAGACGGCGCTCGTACGTGCGTTGCTCTTGCCACCACGCGACGCGATCCGGTTCGCGCCGGGGCAGATCGGCCTTCATCGGAAAGCCGGTCTTGGGCAAATTCAAAGTCTCGCGGTAGTCGCGCTCATTTCCGTTCATGGGGTCGAGGGCTTTTCGCGAACCAGGGCATCGAGCACCTCGAAATTGCGCTGCGCCAGCGCGCGGAGACGCTCGCTTGCGCCTTGCAACGCAGTACTCACGGCATCCCGCTCGGTCCAGATGCGGTCGACGAGGGCGTCGATCTGCGCCGGATCCGGCTTGGGCCCCGGCGGGTCGAGCGAAAAAAGCGGAGGCACCGGGTAGCCCAAGTCCTCGCACAGCGCTCCGACCTTCGGGTCGTAGGGGATGGCCAGAAACGGCACCGCGTAACGCGCGGCGAGGATCAGTGCATGCAAACGCATCCCCACGACAACGCGCGCGCGTCGGATGATGTTTGCGGCGCGGGCAAGCGAACATTCGGGCAAGAGCACGGGCGCCGTCTTGCACTTACGGATAACCATCGTCGAGGTTTCGGCATCGGCGGCACCGCCCAGGGGAAGGAATGCTACGCGCGCGCCGTACTGCTGCGAGAAACGATCGGCCGCGTACGCTAGCGTGTCGATGCGATCTTTCATGCCGCCCGCTTTGCGCACGCTCACGATGACGAGCGGATCGCTCTGCGGACCCAGCCCCTCCTGCGAAAGATCGACTTCCTCGTCGGGCGCGTCGTATAAAAACACCGGATCCGCCGTCTGTTCCACCGGAACGTTCGGGAGCAGAGTCGAGCAATTCGGTCGACCGTGCGTCGCGTACGGTGGCTGCACGAACGCCCTTGCACCATTCTTTGACCAGCGCCTTGCCCCAAAAATCAAGCGGCCCGATAGACTGCGCGAAGATCATTGCTTTGCGGCCGGCGCGCGCGGACGATCGAATGATACCCGCGTAATAGATCAAACTGCGGAAGCTCGTTGCATTCTGCAGTAAGCCGCCGCCGCCCGAGAGCAGAACGTCGGCGCGCTCAACGGCGCGTCGTACCGCGCGCGCATCCCACCGGGGCGTGGATTCGATGCCGTAAGCGTGCGCCGTCTGCTCTGGCGAGGCGGAGAGCACATCGATCTGCGCGTAGGGGAAGCGCGTTTTGAGTGCGAGACGATCACTTCCAAGAGCGCCTCGTCGCCCAGATTTCCGAATCCGTAATATCCCGAGAGCAGCAACCGCACTACGCGCGCACGGCTCGGCGATAGACCAGGATAAGGATTGCGCCGACGACCACGCCGATCACCAGACCGTTGAACACACGCAGCAGCGAGACATCGATGGCGGTGTGCAGGTGCGAAAAAGTATCGATGAGATCGCCAAGGCCTACGCCCAGCGCGAGCGCGAGCAAAATGCCGATCGCCCGGCGGTGCGCCGGAATCAGCGCCGGCAGCAGCATCATCGCCGGGAAACCGAGCAAAAATTCCTTGAACCGGGGCGGACGCTCAAGATAGACGTCAGGTGATGGCGCAAGGCCAGTTCGAAGTTCGAGGGCGGATGTCGCTCTGGTTGCCGCTGCGCATCAGCACGAGCGCGCCGGCGCCGAGCACGATGCACGCGAGTAGCAATTGATAGATGCGGATGGGCGAGGAGAGCGTTTCCCGTGGACCGGCCATTTGCGAGTTGAAGCGATCGGTGAACAGATACAGCAAGACCGCAATGACCGGAGGCAGCGCGAGCACGAGTTTTACGCCGCGGAACGTGTCAACTTCTTCCATCAGCAGCGGTGCGCTCATCAAGCCCACGACCACTAGCGCACCCAACAATGCGACGATCGTCGCGAGCAGTGTCCAACGGGTGCTCGTAAGAATTTGCCTCCCGGCCGAACGCTCTACGGGCTTGTAAAAAGCGCCGCTTAAGACCGTAAAGGCGGCGGTCGCAAACAGCAACGCACCCACGAGCGCTAGAATCGAGCGCGCCAGAATATCGTGATGCGAGAGATACCCGCCTGCGTACAGCGCGACCGTAAGAGCGTATGCTGCGATTGCCCACGAGCGCCGGTAATAGCCGTACCAGCCCAGCAAGAGTACGAAAAGCGATGGTACGGCAAGGGCCGCAAGTCCGACTGCTGCCGGGTTGTTGCCGCGGTACTGCGGTATCGGTGTTGCGCGCCCTAGGCGGAATCCGTGCGAGCGCAAGTCGGCGGCGATTTGTCTGACGATTTCAACGTTGGTTTTCGCCGTTGAAAGCGTGTCCATGCTATGCGCAAAGGGTCGCAGGTAGACGACGCGCACGTTGCGTTCCCGCACCCCTAAATCGTACCGCGCGACGATGACGGGCGCCGTCAGCTTGTCCAGTCGAGTTTACTGATTGCCTGAACGCGAACCGTCTGCCCGGGAATAATCTTGGCCAGGTCGGCGTATCCCTTTTGCGCCTGCGTAGGATCGCCGGTTTCAATCATGCCGAAGTTTGCCCAGGGATGTTCCTTGAACACCGCAGCGGTGTCCTCAAGGTGATCCGGGAAACCCAGAACTTGGTTGCGTAGGCCGAAAAAGATAACGCTCGACATCCATTTGCCGGCACGCACGTCGTCGAACATCGTGGCGATCTGGCCATCCTGCAACCGTTCGTCGTTCTGAAAGCGCGGCTCGATGAAAAACCCCAGTTTGCGGGCCAAGGCCACCTGATCGCCCGGAATACCCAGACCGACGCTGTTAAAGTAATCGATTTGCGTGCGAATGGAAATCGCAAATGGCGCGCGCGCGCTCAAAACGCGGACGCCCGAGCGTTCGAAGTGCAGCGGCAGCTGTTCCATGTAGCGGTCGAGGCTGGCTTTGTCATATGCAAGGATATACACGTCGTCGGCGCGCACGCGGCCCGACCGGACGATGCCGGCAAGCGTGGCATTCGCAAGCGGCGAGAGACGCGCGGCGTCAGCGAGCGCAGTGCCCGAGATTGCAAACCCATACCGGCTAGTCGAACCGGTCAGCGAGCCGCCGAGTTCCTCCGTTAGCGCAAGCGACGTCAAGCCGGCCCGGCGCATGTCCAGCAGGAGGACGTTGACGTTGTAATTATAGGAGCGCGCGAATGCCGAGAGCTCGTTGTAATCCATGGCAATTTCGACGCGGTTCATGCGCTGCTCGATGCGCACGCGCGCAGCGGCAACGAAAACGCAGGCCAAGAGTGCAATCAAAAGTACGAACGCAGCAAAACGCGTGCGTGGATCGAAGCGGTTCACGAAGCGGCGGTTTCGATTAAAAAACAGGAAGGCCCGCCATAAGCGAGCCCCCTGCCGTCGCGTATGCGGTTGCCCGCATACCGGGTGTGGGCGACGCTTTTAATGCGCTCGCACGACGCGCGCCCACCGGACGCGTCGCGGGCCGAATTGATTAGCCATTCGGCAGCTTGAGTCCCTGTTCGTAAAGCCGGACCCTGCAAAGCTTAACATAGGTCTTCTTATTTACGACCAGTGCGGGGACCTGCGCTCGACAAAAGCGGCGATGCCCTCCTGGGCGTCGCCCCCTTGGGCGTTCAGGGCCATGACCTCCTTGGCATAGGCATACGCTTGCGGCTGCTCAAGGTCTATCTGCCGGTAGAAGGCCGCTTTCCCGAGCGAGACGATGGTACGGCTGGCCTCCCCGATTTTTCGGGCCATGGCCAAGGCCGCGCCGTGCAGTTCGGATGCCGGCACGACCCGGTTCACCAGGCCCCATCGCTCGGCCGTGGCTGCATCCACAAAATCACCCGTCAGCAGCATCTCCATTGCGCGTTTGCGCCCGATAGCGCGGGTGAGAGCCACCATCGGCGTCGTGCAAAAGAGGCCGATTCGCACGCCCGGGGTGGCAAAACGGGCCCCTTCAGCGGCCAGCGCGAGATTGCACGTGGCGACGAGTTGACAACCGGCCGCGGTCGCGAGGGTTTCTACCTCGGCGATGACCGGCTGCGGAACGGCCTGGATGGTCTGCATGAGGCTCGACGCACACGTTGAAGATCTCGTCGTAGGCCTGCGGGTCGCGGCATTGGAGCTCGCGCAGGTCGTGGCCCGCGCTAAAAGCCGGTCCCACTCCGCGCAGGATGATGGCGTATGCGGTTCGCTCGCTACCGATGCTGTTGAATGCCGCGATTAGTTCGCGCATCATCTCCAGCGAGAGCGCGTTCCGCTTCTCGGAGCGATTCATGGTCAGGACGGCTATTCCGCCGCCGTCCTCGTACTCGATGGCGATGTGGTTCATAAGTGCTCTTTTCGAGGCCATGCAGCGGGCGACCGCTGCCCCAGATACCGTTTTTTTGAGTTACCGGCGTGCCGAACGCGCAATCTAATCCCTTCAAGCGACGGTCAGCAAAACAGGCGGAGCGCTCTTGCGCACCGCCTGTTTATGAATTTGGGCGATGACGGGCTCGAACCGCCGACATCCTCCTTGTAAGGGAGGCGCTCTCCCAGTTGAGTTAATTGCCCGTGGCTTTATTCTAAGGCTTTGCTCCGCGAACGGCTTGGCCTCCTATCGTACCAACGCTTCGTTCCCACGAGCGCGTGCGTACTCCGCATCCTGCTCTTCCCATGGATTGTGAATGCTTAGCCGCTTCATAGCCGCAGGGTAGGTGCCTTTCGGGTAACGCTTACGCCACTCTTCGGCGGCCGCCGCGAGATATTCGAAGTTCTCGTACACCTGCAGGCCGTTGCGCGAGCGAACCGCCGCGGTCGAGGCTGCAAGAATGTACCAGTAGCGCAGTATCCGCGTATTGTAGAGATCGAAAACGAGGTTTCCATCGATCAGGTTTTTTTTCACCATCGCGCCCATAGCTTCGAAGTAGCCGGCCAAATGACGCACCATCATGATGCGGTCTTGCATCTCTTGCGTTCTTGCGCTCGCATTCAAAATCTGGGAGCGGAATTCAGGGTCCTCCATGAGCGCTTCGAACTGCGTCGTGACGAAATGTTCCGCCTGACGAAACTCCTGCGTTTCGGAAGATTCGCGCAGTTCGTTGAAAGCGACGATTTGATTGCTGCTTCGCACGTGACGAAGCTGGACCAAGGCGGCAATCGCGGTAATTGCGATGACGACAAATGTACCGAAGGATGCGAGCGTGTTCCACAACTCCAGGCTCACCTGCGGCTCCTTGACGGGAGGCGCTCTCCCAGCGAGTTTATCGCCCATGGCCTTATTATATGACCGATTCCCGCTGCACTCCACGCCTTCAGCGGGCCTCGACCCTTGTTTTGACCCTTATCCGACGCAAAATGCCCAAGCCGGGACCAGTACTAGCCGGGTTGTCCGCTGCGGAACCCTTTGCCTTCAGCTCGCCCTCCGGGGTAAGATGCAAATCTTAAGCCCGCGTCCAACCCGATGCTAGCAGCAATACGCTAACCGTCAGGCAGTTCCCGATGTATCCGTAGCGACGTCCACAGAAGATCCGGAAAGCACGACATCTACCTTGCACCACGCCTCGGATACCGCGGGGAAAACCTGACGGCGACCCTTTACTATCTCAGTGAAACAAAAGCACCGCAACCTCAGCGTATCCGCGAGTGACTCAAGGAAGTGGAACCCGCGTTTTCCGATTTTGAATTCAACACCGTCGGGCCTGATTGTGTGGCATTTGCATTCGTTTATGAAGATGCACGCAAGACCGTTCCAGCCGTTCGACTGTCTTCAACTATGCTGAGTTATCTCGGCCTCGTTGTGCTTGTTTCGACGCCAAATCGTCCTTCGGATCTGATGATTGAAGAACCGGAAAACGGGTTAACAGCGCAGGCTACCAAAGCGTTCTTTGGCGCCGTCTGCAATCTGGCGTTCAGGGACGGTGCGGACGGAAGGCAAATGCTGATTTCCACTCACATCCAATTCTATTCTCCGAGGCTTGTAATACTAAAGGGCCAGAAATTAGTAGGGAGGCGCTCTGCCAGCCAGAGCCAATCGCCCATGGCTTGTGCTATATTACTTTTTTCGTTAAGCGTTGTCTACTACGACGGCCATACAAGAGAATCCGGCACCTCTAGGGAAACTGCGGGCAAAGGGGGCGGCCTATGAGAGCACTCCTCGTTACCGCGATCGCCGTGGCCGTTACGGTGCTTTCGGGCGTTGCCATGTTCTTTCATCCGCCGACGGCCTACACGGGCGTGTGGCCACACTACACCGGCGCGCTGATCCAACCAAACTTCATCGACGTCCAGGCGCTTTCACCGGCGTACGACGCGGGGTTGCGGACCGGCGACCAGGTAGGCTGTCTTTCGATCCGCGACGGGCATCTGCTCTTCGATCATAACAGTGCCTCCATGCGTTTCGGCTATACTCCGGGAACGCCGCTCAATCTCTGCGTGAAGCGTGGCGATGCTTGGCGCCCGGTTTCATTCGTTCCGCAAACGCGTCCGCCGGCGCCGAATATCTATTTCAACGGCACGCTCGCGGCGCTGCGCCTTGCCGGCTACATTGCGTTTTTACTGTGTGCGGTTGTTCTGGTGCTCGGGCGGCCCGGGCGCGCAACGTGGACGTTCTTTATATATGCCGTAGTCGCCGCTCCGACGTACACGCTAGAGCAAAACTTTTCCGCGTACAGCCCGGCGCTGTTCGCGTTGCTGTATGACTGGGGCATCATCGCCAATTCCGTCCAGTTCGGTCTGCTCATGCAGTTCGCCGTGCTCGTGCCCAACGATTGGCCGCCGCGCGGCTGGCGTACTGCCGCCTATTACGTCTCCATCGCGCTGACCATCGGCTTGGCTATCTTCGGTGTTGCTCGTGCTACGTCGGCTTTTATTATGACGGCGGAAGCCTCGCGGATCGTCGTGACCGTCATGTCGGCGATCGTCGTGGCTGCCGTTTTGGCCCGCGCCGCCGCGATGGAGCGTGAAGAGCGCGGCCGTTTCGGTTGGGCTGCGTTTGCAATCTGCTGGGCGGTCATCTTGGATAATTTACGCCAATCCACGACACTGCCGGGCAACGTTGGTTCCATCCTAGCCATGTTTCTCGTTCTCACGCCTATCGCGCTGATGTACGCGATACTCAAGCGGCACGTGATCGACATCAGCTTTGCGATCAGCCGAACCGTGGTGTTCGCCACCGTAACCACGATTCTCGTAATCGCGATCGGCGTCGTGGACTGGGCAACGAGCACGTATCTCCACGAAGCCCGCGTAGCGATGGCGTTGGACGCACTCGTGACAATCGGCATCGCGTTCACGCTCAACCGGTTGCATCGGCGCATCGAGGCGAGCGTGGACTTTCTGCTCTTCCGTGCAAAATACAACGCCGAAACCTTTCTCGAACGCCTGGGACGTACGTTGATAAGTTCGACGCACGAGGAAACCATCGATCGCGCACTCGTGCGCGATCCATATCAGCGCCTGCACCTGTCGATGGCGGCTCTCTTCCGAAAGACGGGCGAGAACTTCGTCCTCTCGTCCGCCTCCGGATACGATGGGGCCAAGGCCGTAGCGTTTGAGGACGATCACGATCTCGTGCGCTTTCTGGGAATCGAAAAGACGTGCTTGAAACTCGGCGACCTCACCGAAAACCCGTTCGGCCTGGCATGCGTGGCAATTCCGATTCATCAGGGCCCGGAAATGACCGGCTTTGCCGTGTACGGCATCCATCGCGACGGCACTGCGCTCGATCCCGACGAACTTGAAACACTCGAGCATCTGTGCGCTTCGGCCGCTCAGGCCTACACGTATATTGAAGTCAGCCGCTACCGGTTAGAACGCTCCGCCCCCTCCGCGTCACGCTAAAGTCCTCCGCGGCGGTCGTGGCGGCGGCCCGTTCGTCAGGTCGGATAGTTGAACCCTGTGCGGGCCGGTGCCAGAATAAGCGCATGAATGTTTACCGAGCCGGCGCGCTTTGCGCAGCCGTAGTGCTTCTCGCAGCGACGAGCTACCAAGGAACCATGACCCCGTTCTCGGTCGAGCGGCAGAACGTCATGCCGGTATCGATGGGCCACGTCGTGCGTATAACGGCTGCGGGCGCGGTAGCCGGTGCGATTGCAGCGCCGCACGCGGGCGACGTCGCGGATGCAATCGTTGCGGGCCGCGACGGTAATATCTGGTTCTCCGAAAACGCTAATGACGTGGCGCGCATCGGACGCCTCACGCCAACTGGCAAGCTGACGGAGTACACGCTGCCGCGCGGCAGCAATCCCTTTGCACTGGCGGCCGGCCCCGATGGAATTGTCCTTACCGGCCACCCAACGGCGACGTCGGGACTTCTCAGTTATACGGGCAAGATTGCCGCAATCGCTTTTAAGACGAACCTGGACATCAAGTCGATCGCGTATGACTCCAGCGGAACGCTATGGTACGCCGGCTGTGACGGTGTCGGACGGCTAACGCGCTCGCATGCCGTCCGTGACTATCTCGTCGAGGGCGGGTGCAATGGTCAGGCGAGCGTGTCGGTCGGTCGCGCAGGCGTGACATGGTTTTCTGCGGGCGGTTATATCGGCTACGTTGATTCATCCGGCAAGATGCATCTATTCAAACCGCTTTTTGCGCCGACATCGGTAGACTGCGGCGCCGGACGGAAATTTGTGGTTCGTTAATTCGCACGCCAACCTCATCTCCCGGATTACTCCGCAAGGCGCAGTTTCAAGGTTTCCGACGACGTTTGGAGATTCGCCCGGAGACATTGCGGTGGGTCCCGACGGCAACCTTTGGGTATGCGGTACGAACAAAATCGTTCGGATTACGTAGGAAAAAGGGACCGCTCGATCCTCACCTCGCGCTGAAAACGACTGCTAAAGCGAAACGCGTCGTGAAACGCAGCTTCTAACTACGGTCGAAGCGCCGCGATTTTCTTGGTCAGAATGCTGAGCGCCGCTTGAAGCTGCGCGTCGTGGTCGAGTTCGCCGTAACGCGCGTCTTTGTTTTCAGCGACACTATAATCCGGTACGATGCCTTTGAGGTTGATGTCGTGATTTTTCGGCGTCAAGTAATGCGCCGTCGTAATTTTGATGGCCGCGCCGTCGGGTAGCTGCGTAAGCGACTGCATCACGCCTTTGCCGAAGGTTTTCTCGCCCACTAAAACGGCGACGCCGTCATCTTGCAGTGCGCCGGCGGTGATCTCCGAGGCCGATGCCGTGTAGCGGTTGACCAGAATCGCCATCGGCTTGACGGTCAGGGCGTGGCCGGAGGAATCGATGGTAGTCGTGTGCGAGCCGCGCTCTTCGATCGTAAGCAGCGGATCGTCGTTGATGAACTTCGAGCCTGATGTCCAGTGCCGAATTCACATACCCGCCGCCGTCATCGCGCAGATCGATGACATATGCGCGCACGTCGTTCTTCTGGGCACGCTGCAGTGCGACCGAAAATTCGTCCGGCGTTTCGCGGCCGAAGGCCAGCACCCAAATGTAGGCAACATGCTGTGGAAGCATTTTATAAATAACGGTAGGCGGTTGAACTTCGGAACGCGTGATGTCGACCGGCGGCTGCAATTTGCCGTCTCGCATCGACTCGATACGCACCGTGCTGCCCGCCTTACCGCGCAGCACTTTGGTTGCATCGTCCGTGTTCAATCCTTTTGTCGAGATCCCACCAATCCTCGTAAAGACGTCGCCGGACTGCAATCCGGCGCGCTCAGCGGGCGTTCCGGGTACCACGTAATATGCCCGGATGAATTTGCTGCCGGGATCGGGCTGGATGAGCACGCCGATACCCGAGATCTTTTCCGGATCGAGCGCCTGATTGAACTCGCGGAATTCATCGGGCGTAAAGAAAGCCGTGTACCGGTCGCCGATCGAACGCGTCATGCCGTCGATGGCGCCATAAGTGAGATCGGTGCCGGACTCGTGCGTGGCGGATTGCACGCGAGCGATCGCCTGCGCGATAGCGCTGATGTTCGCATCGCTGTTGCCGCTGTCACGCAAGTCGGGAAGCGCTAGCCGTACGCCATGCTTGCGGACGGCCGCTGCGAGCGCATCGCGTGCGCCGTCCATCATTTTTTGCGCGCTCACGTCCGAATAGTACGTGCTGGAAAGCAGCTGGTCAGCTTTCACGGAGATCTTCTGCCGGCTGGTTGGCAGGCGCAGCCGCGAATGTCAACGGCAATGTCAAGAGCACGGCAATAGAAATGACCAGACGGTGTGAACGCATACAGCATAATTATCGGCCCGGGCCGGGCATTTCCTACAGGAAAAGCCTCAAAATGGGAAATAGGTGATAAACGTCACCGAGGGCACGCAATTTAACCATGGAGCACAATGCAACCGTCGTAGCCTTAAGCGGGGAATACGACATCGCCCGCCGCGACGAACTCGACCAACTGCTAGACCGCTTCGGGGATGCGGACCCGCTCGTTTTTAACGTGGCCGCAGTCGAGCGGCTGGATACCGCCGTCCTGCGTTCGCTGGTTCGCTTCCAGCGGGCGCGAAAGGAAGCCGGAAAGAGCCCGCTGGTTCTCGCAAAGCCCACGGAGCGCTTGCGCGAATTCTTCCGGACACTGGATTTGCACGAAACTTTCGTGATTCGCGACGAGCTCTAAACCAAAACTGTACACAGCCGTCGCTTCCCAGGGCCGGATCCCAGGGGGCCGCTCAGTCGCTTAGCCGATAACTACTAACAGTGATCCAGCATGAGGGCACCACATTGCGCTCCGTCGGGCTGACCTATTTGGCTGCCTTGGGTTTGCTTTTTTTCTTGCTGGTGGCCGCCTTGCAATTTCTGCTCATCGGGCACAGCGTCCAGCGCCAAGTCACACTCGTGGATGCGGTTTACGCGCAGGACCGTTCTCACACGCGTGTTTCATCGCAGGCGATGGCCCAGGTGATCCAGCAACGAGCGCAAACAACGAGTTTAGTACGAGTCGGAATATTCAGCAGCTTGGCCTTTGTGCCAATCATCGTGCTTTGGCTGGCATCGTTTACATTTACCGTCAAGCGGGCGCGCGCCGACCGCACGCAAGCGTTGCGTGACGCCTTGACGGGCGCCGGAAACCGCCGCAGCGCGCTCTCGATGCTGCGGTCGCTCGCCCGGCGCCGGCCCGATGCGTTCGGCGTCATTTATATCGATTTGGACGGCTTTAAGAAAATCAATGATGTCAACGGTCATGCAGCGGGCGATGCTATTTTAAAAGAAGTAACGCAGCGTCTGACGTCCGAGCTTCGTCCTGCCGACATGGTGTGCCGTCTGGGCGGCGATGAATTCGTCTGCGTGATCGCTCCGCCGACTACGGCCAATGCCATCTATGCAATTGCCGAACGCCTCCGCCGGCGGGTTGCGCATACATATAATTTGGAAAACGATCTCTTCGTCATCGACTGCAGCGTCGGCGTGAGTGTGTTCCCGCAAGACGGCTGGGACGAACACACTCTGCTGGACCGGGCCGACCGTGCCATGTATAGCGCAAAGGCGAGCGGCGGCGGCGTCTGCGCGGCGGATGCGCTCATCGAGCGGCGGCTCACGGTCTAAATCCACCGGTCCAGGTACATCCCGTTTTCGCCCAGAGTTTTGCGAAAATCTCGATCGTATCAACGAGGCGCGGCCCGGGGCGATTCACATACGCGTTGCCGTCGACTGCGTGCACGCGCCCTTCGCGTACTGCGCGCAGCGCACGCCACGGTTCGAGCGGTTGCAGCTCGTTTATCGCTTGCTGCGTGTGTTCTAGATCGAACCCGCACGGCGCGATCACGATTTCATCGGGATCCGCCGCTGCGATCTGATCCCAGGTAAGCACGACGGAGTTTTTGCCGGGATTTGCAAGCACGGGAGTTGCGCCGGCAAGCTCCACAAGTTCGGGCGTCCAATGGCCGCCGCTCATCGGCGGATCGGTCCACTCCAGCACTAGTACCTGCGGCCGCCGCGCCACCGGGCGTTCCGCGAGTGCCTGCACCCGGGCGCGCAGTGAGGATACGAGTTCCCGTGCGCCGGCGGCCCGGCCGGTAAGATCGCCCAGCGTAAGAATTGTGGAAAAGACGTCCTCGAACGAAGACGGCTCAAGCGAAATCATGCGCGGATCGGTAGCGAGGCGGCGGGCGGCGCGCGCAACGATTGCGTACGAAACGGCGCAGACCTCGCATAGCTCCTGCGTCACGATGAGGTCCGGCTTGAGCTGCTCGAGCAGGGCTCCGTCCAGGTTGTACAGGCTGCTGCCGGCGTGAAGACTGCGGCGTACGTGGCGGTCTATCTGCGCCGGGGAGCCGGCGGCGGGCAGCGCAGAGGATGTCAGCCTCGGCAGCGCGAGCGCCTCAGGCGGGAAGTCACATTCATGCGTGACGCCGACAACGTACTCACCCGCACCGATGGCGAACAGAATCTCCGTAGCGCTGGGAAGCAAACTCACGACTCGGGCAGCACCGATTGTTTCGAACGGCATATTGCAAGTGTTCTCAGGCAAACATTTCGCTCCATGCTCCACGTACCCCCGATTTGCAGTGCAAAGCGCAAAAACAAAGGCGACGCCCCGAGCGGCGCAGTACGTGTCGAAAGGTCCGTCTTGCTATCAAAGGAGTCTCAACTTGAGCATCCATCTTCGTATTAAGTACGCTTTCGCATTATGCGCCATCGTTACGCTTTCCGGCTGCCTGAGCGGCAATGCCGTCGTACCACGATCCAGCGTTAACAATCAGGCACATCTCTATATTAGTACTTCGGGAACAATAGACATGTTCACGCTTCCGCTGAGCGCATCGTCTACGCCGGTGCAGACCGTTACATCCGCGAGTTCGAGCGGCATGGCTGCCAACGCAACGCACTCTTTGTCGCTAACGGCGGCACGACGGTAAACGCTTTCAATATACCGCTGACGGCGGGTGCCACGCCGGCCTTTACGATGACCGTTGGAACCAGCGTTGAAGACGTCAAGCTCGACTCCACCGGGCGTTTGTTCGCAGCCGACGCTCACACGGCCACATGCTGCATCGAGGTCGTAACGCCGCCGTTCAGTTCTTCGAGCGCACCTGCGTTTACGCTGAACCTGCCGTCAGGCGGCGGTACTCCGTGGGGCGTCACGTTCGATCCATCCGGCAACCTTTTCGTTGCAGGAGGATCGGTCAATGACAAATTCACCCCGCCGATCACGTCCGCAAGCACGGCCGCGGCAACGTTCGGCGTCAATAATGACAATTACGGCATTATTTCGGATTCCACGGGACGCATCTTCGTAGCCAATGGTACTGCCGATGGCGAGCTCGACGTCTACACGCCGCCGGTATCCGTCGGCGCCACCCGTTCCTTTGCCCTCACGCCAACGACTACCGCGAGTTACCTCGGCTTTCCGGCATTCGACAACATCGGCAACCTGTATGTTCCCTCCTACACGGAAGGGAAGCTTTACGTCTACACCCCGCCGATCACGTCGGCCAGCACGCCGGCTTTTTCGCTCGCAATTACGCATGCGTACGGCGCAGCGGCCGGCCCTTAGCCTCCTTCTCCACAATCAAGACCATTTTGGCACAGCACTCTCGGGCGGTGTCGCGGCGTCGCCTTCCATTAAGCCTTCGGATCGAAGATCCACCCAAAACGCCTCCGGAATGTTCGTCTGGAGTGAGGTGTAATCCGCGAGTACCTGCTGCGGGTTCGCGCAACCGACAACCAATGCGGCCGCGAGGTCGGGGGCAAGGGAGAACTGCAATGCCGCCGCGCGAAGATCGACACCGTGCCGGGCCGCGGCCGCCTGCAGCCGAGCGCGCTTTTCGATCGCGTGGGCAGGAATGATGTAATTCTCCTTGCCGTAGTTGAAGCGCGCGCTACCGCTGATGAAGCCGGCGTTGAGTGACGAACCGACGACAAAGCCCATTCCGCGCTCTCGTGCCTTTGGAAAGACCCGGTGCAGCGCGTTCTCATGATCGATCAGCGAATATTGACGCGCCAGGAGGCAGACGTCCGCATCCGCGACCTCAATCAGCTTCAGAATCGGCTCGGGCGAGTTCACTCCAAGCCCCCAGCCTTTGATCGTACCTTCCTCGCGCATCTTACTTAGCGCCGGGAACGCGCCGTTGCGTGCGATCTCGAATTGCTCTTCCCACGGCCCCGGCAGCCATGGGTTATCCGGCGAGAGATCGTGAACGAAGACGACGTCGAGAGCGTCTACGCCCAGCCGCTGCAAGTGATCTTCGATCGAGCGCTTAACGCCGTCGGCAGTGTAATCGTAACGCAGATTGTTCGGCGAAGGAGTAAACGGGAAATATTCCTTTGCATTGTTCTCGCGCGACGCCGTAAGTAATTTACCGACCTTCGAGGACAAGATGTATTCGCCGCGCGTTTGTTTGTGCAAAAACGTCCCTAGGCGCCTCTCTGCAAGCCCCAATCCGTACCACGGAGAGGTGTCGTAATAGCGCACTCCGGCGTTCCATGCGGCTTCGATCGTCGCGTACGCGACGTCGTCGGTGACGTACGCGAATTCGTTGCCCAACGGTACGCCGCCGAGGCCAAAAGGTTTTCCCTGGAAGATTTCAAAGGCTTTCATTCGCATTGCCAAAGATTCCCGAGTCCAGGATGGAGGCCCCGCTGCACGGCTGCGGCGAGCAAGCGACCGAAGGAGCGAGGCTGAATGACGTTCACGCCAAATAGTGCGGTTCTTGGCGTCGGTACGATGGGATCCGCTTTTGGACGCAGACTATTCCGCGCGGGAACGCGAAGCCATTGATCGTTCATCTCATCGACGGAACGTACGAACTGTTCCGGCATTTTTATGGCCTTCGCCGGGCAGGGACGAAGGGCGATGCGCGCTACGGCGCGGTCGCGGGCGTTTTGAATACGGTTTTGCAGATGACTTCCGAGGGCGCAACGCATATCGGCGTTGCAACGGATCACGTGATCGAGTCGTTCCGTAACGGATTGTGGGACCGATATAAAACCGGCGAAGGCATCGAGCCGGCACTTCGCTTCCAATTCGAGCCCCTTGAAGATGCGCTGCGCGCAATGGGTATTGCGACGTGGGCGATGGTCGAACTTGAGGCCGACGACGCGCTCGCGTGCGCGGCCCACATTGCCTCGCAGGATCCGCGCGTGCAAAAGATTTGCATTTGGACGCCGGATAAAGATCTTGCGCAGTGCGTTCGCGGCGATCGCGTGGTGCAGGTCGATCGCCGGAGCAACGTCGTGCGCGATGCGGACGGCGTGCGCGCGAAGTATGGCGTCCCGCCGGAACTCATTCCGGACTATTTGGCCCTTGTCGGCGATACGGCCGACGGGTATCCAGGCATCAAGGGCATCGGCACGAAGGGCGCGGCTCATCTGCTGCTGCGTTACGGAAAAATCGAAAACTTTCCGCCCGAAGCGCTCGGAAAACAGCGCGCTCTTGCGCTATTGTTCAAACAGCTCGCGACACTTCGAACCGATGCGCCGCTATTTAAGAACGTCGATGAACTCCGCTGGCACGGACCGACCGCAGCGTTTGCCGCAGTGTGCGAACGGTTTGGGATGGCTAATGTTCTCTCGCGCGCGGCTGCACCGGCGCATCCGGCGCAATCGTAAAGAGCGCCGAGCGCAGTTCGCCGTATTGAACGGGGCCAAGCGTCTTGAGCAATTTGCGCTCGAGGCCCGCATTAAAGTCGTCGCACCAGCTCCATTACCGCATGCGCTTGTTTTGTCGGTACGATCAGTTTCGCGCGCCGGTCTCCCGGATCGGCCCGGCGGACGACGTAGCCGAGCTTTTCCAACTCGTCGATTAACTCGCCAACCGCTGCCTTCGTAATTCCGGCGCGATGCGCGATATCCGTCGCTCGGCTTCCAGCCGCGTCGATATTCGCGAACACCGCGCCATGCTTGGGCCGGATTTCCGGATGACCACCGGCATGAAGCGCCGCAACGAGCTGGCGTGCCGTCGATTGATAGGCGGCAAGGAGCAGCGATTGCGTGGAAACAGACTCTTGCGCTCGCGATTTCAATATAGTATAGTTACCTTACTGTATTGGCCCTTTACTATTTCGGCAAGACATATACCATTTTCAATCGGGCCGTCCTGCCGGCTGGAGCGCACCATGAAATTTCGAGCACTACCGTCGTGTCTTTCGATTCTCGCCCTTCTTGCAACGGCCGCATGCGCCTCGGGCGGTTCAGTGAGGCCGTCTTCGCCCGGCATACAAACCTGGCAAGTCTCCGCGGGCGGTTCCGCGCAAGCCGAGGCGGTTGAAGCATTCGATTTTTATCCGAATGCAATCACGATAAATGAAGGCGATACGATCACGTGGACCGACACGACACACGAACCTCACACCGTATCGATTCCGCCTGCCGGCCAAACGCCGCCGCCCGGCGCGCCGCAGCCACCTGTTGGTTCAACCATCTTCGACGGCAGCGCATACATTAGTTCCGGATTTATGCAGCCCGGTGTTCCATATTCCGTCAAATTTACCAAAGCCGGAACGTACACGTACTATTGCTTGATCCATCAGCCGGAGATGGTCGGCACAATCGTCGTACAGCCCGCCGGTTCGGCCCTGCCCGAATCACAAGCGCAGTACACCACCGCAGGCGCTGCCGATTTAACCGTTGATGTGAATGCAGCCGCGGCATCGGTTGCGCTCTTTCCGTATCCGAGCGGCGGCACGCATTTAACTGCGGGTATTACTTCCGGTCTTGCCGCGGGAGCACCCTCGCAAGCATCGGTAATGCGCTTCCTCGATTCGACAACGCTGGGCAATACGCCGGCTAACGTTTCGGTGCCGGTGGGCGCTTCTGTTACCTGGACGGATCAAGCCAATAACTCACCACACACGGTGACGTTTCCGGTAGCGGGACAAACCCCGTCCCCCGGTCCGCCCGACATTCCGGCGGCCGGTGGCTCAACGTACGACGGCACCGTGTTCACAAATTCAGGCGTGATACCGCCCGGCGGATCGTACACGCTGACCTTCACTGCGGCGGGCACCTACACGTACTACTGCTTGTTCCACTCGAGCGAAGGAATGATCGGCACGGTTACGGTGCACTGATTTCGCGGCTGCCTACGCCTGCACCACGACTCCCTCGAACTGCCTCGGGTTGTAATTGGCCTCGTTCGCGGGGCGAGGAATATCTTTCCACCACGCGCTGTACGTCGCGAGCCATTCCAGATTGTTGAAGACGTCCGGATTATTCAGCGCTTTTCGGTACCGCAGTGTAAAGTCCCGAATGGTTAGCCAGTGCATGCGAATGCCGAATCCGTATGAATCCACGATAAGTGAGGGATCTAAGACGCCGCGACGCGTCAGCGCTGCGATCGTTTCCATAAGCGCAGCGGCGATGTATATGTCATGCTCGTCGCGCGAGCCCGAGAACTGCTCGAGCAATAACCGGTGGGTGGGATAGCGTTCGTCGATACCGCGTAGGCGCTGGAATGTGTCGACGACTTCATCGGAGGTGAGCCGCTCGATCGCTTGCATCACCGCTAAGGCATTACGTTCGTGTTCCATTTGCCGCACTTGACGCGAAAGAAGGGCCGAAGTGAGCACAAGCGCGACGACCGCGACGATTACCGATGCAGAAGAAAGCATAATTTCAATGTTCACTCGAGACCTCCGATTGCTTACATAACGAATGTTGCGGACTTCTCCCTAGAACAGCCGCTAACGTTCGACGGTGATACGCTTTGAAGCGTCCGAGTATGTCGAAAAACTTTGACCAGCTACTGTGGAGCCGAACCATGCCTGATAGCGGCGAAAAACCTTGCCGGTCAATTTTGGTCACTTCACGCAAAGCGTGCGCTCGCGTGCGACTGTTTTATGCAGCGTCCCGATATGTTTTGCTAGACGCAGACGCGAAACGAACGCCCTTTACGGGTATTCGCAACTTCACAGTCAGAGTTCAGAACGTTCGCAGATCGGCGGCCAAAGGCGTCGCCGCGTCTGCGTATTGCGCCGAACAGGTTGGTAGCGCCAACGGGAATCGAACCCGTCTTTCCGCCTTGAAAGGGCAGTGTCCTAACCGATAGACGATGGCGCCGCAACGTGCGGGGCTATTCCACGGCGGCGTCCGGGCCGCCCCCTAGCGCGGAGCCAGGCCGTTTCCCATGGGCGCCTGCTGCGCCATGACCGTGCGCGCGTAGCTGCCCTTGGTGGGGGAGTCGTTGGTCACGACCGCGGTCATCTGCTTAACGCCATTGCCCTCCTCGATGGAGAGCGTGCCGGTGCCGTCCTTCTGAAGTTTGGTCCACTTGATGACCACCTGGTTCGCATGACCGCGCATCTTGGCGGTGATGTCCATCGCCTTATTGGGCCACTGAATCGTGCCCAGCGGCAGCCCGTTGGCCCACACTTCAAAGACCACGTCGTGCAGCGCGCCGGTCTTGGCAATGTACTTCGAGCCGGGCGCTTTGCTCAGCGCCTGCGTCGGCGCCTGCGTTGAGTTCGCCTGCGCCATCGTCGTGTTCGATGGAACCGGCGTGTGGCCGGCGGCCGAATTGGACTGCCCCGAACAAGCAGCCAGCGGAGCAGCCGCGACTAGTGCAAGCGTACGAAACCATGTAGTGAACATGCGACCCTCATTCCGCGGAGCACCGGGGGTTAAACACGTGGGCCCGGTAGGATTCGAACCTACGCGCAACCAGTTATGAGCCGGCCGCTCTACCGCTGAGCTACGGGCCCCGGTCTTGCCGCTATTCGGCAGCGTGCACGGCAGTCTTGCGGGGTAGAACGCCTCATGTTCTTGTTTTTCAGCAACCGCCTGGGCTGCGTCGGCTCTCTGCTGCTCAGCGCTGTAGTGACACTGCTGCTGCTGCTCGCATTCGGCGTCATACATCTGCACTAACCGCGCGTGTGGAAGGCGTCCTTACCGGGATAGCGCGCCGCAGCGCCAAGTTCTTCTTCGATGGCCATCAGGCGGTTGTACTTCGCAACGCGATCGCTCCGCGAGAGTGAACCGGTCTTGATTTGACCTGCTCCCGTAGCCACCGCAATGTCGGCGATGGTCGTATCTTCGGTCTCCCCCGAACGATGGGAGATGACGGCAGTGTAGCCGGCCTTGTGCGCCATCTCTACTGCGTCCAGCGTTTCGGTCAGCGTGCCGATCTGGTTGACTTTAACTAAGATCGAGTTTGCAATGCCGTCGCGAATACCGCGCGCAAGGCGCTGCGTGTTGGTCACGAAGATGTCGTCGCCGACGAGCTGGCATTGCGAGCCGATCGCCTCGGTCAGACGCGCCCACCCTTCCCAA
>CAVPCC010000005.1:0-91586 GCA_963702335.1 Vulcanimicrobiota bacterium | reverse complement strand
GCCGCGACCTCGATAGTATCTCCAACGGCGAACTCGCGATGCTTACCGGCTTAATTGCCGAGCGCTTCGGTCCGGCGCTCATGCGCAACCCGGTTCCCGACGAACACCCGGATGAAGATCCCGTTCTGCAAGAAGAACTCGCGGAATCGGCGATCGAAGCGCTGCGCGATCCGGCGCAGTCTCGAAGTCTGGTGGGCTTTCGCGAAGAGAAGCGCGTATTGGTCTACTTCTTGAAAACGCAGAAAAAAGCAAAGGCATCGGCCCGCCGATAGGTACGACACTTCGGTTGCTGCTCATCGGGGACGTTGTGGGCTCCCCCGGACGCGAGACGCTTAAACGATGCGTTCCGTTTGCGCGCGACCAGCACGGCGTCGATCTGTGCATTGCCAACGGCGAAAACGCCGCGGCGGGTTTCGGCTTGACGGCGCAGACGGCGAGCGAGATGTTCGAGGCCGGGGTTGATTTCATCACCAGCGGCAATCACATCTTCGATAAGCGCGAGTTCAAATCGTATCTGGATCAAAGCGATCGCGTCATCAGGCCGGTGAACTATCCGCCCGGTGTCCCGGGGCGCGGCTACAACTATATTACCGTGAACGGCGCCCAGGTCGGGGTCCTGAACGTCATGGGCCGCACCTTCATGCCCCCGGTGGACGACCCGTTCCGCGCGGCCGACGACGCGGTCACGTTGATGAGCGAAAAAACGAAGATCATCGTCGTGGACGTGCACGCCGAGGCCACCAGCGAGAAAGTTGCCCTGGGCCGTTTCTTGGACGGCCGGGTCTCGGCCATTTACGGCACGCACACCCATGTCCAGACCGCGGATGAGCACGTGCTGCCCGGCGGGACCGCCTATGTGAGCGACGTCGGGATGACCGGGCCTACGGATGGCGTCATCGGGATGGAGACGGGTCCCGTGCTCGACCGCTTCACGATGGGGCTTTCCGACCGTTTTTCGGTGCAAAAGTCAGGCAGCAGACAATTCTGCGCGGCAATTGTTACAATAGATGTGGAATCCGGGCGGGCTATGGATATCAAGCGCATCTTTCAACGGGGCATAGCATGATTGAAAATCCGGTAAGAGCGGTCGTCACCAGCGTTCTGAAGGTCTCGGCGAAGAGCAATCCCAATTCGGTGGCCGGAGCACTGGCGGCCGTGTTGCGCGAGCGCGAAACGGCCGAATTGCAGGCTGTCGGAGCAGGCGCCATCAACCAAGCCGTCAAGGCCATTGCCATCGCGCGCGGTTATCTCAGGGGCAGCGAGATCGATCTGCTGTGCGCGCCTTCCTTTATAGACGTAGAGATCAACGGGAACGAGCGGACCGGCATTTCCCTGGCGATCCAGCGCCGTCAAGCACCCTAGCGCACGTTGCTCGTCGACTTTCATTCGCACACCTGGGAGAGCGACGGAACGCTTTCACCCCAGGCGCTTTGCAATTTTATGCACGATCGCGGGGTCGGGATCTTCTCGATCACCGATCACGACACGCTTGCCGCCTACGATGGACTAGAGGGCGGCAATGCGCGCATCGTCACCGGCATCGAGATTAACACCACGTACGATGACGGCGAAGTCCATGTCCTAGGGTATCGTCTGCCGATGAACGATACGCCGCTCTCACGCGTGCTGCATGCAAACCGCGAGGCGCGCAAGGTGCGTATTGCGAGCATCGTGGATCAATTGCGGGAAGCCGGCCATCCGATAGAACTGCACCACGTGCACGCGGAAGCCAAAGAAGGCGCATCGCTGGGACGTCCGCATGTGGGCAAAGCGCTGGTGCGTTTGGGAATTGCATCCAACATTGAGAGCGCTTTCCGGGGCTTTTTGCGCCGGGGCACGCCGGGATACGTTCCCTCAACGCACATTACGCCGCACGAGGCCATCGATGCCATTCGCGCCTCCGGCGGCATTGCCGTGCTCGCGCATCCCGGACGTTTGCGTGACTACGACATCATCGAGCAGCTCGCCGAGCGCGGATTGCAAGGACTTGAGGTCTTTTATCCGACGCACGAGCGTATGCAGGTGCAGTACTTCCGCGATTTGGCCAATCGCTTAGGGCTCGTGATGACGGCGGGAGCAGACTTTCACGACATCCGCTACCACAAGCGCGGCGTGGGCATGGAAGTGGAGCAGGCCGATATCCGCCCGTTTCTCGAACTAACGGCATAACGGGGAGAGCGGCAAGCATCTGACCGCCGGCATAGCCGCCGGCTTTTTACTTTTTTCATCGTCTACTGCCGCTTGGGCGCAGACGTCAGCGCCGCCGGCAGCGCCCGGGAACGTCATCCAAGCGACGCTCGCGAACGGCATGCGCGTCGTGCTGCTGCCCAATCGCCTTGCGCCGGTTGCAACCACCGTCATGACGTACGGCGCAGGTTCGAACGACGACACCGTGCCCGGCATCGCCCACGCCACCGAACACATGATGTTTCGCGGCACGAAGTTCGTGCCGGCAGCCCAGTTCGCCATCCTTGCCGCACGCGCGGGCGCGGACTACAATGCCGAAACGAACGAAATCTTCACGCGCTATTATTTTGAGTTACCCTCGGCATACACGGGGCTTGCACTCAAACTGGAAGCCGATCGGATGACCTCGGCGCTCATGTCGGATGCATCGTGGCAAACCGAACGCGGCGCCATCGAGCAAGAAGTGCGCGCGCACCAAAGCGTTCCGGGCGCCGACATCGACATGAAAGTACGGCGCGCGTTCTTCGGCGACACGCCGTACGCGCACCCCGGCGTGGGAACCATCGAAGGTTTTCAGCGCATGCGGGCATCGGATATCGCCCGCTTCTACCAGGCGTGGTACCACCCCAACAACGCCACGCTGATCGTCGCAGGCGACATCGACACGGATGCCGTGCTGGCCGAAATCAGAGCGGATTTCGAGGCAATTCCCAGCGTACCGCTGCCGGTACGCAAACCGTTCTCGCTTCAACCGATAACCGGCACCACCGAGCACGACACGATTGGGGAGATTCCCATCCCCATCGGCGCGATGATGTACCGTTTCCCGGATTTGCTCGCGCCGGATTTTGCCGCCGGTCAAGTGTTGGCGGCGGTCTTCAATAGCGGCCGCGGTGCGTTCGCCGACTTGCAGGCAAAAGGCCAAGTGTTGGGAGGCTTTGCCTCCGCGGGCGCTTATCGCGACACCGGCGCGATCTCGCTCGCCGCGTTCGGCTTTCCCGGAGAACCCGCGGATACCGTGCAGAGCACGCTGAACGGCGTTATCGACGCCTACCGGACCAACGGCGTGCCGGCCGACCTCGTCGCTGCCGCCAAGACGCGTCTGCTCAGTCAACAGGACTACCGTCAGGAATCGATCATGGGGCTCGCCTTCGTGTGGTCCCAGTGGCTTGCGGTGGGGGACGTCTCGCCCGACGCCATTCACGCCGAATACGCGAACGTCACGGTCGATGACGTGAACCGCGTGTTGCGCACGTACCTCGATCCGAGCTCGGATTGGGTGTGATCATCACACCCAAAAGTACGACGGCGGTTCCGCACATCGATCCTCAAGCAGGCGTGGAAGACGTCAAATTTACCGTCGAGCACGAACAGCCGCTTCCGGCCTGGTCGCTACCGTATTTTCGCGCCGACCTCAAGGTGCCGCAAAGCGATAGCCAGGTTGCCGTTTATCGTCTGCCAAACGGGCTGACGCTGACGGTTCGTCCCGAGCATGCCGCTCCCACCGTGTCTTTGCAAGGCGAGATTCTGAACCGCTCCCGATTTGTACGAGCCGCGCGGTAAAGACGGGGTTGCATCGATTACCGACACGCTGCTCCCCTGGGGCACGACGACCTACGATCGCAGCGCCTACCAGGCACAGTTCGATGCCATTGCTGCCTCGGCGAAGCTGGGCTCAACGTTCTCGGAGGATATGCAGTCCGTCAACTTTGACCGGGCTATCGAACTGCTCGCCGATGGTTTGCTGCATCCCGCCTTTGCAGCACAAGCGTTCGCAGTCGTTAAAGCAAACAGCGTAAAAACCGCTGCCGCCGTGGAGCACCTGCCGCGCACGCAAACGGCCATCGCACGGTTGGACGCGCTCTACCCTGCGGGCGATCCGCGGCGGCGGCGCTCGACGGCCGGAACGATTTCGGCGATTGGCTTGAACGATGTAAAACATTGGCACACATTCGCCTTCCGGCCGGACCTCACGACGATTGCCATCGTCGGCGATGTGACGCCCGTGCATGCGCGCTCAGTGATAGCGAAGTACTTCGGTGCGTGGCGCGCAACGGACCGGAAACCCTCGTTCGCCTATCCGGTCATCCCGAGTAAGAAGAAGCAAGCTTCGGTGACCATTGCGTCGCCTTCGAGCACCCATTCCGAAGTCACGCTCACGCAGATATTGAACGTGCGCAGCGGAAATGCCGATGCGATCGCGCTCTCGCTTGCGAACACGATGCTCTCGGGCGAGGGCATCGGCTCGATGCTCTTCCGAGACATGCGCGAGAAGCGAGGGTATGTGTATGATGTCGATTCCTCGATCGATCTAGGGAACACGACCTCCACGTTTTCCATTGAGTTCTCCGCCGATCCGCACAACGTCTCACGCGCGCAGGCCGTGGCACTCTCCGACGTCCGCCGGTTGCAGCAGACGCTGGTTCCGGATGTTGAGCTGCAACGCGCCAAGGCGCTACTGCTCGCGCAGCGCGTCCTGCCGTTGGATAGTTACGATGGTATCGCGACCGAAGCGCTCGCATCCGCTGAGGCCGGGCTCACGCCGGCCGATGAGGATCTCTACTGGAGGCGGCTCCTGAGCACCACACCGGCGCAAGTACGGAATGCGATGCGCCGCTGGATAAAAGGCGGCTCGTTCTCGCGAGTTATTCTTGCGCCCGGCTCCTGACCGCGGATAAGAGTGCGCGCCTTCGCGATTTAAGCCGGCAATCCGGGCGGCTTGACCGGCAATCGTCGCAGCGTCATCCATGTACTTGTGGTTGATGCGCACGTTGTAGTTGCACGCCAGCAGCGCGCTGTACGCAAACTCCGCCGCGCAGGCGATGTCGCTGACAAGCTGCGGGTTGCCTAGCGCGAGGGCCTCGTGCGCTAAGCGCAGCGCCTCGAGGCAGGCCTCAGCGCCCTCAAGCGGCGCACTAGCGGCACCGTGCAATGCCGCTTGGGTTGCGGACTTGTCGCCGCGCGCGGCGACGACGGCTTCAAACGCGGCTTCATCGGCCTGCCGCAACCGGGCCATGCGTTCGCGCAGGGCGTCCGCGCGTTCCACCAGTCTGCAAGGCCAGGGGCCGCACCGCTTCGTACTTGCGGCTCTGGGCGCAGATGCGCGCCGGCATCGCGACGAGGGCGCACGAGAGTGCTCCTACCACCATCGCGGCGCTGCCGCCGCCCGGGGCCGGCTCGGCCGATGAGAGTTTTGTCAGATAGCCGCTCAAAGTCTCCACGATAGCGACTCATTATGTGGCGGGGTGGGTATCTCTTGTGGCAGAATAGCCGGGATTCACCCACCGGGAATTTCCCGTGTCCGAGGAGAGGTAGAGACGAAAGTGCCGGTATTGGAAAAGAGTGCGCCCTCGGGCGACGTGAAAGACCGTTCGCTCGCGGAGCAAGGCCGCTCGCGCATTGCGTGGGCCGGCGCGTATATGCCGGTGCTCGCGCAGATACGCGACCGGTTCGCAGAACAGAAGCCGCTCAAGGGCATTCGGATCGGCGCGTGTCTGCACGTGACGACGGAAACCGCGAACCTGATGCTCGCGCTGCAGGCCGGCGGCGCGGAGATCGCGCTGTGCGCCAGCAACCCGCTCTCCACGCAAGACGACGTTGCGGCCGCGCTGTGCGAGTTCGGCATTCCGACGTATGCGATCAAAGGCGAGAATCACGACGTCTATTACAGCCACATTGAAGCGGTGATCGCCACCAAGCCGCACATGTCCATGGATGACGGCTGCGACTTGGTCAATACGATCTATGGCAAGCACAACGAGCTGCTCGCCGATATGATCGGCGGCTGCGAAGAGACCACGACCGGCGTTATCCGTCTTAAAGCGATGCAGAAAGACGGCGTGCTGCCGTATCCCGTCATTGCGGTGAATAACGCGCTGACCAAGCACATGTTCGACAACCGTTACGGCACGGGCCAATCGACATTGGACGGCATCATCCGTGCGACCAACGTGCTGCTGGCCGGGCGTACCGTCGTCGTGGTGGGCTACGGCTGGTGCGGGCGCGGCGTTGCCTCGCGCGCGACCGGTATGGGCGCGCACGTTGTGGTCACCGAGATCGATCCGCGCAAGGCGCTGGAAGCCGTCATGGACGGCCACCGCGTGATGCCGATGGAAGAAGCCGCGAAGATTGGCGACGTGTTCGTCACCGTTACGGGCAACTATCACGTCATCGACGAGCCTCATTTCCGGCTGATGAAAGACGGCGCCATCGTCTGCAATTCGGGTCACTTCAACGATGAATTGAATCTTGAGTGCCTGCCCAAGCTGAGCAAAGGTAAGACCGAGCCGCGCGCATTTGTCGAACAGTACGAACTGCACGACGGCCGGAAGATCTGCATCCTTGCCGATGGGCGCCTTATCAATCTAGCCGCTGCCGAGGGGCATCCGGCCGCGGTCATGGATATGTCGTTTGCAAACCAAGCGATGGCCGCTGCGCACCTCGCGCAGAATCACAAAGACCTCGAGAAAAAAGTGTACGACGTGCCCGAGCATATCGATGAAGAAGTTGCTGTGCTCAAACTGGCGTCGATGGGCGTGGACATCGATACGCTCACGCCGGCGCAGGAGAAGTACATGGCTTCTTGGAGCGAAGGGACGTAGAAGGATCATGGCATACCGCCGGCTCTTTACCAGCGAGTCGGTGACCGAGGGACACCCCGACAAGGTCGCCGACCAGATCTCGGATGCAGTATTGGACGCCATTCTCGCGGCCGATCCGAACGGACGCGTGGCGTGCGAAACGTTCGCAATTACCGGTCAGATTCACATTGCCGGTGAGATCAGCACGACCACGTACATCGACATCCCGCGCATCGTGCGCGAGGTGATTGCCGACATCGGCTACACGAAGTCGGCGGTCGGCTTCGACGCGGACACTTGCGGCGTGAGTGTGTCGGTGGACGAGCAGTCGCCGGATATCGCCATGGGCGTGAATAAGTCGATGGAAGCCAAGAGCGGCGAGCATCCCGAGGATGCCTTTGAGAAGACCGGCGCCGGAGACCAGGGCATGATGTTCGGTTACGCGTGCCGCGAGACCGAAGAACTCATGCCGCTGCCCATTGTGCTTGCGCACAACCTCACGCGGCATTTGGCTGCCGTACGCAAGAACGGCGACATTCCGTATTTGCGTCCCGACGGCAAGTCGCAAGTCACGGTTGAATACGTGGATGATAAACCGGTGCGCGTGGATGCCGTGGTCATCTCGACGCAGCACGATCCCGATATTCCGCTGGAGATGATCCGCAGCGAGATCACCGAGAAAGTGATCAACCACGTCATTCCTAAGGCTCTGCGCGATGAAAATACGCGCATCTACGTCAATCCGACCGGGCGGTTCGTCATCGGCGGACCCAAGGGCGATGCGGGCTTGACGGGCGCAAGATCATTGCGGACACGTACGGCGGTATGGCCCGCCACGGCGGCGGCGCCTTCTCCGGCAAGGATCCGACCAAAGTCGATCGCTCGGCCGCATACGCTGCTCGTCACGTTGCAAAAAACATCGTTGCCGCAGGCCTTGCCGATCGCTGCGAGGTGCAAGTCGCGTACGCCATCGGCGTCGCGCATCCGGTCAGCGTGCTCGTGGAAACGTTCGGCACGGCCAAACTCTCCGAAGAGCAAATTGCCGAGCTGGTGAAATCGACGTTCGACCTGCGTCCGGCTGCCATCATCCACCATTTGGACCTGCGCCGGCCCATCTACCGGCAAACCGCGGCCTACGGCCACTTCGGCCGTCCGGACCTGGACCTGCCGTGGGAGCGCTTGGACAAGGTAGAGGCCTTGCGCAAGGCCGCCGGAGCAGACGCTCTTAAGGTTCCGAACTTTACGTAGAGCCCGTACGTTCTAGGGTGTAGACACCATGGGTACCATGGGACCGACTACCCGGTAACTTAAGGAGAATTCATGATCCAACGAAGCAGAATCCCGGCGCTGGCGATGCTCCTGGCATTCATGCTGCCCGTGGCGGCAATCGCGCAGACGGTAACCCTCTCGCAAGGGCAAACGATCAATGTGCAGATGCAAGACAACGTTGACTCGGGCAATGCCTACGCGGGCCAGCATTTCACCGCACGCGTTGTCGGGCCGTTCCCCAATGATGATTCGACGTTCGCGAACGCCGTGGTCAACGGCACGGTCATCAAAGTTGTATCGGCAGGCCAAGGCCGTAACCCCGAATTGCATTTCGCGTGGGATAGCATCACGTTGCAGAACGGCACGACCTATCCGATTAACGCCGTGATGACGACCGGCGGACCGCAGCAGCAGAACCGCAACGGCGGACACGTTGCGCTCACCGTCGATCGGCGGCATGCTCGCCGGCAACATAATCGGCAAGACGATCTTTCACACCGCACTAGGCGGCCCGATCGGCCTCATCGCCGGCGGATTGATTGGCTACAACAAGAAGTCGAACATCGTTATGAAACAGGGCACGCCCTTCCAACTGACGCTCACGCGTCCGCTGATGGTCCGCCGCCAGCCGGCCGCCCGTACTAACCAAACACGCCTCTCTGTAACTCGCAAGAGAAACGGCGCCTTCACCGGCGCCGTTTTTTTTACGAGGGGCAGATTACCGCCGCTCGTCCCTTATCGCCGGGGAAGCAATCGCCGCAAACGCAACTGCCAAATACGCAAACGCCGACACCGTCATCGCCAAATGCGGCGAGTAACGGTCCGCCAAATATCCGAACGCTAAGATCCCCGGCGCCATCCCGCACAGCACGATCAACCGCACCACCCCGAACAACCGCCCCACATATTCTTCCGGCGTGACCCTCAAGCGAAAGCCCACAATCTGCGCGACCTCGAAGTTCGCGCACCCGTTGGCAACCGCCCAGAACGATCCGGCGATCCACATGTTGTGCGTCATCACCACCGGAAAGAACAGCAGCGAATCGAAGAACAGCGCAACGCAGATCATGCGGCGTACGGCCAGCGCGTGCCGATGCGCCCGGCCAGCAGCGAGCCGCCAACGGCGCCGAGCGCCGAGATACTAAAGAAGATGCCAATCTGCGGGTCCGTTGCGCCGAAGCCTTTTTTAAGGAACGGGATGAGCACGGAAATCCGCCGAAGCCAATCAGATTCAGCGCGCAACTGGCAAGCGATTGCGCGCGCAGACCGCGATCCGACAGCAACAGCCGGAAGCCGCCGGCGATATCCTCACCGATATTGCGCATGCTGGGCATGCCGCTTGCGCGTTCCGGCCCAAGCGTTGGAATGCGGGAAAGCACGACCTGCGAACACAGATAGGTGAACGCGTTGATCGAGAGCGCGGGCAGCGGGCCGAAGATGTTGAAGATTGCGCCGCCGATGGCCGGCGTGATTAGGTTCGACGTGTTTTCCGCCGCGCCCAGCGCCGCGATGGCCTGTGTTCCGCGCTCCTTGCCAAGCAGGAATGGAATACTGGAGGCCTGACCGCCCATGAACACGGCGGCGCACATCGAGATCAGGACCAGGCCGCCGTACAACATGGGAATACTCAGCGCATGCACGGCAAACAAGATCGCGAACGCCGTCATAATCAAGCAGCGAATCGCATCGGTCACGATCATCAACAAGCGCCGGTCGAGCCGATCGGCGAGCGAACCGCCGACCAAGCCGAAGATCGAAAAAAGGCGCAATCTCGCAGATGTACGAAACGCCGGTCGAGAGTGCCGACCCCGTCAGTTTATAGACCAGCAGGGAACGGCAAGCGTGCGCAATCCATCGCCGATCAGACTGAGTGCCTGA
This sequence comes from Vulcanimicrobiota bacterium, assembly GCA_963702335.1. Classification (GTDB taxonomy): domain Bacteria; phylum Vulcanimicrobiota; class Vulcanimicrobiia; order Vulcanimicrobiales; family Vulcanimicrobiaceae; genus DASSRQ01. The sequence goes on along the minus strand of CAVPCC010000005.1, from coordinate 81,672 downwards.
CCGGTGTAATACTTCCGGAAACTGCTCGAGGCAAAGATTCCGCTTGCCGCGACGGGAGTGGATGCCATGAAATGGCGATTTTACGGGCAATTGACGGGCTTGTCAATCGGCCGGGAAGGAGGGGCCCCGGGTGGGAACAAATACGCCGGGTCGCCGCGTTCCGGATTAGTCTGAGTTGGTAGAGCAGCTCACTGTTAATCAGCGGGTCGTTGGTTCGAGTCCAACATCCGGAGCCATGTCAGCAAAAGCGCAGCCTATACAACTGCGCTTTTGCCTATATTTATTGCAGGTTCCTTGCGGATGTTCAACTCTAGCCTGAAGGTCAGCTGCTCGTACCAACTGAGCTAATCCCTCACTCGGGGACTAATGACAGCTATTTGGAAAGAGTCAAAAGTTTGCAGTGCTACATAAGCTCTGCGTTTTCGGGGACCTGCTGCTTACAGCTTTGGACTGAGCATCCACCTGTAATTGGACCCAGAGCGGAGGGGTTGGCTTGTGTCAAATATTGGGTAGAATGCGGTGAGCCCAGAGCTCCTGATGGCAAGCGCCATGCAGCACCCGGTACGCTTCGGTTCGGCTAGTTTTGGTTCGGTGCGGTTGGCTTAGGTTCACGCCTAACAAGCCCACAAACAAGACAACGCCGGTCACTGAAAGGGACAAAGACAAGAGACCCGGCTCTGACAGCCGGGTCTTTCTTATGCTGGGAGGTAAGCCCCGGGTAGCCGTCTAAGGTGTATGCGGGTGTCATCGCTTAGGCTGTCTGTATATCGCGTCTGACTGTGTCCCCGATGTAAAGGATGACGACCGGCTAACTCTCAGCGCCAACTTTCCGCCCTCGGGCACTAATTTTCCAGCGCACCTATAAGCGAACCCGCCGGTCGCATCAGAGCCACAACCCGTTACGTGGCTCAGTTCGCTTAGACAAGGAACGCGCTCGTGCTCGACATCTTCGACCCTATCGTGACTATCGTCGGCTGCACCACGGCTATTGCCGTTGCTATTAAAGTGGCCCGAAAAGAGGTCACGAGCATGTTCGATGACGTGACGGGACTGTATGTCGACTGCTGCGGCATCTCGCGAAACGCGCCGAGCTCGCTGCGCAACAGCACCCCGCCATGATGACGTCAAGTAACGTTACCCAGGCGGTGGGGTGCTCTTGTATTAGAAACCGGTACCAGCTACAAGGATGAACCACGACTCATTTGAACGTCTCCGTCATGATAAGATAAATTGTTGACTTGCGACGAAGTGAAACGCGCAAACGCGCCGCGGCTCAAAGCGCTCAAACTACTCATCCGGTACGAGGCATCGACAGGGATCGCCAAGAGCTGCTCGGTGGATGGAACACGCGTTCACCGCACCGGCTTCCCCCGCACCGGTCACGACCATCTTCGAACCTGACGTCCTAAGCGATGCGCGGACGGGCACTAAAACCAGGAGCCGGCGATGCCACACCTCGCCGGCACAACCGGAGTGTATGTTACACTAACCAACCCCTCGGGAGCCATCGTCTACACGTCAGCGGCCATCACGGCTCCGAGACAATCACCTACTGGAACGCCTCTGCGGCGGCCGGTATCTATACGTGGACTATCTGGGGAACTCCGACCGGTAACCAAACCAACGACTCAGACATCAGTGCTCTTCGTCAGGCGTACAGAGCTGGTACCAAGCCGGTGTGAGCGGTGGGAACACCTACGTACTAGCAGCGGACGGCTCTACCCAGCGGCTTCGACAACCGACCAAAACATCAAGTTCACACAATTCGCACCGGACACGATCGGCTTCCAAGTGACGAACAGCGCAACGTCCTCACTGACGTGCACGGTGGCCATAGATGTCCGAGGAGATTAGAAACATGGACAAACCTGACGGATCCGCGGAAGGACCACAGCTCGTATCACTACCATGCACATCTTGGGCGTCGTGGTTGTGTGAGCACACGTGTGCACGACACTTGCCCTCAGAACACCGCAAGAGCTCTCGAGAGTATCGACCATGGTGGAAGGCCTTCACGAGCCTACGCGAAGGACTCCAGACTCTGCCATCAAAAGAACGGACCCTGGCAATCGCCAAGGCCCACATGGACGAGCTCTTCCGGCATGACCGTTGGATGCCTCCGCACTTGTATGCTGGCATCTATCACCGAGCTAAACATGGCTATACATCACTCGCAGGCGTAGGCTTCCCCTCAACTGGCTGATTGAGCAAGCGCCGTAGGTATATCCCTACTGTGGCGTACCCGTTTCGATGGCAAATGGGAACCCTGAATTACTGTTCGCAAGGGTGAGTTTCACGCCAGTCGGCAAATACGTCGAGTGTCACCAGTTCATTCAATGGCAGCTGCGTCGTTTTTGTGTCGCTAATGCAGACGATGCGGAGGTTTGTGAGATAGAGCTCACCTTGATTGACAAGTCCGACGTGTGTGGTCGAAACATTATGCGAAGCGAATTGCCCCGTTCGCAAGCGAATGCCGGTGCGCCCCACCGGAATTGAAAGCCCACCAAACCCACCACGGCGTTGCGACTCCGTGATGAGAGTAGTGATGGTTGCGTTGGATTGCAAGAAGCACTGTTCGTGCGGTTGCAGCACCAGCTTTTGGGCAGCGATTGGGACTAAGGGTCCCTCGGACCATGTCTTTTCGTGCGCAACCATTGCCGTCTGCTGCTCTAATGCCGACGCTTCCGCCTTGGCAAGCCTGCGGCGTTTGGCGCTATAGGTGAATCCGACACCCTGCACGATGACACTCCAAGACGGCCAGGATAACAACCATGGTCGTTATCATGGAGGTCTCCGTGCTTTTGGGGAAGTCACGGCGGTGGTGGGCCGCATATTGCGAGAGCTGGTAAAAGCGCAAGCCGCAGAAGCCGTAGAACGCAAGCCGCAGAAATAGGAAAATCCGCCAAGCGGTAAACTTCATCCGAGTCGGGCCTCCAGGTACGTGCAAAAGGAGGCCTTCGCAGGCCTTGGGAGTGGCCACCTCTTAGCCGTAGTATTGCGGCTGACAACGCGGTTGAGGCCCATCCTCGTCGTATATCTATTCCAAAGCAAGACCGTATAAATAACGCCGGAGACTCGACGTGGAATCGATTGACCTGCTTGTCCAACTAGTACGCGATGTCAGCATCAAGGTTCACTTGCTTTCGGCAAACCAAGTCACGCGCCATGAGTTCAAAAGCCTGGCGGAACGGATTGACAAATATACGCTTTACTCGGAGTTCGAACAATACAAGCAAGTAGTCGAAATGAAGCTTGCCAACGTTGAAGGACGGATTAAAGAGGTTTCCCATCGGCTTCGCGGTTGGGGGAAGGTTCCAAATTGGGTGCAGTCGTTGATTCTTGCGGCAGGCGGTCTTGGCGGTGTTGGCGCTTTTGCAGCGTGGGTCTTTGAGCTCACGCACAACACGGCAACAGCTCAGGCCTTCTCGACGGTCCTACACCACTAAAAGGCCTAACAGAATGAGAGACCCGGCTTTTCGCCGGGTCTTTTTGCATGTCTCAGAGGAAATTAACCGGTGAGAACGCTTCCATGCTGCGTCGCAGCTTGCTAGTGACGGTTTGGCATAACGGTTAGCCATCGAAAGGGGCTCCAACCCGCAAGGGCCTGGAGGCTCAGGACATCGCTTCCATCGTGTGCCATGAAGATGGTGGCCCATGTATGCGGGCAACGGTGGGTCCAAAGGCGTACACCGGCACGGTCACCGAGCCGTCGCATCGCAAGAGACAGGCCCTCAGGGTCGATGGCGTGGCCAGTGCGGGTCTTGAAGAACGCCGGACTGCGGTGGGCAACCTTAGAGCTATTGCGCACCAACAGCCAACGGGCGAGCATGAGCTGCAGTTTGGTTGGGATGGGGACGACACGTTGTTTGCGGCCCTTCCCGTTCACCGAGGAAGTGCTGAACGGTCACCGGGTCGACTCCGGGCCTCGATGAGGAGACTCGCGAACGTCGCCCGGAGGTCGTGGAAGCGAACCCTACGGACTCTGCAGTTATTGGCGAAGCCAATCCACGTCTGACCGCACGTGTCAGGGATTCCCAAGGGCCACGATCCCGCGATCAAAGACCAGGGCCTTCGCGCTCTGACGGTAGCCATCAGCGAGTAGGCGTTCCGCCTGGCTGACGTTGTACCCCCGCAGTTCTTCAACCACTGACGCCGGTTGCGGGATCGTGCGAGCGCTCGATCCGCTCTTTGGTGCTTCTGTTTCACCGAATAACCGTCGAGCCGGTCGACTTCAAGCGCACGACGCACTGTGACGGTAACGCATCTATAAGGACTGCCTTAGAAATTAGAGAAATGCGGCTACTATGGCGGCTAAGAAAGCGCGGACGCATTCAAATCTCAATAGAACCGATGTTCGTAGTTTTGACTACAGCAAAGTTCATGCGTTTGCTCCGGAACTGGGCTTGTACCTAGCCCTAAATGGCTTTGCCACTACTGTTCAAATAAAACGGCCTGGACTCACCACGACTTTTCACGAGGCAATGGGTCTTGATAGAGAAATACGAATGGCCGAAAAATATGTGAAACGTGCCTATCGTTATCCGCGAAACAAAGGCGAGACTGAAGCGCGTTATGAGGACAGGATTCGCACGGCTGTCGACGAGGAATCGTATTTTCTTGCTCACCTGCAACATAGTGCGAATCACGCTGCGTCGTCCATTGTCTATAATCTTGACCAAGTCGTGCAAACATTTGCGGAAGATGTAGAACTACCAACGAAGTGGCGCATCGGAGGCAAGTTCTTGACAGGCGATGTGACGCTTATCGAAGGTATACGTGCTGTCGCTAACTGGCAGCGACACCACGCTGCGTGGAAAGCGTTCAAAGAATCGAATTGGAATCACAACGTTCTGAAAACGTTGAATCTCTGGACTGCCGACCGTGATGTCCCCGTCAAATTCCTAAAGAGTCTGCGCTGCCGATGCTATCGTGACTTGGAACGCCATTTTTTCATAGCAATGCACTATATGATCCTAGAGATGGGCCCGCTCAAAGGGGGAAAGGCCGCCCGCGAAAAGGTCGAGTACGAGCGAAGGGAAACGCGAGCAGCAACGCATCAGTGCGCTTCCGAGAAAGGAGCGACTAGCAGCGATATTTGGCGCGGATTGGCCGCCACTGAAACGTACATAGTCACAGATTGAACTATGGGGCAGGTACGGTGCACCGGCCGGAGCGATTAGACTTCGAAGGAGGTGGTGGGCGACAGTGACTCGGCGCAATAATCGACACGCGAGGCAGAATGCGGACGGACCGACGCTTTTCGAAGCGGCGGCCGTGCCTATTGCTGACGGCGTCCCGCGCAGCGCAGAAGAGCCCAGGTCCAGACGCGCCAAGGCGCTCGAAGAGTTCTTCAAGGCACGAAAAGCGCACTCAGCCGTGAAGACCGAAATCGTTACAAAATATTTTCCGCAGTGGCTACGCATAATAAAATCGAGGACACCCTCGAAGAAACTCGGATATGTCGACCTCTTCGCAGGTCCGGGCATTTATGGAGACGGTTCCGAGTCGACACCGATTTTAATCATGAAGCACATTCTTGCAAACGAAGACTTGCGCGACATGGTACTAACGATGTTCTCAGACAAAAAAGTGAAGTATGTCAGGGAACTCAAAAAAAATATTAACACGCTGCCTAACATCGGATCGTTGAAGCACCCGCCTGAAATCGAACAGAAGTCCGCAGCCGAGAGCCACATTCCGGAATACTTTGAGAATCGTGCGATCATTCCGACGTTCATGTTTCTTGATCCGTTTGGTTACAGCGGATTATCCCTCAAGTTGATGCGCGCGGTCCTGAAGGACTGGGCCTGTGAGGTGATGTTCTTTTGGAACTTCACGCGCATTAATGCTGCGATTCGAAACAACGTCGTTCGCGAAGAGATGGACGCGATATTCGGACACGACCGCGTCGATAGGTTGCGCGATCAGTTGAAAGGTATTGCGGATCAGCAAGTGCGCGAGGCGATTATTCTCGGAACCTTACGGGAAGCCCTCGGCACGATCAAGGCGCAGTATATGGAAGTATTCAGATTCCGCAACACGGCGGAGAACATAACGCATCATCTCGTTTTCGTTACCAAGAACATCCTTGGCCAACGCATCATGAAGGACATCATGGCGAAGGCAAGTTCTTACTGCGATGAAGATGGAGTTTCGAGTTTCGAATACAATCCGAACCCGCCGTCTACAACTCCGCCACGGCCCCTTTCGTTACTCGATGATGACCCTGAGCCGCCGCCGCCCCGAACACCCATGCAGAACCTAATGGATGATCTTATCGAGCGCTATCGCGGAAAGAGCCTGACCGTCGAAGAGATATACGAACAGCACAACTACGGTACGCCTTATACTCAGAAGAACTACCAAGAGGCGCTTCGCCGATTGTTCTACGACGATCAGAAAGTCTCGCTTAATCAGGGCTTTATGCCGATTCTTCCTCGGTCTTTAAGACAGCGCGCTATGTCGCCGAAATACGTTGTAACGTTTGATAAGGCCTAACCGGCGGCGTCTAATAAGCGATCCGGCTTCGCCGTAGGCAAACTATCATAGGTTTTGCCGTCGAGAACTCGCCCCGCCGCCTTCTTGTTCTTTCCACCCCATTGCTTGAAGAGAACGCTATGCGCTTCTTGCGACACTGGGCGCGTATGTTACGAACCCATGCTGCTTCCATCGGCCGCGCGCCGTGCCCGCTTTCTCCGCCAACAATTACCCAGTCGACGCCGTCGAGCGGAATATCAGGCAATGCGTCGAGCAGCGGTTCGCAGGACAGGAATCGCACGGCGGCTGGTACGCAGAGCAACTGGCGTATGCGCCAGTAGTATTTAGGCGACTCAACGCTGACGCCAACCCAGATGTTTGGCGCGAACATCAGTCGTTTACTCAGGCGCTTCAAACGCTCGGGTCGTTTCGTCAACAGCTGGAATTGATGCCACGACGCGCGGCTCATGATGTCGAACACTTGAATAATGAACTCGTCGGGAACGCCTACATGAAACAAGTCGCTCATCGAGTTGACGAAAATGTTTTGCGGCCTTTTCCACGCCAGGGGCTGTTCGATGCGTTCTGGTCGCAAGCGAAGATGATGAAGCCTTGTTCGAACGGATGACCTGATACGCCGCGAAAGCGCTCCGAGAACGTCTGCGCGTAGCAGTGGTCGCACCCGGGGCTGACCTTTGTGCAGCCGGTTACGGGATTCCACGTGGAGTCCGTCCACTCAATTGACGATCCTTTGCTCATCGTTCCTCTGCTTTCGGCTGTTGACGTATCATGCCTGGATTGACACAAGCGATTGTTAGAGTGCGCGTCGGAACTGCTCGCATTAGCACCCCACTACGTCACAATCCGTGAAGATAGCCTGTTCAGGAAGTCCAGGCCCATGCACTCCGACATGGTCGAATACTGTGTGACCGCATCTTTGCAGGGCGCGTCATTGGGCAAAAGGCACGCACGACATGCGGGCATTGCAATGCCACCTGGCATTTCTGCTTCGACTTCAGAGGGCCGACCGCAAATGAAACACGGCGCTTCAGCATAGTTCGTCGAACCTTTCAACGGATATTTGCTAGTGGGCCTTTTCTGATTCCGCTACCGCGTCTTATCATCGAAGCCGCGCTTGGGATATCCTTGCACGTCGAACTTTGCCTAAAGCCAAGTGCCATGGCGCGACCGTTGACCGGGAGAGAATGCCGACGACAGCAATCTTAGGGCTTGAAGTAGCGCCGACTCGGCGGAAGGTCAGACATCGACGATTCGCATTGTCGCCGTCGCCACTCCTCCCTCTTTTTCGCCCGCGGGGATGTCAGTGCCCTTCGTGGTAACCCAGGCCACCGATGGCTCAAGAAATGCACAAGACCCGCAACTCCGCCAACCCCTGGCTGAACTTGGACTCACCGATGGAGTATCCTGGCGTAACAGACTAGGTGTGGCGAATTCAGGATCTGATAGATTACGCGAAACTCTTGGCGACGCGCTAACGGCGGGCGATATCGAGGCTGCACGCGATCAGTTATTCGTTCTCCGCAGCGTGCAACTTAACGTTGACCGACCCTATGCCTATTTTCTTGCTAGGCACGCGAGGTACAGGGTGCAGACATCGGTTCCGCCATTTGATTGTTCGGCCAGTGCGAACCCCACGGCATATGCCTTCAGCACATTGCGGATGACGTTGACCGATTGGTTTCTGCTGGGAAGACCTGAAGGAGCTGGTTCCCTGGCGCAAATGGACAAAATAAAAATCGGCGATCCGCTGGGCGATGCGTAATTGAGGGCTATGCCGGTCACGTGATGCACGGCACCATTGTTAGCACGGATGACCCCATTGACTATCGAGCCCGCGAGACATGACTGCTATGGCGTTCAAACCATGCGACGCTTCAATGAACTTTTATTGAGCTCTTAAAAGCGTATCGCCATGTCCATGCGCTCCCTGACCTGGTCACACTTGGTCACAGATTTGGTCACCGTTTCGTCACAAGAATTTTCGAAGAGACGCAAATCGCTGGGTCTCGACGGGATGAAGAGGCCCCATTCCCTCACGAATGGGGCCAGTTTGCCCTTGGTATTGCTGCCGGCGGCTTCATCCTGTTAATCAGCGGGCCGTTGGTTCGAGTCCAACATCCGGAGCCACGTAAAAAGAGCCGCCTACGGGCGGCTTTTCTTTTATTCCGGTTGAAATCTTATCTTCGTTTTGAACGTAAAGATTCCGATGGAATCACAGGTGACCTTTCGCGGCGTGCTGCTTGGCGGCGCTTTTGCACTTTCGGCATTGCTCGCGGCAAGCGCGCCCGCGCGCTTGGGTTCCCCACACTGCCACAATCACGGCCGTAAAAGCGAGCACCGCGCCCGCCATCGACCCCTCGTTAAGCGATCCCGTTTGGAAAACCGGCGTCGTGTTCGAGAAATTCTACAATTTCACGACGCATCAGCCGGCTGCTCTGGAGACAACGGCATATTTGCTCTACGACTCCAAAAATCTGTACTTCGCCGTGCATTGCGCGCAAGCGGGAATCCCCATTGTCGCCACCCAGACCGTCGACCATGCCGGAGTTGCTACCGACGATCACGTGGCGCTGAACCTGGAAACGTCCGGAAACGGTGGACGCGTCTACCAATTTCGGGCGAACGCGCGTGGAATCCACGACGAATACTCAAGCGAAAACGCCCGCTATGCTCCGGCTGGAAAAGCGTCACGCGGATTTTTCCTAACGGCGATTGGAACGCGGTTTACGTTATTCCGCTTAATGTTATCCGCGCGCAAGGCGGGTCCAAGCAGAATTGGCAAGTCAATGTCGTGCGTTTCTTGAGTTCGGCCAACGATTCGTATACCTGGGCGTACGACGATACGATGAGTTCGGTCGGATCCGCGCAATACTGGCCGCATCTGGCCGGCATCGAAATTTCGGCTGCCGCTGCGCGGCCGCGACCCCACGCCGACGTTTACGGGCTGGGATCGGCCGGCGCGGACCGCGGCGTGTTTCAAAACGGTATCGGGAACTTCGAGCAAATGAAGCCGCGGCCTTATGGCGTCGATGTTACCTATCCGGTAACCAACACGCTGGCGCTCGTCGGCACGCTCAATCCGGACTTCTCGAATGTTGAGCAAGATCAGACCACGATCGCGCCGCAAGAGTTTCAACGGCAGTACAACGAGTACCGTCCATTCTTTGCGCAAGGCGCGAACTATATCAACACGCTGCCGGGCACGAATATCAATTCGGCGGATATTCCGTTCTATTCGCCGCGAATCGGCGTGTTCAACAGCGGCGTGAAGTTGGAAGGGCACGCAAGGGCTGAACTCGATAGGAATTCTGAACGTCACCGGGGACGGCTTTAACGACAGCGCGTTCGGCTATAATTACTCCCGGCCGAATCAGTCGTTTGGCGCGTCGGTAATCGGTGTGGACGCCAACCACGACGGTATACGCGACGAGCTCTTCGGCTTTGGAGTGGGGATTACGAATCCGCGCGACGGCATTTTTATCGGATCGAAGATAACAAGCGAGTTTGGCACCGAGGTTTCATCGGAGCGGGCAAGCTCAGGATTTCCAATTCAGCACGGGAATTCAAAACTCGAAACTCTTGGTGCTGGTCAAGTATGCCGACATCGGTCCCCAATACAATCCGCTTGATGGGTACATTACCGAAAACGACATCCGCGGACCGCAAGCGTTCTTCCAGTACACGGGAACCGGGAACAAAGGCTCGCTGATTAAGTCATACACGATCCTCGGCGGTGCGGATCGCTTCGTCGACCGAAGCGGCGCGGCGCATCAAACCGATCTCTTCAGCAATATGAGCGTAACCTTCGCCGATCTGATCACCCTTCAGTATGGCCAAACGACGAGCAATCTGCGGTTTTACGCAAACCCGTATCCGTCTTACACCGGCGGCGTCGTCCTGCCGTTCAACTATCAGTCGGTGGCATTCGGCTACCGCGACGGAACGCCGGCGCCGCTGGATGCTTCCTATTCGTGGGGCCCGTTTGCCAACGGGCAATTGCAGCCGGTCTATCTGCAGCAGCCGTACCTTTCGACGGCGCGCCAATACGGCCCGTGGGGAATCAGTTTCCTCTTCAGCGGCGCCATCGACCATGCGTTGCCAGGATCGCTCGCGCCGGCACTCGACTCACAATGGGAACGCTCGCTTTCGCTGACGCGATCGTTCGGCAAAGACACGAGCGTCGCGATTGGCCTGCGAGGCATCAACGGCAACGGCGGCTTTGCCGTGCCCGGAACAAACCTGGCCTTTTCCTTCCACGAGCGATTCCGTAACCTGAGCGAGCTGTACATCGACTACGGGACGCCGGCGGCGGTGACGACGCTAAACCGTGTTCATCGTTAAGTACATCTTTCACGTCGGCGGAGACACCGGAACGTAAATCGGTCTCGGTGTGATGGATCACTGTTTGACCCATTCGTCAACGCTGGGTATTCTGATTCGACGCCTTTCGGGTAACGGCCGCGGCCGTGCCTTTGTTCCCAGCGCTTCGACATTGCGCGTGCCCAGATACTCCAAAGTATCTCGACCATATTGTTGTCCCGGGGTTATCCACCTTGCTGCCGTTAGAGTGCGGCGGTTCTCCGGATAAACGGCGCACCGAGTGGACCACCCGATCCGAAGAAGCGTTACGCTCCCGTAAGAACTACGAAGCCCCGGCGATGGCGACGAGCCGGTTAGCGCCGCCGTCGACTACGTACACATTCGCAGGTCATTGCTTCGATCAACCCGATAACGTACGAATGCGCCCGATACCGTATTGCGTAAACCAGTTGCGATAACGTCTACGATACGAACGCGGTGGATACTGCGGGAACGATCGCTCCGGAGTTCCATTCGACTCGAACACCGAAGCACTCCCGTAGGGGCCCGCCGTCGCGCTGTAACGACCCGGTCTTGATAGAGCGCGTTTGAACTCCTCCATCACGAAGTGCGCTGCCGTCTGAAAATCCGCGGACTCGTAGTTTCGAACGGATGCTCGCGTTATAAATTCGGCCCGCGCGGTCCAGCGATTGAGCATCGCTACGCATGTGCCAGGCAGTTGTACGAGCGCGGCGATCGCCGAGGCCGCGATTACCAGATAGGTCCGCAAGCCCTGCCGTCGCGGTCGCCCATTGGCGCTCATTGCGCACCCCTTCAGATCGCCTTGGTCACCACCCGACTGACCGCCTATAGAGAAGGCCTGGTGCACGGATTTTATCGCCATCCCGGAAAACCTACTGCGGTATCAACCGTTGATCAATGCTCGTTTGCGCATGTCAGGTCGCTCCCGTAGCGACACCTCGACCATATTGTTGTCGCCCGTGTTGCCGACGACTATGTTGCCGTCAAAGAGCAAAGCCGCGCTCACCGGAAGGTTGACGCGCTCTTTCCTCCGGAAACGGTACGCTTGGAAAGACTAGTGCGTAATCATGAAAAGTCTCTGAAAGGTACCCGCCCGACTTGGACGGGTATCTGGAACTCGACGCTTTCTTTGCCGTTCGGGCTAAATACCTCGCGCGCGTCACCTGCGATGATGTAGTTTTGTGCAAATGCGTACTCGTAGAGAGTCTCCAACGCTCTGGCGTCACGGTCGAGCCGTGGGGAGGTGCCCCGCGGCATCTTGGCAACCACGGCGGGCGTGGATTCGAACAGTTGGTACTCCAGCTCGGCGGGTAATGCGCTACGGCGGGCGACCGGGGCGCACATCGCAACGTCCAGATCACCGTTAACGGACAGCGGAGTTTCAAAAACTGCGAACGGCAACCTAGCGCCGGCGAACGCATCCGGAAAGATCTTGCTGATATGCGAGATTATCTTGGGCGCGAACTGTTCGTAGCGCTCGGGCGCTATATGCGACCTTAGTACTGCGACAGCGCATTCAGGAAGCGTGACGGTCGATAACGTGACGGGCATCTCATAGACAGTTTACAACTGTAAATGCAGCGGCGGCCATCCACCGATCGGATCATCCGTTCGGAGGATGGCAGAGACTCGCATTGCGGCCTATTATGGCGAGGCGATGCTTTTTGCACTTCTTGCTTCCACGTTGTTGGCGCAGTCCACGTCCTCGCCAACTCCGGCGCCAAGCTCCACTCCCACGCCGGCGCCGAAAATGTCGGTTGGCGGCGCGTTCACGATATACGGAGGCGGTTTCTCGAACTTGCTCTTGGACGTGGCCGTACCGGCCGGAAGACTGCGGTTGACCGCTACAGTCGGGGAGTACGGTTTTCCGACTGTCGGCGCGCCGTTCGCAACGAACCTTTTGTATACGGCGTTGCCGTTGGCGGCGGTGCAATACAATCTCACCGGCCACCTTAGTGTGGCCGCAGGAAAGTTCGCGGCACTGCTCGGCCAAGAGTCGCCCTTCACGTATCAGAACATAAACATTCAGCGCGGGACCGGTTGGGCGATGGAGCCGACGATTAGCCGCGGCGTGCAATTGAACTATAGTAACGGCCCGCTTACGCTCACCGCGCAAGAAAATGACGGTTATTATTCAGGGCACATCGGTGCATTCGAAGGCCTTATCGGCTTGGCACCTTCCTCGAACACGTTGCTACAGTTTGCCGCAATCATTCCGGGCACGAATACCGCGCCGAATCCGACTACGCCGGTTGGCAACAAAGCGGAATACGATTTGATGTTCACGCGGCAGATTGGAAAACTTGCGCTTTTACCGTACGTCTTATGGGTGCGTTCGCCCGCGTCGGCGGTTTTGGGCTATCCGCATTCGCAAACTGCGCTGGCAAGCGTCGTTATGGGCACCTGGACGTTTTCGGCGCCGTGGCTGGTCGCCTTGCGCTACGAAAATGCGCGCAATGCAAGCGCAATGGGCGACACAAGCGGTAACGCCGACCTGGTGGGATTCGGACCCGGCAGCGGCGTCCAAACCTTTACCGTAACGCCCACCCGCCGGCTTGGATCGAACGGCGTGTTGCGCGTAGAGTACTCGCGCGTATCGGGTTCGTTCGTTCAGACCCGTTACGGCTTTGAATTCGGTGCGGTTTACTGATGGTTCTGGAACTGTTGCTCGTCGCCGGCGCTGTTGCGCTCTTCGCCGTGTGCGCTGCATACCTGCGCGGCTGTGAGGTGATTTGACGTGCCTTTTGACGATATGCTCGGCCTGGCGTTGAGTATCGGCGCGCTTGCTATATTTGCTGTACGCCATGCTCCGGCCGGAACGCTTTTAGGAGGGCTGCATGAACGCTGCGGGTTGGCTTGAGGCCGCGCTTTTCTTCGCGATTGTTTTGGCTTTGACCAAACCGCTCGGCTCGTATATGGCTGCAGTGTTCGAGGGGGAGCGAACGTTGCTCTCTCCGGTTTTAGCGCCGTTCGAACGTACGGTTTACCGCATAACCGGGGTTCGCGCCGAAGAAGAGATGACGTGGTACGCCTACGCAGCCGCACTGCTCGCCTTCTCCGCGGTGGGCCTTGTTTGGCTGTACGTGTTGCTGCGCACGCAGCAATGGCTCCCGCTCAATCCGGAACACGCTGCGAACATGGCGCCTGACCTCGCCTGGAACACCGCGATCAGCTTTCTGACCAACACAAATTGGCAGTTCTATTCCGGCGAAACGGCGATGAACTACCTCTCGCAGATGTCCGGGCTGGCATGGCATAACTTCGTCTCCGCTGCGGCGGGTATCGCGGTCGCCCTTGCGGTTGTTCGCGGCATCGCACGCACAACCATAAAGACACTCGGAAACTTTTGGGTCGATCTGACGCGGGCTTGCCTCTATGTATTGCTCCCGGTGTGTGTCCTCGGTTGTTTGGTTCTGGTGATGCAGGGCGTCCCGCAGAACTTTCACCCTTACGTGCACGCATCAACGCTGGAAGGCGCGGCGCAATCGATTACCGGGGGCCCGATGGCCTTACAGGAAGTGATTAAGGAACTGGGCACCAACGGCGGGGGATTCGTCAATGCGAACTCCGCATCACCTAGCGAAAACCCGACGCCCTTTTCTAATTTCTTTGAGATGATCTTGATCTTTCTCATCCCGCCGCCCTGACATATACATACGGGCGGATGGTCAAGGACGCGCGTCAAGGGTGGCGATTTTCGCGGCGATGGCGATCCTGTTTGCGGTCGGGTTCACCGCGGCGTATGCATCGGAAGCGCATGGAAACCCCATCGTCCAGCACCTCGGCGTTGCCGGCGCAAATATGGAAGGGAAGGAATGCCGGTTCGGCATCGCGTCGTCCGCGCTGTTTGCCACGATTACCACCGATACGTCGTGCGGCGCCGTCAACTCGATGCACGATTCTTACACGCCTTTGGGCGGCCTCGTCACGCTTGTCAATATTCAACTGGGTGAGATCGTCTTCGGCGGCGTCGGCAGCGGTCTGTACGGCATGCTCGTGTTCGTGGTGCTAACCGTCTTCATCGCCGGCTTAATGGTGGGACGAACGCCGGAACTGCTTGGGAAGAAGATCGAACGGCGCGAAGTGCAGTTTGCGTTGTTGGCCGTCCTCGTCACGCCGCTGCTGGTACTGGTGCCCAGCGCGGTTGCGGTATTGAAACCCGACGCGCTTGCCACGCTCGGCAATTCCGGGCCGCATGGCTTCTCCGAGATCCTTTACGCATTTTCATCCACGAACGGGAACAACGGCAGTGCCTTTGCCGGTTTGGGCCCAAATCTGTTCTGGAATATCGCGACCGGTGTGAACATGTTTTTTGGCCGCTTTGCCGTCGCGATTCCGGCGCTCGCGCTTGCGGGTTCGCTTGCGGGGAAGAAGGCCGTCGCACCCGGCGTCGGGACGTTTACAACCCACTCGGGAATCTTTGTGGCGCTGCTCATCGGAACGATCGTGATCGTGGGCGCATTGACGTTCTTGCCGGCCGATGCTCTAGGCCCAATCGTCGAACATTTGCTCGTCGCCAAGGAAAAACGTTTTAAGATGATCTCGCAACGCCGTTTGGAGCGCCGCCCCAAGACCAAATCGCTGCTCGATCGAGCCATTTTGCGGCGGGCGCTTGTAGACGCCCTCGTCAGAGCTCGATCCGCGCCTGCAGGCGCGTAATCCGGTCATGTTCGTCGTGGAGGTGGGAGCCGCCGTAACCACGTTTTTTGCTCTGCGCGACCTTGCGGGAGGCGCCAATGCGGGCTTCGAGAGCGCTATCGCCGCTTGGCTGTGGTTTACGGTCTTGTTTGCGAATCTCGCGGAAGCGATGGCGGAAGGGGCGAGGCAAAGTCAAGCGGACGCGTTGCGCCAAACCAAGTCGCAGACCACCGCGCGCAAGGTTGAAGGTGACGCACGATCACGGTGCGCGGCGAGCTCACTGCGAAAGGGAGATGTCGTTCTTGTCAGCGCAGGCGAAGTGATTCCGGCCGACGGCGACGTGATCGCCGGCGCTGCGACCGTGGATGAATCGGCCATTACGGGCGAATCTGCGCCGGTGATACGCGAGTCGGGCGGCGACCGCAGCGCGGTTACCGGCGGAACGCGGGTCCTTTCAGATGCAATCACGCTTCGGGTAAGCGCAAATCCGGGCGAGACGTTTTCTAGATCGCATGATAGCTCTGGTTGAAGGGGCGCAGCGGCAAAAAACCCCGAACGAGATCGCGCTCTCCATTTTACTTACCGGGCTGACCATTGTGTTTCTGATTGCGGTTGCGACCCTGCTGCCGTTTTCCGTTTATGCCGGACAGGAGACGAGCGTAACGGTACTCATTGCGCTGCTCGTGTGCCTGATTCCGACCACAATCGGCGGACTGCTCTCGGCGATAGGCATCGCCGGAATGGATCGCGTGATGCAGCGGAACGTGCTGGCAATGAGCGGCCGGGCCGTTGAGGCCGCAGGCGACGTGGACACCCTGTTGCTGGATAAGACCGGCACGATCACGATTGGAGCGCGCCAGGCCGTGGAGATCGTTGCCGCACCGGGGTTTAACGACCTCGATGTGGCACGGATCGCGTATTTGTCGTCCCTCTCGGACGAGACGCCCGAGGGCCGTTCCATTGTCGCGCTGGCGCAACGCGCGGGGGTCACTCAAGGGCAGCCCGAGGGCGCGTCGTTCGTGCCCTTTAGCGCCTACACGCGGATGAGCGGTTTGGATTCGAATGGTTCGTTCATTCGAAAGGGCGCGCCCGACTCGGTATCGGCGTGGGTGCACGAGCGCGGCGGCGAACCGGTGCAAGAATTGGCCGCGTACGTCGAGCGCATTGCGCGAAGCGGCGGAACACCGCTGTTGCTGGCGCGAAACGCGCATGTGGGTGCCATCCATCTCAAAGACATCGTCAAGCCCCGGATGCACGAACGCTTCGACCGGCTGCGCGCTATGGGCATCCGCACGGTGATGATCACCGGCGACAATCCCCTCACTGCGGCGGCCATTGCGCAAGAAGCCGGCGTCGATGACTTCCTGGCCGAGGCAACGCCGGAAACCAAAATGGATCTGATCAAGCGCGAACAGAGCGCAGGCCGGCTGGTGGCAATGACCGGGGATGGGACCAACGATGCTCCGGCGCTCGCGCAAGCGGACGTGGGCGTGGCGATGAACTCGGGAACGCAGGCGGCAAAAGAAGCGGCAAACATGGTCGATCTCGACTCCGATCCGACAAAATTGATCGAAGTGGTGGAGATTGGCAAGCAGCTGCTGATGACTCGCGGCGCGCTCACGACGTTTTCGATCGCAAACGACGTGGCAAAGTACTTTGCCATTCTACCGGCGATGTTTACAGCGGCCTATCCGGTCATGAGTGCACTGAACGTCATGCATCTGGCAACGCCGCAAAGTGCTATTCTTTCCGCGATCATCTTCAATGCGCTGATCATTATTGCGCTCATTCCGCTTGCGCTGCGGGGTGTGGCGTACGTGCCGCGCGGCGCGAACGCCGTGTTGCGCCAGAACGTGCTCGTCTACGGCTTAGGCGGCATCGTTCTACCGTTTGCCGGAATTAAAATCATCGATCTCATTCTCACCGCGCTGCACTTAACGTAAAGGGGCGTATGTGATTCACCATTTTAGTGTAGGGCTTCGCATGACAGTGCTCTCGGTGCTGTTCTTCGGTTTCATCTATCCTTTTGCGATGACGGGGCTGGCGCAAGCGATCTTTCCGGCTCAGCGAACGGCTCGCTCGTTCGCATCGGCGGCCGGATCGTGGGCTCGGATATCATCGGCCAGCTGTTTATAAAACCGCAATATTTCCACGGGCGTCCGTCGGCTGCGGGGAAGAACGGATACGATCCGACGGCCACGGGCGGCACCAACCTTGGGCCGTCCTCCAAGAAGCTGATCGATGCAACGCGTCAAACGCTCGCGGCATTGCGTAAGGAGAATCCGCACGCCGGTGTACCGGTTCCCATGGACTTGAGTAACGTCGAGCGCCAGCGGTGTCGATCCCGATATCAGCCCGCAGGCGGCACTCTATCAAGCGGCGCGCGTCGCGCGAGCGCGCGGCCTTGCCCTCGCCGCCGTGCGGGAGATGATTGCGCGGCACGTTGAGCCGCGCGTGTGGGGTATTCTGGGTGAGCCGCGCGTCAACGTTCTGGCTCTGAACCGCGACCTCGATCGGGCCGCGTTAGGATCAGCAGCTCCCGAGCCCCGGCATCGATAAGACGCCGGCGCGAATGCGCCGCGCTCGAACAGGCGCGGATTGCGCGTCGCGCCGCCGACCGCGACGGTCGTTTCCGGTTTTTCAGAGCGATCTCGAGTACCTTGCGCGGGGCGTTGCGCGCGACGGCGCCGATCCACGTACCGCCGGCGGCGCGCGTTTCATCTTCGAGCGTAGTCAACCCCGCGCTGCTGTGCGGCCCTTCGAGCCCCGTTACGCAGACCACGGCGAATTCCGTCACGAGCCGCCGCGCAATCCTGGCGCACCGTTCGATGAAGATGCTGTCGCTCGGCCGGGGCGCCACCGTGAGCAGCAGCCGCTCGAAGGGTGCGCGCACGGGCTCGCGCCCTTTGGCAGCGATGGCTTCGCGTACAGCCAGCCCGCGCAGCGCGCGAAGGTTTTCGAGCGTAAAGAAGTTGCCCAGCGCGAGCTCGGCGCGCGCCGGCGGATAAATCTTCCCCGCGCGCAGCCGCTCGCGCAGTGTTTCCGGCGTGACGTCGATCAAGACGATTTCGTCGGCAAGCATCAGTATCTCGTCGGGAAGCGTTTCACGCACGTCCGTCCCCGTCAGGCGCATCACGGCATCGGAAAGCGCTTCAAGGTGCTGGACGTTGAGCGTTGTGAGCACGTCGATACCGGCTCGCAGGAGAGCAAGGACGTCTTCGTACCGTTTGCGGGTTTGCGAGCCGGGTGCATTTGTATGCGCCAGTTCATCCACCAACGCGACCGCCGGCCTGCGCGCAACGAGCGCTTCGGTATCGAGTTCTTCGCTCTTTCGCGGAACGGTTTCAATACCGGCGGTCAATGCCCGCGTCTCCTCGCGGCCGTGGGTTTCGATAAAGCCGGCCACCACGTCCACGCCTTCGCTGCGCAGTCCTGATGCGCGCGATCGAGCATCGCCATCGTCTTACCGGCTCCCGCTGCCGGCCCCAAGAAAACGGTCAGCTTACCGTATCCGTCGCGCAAACCGCCGCCGAAGGCGCGCACGGCGCGCTCCTGCGCGTTGGCGCCGGTCGCGAGGAACGTCTGCTCGGCACCGGCGATAAAGATGTCGCGGTCCATGACCCGGTTTGCAAACCTGCGTGCAAGCGGGCTCAAGGGAAGTGCGATGAGGGAAGCGCGCACGCCGGAAATGTCGGCATGGCGCGCATCGAAATCGCCCGCCAGCGCTTCGCCACCGAAGGTGCGCGCGAGAGCGGCGGCATCTTCGGCGCTCGTGGGACGAGCGTAATATATCTGGATTGCCAGATCGAGCGCGCCGGCAATAGCCGCGGTGCGGCGCAGAAATGCTTCGGCAGGCACGCCTGGGATGATGAATGCCGCCGCCGTGGAAGCTCTTCCGGCCCAGACGGCCGGGATCGTCAACGTGTCGATCGTTCTCAGCAACAACTCGCGCAGCACGTACAGCGTGCGATCGCTAAAGGTGCCCCCGAGCGCGCGCTCAACGTCGGCCGATTCGAAGACTTTGCCGGATCGCAGCCGGCTTTTGAGCAGCGAGGGCGAGACGTCGAGTGCGATTACCTCGTCCGCGGCTTCAAGAAAAGCGAGCGGCACGATCTCGCGAATGGGAAAACCGAGCGCAGCTTCCGCTACCGGAGCCGCAGTTTCCAAATGAGCGATGTTAAAGGCGCCGATCACCGAGATGCCGCGATCGCGCAGCGAGAGCGCGTCTTGCCACCGCTTAGCGTTTTCGGAACCGGGCAGATTCTCGTGCGCCAGCTCGTCGAGCACCACGACGTCGGGACGCAGTTCAAATGTCCGTTCGAGGTCGAAGTCCTCAAACGTGCGACCTTCGATCGTCGCACTGCGCGCCGGGATGCGCGGGAGGTCCCGCGAGACTCCTCAAGGCCGGGACGGCTCTTCAGATCGATCCATCCGATCGCCACATTCTTGCCCATCGCCCGTGCGCGCCGTGCGTCTTCAAGCAAACGGCGCGTTTTACCCGAACCGGGAGCCGCTGCAATATACACCAGAATGCGCGCTCGCATTTCCAGTTCCGCAGCCATCTGCCGTGCTTTGCGCCGGCGCGTCTCATCCAGGTCCGGCGGCTGTGGGGCCATAATGGTGGACTTGGAAGCTCTTGATGAAACGCCTGCCTGCAATCCCGTTTGTATGTTACGCGCTGCTCGCCGCGGCTGCGGTTGCGGATATGTTTACGCCGCAGCGGTTCATCGCGTCAATCTTGCTCAATGGCCCCATCGCGCTGAGCACGCTTGCGATGCGGCCTCGTTTGACCGCAGGCCTGGTCATTTGCGCGGAACTTGCTAACCTTGCCGCCGGTTACATCAACGGTATGCAGGATGGGTATCATTGGGATTCTATTGCCGTAGGCGATCGCATGTTGTCGGCGGCGTCATTTCTGCTCGTGGGCTTTCTAACCGCGCAAGCCCAGATCTCGGCGCGTGAAGCGGGCTCGGCAACCGAACGCGCCGAGATCGCCGCGGACGAGCGCCGCCTGCGCAGCAGTTTAGAGGCGGTTCGGGCAACGCTCAACGTGGAGTCGTGCGTCGCGCGATCGTGCGCGAAGCGCTCGCGCTCTCCGGCGCGAAAACGGCGGAATTGGTGGTGCGCGGCTCCGATCTGTATCCGTACCAGGTGTATAAAGCCACCCGTGACGCCCGGGAGGTCGTCTTGGAACGCGACGGGCTCGATGCGGCTTCGAAGTCGCTCATTCAACGCGCAGCCGCCGAGGTGCGGACGATCTCGGGCGAAGAGAACGATCCGGTTGGCGGCATGGTGCTTGCAGCGCACGATGCGGCGATGATGGCCTACGTTCGTATCGCGAGCGATGATACGGCCGCCGTTCTGTGCGTTTACAGCCAAGGCTTTGCTCCCGGAACCCAGCGCGTTCTGCGGGCTTTTGCCGATGGTGCAGCGATCGCCCTTAACCAGGCATGGCTGTTCATGCAACTTGGGTTCCGCAATGAGGACATTGCCGCTCAAAAAAACGCGCTCGAAGATCGCAACCGCATCATACGGGATATCGTCTATGCTTTAGCACACGATTTGCGTACGCCGCTCACCGCTGCCAACGTAACCATGCAGCAGGCGCTTTCGGGCGCCTACGGCGACCTGCCCGAGCGCTACCGCCAGATTCTGCATACAACGCTCGCAAGTAATGCCGATCTGCGTCGCCTCGTAGATACACTGCTTTTGGTTGCCCGGTTCGAGTCGGGCGAGAGCTCCCCGCTTCGCGAGCGCGTGAATCTTGCGGATGCGGTCTCCCGCGTTGCTCAAGAACTGGCACCCATTGCTGCCGTTAAGAACGTGAAGCTTTCGGTGGACAGCGGCAATGAGGGAGCCGTCCGCGGGGATTCCCACGAAGTGCGCCGGGCTATTGCAAATCTGGTCGCTAATGCGATCGAGGCGAGTCCGCAGAAGGGCGAAATTCGTTTAGGGGTGAGGGTGGAGAACAGGCTTGCAACGATTGCCGTCCAGGATGACGGGTATGGGATCGACGCTATGCAGCGCGCCCACCTGTTTCAGCGTTTCAGCGGCGATGCCCGGGCGCCGGGCAGCGGGACGGGCCTAGGTCTTTACATCGTCCGTCTGATTGCAGAAAAACTTGGCGGTTCGGTTTCCTATGCGCCTCGCGAGCCGAACGGAAGCATCTTCACCTTAACGCTGCCGATCGCCGAAGAAGCGCATGACTGAACGCGTGCGGGTGGTCATCGTCGAGGATCACGCGCTTACGCGCAGGGGACTGGCCACCACGCTTTCGGAACGGTTCGACATTGCCGGTGAGGCATCGGACGGTATCGCCGGTTTAGAGATGATCCGGCGCGAGCGACCGGATGTTGCCGTGGTCGACATCGGTTTGCCGGGGCTTGACGGTATCGCCCTAACGCACGCGGTCCGGCGCGAGCTGCCCTCAACCCGCGTCGTGATCGTCACCATGAATGACATGGAAAACGAGGTTCTTGCTGCGCTTGCGGCCGGTGCAGATGCCTATTGCCTAAAAACCGCCGACCCGAACGCGTTGCCGCCGCCGTGCAGATCGCCGCGGAGGGCGGGGCATACTTCGATCCGCTCATCGCGCACTTCGTCATCGCGCGCTTCTCCGGCGGTGAGCCGGCAAGAGCGTCAAACTCGCCGCTTACGCCGCGCGAAACGGAGGTGCTGCGGTTGATTGCCGAGGGCTTGGGCAACGGTGAAGTTGCGCTGCGGCTGAACATCGGCCTCGGTACGGTCAAGGGGCACGTTCGGGACGTTCTTGAAAAGCTTGCCGCCTCCGATCGAACGCAAGCGGCGGTCCTTGCCTTAAGGCGCGGTTACATCTAATAAAAAACGGCCCGTCAATTTGACGGGCCGTTGATACTCCTAAGGACGTGGGCTACTTCTTTTTGCGACGTCCGCCTTTTTTGCGTCCGCCGGCTTTCTTACGCGTGCCGCCCGCAGCTTTCTTACGGCCGCCCGCGGCCTTCTTACGTCCGCCCGCAGCTTCTTTTCGGCCGCCGGCCTTTTTGCGTCCGGCTGTTTTCTTACGTCCGCCCGCAGCTCTTCTTGCGTCCGCCCGCGGCTTTCTTACGTCCGCCGGCCTTCTTGCGTCCGCCCGTTTTCTTACGCGCGCCCGCAGCTTTTCTGCGTCCGCCGGCCGCCTTTTTGCGTCCGCCGGTTGCCTTTTTACGTCCGCCGGCCGCTTTACGCGCCGTTGACTTTTTACGGCCGCCCTTTTTGCGTCCGCCACGGCGTGCGGGCTTTTCTTCGCCCATCATTCCGCCGTTTTGCATCATGTCGGAATCCATTCTTCCTCCCATCGTCCCCGAGGGACGAACTTGAGATGTTGGATAGCGCAATTTAGCGCTTTGTGTGCATCTTAGTTAATTTCAGCGAGAATTGCAAATCTGGGGAAATTTCCGGGGGCTTGACCGGAGCGTTATACTGAAGCCCGTGAAAAAACCCCTGATCATCGTCGAGTCGCCGACCAAGGCCCGAACGATAAAAAAGTTTCTCCCGGCGCGCTTTAACGTCAAAGCATCGGTCGGCCACGTGCGCGATTTGCCCAAAAGCACCCTGGGCGTCGACGTCGATCACGGGTTCGTTCCGAAGTATCTGACGATCAAGGGCAAGGGCGATATTATCAAGGATCTCAAATCCGCGGTAAAGGGCGCAAGCGACGTTTACCTCGCCACCGACCCCGATCGCGAAGGCGAAGCCATCGCCTGGCATTTGGCGGAATTGCTCAAACTCCAAGAGCCCAAGCGGATCGAACTGCACGAGATCACCAAAGAAGCCGCGCTCGCCGCCATCAAGTCGCCGCACGCCATCGACATCGATCGCGTGAACGCCCAGCAAGCGCGCCGCATTCTGGACCGTCTGGTTGGTTACAAGATTTCGCCGCTGCTCTGGGCCAAGGTGCGCGGCGGTCTTTCCGCCGGACGCGTGCAGTCCGTGGCAGTCCGCCTGATCGTGGACCGCGAGCGCGAGATCAACGCATTCGACCGGCGCGAGTACTGGTCGGTCACGGCAACACTCGCAAGCGGCGCCCAACAGCAACTGGCGTTTCCGGCCGACCTGCTGCTGCACCGCGGTGAGAAGGTCGCCATCGTCAATGAGGCCGGCGCGGCGCAGGTTCTCAAAGACCTCGACGGCGCCGCGTACGTTGTTTCTTCTATTAAACAGCGGGAAGTGCGCCGAAATGCCGCCGCACCGTTCACCACCTCGACGCTGCAGCAAGAGGCCTCGCGCAAGCTCAAGTTGCGGGTGCGCCGCACGATGCAGATTGCTCAGGCGCTGTACGAAGGCGTCGATCTGGGCTCGCAAGGCACCGTCGGCCTTATCACCTATATGCGTACCGACTCCACGCGTATCTCGATACGGCCCGCGATGCGGCCCGCGAGTATATCGTGCAGACGTACGGCGAGGCCTTTCACGGCGGGCGCGAGCACAAGGTGCGCGAGGGCGCGCAGGACGCGCACGAAGCCATCCGCCCCACCTCGGTGCAGAATACGCCGGAAAAAATGTCGGCCGTGCTTAAGCGCGACGAGCTGCGCGTCTATACGCTGATCTGGAACCGCTTCGTGGCCTCGCAGATGTCGGCCGCGGTGTTCGATCAGACGACTGTGGACATCTGCGCTGCCGAGTACACGTTCCGCGCAACGGGCAGCGTGCTAAGTTCGCCGGCTACACCAAGATCTACGAAGAAGGCCGCGACGACGACGCGGGCGCTGCCGACACGAAGGAAGGCAAAATCCGTTTGCCCCGTTTGGAACAGGGCGAGAAGCTCGACTTGCAAGCGCTCGAGCCCAAACAGCACTTCACCGAGCCGCCGCCACGCTATACCGAAGCCACGCTGGTCAAGGCGCTCGAAGAAAACCGCATCGGCAGGCCGTCAACCTACAGCACGATCGTGGAAACCATTCAGGCGCGCGGGTATGTGGTGCAGGTGGAACGCCGCTTCGCGCCCACCGACATCGGAATCGCGGTAAACGATCTGCTCGCCGAGCACTTCCCCGACATCGTCGATCTGAAGTTCACCGCGCAGATGGAGGGCGGCCTGGACAAGGTTGCCGTCGGTGGCGAGGATTGGGTCGAACTGCTGCAGCGTTTCTACACGCCATTTGCCGCCGAGTTGGAAGAAGCCGAGAAAAGCTCCCGCGGCTTGAGATCAAAGACGAGCCCACCGACGAGATTTGCCCAAACTGCGGCAAACCGATGGTCATCAAGACCGGGCGCTTCGGGCGGTTCATCTCGTGCACCGGCTATCCGGAATGCAAAACCACGCGTCCGATTCTCAAAGACACCGGCGCTAAGTGTCCCAAAGACGGCGGCATGGTGGTGGAGCGCAAGTCGCGCAAAGGCCGCATCTTTTACGGTTGTGCGAACTACCCCAAGTGCGACTTCGTTTCGTGGGATCGCGTCGTGCCGCAGCCGTGCCCGGTGTGCGGTTCGTACGTCGTCGCAAAGACGCGGCGCGGCGGAACGACCACCTTAGAGTGCAGCGCCGATAAAGAGCACGACGTGAGCAGCATCAGCGCGTCGTCCGCCGAGAACGAAGAGCGCGAACCGGTCGAAGTGTGAGCCGGCTAACCGTCATCGGCGGTGGACTTGCCGGCTGCGAGGCCGCGTGGCAGGCAGCGCGGCGCGGCGTGCCGGTGGACTTGTACGAGATGCGGCCGCAAAAGAGCGGACCTGCGCATAAGACGGGCGACTTGGCAGAACTCGTGTGCAGTAACTCGCTGCGGGGCGCGGCGCTGGAAAACGCTGTCGGTTTGCTCAAAGAAGAACT
This sequence comes from Vulcanimicrobiota bacterium, assembly GCA_963702335.1. Lineage (GTDB taxonomy): Bacteria > Vulcanimicrobiota > Vulcanimicrobiia > Vulcanimicrobiales > Vulcanimicrobiaceae > DASSRQ01. The sequence goes on along the minus strand of CAVPCC010000005.1, from coordinate 56,411 downwards.
CGCGTTGCTGGAGTCTGTGATAGTCGGCGCCGCGCGCGAGGCGGCGGTTCCTGCGGGCGGCGCGCTGGCGGTCGATCGCGAGCGCTTCGCCCAAGCCGTCCAACAGCGCATCGAATTCCAGCCGCTCATTACCCTACACCGCGAAGAACTGCGCGAAATTCCTAGCGGCGGCACGGTAATCATCGCCTGTGGTCCGCTTCCCAGCGACGCCCTCCTGGAAAGCATCGATTCGCTGCTTCCTTCGGGGCGATTGCACTACTTCGACGCCGCATCGCCCATCGTTGCAGCGGATTCCATCGATGAAACCCTGCTGTACCGCAAGTCGCGTTATGAAAAAGGCGACGGCGACGACTACCTCAACATCCCGCTCGACAAAGCGCAGTACGCGCAGCTCGTGCACGACCTGCGAACGTTGCCGCGTCACCAGCCGAAGGAGTTCGAAACCGGCGACACGCGCTACTTCGAGGGGTGTCTGCCCATCGAAGAAATGGCCGACCGCGGCGAGGAGACGCTGCGTTTCGGTCCGCTCAAACCCGTCGGGTTGCGCCATCCGGTCACCGGAATAACGCCCTACGCGGTCGTGCAACTGCGCAAAGAGAATATGGAGGGCACCGCATTCAATCTCGTGGGTTTCCAAACGCGCCTCACCTGGCCCGCGCAAAAAGAAGCGTTCGGAAAATTGCCCGGCCTGCACAACGCCGAGTGGTTGCGCCTGGGAGTGATGCATCGCAACACGTTCATCGATTCGCCGCGCTTGCTCGACGATCGGCTACGCTTGCGCGGCAACGAGCGGATCTTTTTTGCCGGACAGATCACCGGCGCGGAAGGCTACGTTGAAGCGGCGGCCTGCGGCGCAATGACGGGCATCCACGCTGCGCGCGAGTTGCAACGATTGCCGCCGGTTGCGTTTCCACGCGAATCGGCCCTGGGCGCGGTGGTCGCGCACCTGCAAAATACGGAGTCGCCGGATTTTCAGCCCGCGAACGTCACGTGGGCGCCGTTTCCCCCGCTTGAGCAAACGATCCGCGATAAGAAAGAGCGCCGCCGGACGATGGCGCGCCGGGCGTTGAGCGCGCTCGCCGCTTTCGCGGAACAAGAAAAGGCCGTAGGTGCCGCGGCAAGTTTGTAGCGAAAGGTAGAATGATGCCAGCTCTTTATACGCCGCCCAAAGTTATCACTCACGCCGCCGGTGCCGTCGAACCCAAAGGGGCGGGGACGGTCACCGTTCAGGTTCTGGTCAACCCCGACGGGACGTTCAAGGTCGTTCGGGTCGTCCGCTCCACCAACGCGGGCGACAACGCGGCGGCCATGGACATCGCCAAGCACTCGACGTATGCGCCGGCCCGGCGCGACGGCAAAGCCGTGCGCGACTTCTACGATTTCACCATCGCCTTCGCCGGGAGCGCCGTGAGCCGCCAGGCGGGAGCCATCGACTCGTTGCTGCACCAGAGCCGCTGGGCCGATGCGAAGAGCGCGGCCACCGCAGCGCTGCGGCAGAATCCGGACGATACCCTCGTGCAGGCGCAGCTCGGCGTCGCCGATGCGTTCACGAACGACGTCGCGGGTGCGGCGCAGGCATTCGATCGCGCGGGCACGATACCAGACCAGTATCAAACGGTCGCCATGCAGGCCTACGGGCAAGATTCGCTCGCCAAAACGAGTAGCGATCCCAAGACCGCTCTGGCTGAGGCCAACAAAGCGGTTGCGCTCGGGGGCGATTACACGGCGTACTACGCGCTGGGCGTTGCTCAGCACGCGAACGGCGACGATACCGGGGCCCTGGCATCGCTGCAGAAGGCGAGGTCGCTCGGCGCGGCCGCTAATCCGCCCGCCGACAAGCACACGCGGGCGTTGATCGACCAGGGCCTCTTAACGCTGGCGGCTGCCAAGGGCGACAATGCACAGGTTGCGCAGCTCACCGCCGAGATGGCCACGCTCGATCCGGCGTCGGGACAAAAGGCAGCGGCGTACAGCTTCGACGTGCAGGGGATCGCGCTACAGAACCGCGGCGACCTGGACGGCGCCATAAAGATGTACGAGCGCGCTGCGGCGGCCGATCCGTCATGGGCGGGTTCCCTGGAATATACGAAGGCGGCCATCGCGTACGCCTCGCTCGCCGTACCGAACAATCTAGCGGCCAAGGCCGACGCGGACAAGGCGATTGCCGCCGATCCCACCTACGCTCTGGCCTATTACGTCGCCGGCGTGGCGCTGGCTCAGAACGCCAACCTCACCGGCAACCAGGATCAGGCGCAAGACGCAAACGTGTACCTGTTAAAAGCCGCCGACTTGGCCGGCCGGCAGGGTCAGTCGAAGCTGGCCCAAGCCGCGAAATACTTTGAGCAAAACCACAACTTGAACGCCAACCTCCAGTTTTGGTCGACTCAGGTCAATTTACGCGGGACGGCCACCAACCAATAATCCTACGTAGCCGCAAGTTAGGCCCATTTAGGCGCAGGAACGAAGCAGACCACAGAAAAACAGATTTTTTGACGTCCGGCAGAACCGCCGCCGCTTCGCGTTTGGAAACATAGGAAAGAGACGCGAGGCGCACCGGGACCGCAGGATCGTTCTTACTCATGCGCAGTGGAGGCAGGTTCATGGGTCTTTTAGGCGTTCGTGCGTTGTCCAAAGCGACGCGCACCATTCTCTCCATCGTCGCCGTCTTCTCGCTCCTGTTGTATATGTGCGCCCCTGCTTTAGCAGCCGGCGGCATTCAGGGTAACCTTTTGGGAACGGTGCTCGATGCGGCAACAAACGCGCCGATCGCGAATGTTTCGGTCACGGCAACCTCGCCGTCCGGTAACTTCCACGCATCGACCGACGCGGCCGGGCATTTCTCACTCTTAGGCATGCCGCCCGACACGTATGCGGTCAACATCACCAAAGAGGGCTACAGCTCGGCAAGCATCCCGGGCGTTGCGGTCTTCGGCGACGAAACCGATAGCGTCGGCGTCATTCATCTCACGCGCGCGATGAAGACGATTGCGAACGTTCGCAGTTCTTCGGCGGGTGCGTTCCAGCCGAACCAAACGCAGGACACCACCACGATCAGCGGTGCCCGCATTACGCAAGCGCTCGGCAATCCGAACTCTCAAAACGAACAGAACCTGATCCTTGCAGCGCCGGGCGCCATGCTGGACGCTCAGGGTGCCATTTCGGTTCGCGGTTCGCTTAACACCGAGTCTGGGTTACCAATATGACGGCGTGAATTTCACGGTGCCGTTCTTCGACGGCAACGGCAGCAGCGGCTACTTGGCCAACCTCACCGGCGGTTCCGGCGGTGAGTTGCAAGTGGTCTCGGGCTCGGGCGATGCCACGCAGGGCAACATCGGCGCCGGCGTCATCAACATCGTTCCGCCGCGCGGCACGTATCCGGCCACCGGCGGCTTTAGCGCCTTGGTGGACGAGCCGTACTATAACCACCAATTAAGTCTTGAACTACTCCTGGTCCACGCCGAACAACCGCTTCTCGGACTTCATGTCCTACGACGGTTCGCGCAGCGTGCCCGCCTACTCGCCATTCGGCGTTGACGCGGCAACGATCGGCCAATACTACGGCACCAGTGACGTCAAGCACGACGACATTCAGAACAACTTCGCGTTCCGCTTCGGCCACAACAACAACATGTCGCTGCAGTGGCTGTTCCGCAGCTCGGAAACCGACGCATGGGGCAATTACGGCGGCCTAGCAAACGCGTCGTATTATCCGTACAACCCGCTCTCATACTCGTCGTGGGACTTCTTGTTCCCCGGCGGGCTCTCGCAATACGATCAGGAAGTCTATCTGCTTCCCGGCGTGCCTGCGACGAATTCGAAGCCGACCTCGGCCGAAGAAACGCAATGGCAGCCGCTCGCATTCAATAAACTCGGCTACACCTGGAATATCAACTCGTCGACGTTCATGAACCTGAACTGGGCGAACTTCTACCAGCAGACCGGCAACACGAACTACACCGAAGGCAGTTCGCAGCCGGGCCTGGCCGAAGTCGGCGGTCAGCGTATCTTTAGTGAAATGGACCTGACGCATCAGTTCGGTTCCAACCATACGACCACGCTGGCACTGCGCTACGAAGACGATCTTCCGCGCTGGAATCAGCAGTCGCCGTGGTTTGCCATGCTCACTCAGGGTTACATTCAGCAGGGCATCAACGACAGTTTGGTCGGTGCCGGTCTCGGGCCGAACGAACCGTCAATCGACGATTGGTATCTGCCGGTAAATCCGGGCCAGCCCGTTAATCAAACGACGAATCCGTGCATCGGCGCGGGCGGCGCGCCGGATCCGTACGGCTGCTACGTGTACGATTACATGATTCAGCACAACCTCTGGCACGGTACGCTGCCGCGGATTCCAACCGAAGGTCTTGACTACAATCACACGATCTTCCACGAGTCCGGCATCGGCATCCGCGATCAGTGGGCGGTCAATCCGCGCTTGAACCTGGACTACGGTCTGCGCATGGATAGCGACAAGCTCGACTGGGGCTACAATCCCTACGGCGGTCCGACGGTGGCCGACGCCCGTGCCAATCCATCCGACGTTACGCCGTCAACGAAACTTGGCAGCAACTTCCTGAACCCGAGCCTTCCTGGAGCCGCGCTTTGCGGCCTCGTTCCGTCCCGACGTCAACGATGCGTTCCGCTTCTCGTACGGGCGCTCGGTGAATTTCTTCTTCGCACAGACCGCCGGCACGCCGTTCAATCTCTCGAACGTTCCCTCGTTTATGGGCATGATGCCCTCGAAAGATAGCGCAGCGGGGCAAGCAATTTATGGCGCGACCGGCGCGCCGTTGCTGGCACCGTTCGGTCCGGGCTGCGGAAGCGGCACGAACGCGAACTTCCCGGCGAACGCGGGCGTCCTGGGGCATCAATGGAACTGCTCCAACTACGCGCAGTCGCTCTATTGGGAAGGCGACCAGTTCCTGGATGCGCCCGACCTTGGCGGTGATGGGCCGCCCACGTACAACAACTGGGACCTCGCGTGGTCGCACCGATTCAACCGCGGAATGCTCAACGGTTTCGGCGTGAAACTCACCGGCTTTGCGCGCCGGGGTTACAACGTTGAAGAGAACACGCTCATCGCGAACGGACCGCCGAACCCGATTACCGGCCAAACCTCGGCCGCGGTCTTCCAAACCGACGCGAACGGCGTTGAAAAGACGGCGGGTCTGGAGTTTATGTTGACGGCGCCCGACCGGCCCACAGGGCTTGGCGGCTTCCTGACCATGAACTACATCAGCGAGTTTGGTTCGGCGCCGCCGGTCGATCTCGGCAATTACGCAAACGACCCGCTTCCGATTTTGAACGCGTATGAGTTCAACGCGAACCAGCTGTATCGCAGCGCGTTCCTTCCTCCGTTCCAAGGACGCCTAGGGCTCTCGTATAAGACGGCCAGCGGATGGAAGATCAACCCGATCTTTGCGTTCGACGGCGGCTTCCCGGTCGGCGTCGGCAGTCAGACGTATGCAGGCGTGAACGGCGGATATATCTGGGTACCGGAAACGAACTTCGGTGCGGCAACGCCGCTCGGCGGTCCGAACGGTCCAGGAAACGCCTATAATGCCGGCTACTACGTTGACCCGGCGAATCCGGGCAGCTATTTGCATCCGAACATCGCGGCATCGCGCGGTTACAACGAGCCCGCCCTTCCGGGTAACGCGCTCACCAAGCCGCACGGCTACCTCGACCTGAGTTTGGAATACTCGCCGCATCACACGCCGTTTACGCTCGGCATGTACGTTGCGAATATCTTCAACAACCATTATGGACTGTGGTTTCCCAATCAGCAGTATCAAGTCTGTTGCCACGGGCGTCGGCGGTCCGCAGAGCGGTTTGCTCCCGGGCGCCTATCCGAGCCCGAATAATCCGCTCTACCTTGCGGGCGCGCGGGATAAGCTCTCGCTGACGAATCCGCAGGGCGCTTTCCAGGTCCCGTACGGTACGGGAACCACCATCCAGTTCTATCTGACCACGAAAATATAGCGGAGGAGGAGATTTTGAAGAGGCTCAAATCGATACTTGGGCCTGCGGCTGCGTGCATTTTGCTCGCCGCGTGCAGCCAAGCCAACTCCGCGCCGCCGACGCTCAACAGCGTAAACAACGGATCGCCGAGTTACAGTAAACTGCAGTTCGCCGTCGGCACGGCGAACGTCGCCGGAACGCAAGGACTCAACGTGGTTTCGACGTTGCGCCAGCCCAACGGCGACTCCGCGGATCTCGTTGACAGCCCCTCGATAACGCTGCCGTTTTCCCTGAGCGGTCAAACACCGGGTTCGCCCGGCGGCCCCGACGGGTATTCAACGGCGTTTTCGACCGGACCGAGCAATACCGAAATCGGCGGAAATGCATTGACGGGCACGCCTCAAACGCTGCATCCGGGCGCGCCCCCGTGCGCGTTCAGCGGTGGTCCGGGTTGCGACCCGGGCGAAGCGCCGAACGTGACGACATTCGGGGTGAGCGGCGGCGTTTTCGGTATGGGATTGCAGCCGGCCAACAATACGATCAACGGCACGGCGTACTCCTACGTCCCGTATTCGGAGCCGATCTTTTCGTCCGGCACGCAGTTCGTACCGTGGGGCGGCCCGCCGGCATTCGACGACAGCAGCAACGGTATGGGCACGCGCGACGGGTTGCATAACCTCGGCGCGGGCTTACTGGGTTGGAATCAAGGCATTACGATCTTCGACTTCACCGGGTTGAGCGCGGCAAACTACGCCGGGTCCTACACGATGAACGTCGTGATTCCGACGGGACCATCGACAACGGCCACCGTCAGTGCCTCGGCGAGTATTACAAGCACGGCGATGCTTCCGGCGGTCACCGCACCGGCGATGACCGAAGACGGCAACGGCGGCGGTTCGTTCAGCGGTGTGACGCTGCCGGCCGGCGCAACGGAGGGCTACATCGAGATTGTGGACCTCGGCGGAGCTGCGGGAAGCTGCCAGGGCGTACTCGGCGCATCGCAATTCGCCCCGGATTATTACACGATCGTCGTGAAGCCGGGGACGACGTCATACTCGTTGCCCGACAATGACGGGCCGAATACGACGCAAAACGGAGCCAGCTCGCTCACGCCAAGCCACACCATCTGCACGGGCGACAACTATTCGGTGCAGTTCTTCGCGATGGATTATCCGTTGTACGAGGCATCGTATCCGGCAAGCAAGGCGCAGGCACCGGCCATCGTCGGTGGTGCCGGCCAAGACGACATCACGATCTCCGCAGCGTCGGGACCCTTCACCTACTAGCGCAAAAGCGCAGGAACGAAAACGGGAGCGGCTCGCCGCTCCCGTTTTTTATTTTTATTGGTCGCAGGTTTTGACGGCGTTCAGAGCCGGACGGACGAACGCATATTCTTCGGTCATCATCTGCTTGACGATTTCGCCCGAGGTATCGGTCCCCGGAATGTTCTGCGCGCCGTACGCTGAGTTGGGTCCGGGCGTTGCAAACGGCTGCGCAAGCGAAGGAACTTGCGCCGTCAGCGGATCGGCTTGCAACTGCGGAAGGGTGAACGCGCTTTGCAGCGCGGGATCGCCCTTGGATTGCGCGGTTGCCATCGGTACCGTTCCGCCGAGTGAATCCAGATACCGTCCGGCCTGCTCGTCGTAACGATCTGCAACGGCGCGCTGTAATTCGATGATGCGGCGCGCCCGTTCGCGCAGGTCGTCGAGGCGAGGATCCTTACCGGGGGAGTTTCACGCTCGGATTGCGCTAGGGCTTTCTCCACCGCGGTAATGTCGTCGTACATCTGCGCGGCGGCGCGATCGATCTTCGCGGCCGAGATGGCTTGCGCGCCGTTATATTCGGCCTGCCCGTTCGGGTCTTGCGACACATCGCCGGGCGGGCGGTACCACTGGTGATATTTCCCGACTCTTTGTCCATCGTCACGAAGCTCTCGTTATTCTGCTTCTCGGTCTTAACGAACGGCAGAATGACGCGGTGCAGCGCCGTGCAGAGCGGCCCGGAGCGCACCGTCACGATAACCTTGAGCGGCGTCGGCACAGGCGTAGGTGTGAACAACGTAATGGACGCCAGGATAACGGACAGGAGCATCCGCTACCCTTCGCCACCGGGCGAGGGTGGTCCTGAACGCTCCTTAGTCTTGAGTCGGGGGAAGGAGGTCAAAGCGCATCGCAACCCGGCTCGCGATGCGAATGCTTAGGTACTCGCTGGGCGAGAGAATCATGTGCGGGTATTCAATGGCGTAGACGGCGCTGCAGATGTTCTGGTCGGCGGCGGCGGCGCGGCCGTCGATGGCCTGCGCCGGCCCTAGTGCGAGGCTTGCATACTGCGCCAACCGCTGCGCATTTGCCAGGGCTTGGTCGACAGCGGCCTGCTGGGCTTGTGCGCGGATCGCAGTGCAGGCGTCTGTTCGAACCGTTGCCTGCGCCGTTTCAACCCACAACGACGGCGTGCGAACGAGAAACCGCGTGAGAATTGTAATGCCGCCGTTCACTGCGGCAAGCGAGGGATGCTCCACCGTAACGGTCACCGGTACGAGACGCACCTTGCTTGTATCGCTAACCCAGGATGGCAGCGCGATGCCGGCGCGCGGCACGCCCGCCTGCACCAGCGCATCGACCAGCGGCGTGACGTCGGAGATCCCGATTGGCGTTACGTGATCGCGCGCCGTCACGCCGAGCGTGAGGATAACGCCCGTTGCGGGTGCGCTTACATTCGCCGAACCGATGACGGTCACACCGCGCGGCAGGTTACCGGATGTTACCCAATCGGGCAGCGGCTCGCGTTCGACACCCAGCAGGGCCGTCGCGGCGAGAGCAAACAAAGCCGCGCGGAACGGCTTAACCGCGTTTGATAGCATAGCGCACCGTCACGTTACTATAGACTTTGACGCGTAAGTAATCCGTCATCGGCATGGGTGAGCCGCTGTACGGCCCAACGTTGTACGTGGTGCCGCATTGGCCGTCGTAGCCGCCCGCGCTTCGCGCGTCGACCGCAAGGACCGCCCCTACGGCGGAGCCGATTTGCGCGGCAATACTTTGCGCATCGGCACGTGAGCGCGAGAGAGCGATGCGCTGTGCTTGTTGAATGAGCGCGGCGCAATCCGCATAACTCAAGACGACCGTGGCGTTGTCTATCCGCAAGTTGGAACTGCTGCCGATGGCCGTTCCAACCGCGGCAACGCCGCGTTCGAATTCCAGAAGCGTCGGGTTGTGGACGGTTGCGCCAATCTCGGCAGACGTCACGCGCGCGGGCGTATCCAGATAGGGCGGCATGATGATATCGCCGCGCTGCACGCCCGCGCTAAGAAGCGCATCGGCGATCGGCTGAAGTGCTGCTCGCGTGAGCGAACCGCTACCCGACGTCGTGGAAACATGCATGGTAATCTGCGCGGAGGTGGCGTTTGCCGAGGCGGATGCCGTACCGCTCACCGTGATTCCTTCGTTCTGCGTTGCGGCCGGCAGCGATACCGGGCCCATCGGCGGCATTGCGGCCTGCGCGAGTAAGACGGTCGCGGCGATGACTTTGAGCAAACTCGTAACCCTCCTCAAGGCGTCCAAACGCCCCATTATCTAGGAACGTGACGGCGTTTCGTGCAACTCGGGACGGCCCCTGTGGGTAGAGAAGGCCGATGAGAATACGATCCACCACCATCTTAGCCGTGCTGCGCGGCGGACAACTGGCCATCGCGGGCGACGGGCAAGTGACGTTCGATAAAATCGTCATGAAACACGGTGCGCGCAAAGTGCGGCGCATTGCAAACGGCAAGGTGCTTGCCGGCTTTGCCGGGTCCGCCGCCGACGGCATTACGCTGCTCGAAAAATTCGAGGGCAAGTTCAACGAGTACAAAGACATCACGCGCGCAGCCGTGGAGCTGGCCAAGGAATGGCGACAGGATCGCGCACTGCGCCGGTTGGAAGCGCTGCTCATTGTCGGCAACAGCGAACACTTGCTGGTGCTCAGCGGCAACGGCGACGTGATCGAGCCGGACGAAGGGCTCGCGGCCATCGGCAGCGGCGGCGCGTACGCGCAAGCGGCTGCTGCGGCCCTGCTTCGCAACACGGATTTGAACGCCGAGGAGATCGTGCGCCGCGGTTTGGAGATCGCATCGGAGATTTGCATCTATACCAACAGCCAAGTCGTGGTGGAAGTGCTGTGACGATGCCAGCTCACCCCGCGTGCCATCGCCGCGGAATTGGACAAGTACATCGTCGGCCAAAGCAAAGCTAAGCGCGCCGTTGCTATTGCCATGCGCAACCGCTATCGCCGGGAACAGATCGCCGGCGAGATGCGCGGCGAGATCATTCCGAAGAACATTTTGATGATTGGGCCGACGGGCGTCGGCAAAACCGAGATCGCGCGGCGCTTAGCGGCGCTGGCGGGTGCGCCATTCGTAAAAGTCGAGGCGACGAAATACACCGAGGTTGGGTACGTCGGTCGCGACGTTGAATCGATGGTGCGCGACTTGGTGGAACATGCGGTGCGCATCGTGATGGACGAGCGGCGCGAGGAGGTCAAGGACCTCGCAGCGCGCATGGCCGTGGATCGCGTGATCGATCTGCTGCATCCCGAGACGCGTCCGCCGTCCCCGCCCGGACAACCTAACGCTTTCGCGGCCACGTTGGGATCGATCTTCGGCAATTCGTTCAATCAGGCGCAGCCGCAGCCGGCGCCCACGCCTGCGCCACCGCCCAATCCGAATGCGGCGAGCGTGCGCGACCAAGCGCGTTCCGACGTCGAGCGCGGCTTCTATGACGTGCGCCTGGTGGAGATCGAGGTTGAAGAAGCGCAGAGCATGCCCATCGGCGTCATCGGCGGCGGATTCGATCAGGGAGGCGGCGGCGACATCGGCGAGATGCTCGGCGGCATACTGCCGAAGAAACGCGTGCGCAAACGGGTGACCGTGCAAGAGGCGCGGCGGATCTTTGAGCAGGAAGAAGCGGCAAAACTCATCGACATGGACGCCGTTAAACGCGAAGCGCTGCGGCGTGCCGGTGAGAACGGCATTATCTTCATCGACGAGATCGACAAGGTCGCGGGCGGCCGCGAAGGTTCGCGCGGCCCGGATGTTTCACGCGAGGGCGTGCAGCGCGACATTCTGCCGATCGTCGAGGGCAGTACGGTCAATACCAAGCACGGGGCGATCAAGACGGACCACATTCTGTTTATCGCGGCGGGGGCTTTTCATATGAGCAAGCCCTCGGATTTGATTCCCGAGCTGCAAGGGCGGTTTCCGATTCGCGTCGAGCTGGATTCGCTCACGGCTGAAGATTTCAAAACGATTTTGACGCAACCCAAGAATGCATTGACGGAGCAATACAAAGCGCTGCTGGCGACCGAGGGCGTGAGTCTGGAGTTCGCGCCCGACGGCATCGCGCAGATCGCGCAGTTTGCCATGCAGGTCAACGAGCAGAGCGAGAACATCGGCGCGCGGCGGCTGCATACCGTGCTTGAACGGTTGCTGGACGATGTGAGCTACGCGGCGCCGGAGGAGAACGGCGCGGTTGTTGTTGATGCCGCGTACGTGCGGGAGAAGCTGCAGGATGTGGTTACGAACGCGGACCTTAGCAGCTATATTTTGTGAGCCCCTCGGTTTCCTCGGGGTCCTTCGACAGGCTCAGGATGACAAAGTGTGCGGCTCAGGATGACAAAGTGTGCGGCTCAGGATGACAAAGTGTGCGGCTCAGGATGACGAGGCGGCTCAGGATGACAACTGAGTGAACCTTCTTATTATTGGCGGGACTAAGTTTGTTGGGCGGCATATCGCGCAGGCGGCGGTGAGCGCGGGTGCGAGCGTCACGTTGTTTCATCGCGGGCAGACGCAAGCGCCGGAGTTGGCGGATTGCGATCATGTGTACGGGGATCGTGTCAGCGACCTGCACCGGCTTGGGGACCGCACGTGGCATGCGGTGATCGACACGTGCGCGTACGTCCCGTCCGAAGCGCAGATTGCGGCTAAATATTTTGCGGGGCGTACGGGCTCGTTCACATTTATTTCGAGCATCTCCGTCGTCGATGCGGAGCGCGCAACGGTGCTCGACGAAGACGTGCCGGTGGATGCGGTACCCGCGGGCGCCGATTGGCGGGTGATGGTACCGCAAACATATGGCGCCTTCAAGGCGCTGTGCGAGCAGGTGGTGATCAGCACGTTCCGCGGGCGCGCCATTGTGCTTCGTCCGGGTTTGGTTGCGGGGCCGTACGATCCAACGGACCGCTTCACGTACTGGCCGTTGCGCGTCGCCGCGGGCGGTCCGATGATTGCACCGGACGGGCCCCAGCGCACGCTTCAATACATCGATGCGCGCGATCTCGCGCAGTTTGCAGTCCGGCTTGTGCAGAGCGGTGCGGGGGGCGTGTATAATGTCGTGACGGATCCGGGCTCGATGACGTTCGGCGATCTGTTCGAGGGCGCTTCGCGGGCGAGCGGGTCGGTTGCGCAACCGCGCTACGTGAGTGAGGATGTTTTGCTCGAGCTCGGCGTGGAGCCGTGGTCGGATTTGCCGCTGTGGCTTCCGCGTGCGAAGGCGTTCGAGCCGATGACCAACGCCTCGAACCGCCGCGCCCGCGGCCAGGGCCTGCGGACGCGGTCCATCTACGAAACGGCGCGCGACGTGCTGAACTGGGCGCGCGCGGCGAACAAAGGAGTAGCATCGCTGCAGGCGGGGCTTTCGCGAGAACGGGAAGCGGAGTTGTTGGGTTTGGTGCGCCCTTCGACAGGCTCAGTCCGATTCCGAGAATCGTAGTCCTTCGATACCTCAGGATGACGAAGATACCTTAGGATGACAATGGAGGGGGGCGGGTAAAATAGGGGCGTCATGCCTTATATCCGGCGAATCGTGGCCGATGGCCATCCGACGTTGCGCAAAGTCGCGAAGAAAGTCAATCCCAAAGAGATCGCCGATCCGTTGTTTCAGCAGCTGATCGACGACATGTTCGAGACCATGTATGCTGCGCCGGGCGTTGGCCTGGCCGCGCCGCAAGTGGACGTTTCCAAGCGGCTCTTTGTGATGGATGTCGGTAAGGACGACGATCATCCGCTCGGCGGTCAGTACGTCGTCATCAATCCGAAGATCGAGGCGGCCGATGAAGAGACCGAGATGGTGGAGGGCTGCCTGTCTGTTCCGGGGTTCGTCGGTGATATTACGCGCTACGATCATGTGGTCGTCACGGGATTGGACCGCGACGGGCTAAAAGTGCGCTTGGAGGGCCGCGGATTGTTTGCGCAGGCGCTTCAGCACGAGATCGATCACCTCAACGGCGTGCTGTACATCGACAAGGCCAAGAACGTCCGCGAACCGGTGAAGGACGAAGAAGAAGAGGACGACGAGATCGAACAGGAAGCGGCGCAAGCGCATTAAGACGCTCTTTTTCGGAACCAGCGCGTTCGCCGTTCCCAGCTTGAAAGTGCTCGCGCAAAAGACGCAGGTTGCCGGTGTCGTCACGCAGCCCGACCGGCCGGCAGGGCGGGGACATAAATTGCGCCCGACCCCCGTTAAAGCTGCTGCGCTCGAACTGGGCCTTGCGGTGTTCGAGCCGGTCTCGCTCAAGACGTTTGCAAGCGAACGAGCCACCGAACACTACGATCTCTTTGCTCTTGCTTCGTATGGAAAAATTTTGCCGAACGCTATCTTGGAGATGCCGCGCCTGGGCGCACTCAACGTGCACCCGAGTTTATTGCCCCGCTACCGCGGCGCGACGCCGATCCAAACGGCGCTGATGAACGGCGATGCGCAAACCGGCGTGACGATCATGCTGATGGATGCGGGAATGGACACCGGCGATATCGTGCTGCAAGAACAGACGCCGGTTGCGCCCGCTGAACGCTACGGCGACCTGCACGATCGCCTTGCGGAGTTGGGTGCACGGCTTTTGGCGCAAGCGCTGGACCTTGCGTCGCGCGGCGAGATTCCGCACCGGCCGCAACAGGGGGAGCCGGTCGTGACGCGGCCGCTCGGCAAGGACGATCTGGAGATCGACTGGACGCGCCCCGCCGCCGAGATCGCGAATCTTATCCGCGCCCTTGCGCCCGTGCCCGGAGCGCGCGCCTTCATTCGCGGCGAGCACGTTAAAGTGTTGCGCGCGCGCGAAGCGCGGCAGCACCCTGCCGGCACGACGCCCGGAAGCATCGCCGGCGTGCACGACGATGCGCTCGTCATCGCGTGCGGGCAAGGTGCGCTGGACGTCCTTGAAATCGTTCCGCCTAACCGCCGCGCGATGTCCGGCGCGGCGCTCCTGCGATGACTGCACGCGACGTCGCTCTCCAAGTTGTCCGGGACGTCTTTCCCCCGCAAGGGCGATCGCCGCAAGAGCGCGGCGCTCAGGAGGCGCTGGATTACCGTCTTGGCAAAGCGCAGCTCGATGCCCGCGATCGCGGCTTTGCAACGATGCTCGCGTTCGGTTCGATTAAAATGCGCCGTACGCTGGACTGGTATCTGCAGCCGTACGTGGGCGCGCGCGCAAAAGATTTGCCACCCTCGATTGCGGAGATTTTGCGTCTGGCGATCTACGAACTGCGCTTTGCATCCAGCAGCGAGCACGCCGTCGTGAGCGAATGGGTGGGCCTTGCGAAACGGTACGGCCACCGCGGCACGGCGGGATTGGTCAACGCCGTGCTGCGCGGATTTTTGCGCGACGATCCGCCCGTACCGCAAGCCGAGGCCTTCACCGATCCCGACGAGTATCTGGGAACGGCGTTTTCCTACCCTACGTGGCTGGTTCGTCAGTGGCGCGACCTGTTCGGCGACCGTGTGGAAACTATCTTAGAGGCGTGTAACGCGCCGCCGCAGACTGCCGTCGCCGTAAACCCTGCGCGCACGACGCGCGAGGAAGTTGCGCAGTGGTTCACGCAGCGCGGTGCGCAGGCCGCGCTCTCGCAGCTCGCGCAAGATGCGGTGCTGGTTTCCGACGGTGCGCTCGTACACGCGGGTGAGGCACAAAACGCCGGCGCGTGGTGGGCGCAAAGCGAGTCGTCCGCGCTTGTGGTTGACGTCTTGAATCCGCATCCGGGTGAGAACGTCGCCGATATCTGCAGCGGCCGCGGAAGCAAAGCACTTCAAACCGCGGCGCGTTTGGGAGGTGAGGGTACGCTCATCTGCGTCGAGCGCGACGCGCGCAAGGTCGCGGCGCTCGAACGGCGCGCGCAGCAAGCGCAGGTAACGATCGCGACGGTTACGGGCGATGCAACCACGGCGGAGCTGCCGAAGAACTTCGATCGCGTCCTGTTGGATGCGCCCTGCTCGGGCATCGGCGTCGTGGGACGCCACGCCGAGGCGCGCTGGCGGAAGCGGCCCGACGACGGCGAACGGTTGGCTTCCACGCAGCGGGCGCTGCTGGAAAGCGCCTACGGGCTGCTGTCGGAAGGGGGAGTCCTGGTGTACGCAGTGTGCTCGACCGATCCGTGCGAGACGACCGGCGTCGTCGATACGTTCGCGCGCTCGCACCATGTTGGCCGCGGACTCATTCCCGAACGGTTTGCGCAGTTTCAAACCGATCGCGGAGATGTGCTTATTCCGCCCGGGATCGGTGGACGCGACGGGTTTTACATTGCGCGGTTGGAGCGCGGGGCATAGCGGCGCTGCACCCATGAGCTGGTTCGCCCGCATCGAAGAGCGCTGCGCCTCGGTTATCGAACGCGCATTTGCCGGCATGTTTCCCAGCGACGTTGAGCCCGCGCAGATTGCGCGCAAGCTGATTGCAACCATGGAAGCGCGCACCCAGCAAAGCGACGGCGAAATAACGGCGCCCGCGCGTTACGCCGTGCGCGTGAACCCGCTTGACTTCGCGCGCTTGGACGAACATCGCGCGTACCTGGAGAAAGAATGGGGAGCGTTGCTCGCGGACGTCGCGCAGCGCGTCGGCATTCGACTCGAAGGCAAGCCGGCGGTGACGCTTTCCGAGCACGAACGCGTCGCAGCGGGCGCCATCGAAGTGCAAGCGGAATCGGGAGACGCCTCCGAGGCGCCGGGGCACTTTCTTTTGCAGGCGGCAAACGCCGAATCCTCACCGTTTTTGATCAATGGAGCGACGCGCGTGGGGCGAGGCCCGCAATGCGACATCGTGCTTTCGGACCCCAGCGTTTCCCGCAGCCACGCATTGCTGGACGTGCGCGGCGGCGTGCTCACCGTGCAGGACGCCGGCTCCACGAACGGCACGTTTATAAACGGAGAGCGCGTGCAATCGGTACGCGTACTAGCAGCGGGGGATCACATCGCATTCGGCAAGACCGAGATGCGGGTGGGCGAGGCGCGGCGATGATGTTCCCCGCGCAGCTGCGCATCGGCTCGCTTGAAATACTTGGAGCGCTCGCATTGTTCGGCGTTCTCTGCGCGCGCTCGAGTTTCGAACCGGCGCAGCCGCGCCCGCCTGCACGGCCCGCACGCCTGAATCTAACGGTTTTCGAGCCGCCCTCACGCGGTGGAAAGCGCGAGCTGAACCTTGAGATCGAGCCCGGGCAGCCGGCGGTTATCGGCCGCTCGAGCACCGCGGACGTGGAACTCTGCGACCCTGAGGTCAGCCGCTCACATGCCGCGCTTACGCTGGTGGACGGGGTGCTCTATCTGCGGGACGCCGGCAGCAGCAACGGCACCTTTTTGAACGGAAAGCCCGTGGACGGCGCCGGCATTGAGGTTCTGGCGGGAGATTCGGTGGATGTGGGAACAACCCGGATTACCGTGAATCACCGCAGCGATATCGAAACATGAACGTAGCGATAAACGGCGATCGGGGCTCTTGTCTGACGCACGAACTTGCGCCGGGCGCGTACGTGTTTGCACTGGCCCGCGGCTTCGGCAGCGTCGGCGGCACGCCCGTGGCCTCGTTCGTACTGGGCCGCCTTCGGCTTGAACTCGAGCGGCGGATACGCGGGAAACGGTTCATGCGCGCAATGCGCCGCCCGCGGGGCATCTCGTCGGCCTTAGCCGGCGGATTTCGCTGCATCAACGCCGAGTTGAACGCACGAAGCGGTTCCAATGACGATTACGTTAACGCGGCGTGTTCGCTTACCGCTGCCGTACTCGCCGGCAACCGCGTACATTTGGCCCATGTGGGCACGACGACGGCGTTTGTTGCACGCGATGGCGTGGTGGTTGCACTGACAAAAAATGATTCGTTCGAAGACGCCGGATTGCCAATCCTCACGCGTTCGCTGGGCAGTGCGTCTTCGGTCGAAGCCGCGCTCACCTCGTTCACCTTAAGCGACGGCGACTCGCTGGTGTTGACGGCAAGCCGGTCCCGCAGCGAACAAGCGCTCACCGTCCATTTTGCGATTGAACCGCTGGGCGAGCCGGCGCAGATCTACTCGCTGCGAGCGCTCGGGCTGGGGCTGAGCGCTACGCTGATGTTTTACGCAATGCTTTGCCTGCGGTAACCCTGATCTTCTCGCGGCTCTGGCCAACCGCGCTTGCACTTGCAATCGCGGCATTTATGCTTTCGTTCGCGCCCGCAAAAACGATTGGTCCGCCGTGGCTTGTCGCCGTGCTAGCCGGGCTGTGCGTTGCGTGGGTGCTGGTGCAGCCGGCTGCAACGCAACGCGACGACGTTCTGCCGGCTCTTGCCATCGTGCTCTCGGCAGCCGGCTTGCTGCTGGTCGCGCGTCTCTCGCCGCTCCTCGCGCACAAACAGTCTGTACTGGCTGCTCATCTCCGTCGGCCTATGCGCCGGGTTGAGCGTTCCGCTAACGATGTTTCGCCGCATGGCCTCGTACAAGTACGTGTGGGTCTTGCTGTGTCTGGTGCTCTTTGCGTTGCTGATCGCGTTCGGTCAAGAGGTGAACGGCGCCAAACTGTGGATTCGGCTTGGCCCCGTGCAGTACGAACCGGTCGAACTGATCAAACTGTTCATCGTGTTCTTTCTGGCGGCCTATCTTGCTGAAACCGCAGATGTGATCGCGCGCGCGAAACCGTGGTCCGTGCGGGCCAACCTGAAGTACCTCGGTCCGCTGTTCGTGGGCTGGGGGGTTTCGATGGGCATCCTCATTTTGCAGCGCGACTTGGGGATGGCCGCTCTGCTGCTGGCGACGTTTTGCGTACTGTTGTACGCAGCAACCCGCCGCTGGGATCTGCTCGCCGGCGGTTGTGCGATCTTTGCGGGCGTAGCGTGGTGGGCGGCGCATCATTATCACTATGTCGGCACGCGTATTGCCGTCTGGCGCAATCCGTTTGCCGATCCACTCGGTTCGGGCTATCAAGCGGCGCAGAGCTATTACTCGCTCGCGGCGGGCGGAATCTTCGGCACCGGCTACCGGCTGGGGCACCCCGGTTACACGCCGGACGCTGCGACCGATTATATCTACGCTGCGCTGAGCGAAGAGTTCGGTCTGATCGGCGCAATTGTCGTGCTTGCGCTTTTTCTGCTGCTCGTGCGGCGCATTCTTCAGATTGCTACCTATCAGCCGGATCTGTATACGCGCCTGCTGGCAATCGGCTTGAGCTCGACACTGGGCTTTCAAGTCTTCATTATCGTGGGCGGCGTTATCGGTCTCTTCCCGCTGACCGGAATCACTTTGCCGTTCATTTCGTACGGCGGCAGCTCGCTCGTCGCCAATTTTCTTCTGGTTGCCCTGGCTTGGTCCATGACGTCCCGCCCGCGAACCGCTTAGCCGGAAGGCGCTTGGAACGCTAAGGAGTACTACCTGTCGTAGCCGCGCTTTGGAAAGGTTAGAAGATGTACAAGACCATAGCCGCCCTGCTCGCCGCCGCTGCGCTCACCGCGTGCTCGGGCGGCCAGCAAAGTTCCAGCAGTTCCACGACAACGACGGCCGCATCGCCCGCCGCAACGGTTGCCGCGATGAAACCGGCAAAACCCATGAAGGCCGTCGCCGCGAACGGTAGCGCGCTGTACAGCCAGAATTGTTCCAGCTGCCATCAGACCAACGGGAAAGGCATGCCGGGCGCATTTCCGCCGCTCGCCGGAAACGCCGTGGTTACGGGACCCGCTGCGAACGTGATTCACATCGTTAAGAATGGCCTGCAGGGCAAGATCATGGTCGGCAATGCGAGCTTCAACGGTACGATGCCGCCGTGGAAAGCCCTCAAACCCGAGCAGATCGCGGCGATCCTCACGTACGTCCGATCTTCGTGGGGCAACCACGCCTCGGCCATAACGGCCGCGCAGGTAGCCGCCACAAAGTAAATTAGCCGAAGACGACCGTCGCGTCGCCTTCGAGCATTTGCTCAATGCTTGCGCATCCGATTGCCGCGCGTTCGACCCCTGCGCGGACCGCGGCAATCGCTGCCTGCATCTTCGGGCGCATGTTGCCTTCGCAAGCGGCGGAACCGGCAAACGTCAGGGCTGAGTCCACATCGAACCGGTCGATGCCGCTGGCGGCATCGCCGGGCCGAGCTCGCACGCGCTCGACGTTTGTCTTGAGGATGAACACCTCTGCCCCCAGCGCCGCGGCCACGGCACCGCCTGCGGTGTCGGCATTTACATTCAGGACCTGTTCGTCGCCGGTGCGGCGCGCAAGCGGGGCGAGAACGGGAACCGTGCCATCCGCCAGCAGCGCGTGCAGCAGGGAGCAATCCACCGACTCCACCTCGCCCACAAAGCCCAACTCTGAGAGCTGCCGGGCATAGAGAATCCCGCTGCTGCCGCTCAGGCCCACGGCCGGCACGCCGTTCTCGCGAAACGTGTGCGCAAGCCGCGCATTCAGCGTCCCGTTCAAGACGTGCTCGGTGACGGCCAGCGTCGCCCCATCGGTGACGCGAAGCCCGTTGACCCGGGTGCTCGTCAGGCCGGCGCCGGCCAGGGCGCGATCGATTTCGGGACCCCCGCCGTGGACGACGACCACCGGGGTTCCGGCCTGCCGCAGCGCCCGCACCTCAAGCGCCAAACCGGCCTCCGCCGCGGCGCCCATGGCAGCCCCGCCGAATTTAACGACCACAGGCCTTGCAAATTTATGCGACATATGCATAAATATACAACATGTATGCAATAGCGCCTGCGCCGGCGTCGCTTCAAGGGCAGAACCTTTTGGATGTCGGCTCGCTGAGCCCGGCTGAGGCTGGCGTCGATCTTAACGGTCGCACAGTTCTTTAAAGAGCGGCGCGAAACCACGAGCTTGCCGCTGCTGCGCGGCAAGACGCTGGTGCTGTTGTTCGAGAAACCCAGCTTGCGCACGCGCGTTTCCTTTGAAGTTGCCATGAATCAGCTCGGCGGAGAGACGCTCTTTGCGCAGGGCGGCGAGTTTTCGATAGGCACGCGCGAGACACCCGAAGATGCTGCCCGGGTGCTCTCGCGGTATGCCGACGCGATCGTCATCCGCACGCATGCCGACGAGCCGCTGCAGCGCTTTGCTGCGGCTTCCGGCGTTCCGGTCATCAACGGCCTCTCGGCGGGCGCGCATCCTTGTCAGGCCCTCGCCGACATCTTTACGCTCAAGGAGCGGTTCGGATCGCTGCAAGATCTGACCGTTGCGTACGTCGGCGATGCAAAGAACAACGTTGCCGCATCGCTTGCCGAAGCACTCGTTCTTTCGGGTGCAACCGTGCATTTCGGCGCACCGCCCACGCATCGTCCCGGCGAAGCGTTTCTCGCGCACTTGCAGCGGCTCGGTAAGGAAACCGGCGGTTCTGCGCGCGCATTCTGCAGTGCCGTGCGAGCCGTTCGCGGGGCGGATGCCGTCTACACCGATGTGTGGACGTCCATGGGTGAAGAGCAATTCGCCGAACGGAACAGCGCCGTGCTCTCGCCGTACCGAGTGGATGACGGCCTGCTCGCATACGCGGCGCCGCACGCCATCTTCATGCATTGTCTTCCCGCCCATCGCGGCGATGAAGTGAGCGCGGCCGTCATCGACGGCCCACGCAGCGCGGTTTTTGACCAAGCCGAAAACCGCATGCACGTCCAGAAGGCCGTGCTCCTTTCTCTGCTTACCGACCTACGGGGGATACCATCGTGAAGGAACGCCGCCACCGCGCCATACTCACGCTCGTTGCGACGCGGCCCATACGCTCGCAAGAAGAACTTGCGCAGCTGCTCGAAGCGCAGGGGTTCGATGCAACACAGGCCACGATATCGCGCGACATCAAAGAACTGGGCCTTGCGAAGGTCCCGATCAAGGGCGGCCAATTCAAGTACGTGGTGCCCTCTATGGGCGTGAACTTCGCCAGCCGTCTGCACCGCGTGGTTGCCGAACTGGTGCTTTCGATTTCGCCTGCCGAAAACTTGATCGTGCTGCGCACGCCGCCCGGCAGCGCCATGCTGGCGGCAGCCGCGATCGATGAAGCGGGCTGGCCCGAAGTTTTGGGCACGATCGGCGGTGACGACACCCTGATCGCGATCGTGCGATCGACGAAGGAAACTCCGGTGGTGGCCCAGCGTTTCAACGATTTGCGGGAGATTGCATGAGCAAGCGCATCGTGCTCGCCTATTCCGGCGGCCTGGATACATCGGTCTTGCTCAAACGCTTCGTGCTCGAAGGCCATGAGGTCATTGCGCTTACGCTCGATCTGGGCGAGAGCGACGGGATTGCCGGTCAGGATGCGCAGCGCGCCCTGGAACAGGTGCGCCAAAAGGCGTTGGACTTGGGCGCATTCGATGCAGTGCTGGTAGACGCGCGCGAGCGCTTCGTGAGCGACTTTGCATTCAAGGCACTGCAGGCCAATGCGTTGTATGAGAGCGTCTATCCGCTCTCGGCCGCGCTTTCCCGTCCGCTCATCGGCGAGTCTGCTTGTGGAGGTGGCGCATAAGTATAGTGCCCGCAGCGTGGCGCACGGATGTACCGGAAAGGGCAACGATCAAGTGCGCATCGAGCTCGCCGTGCGGTCGATCGATCCGTCGATCGAATGCCGCGCGCCGCTGCGCGAGCAGCCGCTTTCGCGACCGGACGCCATCGCGTTCGCGCAGGCGAACGGCATTCCAATCAGCCATACCAGCGCCAAACCGTATTCGATCGACGCGAACCTGTGGGGGCGCTCCATCGAAGCCGGCGTGCTTGAAGATCCGTGGACGGCGCCGCCTGAGGATGCGTACGCCTGGACTTCCCGGTGGGACGCGCAGCCCGAGTCACCGCAAGAGATCGTCATCGATTTCGAAAACGGCATTCCTTCGCTTGGCGGCCTCAGCGGGGCCGCGCTGGTTGCGCAGGTCAATCAACTTGCCGGAGCGCACGGCGTGGGACGCATCGATCTCATTGAAGATCGCGTCATCGGCGTGAAGTCGCGGGAAGTTTATGAATGCCCGGGATCGGTGACGCTGATCGCCGCGCATAAGGCGCTGGAGCGCCTCGTGCTCACGCGCGACGAACTGCGCTTCAAGGCGTCGTGCGATCAAAAATACTCCGAACTGGTCTATGACGGGTTGTGGACCTCCCCGCTGCGTGCTGCCCTCGACGCGTTCAACGCGTCGTTTGCCGCGCGGCTTACAGGAACCGTGCGCATCGATCTATTCCACGGTACGGCTACGGTTACCGGCGTTCGTTCGCCGTTCGCGCTGTACGCGCCGGAACTGGCGACGTACGGTAACGACGATCGTTTCGATCACAAGGCGGCCGACGGATTTATCGCGCTCTACGGGTTGCCGCTGTTCGTGCAGGCGCGCGCGTCTTCGGCGAATCTAACACCGGCCTAATGGACACCGCTCTCCAGTGGGGCGGACGGTTCGCGCAGCCGCCGATCCGTTATTGCTTGGCTTCGGCGCATCGCTTGAGGACGATCTCGTGCTCGCGGCGTGCGACGTGCGCTGTTCGATGGCGCACGTCCGGGCACTTTCCGGCGGCGGCATTATTGGTGACGCAACAGCAAAGCAGATCACGGATGCGCTCGCAGCCGTCGAGTCCGAGATCGCACGCGGCACGTTTGCTGCGCACGCCCGCGCGAGCGGTGCGGAAGACATTCACGGCGCCATCGATGCGCGCGTGCGCGATCTTGCGGGCGAACCGGGCGAAATGCTGCACGCGGCGCGCTCGCGCAACGATCAAGTTGCAACGACCCTGCGCCTGTACATGGCGCAGCAAACGGCCCTGGCCCGCGCGGCGTGTGCCGAGGGGCTTGAGGCGCTGCTCGTCCATGCCGATGGCGCGATGGCAACCCAGACGATGGTGCCCGTAATGACCCACTGGCAACCCGCTCAGCCGGCGCTCCTTGCGTTTTGGCTTGCCGCCGCCGGGCAGAGCATCGCACGAGCCGGTGCCAATTGCGCTCGCGCCGGCGGGGGGGTTATGGACGAGATGCCGCTTGGTTCGGCGGCGCTGTGCGGTTCCACGTTGCCGCTCGACCGTGAAGCGGCGTGCGCCGCGCTGGGTTTTACCCGGCTCTCTATCAATGCGCTCGATGCGGTAGGTTCGCGCGATGCGGTGCTGGATGCTGCGCACGCGATCGTTACCGCGCTCGTGGCGTGCTCGCGCATCTGCGAGGAGCTGACCGTGTGGTGCAATCCGCTCTTCGGCTTTGCTTCGTTAAGCGATGCCGCGTCCACGGGCTCAAGTCTTATGCCGCAAAAACGCAATCCGGATCCGCTCGAATTGGTACGCGGCTTGAGCGCGCGAATGATCGGCGTGTATGCCGGCGCCCTTGCCAGCACCAGCGGGCTCGCGCTCTCCTATCACCGCGACTTACAGCAAACCAAGGCCGCGGTGCTGCAGATTGCGCGCGAGGGCGTCGCGGGGTTGCAAGCGTTTGCGGCGGCGCTCGCGCACGTGCGCTTCAACGATGAGGCCATGAATGCTGCGGCGGGCATGGGATTCGCGGTTGCCACAGATATCGCCGATGCGTTGGTCGGTGCCGGCATTCCGGCCCGGCGGGCGCATGCGGCGGTCGGCACGGCGGTCGCGCGTGCCGAGCGTGAAGGCCGTAATTTGGAAAGCGCGGACATCGTGCAAATCTGCGATTCGCTCGGCATTCCGGCAATCGATGCACCGCTCACGCCCGCGCAGTCGGTCCGGCACAAATGTACCGACGGTTCAACGGGACCCGCGGCGGTGCAATCGCAACTCCTGTACCTTCGCTCGCAGCTGAGCGCGTTGCAAGACGCATGACGCGCGTTCACGTCTATGGTGCGTCGGGGTATGCAGGGCTCGAGGCCGTGCGGTTAATCTTGGCCCACCCCGAACTGCACCTTGGTGCCGTTGAAAGCCGCAGCCACAGCGGTGAGGCGCTCGGCGCGCACGCTCCGCTGCTTCGCGATTGTGCACGGACATTCGATGGCCCGGGCAGCGTTCTGGCGGCGCTTGCACCAAGCGATTGCGTTATCACCGCCGGCGCGCATGGCGCGGCTCGAGCGGTGGTACCCTCGTTCCTGCAGTTGGGCGCGCGCGTTGTCGATGTCTCGGCCGATTACCGCGCCGATGACGATGCGGTCTATGGTTTTGCGCCGCTCTTCCGCGAGGCGATCGTGAGTGCACGGCTGGTCGCCAACCCCGGATGCTACCCCACGGCAACGCTGCTGGCCACGCTGCCGCTTGCGCCGTTTTCGCCCTCGACGATCGTGGTGGACGCGAAGAGCGGCATTACCGGCGCGGGGCGCACGCCGGCGATATCATCACTGTTCTGCGAAGTTTACGGTGACGTTCGCGCGTACGGCCTTGAAGGACACCGGCACGAAGCCGAGATCGAACGCGGCTGGCAGCGAGCCGGCATTTCCGCATCGTTGCACTTTACGCCGCACGTCGTGCCGATTGCGCGCGGCATGCTGGTGGATGCGTACGCCATCTGCACCGGGGATCTTGCGTTCGCGGATGCTGCCGATGCGTTTGCGCGGTTCTATGCGGGCGATCCGTTCGTGCGCGTGATCGATCGCGCACCGAGTTTGCCCGCGCTTAGCGGCACCAACGACGCCGAGATCCACGTGTCGGTGAAGGGCAACGTGGTGCGCGTTCTATGCGGCATCGATAACCTTGGAAAAGGCGCGGCGGCGCAGGCCGTCGCGAATATCAATATCATGTACGGATACCCGGAGGAGTTGGGCCTTGCTCACAGTGCCATCGCCTGCTGATTGCGCGGTTCGCGTGGTCGAACTGCGCGGCGGCTTAGGAACCGTTCCGGGCGTACGCCTTGCCGGCGTGCACGCGGGCATTAAGAAGCGCAAGCGCGATCTTGCTTTGATCGTTTTTGATGTGCCGCAGGTCTGCGCCGCCGTTACGACGACCAACGAGATTAAGGCCGCGCCGTTGATCGTGACTGCCGAACACCTGGATGCAAGCGGCGGCGCAATGCGTGCCCTGGTCTGTAATTCCGGCTGTGCCAACGCGTGCACGGGCAAGCGCGGCGAACGCGACGTGCGCGTTACCGCCCGGCAAGCCGCCGCGCTGCTGGATATCGGTCCGCACGAAGTGGTGTTGGCATCAACGGGCGTCATCGGTGTTCCGCTGCCGATGGATCGCGTTGCGAAGGGCCTGGAACATGCGGTGCAGCAGCTCGAGTACGGCAACAAAGCCGCATTCGACGCGGCAGAAGCGATCATGACCACCGACCGGGTCCCAAAGCCGCGGCATATGCTTTCTACGATGGAAGCAAGAAATACGTGGTCGGCGGCATCGCTAAGGGATCGGGAATGATTGCACCCAACATGGCGACCATGTTGGCCTTCGTTGCAACGGACTATCCGGTTTCGCGCGACGCGCTGCAATCACACCTGGCGGCAAGCGCCGACGGCTCGTTCAACATGATTTCTGTCGACGGCGATATGTCCACGAACGATGCCGTCTACGCGTTTGCGCCCGATGGCGGCGCGGAGCCGTGCGAGGGGTTCAGCGAAGCCTTCCGGCGCGTCTGCCACGATCTGGCCATCGCGATGGTAGCCGACGGCGAGGGCGCAACAAAAACATTGGCAGTTACGGTGACGGGCGCGCGCACGACGCAACAAGCGCGAGTCATCGCCCGTTCGGTTATCAATAGTAACTTGGTTAAAACCGCGCTGTTCGGTGAAGATCCGAACTGGGCGCATCATTGCGGCGGCGGGTGCCGCGCAGCAAGGATTAGACGGCGCGCGCTGGTCGCTGGCGCTCAACGGAAAGGCTTGGGTCGACGTGGGCGCGCTCGAAGTGCTCTCCGAAGCCGAGGCGCATTTCGAGCTGGAGCAGCGCACGATCGAGGTCACTTTGGATTTAGGCATCGGCGGTGCGAGCGCAACGGGCTGGGGTTGCGATCTTTCAAAAGATTACGTACGCATCAACGCGAGTTATCGCACGTGAGCGCGCTTTTTGAGAACTACAATCGCGCGCCGCTCACGTTTGTGCGCGGCGAGGGATGCGATCTTATCGATGAAAGCGGCGCGCGTTACCTTGACTTCATCGGCGGCATTGCCGTCTGTGCGCTGGGCCATGCACACCCGGCCGTTACGGCGGCGATTCAGGATCAAGCGGGGCGCCTGGTGCACGCGAGCAACTTGTTCCGCGCGCAAATCGTCGAAGATCTCGCTGTCGAGCTGCGCCGCCATTCGGGTTTCGGCCGGGTGTTTTTCTGCAACTCCGGAACGGAAGCCAACGAAGCGGCAATCAAACTTGCGCGCAAGCTGCCTTTCGCAGAGGCCAGGGCCGCCGCACGATTCTCTCTTGCAGCGGCGCATTTCACGGCCGTACGCTGGGCGCGCTCGCGGCCACGCCCAACGCTGCGTATCACGAGGGTTTCGAGCCGCTGCCCGGCGGTTTTGCAACGACACCGTTCAATGATTGCGATGCACTGGACGCGGCGATAACCTCGGACGTTGCGGCCTTTATCGTCGAACCCGTGCAGGGCGAGAGCGGGGTGTACGTTGCGGACGTGGCCTTCTTGCAACGTGCGCGCAGGCTCTGCAGCGAGCGTGGCGCGCTGCTGATCTTCGATGAGATTCAGTGCGGCATGGGGCGAATTGGACCGACATTTGCTTTCGAGCATTTCGGCGTTCGCCCCGACGTGGTGACAATGGCCAAGGCGCTCGCCAACGGCTTGCCGATCGGCGCGATGCTGGCCCACGATGCCGTTGCCGCAGCATTCCGGCCCGGCGATCACGGCACGACATTCGGCGGCTCGCCGGTTCCGTGCGCCGCTGCGCTCGCGCACTTGCAGCAGCGCGCCGTTCTGGGCCTTGAGATGCACACGCGCGAGATGCACGCGCTTTTTATGCAGGGCCTGGAGGCGCTGCACAGCCGCTTTCCGGCGCTGTTCTACATGCCACGGGGGCTCGGTTTGCTGCTCGGGCTCCCCGTGGCCCAACCCTTGACGGCGGCGGCTTTCGTCGACGCACTACGCACCGATCACGGCATCCTCGCCAATGCCGCCGGCAACAACACCCTGCGCTTCGCGCCTCCGCTGATCGTTGAACGCCCCCAAATCGATCGCGTGGTAAATGCCCTGGGCGCGGTCGCCGCGACGCGCACTCTCGCGTCCCCCTTGTCAATCTAAGGAATCGAAGGGCTTCCACAAGAACCCCGCCGCCATGCCTTTCCCGCTGGCTCACCTGCTGCGCGAAAGCGCCCGCGTCTTTCCCGGACGCGCCGCCGCCGTTCTAGGCGCACAGCGCGTCTCGTACGCGCAGTCGGGAAGACTCGCGCGGTTTTGCGGCGTTGCTGCGCGAGCGAGGCGTCGGCGAGGGCGACACCGTCGCGCTGCTCCTTCCGAACGTCATTGATTTTCCGCGCGCCTACTACGCGATTCTAACGCTCGGAGCGATCGTCGTTCCGGTTCACGCGCTGCTCACGCCCGATGAAGTGGTGTACGTCCTGAAAGATAGCGGCGCTAAACTCCTCGTCGGCCACGATGCCCTGCCGGCCGGGGCCGCGGGCGCGCAGCGCGCGAACGTTCCATACCTGAAGGCAACATCGCCATTGCCTCCCGGATCGAGCATCGACGTCGTCGAACGCGGCGCAGACGACGACGCGGTGATCCTCTACACGAGCGGGACAACGGGCAAGCCCAAAGGCGCAGTGCTGAGCAATTTGAATATGGCGATGAACGCCACGGTCATCGTCAACGACATGCTGCACCTGCGTGAGGACGACGTGCTGCTCTGCGCGCTGCCCCTTTTTCACACGTTCGGGCAGACGGTCGTCATGAACGCGGCGTTTCGCGCCGGGGCTTGCATTGTGCTCATGCCGCGCTTCGATGCACCGGGCGCGCTCGACCTCATGGTGAGCGAGCAGGTGACGTTTTTTGCCGGCGTGCCCACGATGTACGTCGCGCTTCTGGAAGCGGCAAAGAACGATCCGCGGCGGCCGCCGCTCAAACACCTGATGTCCGGCGGTGCGCCGCTTCCGATGGTGACGCTGCGCGCCGTGGAGCAAACGTTCGGCGTCCCGGTGGAAGAGGGCTACGGGCTATCGGAAACCTCGCCCGTTGCAACGTTCAATCAGGTTCGCGTCGGCCTGAAGCCGGGGACGGTGGGAACGCCGATTTGGGGAACCGATGCGAAAATCGCGCGCAGCGATGTAGAAGATCGCATCCTGTTGCTGCCGCCCGGCGAACTTGGTGAGATCGTCATTCGCGGTCACAACGTCTTTACGCGCTATCTCAATAACCCTCAGGCAACGGCGGCCGCAAAGATCGACGGCTGGTTTCGCAGCGGGGATCTGGGCACGATGGACGAGGACGGCTTCATCACGATCGTCGATCGCAAGAAAGATATGATCTTACGCGGCGGCTTCAACGTGTATCCGCGCGAGGTCGAGGAACAGCTGCTCCACCATCCCGCCGTTGCCCAGGCCGCCGTCATCGGTATTCCGCACGAGGTTCACGGCGAAGAAGTGATGGCAGTCCTCGTTCTTCACGCGGACGCCAGTGCCGGCGTTAAAGCCGAGGAAATTATCGCCTGGTCCCGCGAGAAGATGGCCAAGCACAAATACCCGCGGTTCGTGCGGTTCGTGGAGTCTTTTCCGCTCGGGCCTAGTGGAAAAGTTCTCAAACGCGAACTCGCCGCGCTCTTCGCCGCTACGCAGCAGCCGCAAAGCGTTCTGTAAATAAGCGTTCCAGGTACGCGTGCATCGGCGGGTCCAGGCGGGCAAGACGTTCGCGCGTGGCGCGAGGCCAGAATGAGGCCGGGTCGTTCACTTCCACGAAAGCGCGCATGCACTCGGCAAAATACTCATCCGGGGCCGTTGCCGCGTAAGGCGTAACGAAGCCGCGCGCCTGCGCGAACATCTCGCGCAGTCGCGGGTCCGTGCTCGAATGATACACGCCCTCGCCGAGCACACAGTCGATCGCGTGGCCGAACTCGTGTGCCACCGTCATCGGGCTTCGCGAGCGCAGATAGACCGCGCGCTCCTCCACAACGAAGAGTCCCGCCGGCGGCGCGGGCCAAGCATCCACGTCGATCTGCAAGCGGCGCAGGGCCGGCGAGCGCTGCGCGTAGCGTCGTTGCGCTGCAAGGTAATTACGCGAACGCCGCCCGCGCGCGCGAAGGCCAGCGCGCCGGGCCCAAAACGGTCGAGGGTATTTTGGATGGAGGCGCGCCGGCGCGCGCAAGGATCGTCGACAAACAGAACGGCATCGGAACTCATTCGCACGAGTATCCGATGCCGGTGTGAACGGCGTATTACGAGCGGATTACTATTTCATGTTGGTTACGAGCAGCCGTTCCCGCTGGTCAAGAGCATATACGCGTCGGGCGAGTTGACCGTAAGGGGGTTGCTCACGGCGCGCCCTTCGATGTCCGTGTACGTGTGGCCCGACGGCAGCGTGAACACGTAGGTGCTGCCGCTTGCGTTGACGATGGAGAGCCCACCCTGGAAGCGCCGCTCGTAGACGTTGCTGCTGGGCTGCGAGTATGCAGAGCATGCGGCTCCATACGTGGTGCTGTATTCCGGGCGGTAGGAGTAATCGGATCCGCCGTGCGGCGAGATGTAAACATCCTCACCACCTTCGTTGCCTATGGCGTAGGTTGCCAGCGCCCAATCCACTTGCTGCGCAGTAAGCGTTGATGGGTCTTCCGAGCAGCCGCTTCCGGTGCAGTAGTAGTCGGTCACAAGCACGGCGATATGGTGCGTCTGCGTGTATTCAACCCATTGCAGGGTGTTAGCGAAGCCGCTCGTGACCTGGAGCTGGCCATACTCGGTGTAGCCGTTTTCGTCGACCATGCCGTCGGCGTACGAGAGGATTTGCTCTTCTTGCGGATTGGTCGGGTGATTGTACAGCGGGTGATTTATGAGCAGTTTTAATCCGGCTGCGTGCAGCGCCGAACTGGCATTACCTACCCACGCGATCATGTCGGTAGCGAACTGCGGGTCGGTTCCCTTGGCGCTAAACTCCTTGTGGAACGTGCCGGACGTATCGTACGTGCCGCACCCGAACTCACCGCTGACGGCGCCGCCCGATAAACTTGGATGGCCTTCCAGGTAGTTGACCAAGTCCGTATTGTCCGCCGCAAGTGCGTTATAACCGTTCGCCTGCAAGTACGGAATGAGCAGGTTCATTTGATACTGCTGCACTGCCGTCATGTAAAACGCCAACGGAACATCGTTAAAGCCCGTTCCCGACCAAGCCAGGTCGTGCGTCGGATTTCCGTTGCTATCGCAAGCGTAGAGGATCCAATCCGGGTGGTTGGATTGCCACCAAGAGAGGTCGTGGCCCGAGACGAGATTGTCGTCCTCGACGGGCACCATGTAGCGGGAGAGGATGATCCGGCTATTGGCGCTGCGCCACGTTTGCGGCTGGAACGCGCCCCACACGCTATCGTAATTTGGCGCCTCGCTCTGAATTTGTGCCGCCGTCAATGCATTTGTTCCGCCATAATTGTCCAGAATCTGCGTCAGACCGAAGCGGCCGGTCGTGTCGGGAAGCATTGTAACCCCTTGACCCGTGATGGGCGTCGAGGTCGGCGTCGGCGTCGGCGACGGCGTTGGCGTCGCGGTGCTGTGCGGCGTCGGCGTCGGCGATCCGCCACCCCCGTTACCGCCGCCCGGAACGGGACTGGATCCGCCGCCGCCGCCGCCGCAGGCAGCCAAGGCAAGCGACAGAGCGATCGAGCCAAGGAAAAAGACGCGTGTTGAAGTTGCAGGTCGCACAGTACCCTCCGTACGCTCAAGCATAGCCGCGGTGAACCAAGGGAAAACGAGGCGCAGGGCCATTGTGGCCCGGGTCTTTAGTCTTAATAGCCCGGACTTTATCGGTCTGCAGGTGTACAATTGGAACGATGCAAGCAGCTCGACCCAGCGCACTCGAAGTATTACAAGCGGTCTTCGGCGACGCCTATGCGCGCGCGTTTTCGATCCGGCTTTGGGACGGAACCGAAATACCCGCGCGCGAGAGCAATGCGTTCACACTCGCGGTGCGCGATCCCGCGGCGTTGCGTCTTGCGTTCTCACCACCGATCGACTTGAATGCCGGCCGAGCGTTCGCGGCGGGACTGCTGGACGTTGAAGGCGATGTCGAAGCAGCCGTTGACGCGCTGCTCAGAGCCGGCAAACGCCGCTCGCTTGCGGCCGTGCTGCGGCTGGCATTGGCTATCAGAGGGTTGCCCAAGGCGCGTCCCCCGAAGCTGCGCGAGGCACGCCTGCGCGGCAAGCGCCACTCGATCGCGCGCGATCGGGCCGCTATCGGATTTCACTACGATCAGCCGGTTGAGTTTTACCGCGCATTCCTCGACCAGAACTTAGTGTACTCGTGCGCGTATTATGACGATGGCGTCCAAACGCTCGAAGAGGCGCAAACCGCAAAGATCGATTACATCTTGCGGAAACTTCATCTGCGGCCGGGTGAGCGCTTGCTGGACATCGGCTGCGGTTGGGGCGCGCTTGTCGTTCGCGCCGCGGAACGTTTCGGCGCGAGCGTTTTGGGCGTGACCCTGAGCGAGACCCAGTTCCAGGAAGGCCGCGAACGGATCGCGCGGGCGGGCCTGGAAGGGCGCGCGCGCATCGAACGATTGGATTACCGGGAACTTCCGCGGACGCAATTCGACAAAGCCGTGAGCGTGGGAATGTTCGAGCACGTCGGCCGGAACAGCTTACCCGCGTATTTTTCAATCGTTTTCAATTTACTTCGGCCGGGCGGCCTTTTCCTCAACCACGGCATCGCGCAACAGCACCGCAGCATGGGTGACGGCGCGGCAAGGGGCTTTATGGAGAAGTTTATCTTTCCCGACGGCGAGCTGGTGGAAATTTCGGACGCCTTGCGCATAGCCGAAGATGCCCAGTTTGAGGTTCGCGACGTGGAAAACTTGCGCGAGCACTATCACCGTACGCTGCGAGCATGGCTTGCAAATTTGGAAAGCAACCGCGAACGTGCCGTTGCCGCGGCCGGCGAACCATCGTACCGAAGCTGGCGCCTGTATTTAGCCGGCAGTGCGCAGGGTTTTCGAACCGGGCGCATGGGGCTTTTTCAAGCGCTGCTTGCGAAGGCGTTGCCCGACGGAGGGGTGTCTTTGCCGGCTACGCGCCGCTCGCTCTACACGTAGCGCCGCGCCTGGCACCGCGGTCCCGCGGCCCCGTCATATGCGCGCTATTTGATTGGCGGCGGGACGAAGTCTGCCTTGCCGTTCGTCGGCATTCGAATTCGAGCCGCTCCACGTTTGCCGCGGCGAGCCTCTCGCGCAGCACATCGGAGGGCGCGGCGCTGCGGGCGGAGCCGCGCATTTTCCGTAAGAGCACGAATACAGCCGCGCCCAGGGCGAGGGCCGCCGGTACGCCCAGCCACACCCAGGCAGGCAGGCCGGGTTTCTCCTGGCCTTCCAGATAGAGGCGCTCGCTGGCGCAGTCGGCGTGCTGCGGGTCGCCCTCGACGAAGATGTTGCGATGGCGCTGGCAATCGTTGTTCAAGCAGGTGTAATAGGCGATTTCCATACGTGAGGTTGTACCCGCGGGGCGCGGCTTCACGCGGTCACTCCATGTCATCCGCAGCCTGCGGAGGGACCCTGAGGAATCGGATGGCCACTCGCGGCCCGAGGAGCGGATGTTGCGCCCCTCGGTACCTCGGGGTCCTTCGACAGGCTCAGGATGACGAACGTTGGTTGGCTCGGGATGACAGCGTGGGAAAAAATGTGCTATATTAATTTTATCAATGCAATCGGGTAATAAAGCGCCCCGGGTCGCTGAAGAGGTCCTTCGGGGTCCGGTCAAGTCGAAGACGGTTTTGCCCGTGCTCATCCTTCACTTGCTGGAGGAGCGGCCGGACCATGGACTTTCCCTGATGCAGCGGGTTGAGGGTCTGTGCGGCGGGCTGTTAGCCGTAAACACGAACACTGTCTACCCGCTTCTGCGCCGGCTCGAAGAGCGCGGCTTCGTTACCGGCGAGTGGGACCACCCCACCAAACGGGCGCGAAGAATGTACAGCATCACTCCCGCCGGACGCGAGCGGTTAGGCCGGATCAAAAGCAACATGCTGCCATATCTGCAAACGCTTGCGGAATCCGTCGCACGTTTGCGGCAAGAACTTTACTCCACCTCGATCGCCAGTTAGAGCGGAAAGAAACATCAGATGAGTCACTATCGGGCGCCGTTGCGCGACATGCAGTTCGTTCTTCGCGAACTGGCCGGTTTGGAAGACGTCGCGAAACTTCCGGGCAATCAGGACGTTTTGGACGTGGCCGAGCCGATCTTAGAGGAAGCCGCGGCGTTTGCATCCGGCGTTCTCGATCCGATCAATCAGTCGGGCGACAAAGAAGGCTGCACGTGGAAAGACGGCAACGTCACCACCCCGCGCGGCTTTAAAGAAGCGTACAAGCAGTTTGCGAAAGCCGGTTGGATTGGATTGCCCGTCCCCGAGGAGTTCGGCGGCCAAGGGTTGCCCTCACTCATGCTCGGGCCGACGCTCGAGATGTGGAACGCAGCGAACATCGGCTTTGCGAACGGCCCGCTGCTCAATCAAGGCGCGATCGAGGCGATCGAATTGGTCGGTACCGAGCAGCAGAAGCACACCTACATTCCCAAACTGGTTGACGGATCGTGGACGGGCACGATGTGCCTGACCGAACCGCAAGCCGGATCGGATCTGGCCCAAGTGCGCACGAAGGCCATGCCGTCGGGCGATCACTACCTGCTGAGCGGACAAAAGATTTTCATCACGTTCGGCGAGCACGACATGGCCGAGAACATCGTTCACTTGGTGCTTGCGCGCCTGCCGGATGCGCCCGAGGGAACCAAGGGCATCTCGCTCTTCATCGTTCCCAAAGTGCTGATCAATGCGGATGGAACGCTGGGCGAGCGCAACGACATGATCTGCGCGGGCATCGAGCACAAGATGGGCATCAACGGCAATCCGACATGCACGATGAACCTT
Source organism: Vulcanimicrobiota bacterium (assembly GCA_963702335.1). Taxonomy (GTDB): domain Bacteria; phylum Vulcanimicrobiota; class Vulcanimicrobiia; order Vulcanimicrobiales; family Vulcanimicrobiaceae; genus DASSRQ01. The sequence goes on along the minus strand of CAVPCC010000005.1, from coordinate 22,335 downwards.
GGTGAGAAAAACGGCGCCGTCGGATACTTGATGGGCGAGCCCAACCAAGGCCTGAAGTACATGTTCATCATGATGAACGCGGCGCGCTTTAGCGTGGGCGTTCAAGGGCTCGCGCTTGCGGATCGCGCTTACCAAAGCGCACTCGAGTATGCAAAGGAGCGCGTGCAGTTCCGCGATGTCGGTTCGCGCTCGCCCGAGCCCAAGCGGATCATCGAACACCCCGACGTGCGGCGCATGCTGATGTGGATGAAATCGCAGAACGAAGCCATGCGCGCGCTCTCGTACGTGACGGCGGCCTCGCTGGATTTTGCGAACAAGCACCCGGACGAAAAAGTGCGCAAAGAGCACAAGGCGTTCGTGGACCTGATGATACCCGTCGTCAAGGGATGGTGCACGGAGACCGCAATCGACGTTTGCTCGACCGCGGTTCAGGTGTTCGGCGGCATCGGCTACATTGAAGAGACCGGCATCGCCCAACAATACCGCGACGTGCGCATCACCACGATCTACGAAGGCACGACCGGCATTCAAGCGCTGGATTTGGTCGGACGCAAACTCGCGGCCGACATGGGCGCGACCGCAACCCGCGTCATCGGGATGATGCAAAAGGACACGGCCGCCGCCTCCGGCGGGGACTTCGCCGGAATCGCCGAGCAGTTAAATAAATCTATCGCCGCGCTCGCCGAGACCTCGCAGTGGATCGGCATGACGGCCATGGGCGATCTGCGCAAAGCCGTGGCCTGCAGCGTTCCGTACCTCAAGCTCTGGGGCATCACCGCCGGCGGTTGGCAGATGCTGCGCGCGGCGATGGTGTCGGCGCAAAAACTGGCCGCCGGGGAGACCGACGAGTTCTACACCGCCAAGATCGCCACCGCGAAGTTCTACGCATCGCACGTGCTCACGCAGAGCGCTTATCTCAAGCGCCAGATCATGGACGGCTCGGGCGACGTGATGCTGCTCACCGAAGCACAGTACGACCTGGATCGTAAATCCGCAGTGGTTGCATAAATGATCAAAATCATCATCCTGGACAATCCGCCGGTCAACGCGCTCTCGTTCGCCTATTCGGCCAAACTGCTTGCGCAAGTGCAGGAAGCCGAGCAGGATGCGGCCGTTGAGGCCATCGTCATTGCCGGTGGGAACGGCCTCTTTAGCGGCGGCGCCGATATCAACGACTTCTTGAGGGAACCGGCGCCCGAGACCAAGACGGTGCGCGACGTGATCGCGGCTATCGAAAAAAGCAGCAAGGTCTACGTAGCCGCAATCGACGGCAACTGCATGGGCGGCGGCCTTGAGTTATCGCTGGCGTGCGACTACCGCGTTGCTGCGCCAAAATCCAAGCTCGGATTGCCCGAGATCAAACTGGGACTGCTGCCCGGCGCGGGCGGAACGCAGCGTCTGCCGCGCCTTATCGGTGCGCAAGATGCCCTGCAGATGATGCTCAAGGGCGAGACGGTCTGGGCGGAAGACGCGAAAAAGAAGGGCCTGATTGACGCGGTGGCCGCGGGCGACGTGCTCGAAGAGGCGAAGAGTTTTTGCGCGAAGCCCAAGCGGCGCGTCTCGCAGATGAACGTATCGTTGCAAGGGCTGCCCGCCAACGCCGTGCCGTTCGTTATCGCGCAAGCGCACAAGATGTGCCCGCCCGAAGAGAACGGCGGGTTTGCGGCGCATAAAGTTGTCGATGCGGTTCAGGCCGCGTTCGAGCTGCCGTTTGCGCGGGGGATTGCGCGTGAAGCGCGGCTGTTCGAGGAACTCGTGCGCTCGCAGCCGTCGCTCGCTTTGCGGCACATCTTTTTTGCGGAGCGGGAGCTTGGGAAGATCCCGGGGTCAGAGGCCTGGGCAGGCTCGGCCGTCGTTCGACCATCCTTCGATTCCTCAGGACTACAGCGCGCAGCGCTTTCGGCAGAAAATAACAAGATTGAGAAGGCGGGCGTCGTCGGTGGTGGCACCATGGGGACCGGGATCGCGATTACGTTTGCGAATGCGGGAATTCCGGTTACCGTTATTGAGCCCAGCAGCGAGCAGATTGAAAAAGCGCGGCAGATGGTCTTCGGCATGTTCATGCATCAGGTCAAGCGCGGGCGCCTTACGCAAGAGGAGGCGTGGAAACGCGGCCAGTCGATCGTCTTCACCGACGACTACAACGAACTGGCCGATTGCGATCTGGCGATCGAAGCGGTGTTCGAAAACATGGACGTCAAGAAAGAAGTTTTCCGTAAACTCGACGCCATTCTCAAGCCCGAGGCAATCTTAGCGTCCAACACGTCGACCTTGGACATCGACGAGATGGCCTCGGCCACCGGGCGGCCCGATCGCTTCGTCGGTTTGCACTTCTTCGCGCCGGCCAATATCATGAAGCTGCTCGAGATCGTGCGCGGCAAAGAGACGTCGGCGCTGACGCTGGCAACGGCCTTCAAACTGGGCAAGACGCTGCGCAAAGTCGCGGTGCTCTCGGCAAACGCCTTCGGGTTCATCGGCAACCGCATGTTGTTCGACTACGCGCGCGAAGCCGTCGGCCTTGCGGAAGAAGGCGTGCCGCCGTACCGCATCGATGCCGCGATGAAGAACTTCGGATTTGCCATGGGCCCGTTTGCCATGTTCGACCTTTCGGGCGTGGACGTATTCTGGCATATTCAGCAAGCCCGTCCCGATATGGGCGCGGGGCGCACGAAGATCATCGATCGCATGTACGAACAAAAACGTTTGGGTCAGAAAACCGGCAAGGGTTTTTATAAGTACGATCCGGCGGTTGGCAGCGGGCGCGAGGCGATTCGCGACGAGTCGATCGAAGCGCTGTTCGCCGAGGTGTCAGCCGAAGCGGGAATTGCGCAACGCCCGGACGTGAGCGACGAACAGATCGTGCAGCGGCTTACGCACGCGCTGATCGACGCCGGCGCCGAATTGCTGGAGAAGAAGGTTGCGCTGCGGCCCGGCGACATCGACATCGTCTATATCTACGGCTACGGCTTTCCGCCGCATCACGGCGGTCCGATGTGGTACGGGCACGAGACGGGTTATAAGGATGTTTACGGCGCTCAGGCTTCGGCAGGCTCAGCCGTCCTTCGACAGGCTCAGGATGACAATAATGCTCAGGATGACAATAAAAAGGAGAAACTTGCTCATGCGTGAGGCGGCAATCGTTTCGGCGGCTCGTACGCCCATCGGCAGAGCATTTCGCGGTGCGTACAATCAAACGCACGGCGCAACCCTTGCGGGACATGTAGTTAAGGCGGCGGTCGAACGCGCGGGCGTCGATCCGCGCGAGATCGAGGACGTCGTTCTGGGCGTCGGCATGCCCGAAGGTGCAACCGGCAACAATTTAGGGCGCGTCGCCGCATTGCGAGCCGGCTTGCCCGAAAGCGTTCCCGGAACGACAATCAACCGCTACTGCGCCTCCGGGCTGCAGGCGATCTCCGTAGCGGCACAACGCGTGATCGTGGACGGAGCGGGCGTGGTCGTCGCGGGCGGCGCCGAGTCGATCAGTCTGGTGCAGAACGCGATGAACGTCTCGGAGTTCACCGAGGACTGGATGCTGCGGCACGAACCAGACGTCTACATGCCGATGCTGCAGACCGCGGATTTCGTTGCCAAAAAATACAACGTCTCGCGCGAGCGGCAGGACGAGTACGCGCTGCAAAGCCAGCAACGCACGGCTGCCGCGCAAGCCGCGGGCGCGTTCGATCAGGAGATCGTTCCGCTCTCAACCTGGAAATTCACCGAAGACAAAGCGACCGGTACGGTTCGCGAAGAGCAAGTTACGCTGGATCGCGACGAGGGTAACCGGCCCGACACGACACTTGAGGGCTTGCTTAAACTCAAAGGCGTGCTGGATCCGGATTCGAGCATCACGGCCGGCAACTCATCGCAACTTTCGGACGGTGCCGGTGCGGTTGTCGTCATGGACGGCAAACTGGCCGAGCAGCGCGGCATCCAGCCGTTAGGCTTTTATCGCGGTATGGTCGTAGTCGGAAATGCGCCCGGCGAGATGGGTATCGCTCCCGTGTACGCGATCCCGAAACTGCTCGAGCGCCATAATCTGAAGATCGACGACATCGGCCTGTGGGAGTTGAACGAGGCGTTCGCGGTGCAGACTGTCTACATTCGCGACACGCTGCGCATTCCCAACGAGCGTTTTAACGTCAGCGGCGGCGCAATCTCCATCGGGCACCCTTATGGGCTCTCGGGGACGCGTATGGTCATGCATGCGCTCATCGAAGGCAAGAAACGCAAGGCCAAGCACGTGGTCATCACGATGTGCATCGGAGGCGGCATGGGCGCCGCAGGCCTGTTCGAGGTCGCATAGCCGGCAAAGGCCGAAACATCCCCGGCCGGGCGCCGTAGAGGGAAATATGATACATGCACTTATCGCCGCGCTGCTTTTTGGCGTGGTTACTCCTGACCCGGGCAAGCTGATGACCTCGATGCATATCCCTGGGGTCCAGATGGCCGTCATCGATCATGGGAAGGTTACGGCGAGCGCCTTCGGCGTTAAGAACCTGGCCAACAAGGCGCCCGTGGACGTTCATACGCGCTTCGAAATCGGTTCGATCACCAAGCAGTTCACGGCGGCGGCTATCCTGCAGCTCAAATCGCGCGGCAAACTCGCGCTCGACGATCCGTTGGGCAAGTACATTCCGCAATACGCGCGCGGGCGGAAGATCACGCTTCGGCAGATGCTGCTGCAGATCAGCGGCATCCCGAACTATACAAGTGAAAAGGGTTTCGGTGCGCTGATTCAGCAGCGTCACGGCGCATATGTCGTGACGAAGGCCGGAAATATGAGCTCGGTTATTGCGCTCATCGCGGGCAAGAACCTCGACTTCACGCCCGGCACGAAGTGGGAGTATAGCAACTCCAATTACTACCTTTTGGGGCACGTCGTTGAAGTCGCTTCGGGAATGCCCTGGAGCGCCTACATTGCCAAGAACATCTTCAAGCCGGCCGGCATGAACGAGTCCTCGTTTATGGAGGACGAAGCGGGCGTTGCCGACATGGCCACCGGCTACACGATGACCAAGCACGGCATATCCCCCGCAGGCAGCTTTAACGGCTGGGCCGGCGGCGCCGGAACGATCGTCTCAACCGCGAGCGATCTTGCCAAATGGGATATCGCGCTCTTCGGGGGCCGGATCATCTCCGCGGCCGATCTTGCACTCATGACCTCGCCGGGAAAACTCGAAGCGCTGGACAACGCGCACTACGGCTTCGGCTGGGTTATCGACACGTTCGATGGTCAAAAACGCATCTGGCACAACGGCGGCACGCTGGGCTTTAGCACGAGTAATGAATACTACCCGCAGGAGTCGCAGACGATCATCGTGTTCGCAAATAATTCCGACGCAAATGCCGACGAGATTGCCGACACCGCCTTCGACCAACTGCATCCCGACCTGGCAGCGGCAAAAGCCAAGCCCGCGGCGGGTGAGGACGCCGTTGTTACGGCGCGCATCAAAGATGTCTGGGCGCAGCTCAAATCCGGGCATCCGGATCGCACGCAGTTTACCGATGAGGCGAACAAGGCGTTCACTCCCGAAGTGATTGCCGGCGCCAATGCGCAATTCGCTCCGCTGGGCGATCCAACGGCGTGGGTGTATCGCGGCCAGAAAAGCGCAAGCGGGATAACGACCTATCAGTACCGCGTCACGTTCTCGAGCGGCACGGTGCTCAACATCTACATGGGTCTTACGGCCGACGGGAAAGTGGCCTCTTACTACCTGACGCCGAACTAATTGCGAAGCGGCGTTCCGTGTTCGAGCATATGCTCCATTCGGGCGCGCGTCTTGGGATTAAAGACGAGCGTCTCAAAGTAGGACGTCTCTAGATCCAGCAGTTCCTCGTGATCGACGCGGCGGGCCGGACCAGGTCCGCCCGTCATCACGCGGGCGATCGCGCGAGCAACCTGCCCGTCGTACTCCGTCGCGATGCCGGCCTTGACCGCCCCTTCGATCGAGCGGTTCAGCGCTTCGTATCCTGCGTCTCCCAGCACCGGAACGCGGCGACGGTGCTCGCGCGGACGATAACCCTCACTCAGTTCCAGCACGCGCACTTTGGCATCGTTCGTAAGTTGCCCGCGGTCGGCCGTAATGCGATCGCCTTCCCGCAGGAAGTGTAACGCGCGCGCGGATTGCGCGTCGCTCGAGGCGTGCATGAAGACGATCGTCTCGAACGCTTTTTGCAATGCCTGCGCTTCGTTGCCCGGCCCGAATGCATCGATGCAGCGCGCGTAGAGTTCGCTTGTGCCGCCGAGGTCCGGCAGAATGCCGACGGCGATCTCCGGCAAACTTGCCCGCATGCTTTGGTGCGCTTGCACCGCATCGGCGTACATCGTGAGCTCCAGCGCGCCGCCGATCGTAGAGCTCGAACGGCGCACTGACGGTTGGAAAAGGCGCGGTGCGCATTCCGGTCGTGACGCGCTGAAAGCGTTTTGCGACGGTATGGAAGCGCGCCCGATCCCCTTGGATTTCATCGAGCAGATGTAATAGCCAGCGCAGATTCGCACCAAAAGAGAAGTGCTTGCCGCCGTTTGCCACGACCAGGCCGCGGAATTCTCCGGGAATGCGTTCGTAGGCATACTCCGCTACGTTGAGCGTGTCGCCGTCGAGCGTGTTGCCCTTGGAATGAAACTCCAGGCACAGCACCCCCTCGCCCACCTCCAGGAGCGAAGCGCCTTGGGTGGTCATGAGCGGGGTGCCGGTCATACTTGCTTTCTGGCGCCAAGCAGGCGGCGCACCCGTTGCTCTTCTTGGTTACGCGGGTAAGACCCCATCAACGGCACTTTTTTTGGAGGACCTAATCGTATGAAAACATCTTTGGGGAAGGGCGCTCTGAGCGTACTGTTTGCCGCCTCGCTGGCGCTTGCGCCGTGCGCGGCTTACGCACAAACGGCAGTCTGCAAGCCCCGTGGCTACGACCGCCGCCTCGCCGGCTTCGTCGCCTATGACCAGCACGACGACCACATCCACGGGCGCAACCACGACGACCCCTAACGGCGGAAACGGCTGGTGGGGATTGCTGGGCCTGGTCGGACTGCTCGGCCTGTTCGGGATGGGCGGCCGCCGCAGCAGCACCGTCGTCGATACGTACGACACAACCCGTCCGTAACACGAGCGTTCCGCACTGCGCTGGGGCGAAAGCCCCAGCGCGATGCACCGGGCGCCTAAGGCATCGCCCGTAGAGATGGGAAGAATCCCCCATATGCTCGGCACACTCGCAAGCGCTCAGGAGATCGACTCGTATCTCGATTGTCTGACCTCAGAGCAGGTCGTTGCGCTGGTCGCAGAGACCATTGCGCAATTGGGATCAACCTACCGGGCGCAGCTCGTCCTGTACCTTGGCTGCGAGCTCTCGCCGGATAACCTGGAAGAAGATTTGCGCAATTGTCCGCTCTTGCGCGAACGGTTCGCCGCCTTCTTGCGAGATAATCCCGGTGCGCTTACGCCTGCTGCACGCGGGCCTTTGCATACGAAACCGGCGCGGATCGCGCTGGCGTCTCTGCTTGCAATCGCCCTCGCGATCGCTCCCCTGGCTGCGCAGTACCTTCATCAACAAGGAATGGTGAGCGTTCCCGAACCCGCCATTGCAGCGCCGCAACCGCGGCACGCAATGGTGCATCGTCCGGTTGCGCCCTCGCACACGGCAGTGCGCGCGCGTGCGCTGGTACGTTCATTTATCGGCCGAGTCTCGCCGAACGCGCGCATGCACTTCGTTACGATTCGCCCGGCGCCCGGCGGCCGCACGAAAGTCGCCGTCGATGTGTACGGGCGCCATGGCGCGTACTTCGAAGTATTTTATCTTGCAGCGCGCCGCGCGGGAATGCGCATCGTCGGCCGCCATAAATTCCCGATGAACAGGACGGCCACAGCGAGGGTTGAAAAAACCAGCCCGTGAGGGCTGCCATTGCGCGCGCGCCCGGCCGGGTAAATCTGATCGGCGAGCACACCGACTACAACGGCGGCTTTGTTCTGCCGTGCGCAGTCCCGTACGAAACACGCGTTCGCATCCAGAGCGAACCCGGCCGCGTGCTTCAAGCACGAAGCGTTCTCGGCCATGCCGAGTTCGACCGGCGCACGTGCCATCCGATCCGTTTGGAGATTGGCGCGATTACGTACGCGGGGTTCTGGCGGAACTGCAGCTTGCCGGCGTTGCGCTGGACGGCGCCGGCCTGCACATCTCCGGCAACGTGCCGATGAGAGCGGGCCTGACTCCTCGGCGTCGCTTGAGGTTGCGCTTGCGCTTGCAGTACTGCACGCCGCCGGTGCCTCGATGCAGCCGCTGGAACTTGCACAGTTGGCCCAGCGAGCCGAAAACGGCTATACCGGTACGCGGTGCGGTATCATGGATCAGTTCGCCGTGCTTTTCGGGCGCGAAGGGCATGCCGTGTACTTGGATACCCGATCGCTTGAGTATGAGTCGGTCGCCGTTCCGGCTGACTTTGCGATTGTCATCGCGAACACGATGACCGAACGCGAATTGAGTGCCGGTGCGTACAACCGGCGGCGGGCAGAATGCGAGGAAGCCGTTTGCGCAATTCGCGAGCGCGCTGCGTCCGTTGAGCAACTGCGCGACGTTGCCGCAGACGACTTGCCGTCCTGCGAGCGGTTCTTACCCGGCACGCTTTTCCGGCGCGTCCGTCATGTCGTCACCGAAAATGCAAGGGTGCAGAGCGCGGTTCGCGCCCTGCGCGATCGCGATATCGACGCCCTTGGCGCGTTCATGAATGCCTCGCACGAAAGCTTGCGGACCGACTTTGAAGTCAGCACGCCGCAGCTCGATCTGCTCGCGCAGTCTGCGCGCACGCACGGCGCGGCGGGCGCGCGTATGACGGGCGGCGGATTCGGCGGCTGTATCGTCGCGGTCGCCGGTCGCGCACGCGCAGCGGACCTGCGCGAACGGCTTGCCCGCGCCTATCGCGAGCAAACCGGCGTAACGCCGGACGTGTACGACGGCACCCCTGCCGCCGGAGCGAGCGTGAACGATGGATGAACGGCAACCACACCGGCGCTACAATCCGCTGACGGGCGAATGGGTGCTCGTCTCGCCGCACCGGCTCGATAGGCCGTGGCGTGGCGAGCAGAGCCCGGAGCAGGTCGAACCGCGCCCGCACTACGATCCGGATTGCGCGCTGTGCCCGGGCAACGTGCGCGCGAACGGCGCGCGTAATCCCGCCTACGAAGGAACGTTTGTTTTCGAGAATGACTTTGCCGCGCTGCGGGCGGGCGTTCCGGCCGGTTCGCTGGACGAGAACGGTTTGTTTGTTGCCCAATCCGAGAGCGGAAGGGCGCGTGTCGTGTGCTTTTCGCCGCGTCACGACCTGGATATCTCCTCGATGCCGGTTGCTGCGGTCCGATCCGTTATCGATACTTGGGCCCAACAGACCGAAGATCTGTTGGCCGAACCGGACATTGCATCCGTAATGGTATTCGAAAACCGCGGTGCAGCGATGGGCGCAAGTATCCCGCACCCGCACAGTCAAGTCTGGGCCAACGAGTCCGTGCCGAACGAAGTTCTCAAAGAGCGCGAAGGATTTGGCCGGTACGAGTCCGTGCGCGGGCGCTGCCTGCTGTGCGCCTATGCCCAGGCAGAGCTAAAACGCTCGCAACGAATCGTTTACCAAAACGAGTTCGTCTGCGTGGCCGTGCCGTTTTGGGCCGTGTGGCCGTTTGAGACGCTGATTCTGCCGCGCGCGCACCGCGCATCGTTGTCCGCGTGTACGGCGCAGGAACGCGATGCGCTTGCCGCCGCAATGCATGCGTTGACGGGCCGCTACGATGCGCTCTTCGGGGTACCGTTTCCGTATTCGATGGGCTGGCATCAAGAGCAGCACCTCCACGCGCACTACTATCCGCCTCTACTGCGTTCCGCCGGCGTTCGCAAGTATATGGTCGGCTACGAGATGCTCGCGCAGCCCCAACGAGACCTCACGCCCGAAGACGCGGCAAAGCGGCTGCGCGAATGATTGGCGAGCGCCCCATTTTCAGCGGCGGAGCTGCACTATCCGCGCATTCCGCGCGCCTATTGGCGCCATCGTTTGCAGATGGCGCGGGCAATGGGCCTGAATGCGATCTCCACGTACATCTTTTGGAACGTCCATCAACCCCGCGAAGACCTCTTCGATTTCGAGGAGGGGAACGATGCCGGCGCGTTTATGCGGATCGCGCAAGAAGAGGGCCTGGACGTAATCGTGCGCCCCGGTCCGTACGTTTGCGCGGAGTGGGATTTGGGCGGCCTGCCGGCATGGTTGCTGCGCGATGGTCCAATTCCGCTGCGCACGACCGACCCGGCATTCATGATGCCGGTTCGAAGCTGGATGAAACGGCTTGGCGCGCATCTCGCTCCGCTTCACCGCGATCGCGGGGGTCCGATTATCGCCGTACAGTTGGAGAACGAATACGGCGCCTTCGGAGAGGACAAGGCGTATCTGCGCGGGCTGCGCGATCTTCTGCTTGAGAGCGGCTTTGACGGCCTTCCCTTTTATACCATCGACCAGCCCGGTGACGTTGCGCGCGGCAGTTTTAGAAGGCATTCCGGCCGCGCTTACGTTTGCGCCCGGCGACGCGGGCGCCCAGATGGCCAAGCTGCGCGCATTCCGTCCGGAGGCGCCGCTGGTTTGCGGTGAATATTGGGCGGGATGGTTCGATCATTGGGGCGAGCCGCGTGCGCAGTTGGACGATGACGTGCAAGTACGCGATCTGCGCTGGATGCTCGAGAACGGGGCAGGGTTCAATCTCTATATGTTTCACGGCGGCAGCAACTTTGGATTGTGGAACGGTGCAAATGCTTTCGATCCACACCGGTACCAGCCGACCGTTTCGAGCTACGACTATCAGGCGGCGCTCGACGAAGCAGGGCACCCCGCGCCGAAGTATCATCAATTCCGATCGCTTTTCGCCTTGCGCCGCCGGACGGGAGCCGCCACCCGTTCCGCAATCGCCGGAATTGATGGCCATCGCGCCGTTTGCACTTGATACCGTGCTCGCGCTCGATGCCGGACTTGCGCAGCCGGTACTTGGCTTGCATCCCTTATGCATGGAAGCGTGCGGGCAATCGTTGGGGTTTATGCTGTACCGGGCGCGCTTGAACGGCCCGCGCGAGGGCGTGCTGCGGTTCGAACGTATCGATGATTATGCCGTCGTGCGCGTAGACGGCAAGGTCGCGGGCCATTTGGATCGGCGCATGGGGCAAACCGAGATAACGGTCGGCGTCACGAGCGGAACTGCGCTACTAGAGGTTTTAGTGGAGAACGGCGGCCGGATAAACTACGGACCGCTGATCGGCGGCGAGCGCAAGGGCGTCGCCGGGAACGTTTCTTTTTGCGGTGAGCCCGTATTGGAGTGGGCCATGCACGCCATCGAACCGCATACCCCCCCGGCACTTACGGCCCGGCGGAGCAGCGGCTTGCAACATCCATCGGCCCCGTCGTTCCTTTGCGGCTCATTTGAGCTAGATTGCGCCGCCGACACGTTCTTCGATCTCTCCGAACTGCGCAAGGGCGTCGTCTGGATAAACGGCCATTGTATTGGACGCTATTGGGATGTCGGTCCGCAGCGCTCGCTCTATGCGCCTGCGCCATGGCTTCGCCCGGGCCGCAATGATCTAATTGCGCTAGAGCTCTTCGATGTAGCCGGGACCCCGCATGTAAGGGGTGGAACCTCGCCCGTATGGAGCCACTGCCGGCCGTAAACCGGCGCGACGACAAGAGCCGGCGCGATTTGGTTCGGCGCACGGCTCTGTTGCTGTCCGCAAATTTGCCGCTCGCAGAAGTGTTCGACGAAATTTGCGTGTTGCTGGCCCACCTCTTAGACGCTCCGGCCGTACTGATATCGACGCTGGATGGTGACGGCTTGCGCGCTGCATACGCACGCGGGGAGTCCAAAACCCTAGCCGCCGCGGCCCTGGGCGCCATACAGGGCGCGGCCTCACATACGCCCGGTGCCATCGCGAACGTTCCGATCGTATTCGGCGGTCAAGTGATCGGGATCATGAGCGTTCAAGGGGTCGATGCAGCCCCTTACGGCGAGGACGATCTCGAAGCACTCGAAACGTGCGCATTATACTTGGGTGCGCTCATGCACGACGACCGCCATCACCGAAGCGGCGGCGATCCGGCACGCGTGCCCGATTCCGATCCGCTTACGGGAATTGCCGGACGCAAGACGTTCGATGAACGCGCCGAAGGCGAATGCCGGCGCTGCGAGCGCGCGGGAACGAGCCTAGCGGTGCTCCTACTGGACGTTGATTATTTCAAAGCATTCAACGATGCGTATGGACACGTTGCCGGCGATATGTGCTTGCGTCAGATCGCCCGCGCGATCTGCAGCGTTGCCGGGCGTCCGGGCGATGTTGTCGGCCGGTATAGCGGCGAACAGTTCGCCGCGGCTCTTTCCGCCACAACTCTTGAGGGCGCGCTGATTGTAGCCGAAAAAATGCGCGAAGCCGTTTTTGGCCTTGCGATTCCCCACGAACGATCCACGCTGCGCCGCCTTTCGGTGAGCATCGGCGCCTTTAGCGCCGTGCCCGAACGCGGAGCCGGCACGGCTTCGATGCTCGTGCAAGCCGAGCACTGGATGCGGCAGGCGAAAACGCTGGGCCGTAACCGCGTCTGCGCGCCCGAATACGAGTCGACGGCGCGGGGCGCGGGCAGACGCGCGTCATCGCAGCACAACTTACCACAACCCAGAACCTCATTCATCGGCCGTACGCAAGACGTGGCACGCGTTCGCGGGCTGCTTGAAACCGAGCGCGTGATTACCCTGGTAGGACCGGGCGGGACGGGAAAAACGCGGATGGCTATCGAGGCCGCGCACGGCATGCTCGAGCATTTTCAAGACGGCGTTTGGTTCTTGGATTTGACTACCGTAAACGATCTGGCGGCAATGTTCATTCTTATCGCCTCGGTCACAGGCCTTGGCTCGGTTGAGACGGACGACCCCGATCGTTTTGCGGCTCGCATGCAAGGGCGGCATTTCCTCTTGGTCCTGGACAACTGCGAACAACTGATCGACGAATGCAAACGGCTGGTCGACGCGGTGCTCACGCATGCGCCGCAGGTGAAGATGCTGCTCACCTCGCGTCAAGCACTGGGCGTTTCCGGCGAGCGCATTTACCGTTTGCCGATGCTTGCGCAAGAAGACGCTCAAAAACTCTTTGTGGAGCGCGCGTCGCACGCGGGCGCGGATGCACCGCTCGATCCGGCGTCCGTGGAGTATATCGTCCGCCGTTTGGACGGCTTGCCGCTGGCAATCGAGCTCGCCGCGGCGCGGTTAACGGTGATGTCGGTCGAGGATCTGACCGGCAGCTTGGACGACTGCTTGAACCTCCTGAGCGCGCAAGGCGATGGAATGCCCACTCGGCAGCAAACGGTGCGCGCCCTCATCGACTGGAGTTACCGCCTTCTGAATGACCGGGAGAAGCGGCTGTTGCGGCGGCTCGCCGCGTTTCCCGCAACGTGGGCACTGCAAGCCGTCGAGCCCGTCACCCAGGAGCCGCCCGCGGTTCTGGAGATGCTGGTTTCAAAGTCGCTCGTCCAGCGGATCGATTTCGAGAAGCAGGCACGTTTCCGATTTTTGCACATCACGCACGGCTACGCTCAAGAGTTTCTTGCCGCAGCGGGCGAGCAGGAAAAAGTAACGGCAGACTTGGGCCTTTACTTCAGCGATCTCGCCGTGCTGCGCGCAGCGGAATTGAAGAAGCTGCCGATGCGCGCATGGCTTGCCATGCAGCGGCCCGACTGCGAGAACTACGTGCTCGCTTTGCGATGGGCGCTCGACCGCAGGCACGAGCAAGGTCGCGCAGAGGCGATGCTTGAGTCGATGCGTCACTGGTTTCACGAACGCGCGAACGTCGATTTTCGCGATCTGTTGCCCCTGTTCGAACAGTTACTGCACAGCGGCGAGCTTTTCCGAGGGCGCTATGGCCGGCGTCGCTTTAGCCGCTGCCGATCTCTACGGCACGCGCGATTTGCGCCGCTCGCGCGATGCGGCCGAACGCGCGCTCAAATTCTATCGCGAGGTGGGCGACGGTCTCGGCGCGGCGCACGCACTCGAACGGCTCGCGTCCGCGCAACGTTACCTTGAAGGCGGCGTGGACACGCAATTGGAAACGCCGATCCGCAATGCCGTTTTCGCGGCCAAACGCGAGGGCGATATGCGGCTGGCTTCGATGCTGCTGCGCCTGCTCTCGGATATCTATTCGCGCAAGGGAGACGGGGCTACCGAACGGGCCATGCTGCACGAATCTTCACGACTGCTGCGCGACTGCGGCGACGACGACCGCACGGGAGGCGTCTTGGGCCGGCTTGCGGTGGCTATGTTCTGGAACAAAGATTTCGAAGAGGCGCGAAACACGGGCCGCGCGGCGGTAACCCTGCTCGAACAGGCCGGCGAGCCTTGGAACCTCGCGTTTCAGATGATGAACCTGGGTCTGTTCGAGATATTCCGCAACGATTACACTGCTGCCCGCGTCGCGTTGCAAAAATCCATGGACCTCTTGCGGCGGTACGGTCACGAGTACGCGGTTCCGAACACGTTTACGTACTACGCGCTACTCGCATACCGGCTGCGCCAGTTGGACCGGTCCGTGCGGTTGGTCGGGTACGCCGACGCGCTGTTTGACACCGGTCCGCGTCAACAACTGCGCCTGCAACGTATTCACGACGATCTCATCAAGCAGCTGCGCCAGGCGCTGGGCGATGAAGAATTCGAACGAAACCGCCGGACGGGGCGCGCTCTTAGCCGCGAGCAGGCCCTCGAAGAAACGACGCGCGTTTGAACGTCGTCTGTTTGGGTGGTGCTTGCATCGACCGCAAATACCGCGCGCGGCAAGCACTTCAACCGCAGACCTCGAACCCGGCACTCGCCTCGCGGCACTTCGGCGGCGTGGCTCGCAACGTTGCTGAGAACCTGGCGCGTTTAGGACGCAACACCACCCTTATGACCGTGCTTGGCGATGACGGCGATGGACGAGCGTTATTCGACCATGCGCTGGCATGCGGCATCGATTGTTCGCTCGTGTCGTGCAGACCCGGTTACACTACGCCGGAGTATGCGGCCGTCCTTGACCAGAGCGGTTCGCTCGCAATGGGCCTCGCCGATATGCGTGCGCTGGAGACGCTGAGCGCGGCGCAGGTCGCAGGGCGCTGGGAAACGATCGAACGCGCGCAGTGGCTTTTCGCCGACTGCAACGCAAGCGTTGAGGTTCTAACCTATTGCCTGCAACGGGCGCAATCGTCCAACGTGCGGCTGGCGATCGACGCCGTGAGCGAGCCGAAGGTGCGCAGGCTGCCGGACGATTTGCACGGTCTAGAGTTGTTCGTTCTCAATGAGGGCGAGGCCGCTGCCTATCTGAACGATGCGGGCCGGACGCCCCGTCATTATGTAGCGGCGTTGCTTGACCGCGGAGCGCGCAACGTCATTCTCACGCGCGGTGGGCGCGGGCTGGTTACCGGCGGCCTTGGCCACGTGGATTCGATCGCTGCCGAAGCGGCGGATCTTGTCGACGTCACCGGCGCCGGCGATGCGCTGTGTGCTGGGACGCTGCACTCGCTGATGCAGGGGCGTTCGCTTTCCGATGCGGCTCGCTGGGGCTGCGCTCTAGCCGCGCTCACGATCGAGTCGCACGAGAGCGTACGCAGCGATCTCTCGCAGGCCTTGCTCGATGAACGCTATGAACGCCGGGAGCGTGCATGCATCAGACCGTAGAGATATTGCCCGAGGTACAGGATGCGCTCGAGAGCCGCACCGGCGTGGTTGCACTTGAGACGACGATCCTCTCGCATGGCATGCCGTACCCGCAGAATATCGAGACCGCGCGTCAGCTGGAAGCGATCGTGCGCGAGCGCGGCGCCGTCCCGGCAACGATTGCCGTTCTGGGCGGGACGATCAGGATCGGCCTGCATGCGCACGAGTTGGAACGCTTCGCGCAAGCCGGGAATGTGCTCAAACTCAGCCGGGCCGATCTCGCGTATGCGCTCGCGGCCAAAGCCGACGGCGCAACGACGGTCGCTGCTACGATGATCTGCGCGCACCTCGCCGGCATCCGCATCTTCGCGACGGGCGGCATCGGCGGCGTGCATCGCGGCGCAGAGCGCAGCATGGATGTTTCGGCGGATCTCGACGAACTTGCGCGCACCCCCGTTGTGGTCGTATGTGCGGGAGCCAAAGCGCTCTTAGATTTACCCAAAACATTGGAAGCGTTGGAAACACGCGGCGTGCCGGTCATCGGCTTCGGCACGGCTGAATTTCCGGCATTTTGGAGCGCAAGCAGCGGCCTTGCGCTGCAGATGCGGTTCGATCGCCCCGCTGACCTCGCGCGCTATCTGCGCACGCAGCAAGAGTTGGATCTGGGCGGCGGCGCGCTGATCGTCACGCCTGTTCCCGCGCAGGACGAGATCCCCGCACCGGTTATGGAAGAAGCGATCGATCGGGCTGTCCGCGACGCTGAAGAGGAAGGCATAACCGGCAAGGCAGTCACGCCGTGGCTGTTGCAAAGAATCTTCGAGCTGACCGCCGGCCGCAGTTTAGAAGCAAACATCGCACTTGTTAAGAATAACGCCCGGCTCGCCGCCGACGTCGCCCGCTTCCTGGGCCGGTAGCTCTAGTCGCTTAAGATTCCAAAGCGCGCTCATTGTGCTCCAGACCATGCCTCTTGGAACGAAAAACGGGACCTCGTCGAGCGTTAGTGTGAGCGTCTGTGCAGGCTCGTCGTAAGCGAAGCGGCCTTTGACGCCTTGACCTTCGATGTCGCCCGTGTCGCCTGCCGGCAATTGCACGAATGCAGAGACCGACGAACGCAGGGAATCGATCTTGGCGCGGTCTATGCCGGAAAAGGTTTTCGTTTCTGATGCCATCGCAGCCGCTTTAACTGCAGAGGAGGGCCGCTCCTCGTACGCCGCTCGAGTCACCATGAGCTGCGCGCGAGATTTGCGTACGCACGGTGTCGCTGAAAGCGTACGTCTTCAATAAGCCCGGCAAAGCATCGTAGAGCGCGGCGATGTTCGAGACGCCGCCGCCCAGCACGACAATCTGTGGATCCAGTATGTTTATTACGCTCGCGAGGCCGCGCGCGAGGCGATCGGCGTACGGGATAATGCTCTGCGCGGTGAATGGGCCTGAGCCATAGTCGCGGGCAAGTGCGGGTCCGCTAAGGAATGTTTCCATGCAGCCGGATTTGCCGCAGTAGCATGGCGGCCCGGGCAACTCGTGGGCGCGCGGCCACGGGAGCGGGTTGTGCCCCCACTCGCCGGCAATCGCATTGGCGCCTTCAATGATCTGTCCGTTCACGGCGATGCCGCCCCCGGTTCCGGTGCCCAAAATGACGCCGAAGACGACGCTGCATCCCGTCCCGGCGCCGTCGAACGATTCCGAGAGCGCAAAGCAGTTTGCGTCGTTCGACATGCGAATCTCGCGCGCGAGCGCGCGTTCGAGATCGGCTTTGAGCGGTCTGCCGTTTAAGACGACGCTGTTGGCGTTCTTGATCGTTCCGTGCTCCGAGATCGCGCCGGGCGTTCCGATGCCGACCGGGCATTGCATTCCGAGCTCGCGTTCGGCGCGCTCGATCAGCGCGGCGATTGCGCTCACGGTGCCCTCGTAATCGCCCGCGGGCGTGGGCACGCGGCGGCGCAGCAGTTCGGTATTGTTTGCATCGAGCGCGGCAATCTCGATCTTGGTCCCACCCAGATCGATGCCGATACGCGGCGCGCGCTCAGCCACGCGCGTAGTACCCGTGCGAGCTCGTCGATGTGCGTGGCGAGGCGGTACCGCGAGGCGATCGTCTTGGCGGCAGCCGACGCGGCGGCGTGGCGCCGGTCTTGCATGAGCGTCGCTATCGCGCGCGCCAGCGCGACTTCATCGCCAACTTTTACGGCAATCCCGCCTTCGCCGATCCATTCGTCGATCGCGCCGCCGGCATATGCAACCACCGGCCGGCTGCGCGCGAACGCTTCGATGCCCGCCAAGCCGAAGGCTTCCTCCCAGAGCGAGGGCATGGCGACGATTGTTGCGGCGTCGATCGCGGCAATCACGCCGTTGCGATCGAGCATGCCGAGCGCGCGCACGTCGATGCCCCGTTCGCGAGCTGCTGCAAGCGCCGGCTGGAGATCGGGGCCCGCACCGGCAATCGTGAGTAAGGGCCGCTCCGCTTCCGGGAGCCGGCCGAGCGCGCCGATGAGCGAACGCAGGCCTTTCGTTCGTTGAATACGCCCGCTAAAAAGCACGGACTTGCGCGCGGAGCGTGGCTGTTGGGGCGCGTTGAAAAAATCATCTGCGAGGGGCGGATCGATGGTTGCGATCGCGGCCTCGCGTACGCCGTTTTTCGCGGCGAGCGATGCCATGAATTCGGAGAACACGATGAACCGGTCGCTGCGAAGCGACGCATCGCGAAGATGCGTTCGCAGGCGCAGCAGGCCGATCGTCGCGGGACGCGGCCCGTACGCGCATCCGTGCACCAAAGCATGCGCCATGCAGGCGTTCCCCATGCGAATGCGGCAACGGCCGCCGCCTTGCGGATACACGCGATCGCCGTTTGGGCAGAACAAGCGGTGGTCGTGCAGATGATAGACGAGCACGGCCGGCGACTCGCGGCTCGCCTCGATGACCAGCGCATCCATTACGCTGTGGAGCGTAATAACGTCGGGAGCAAACTCGGAGGCGATCTCGCGTACCTGTTGAGCTGCCTGCGCTGAGCCGGCTGCATGCTCGTCGGCCCAACCGGTTTGGCTGCGCGTCACAACCCGGATCTCCCAACCGGCGCCGGCAAGTGCGGGCAGAACGCCGGCAAGGTACGTTTCAAGCCCGCCGACGTGATCCGAATGTTCGCAGAGCACGAGCAGCCTCATATGGGTCGGTTTCTGCGGGGCCAAACGCGCGCCTCTAGCAAGCCATAGCTCGCTCGGATGCTTAACAATGCAACTATGGAATATGGGAGGAACGGCCGACATCCAATGTATAGTGTTCCACGCTCTGTTCTTCAGTCTGCTGTTGCAAGCCGCCTCGATTTCGTCGCCGGCCGAGCAGAGTATGCTCGCAGACGTCAACGCAACACGGATCCAAGCCGGGCTTGCACCGCTGCAGCTCGATGCGCGCTTGAGCGCAGCCGCGCGCCGGCAAGGGGTCGACATGGCGGCGAACGGATACTTCAATCACACCTCGCCCGACGGCCGCAGTCCATTCGATCGCATGCGAAGCGAAGGTTCAAGTTTCTCGTGGGCGGGGGAGAATATCGCCATGAGTCCGGACGAACCGACGGCGTTTCACGCACTGGTCAAGAGCCCCGGCCATTTGGCGAATATCTTGCAGCGACATTTTGCTAAAATAGGCATAGCCGCGGTGATGGCTCCGGACGGCGAGATATTCTTCGTCCAGGACTTCACGAATTAGCGTCAACCTCCCTGAAAAACGATCGCTCAAAGCATTACGCGAAGCGGCGCAGCGGTGCCGTGGATGCGATCTTTATAAGCATGCCACGCAGACGGTATTTGGCGAGGGGCGCGCCCGCGCCGGCGCGATGCTGGTCGGCGAACAGCCGGGCGATAGCGAAGACCGTCTAGGACATCCGTTCGTAGGCCCCGCAGGCGCACTATTGCACAAAGCTATGGCCGAAGCGAAGTCTCGACGTGGGCAATGTGTATGTAACCAACACCGTCAAGCACTTCAAGTTCATCGAACGCGGCAAGAAACGCATTCATCAGAAACCCAAGACGATCGAGATCGAGGCCTGCATGCCATGGCTCGAAGCGGAGAATCCGCGCGGTACGGCCGCAGATCGTCGTCGCGCTCGGTGCAACCGCCGCGCAAGCGCTCTTAGGAAAAGCTTCCGCCTGACCAAACACCGCGGCGAGATCTCTGGAGTCGCCGGTGGCGCCGCGCGTTCTTGCAACCGTTCATCCGTCCGCCATTTTGCGCTCGCCCGACGCTTCTACACGTCGGCGCGAATACGCGCTTTTCGTCGAAGACCTGCGCGCTGTGGCGCGACTAATTCAGCAGTAGATCACCTAGGGCTAAGAGGCCTAGCTTAGAGCCGGATTGGGCTCGTTTGGAAATTTCTGACTTTTTCGGGCCGGCCAGGATGGCCGTCCATGGATGCGGTTTTCGAACGGTTTACGAACGAGCCCGATCCGGCTCTAAGCCAGGCCTCTTATGGCTGCATTACGAGAAGCGCGAACGTGCCGGGCACCATGTGGTAGCGCTCGCGCGGGTTCGTGGCGGCTGCGTTGATTTGCATCTGCGCCGTGACCAGGAAGATTGCGCCGCTTTGCGGATCGAGGGCCATCGTGCGCGCGGACGTTTCGCTCTTTGCGTTTTGAACGATGCTGAAATGCGACGGCGAATCTTCATGGACGACGGTCAGCGTTCCGTCGCGGCCGTTCGATGCGTATGCAAGCATGAGTGCCGGATCGAATCGCGTCGCGTCGGTGCCTGCGCCCGTGGGCAGCGTGGCGATAACGGTGCCGCGGTCGGCATCGATGACGCCCATTTGTCCGTCGCATGCTGCGAAAAGCCGGCGGTTTGCGCGATCCATTGAGAGGCCCGACGGGCTTTGGCACGCGCCGAGCGCGAAACGGGAGACGACGGTGGCTTTGCGCGTGTCGATCGCGACGATTTCGCTCGTGCTTTCAATATTGTCGTAGACCATGCCGCGCCCATCGGCAACGGGAAACTCCGGGCGTCCGCCGAGCGCAATCGTTCCGGCGACGGTGTTGGTTACCGCATCGATGACCGTTGCATCGTTGCCGCGGCCGTTAAAGGTGAGCACGCGTCTGGTTGCCGGATCGTACACGATTCCATCCGGATTCTTCGCGGGGGTCGCAATGTGCGCCGTTACGGCGAGCGTGGCGAGATCGAAGACGGTCACGGAGCCGTCCATGCCGTTTGAGGTAAAGCCCTTGCCCAAGTCGGGTGCCAGGGCGATGCCGTGCACGCCGGGCGTTCCGGGGATGTCGCCTACAACGGTGCCGGTCCACGGGTCGACGACCATAACGTGCGTCGAGCGCGAGATGAACAGCCGCTTGTGCGCGGCGTCGTACGTGAGGTAATCCCAGCCGCCGTCGCCGCCCAGAACGTAGCGGTGCGTGACGTGATAGTTGGGCGCGGCCGCCGCGGGCAGGGCGGTGAGCACGAGGGCGCACAGGATGGCACTTAGAAGTCGCATTTGCCGCCCATTCGCGTCCGGTTCCGGCGATGCATTCCGGGACGTCACAGCGGCGGGGGCAGGGCGTTTTTCACTTGTGAGTTCTTTCGGCTGCAAAGATCCCCGGCTGTACGAATGCGCCGTTCCGTCCTGGCCCTCACTCCTTGCGGGCCGATTGTTTCGCGATGCTTGCGTTGCGGGCGCAATTGCGATTCTGCTCGTTCTCCTTTATCTGGCAAATGTTGAAGTGGGGCTGCGCGCCCGGGCGCAGGAACGCGGTGTCATGAGCGGCCTGGACGTCCGCGGTGAAGTGTCGATCGCCCGCGACGGCCGCGGCATTCCGCACATCCGGGCGCGAACGCTGCGCGACATGTTTTTCGCGCAAGGGTTCGCCGAAGGATCGGATCGGCTGTTTCAAATGGAGATCACGCGCCGGTACGCCTACGGAACGCTTTCCGAACTGTTCGGATCGCGGACGCTGCCAATCGACGAAGATATGCGCGCGGTCGATATTCGCGGTATCGCGCGGCGGCAATGGCTGGCAGCCGGACCGTCGATGCGCCTGGCGTTGCAGGCATTCAGCGCCGGCGTTAATGCGGCGGAGCTTCGGCAACCGCTTCCGGTTGAATTTCGAATGCTGCTGGCGCGGCCGGCTCCGTGGACCGGAGAAGATTCAATCGCCGTGTCGGTTGTCGCGGCGCTCGAGCTGGGCGATTCGTGGCGCGACGTGGTTGCAAGGGATCGGCAATGGCGTGCACTCAGCAGCGCCTGTTACGACGTCGAAATGCCGCTCTCCGATCCGCGGTATGACGTCTCTGTTACCGGCCAACGCTCGCGCAGGACGATTGCGCCGCGGGCACCGCCGTCATGTTCTGCGGTCGCGCTCGCTTCGGCCCTTGCGAAGACGCACACCGGCAGCAACGCTTGGGCGGCCGGCGGCGCGCGAACGGCACGGCACCGGGCACTGATTGCAAACGATCCGCACGTCGACCTGACGATACCGGGCATCTGGTATCTTCTTGATCTGCAATCGCCGGGGTTCCATGCCGCCGGCGCCGTGCTCCCCGGACTCCCCGGCGTGGTTCTGGGTCACAACGAACGGCTTGCATGGGCGGTTACGAACGCGCAGGCCGCAACGACGCTGGTGTACCGCGTGCCGCGCCCGCCGGCGCACTCCGGCGTGACCGAACGTTTCGCGGTCCGGTTCGGCGGCGC
>CAVPCC010000004.1:0-115246 GCA_963702335.1 Vulcanimicrobiota bacterium | reverse complement strand
GGCGTCGGCTGCAATGTCGAAACGCGTGCCGAGCGATTGCGTAAGTCGCAGACCTGCGACCGAGCGTGCGCTAGGTAGTAGCCGTCACCATTCAGCCTCTAGCCGAACCGCGCCGCAAGCTCGGTTGTGGGCGAGGGCCGGAAGATTTCGTCGAACGACAGCACGTCCGCCGTTCCGGTCGAGTTGATGAACCCCCCGCTCTGTCTATCCAGACCGACAAGGGAGATAAAGCGGTCGTTCTGAGCCGGCCGGTAGGCGAGCGAGATGCGATCGTCCACGGAGCCGATGCCGTTTCCGAACGTTTCGTTGAACGACCCCAGCAATGCGAGATTTGGACCCAGGTGACCCGTGGCCCCGCCGTTCATCGTCATACCGCCGCCACTCCCGCCGCGAGATTGCATGGAGAACGACGCGCGAAAATCCTTGAGGTCCGTATACGTCAGGCCGAACCCGTACGTACTGAAACCGCCGGCGCTCAAGCCCGTGGAACGCGCGCTTTGAAATTCCGCGTTGCCCGCAAGCCGTTTGCCGAACTTGAAGTTCTCCTGGACGCCCAGCGTGGTGTAAATGTTCGTCGCGTTGCCGGTATCGGCGATCATGTAAGACGTATCAACTGCAGTCGCGGGTCCGATCGTTCGTTCCAAACCGATCTGCGTGGAACGCGAGCCGATGGACGGCGCGGTATATTGGGAGGTGGACGAGGCAAAGCTTGAGGCGGCACCGCCGAGCAGTTCGCGAACGTAGAGTTTGCCTTCTTTGGGAAGATCGTAATCGAACTCAGCGGACGTTTGCGAGGGGAGTACCTGCGAATTGCCCCCCAGCGATGCCTGGCGCTGCACGTTCAGACTGGCCTTCTTCGTCATCTTCCAGAGCAGTGCCGCCTGCATCTGCGCGCTCGATCCGGAAACGTTCGAAACCGGGCTCTGGCCGGGAACTACCGCGCCGGGTCCGTTATTTTGATGCTGCGCCTGGATGCCCAGCGTCACGGAGAGCGCTTTGGTAATCGCCGACTGCCAGGCCGCCATCATCGTCTGCTGCACGCCCGTCGCGGTAGTTCCGGAGTTCCGCTGCTGGGAGAGCGAGACGATAAGCGAACCCTGGTTGCGCGAATGATGCTCGAACGTCGCGTTGATGCTCTCTAAGCCGTTCACGTTGAAGCCGCCGAACGGGTTGGCAAAGCCGACGCCGACGTTTTGGTACGTGAACGCCATTTCGTTTCCGGCGACGTGCTCGTTAAACGAGAACGACGTTGCGCCGCCGCGCGTGCTTGCAGCAGGCCCGCCGAAACCGATAGTCGGAACGACGCCGTTGCTCATCGCGTGCGAGAAGCGCCATTCGCCGTCCGGTGAGCGCCCGTCGAGCGATTGCGTGGCGAGCGAATAATTCGCCGTTCCCGTCGTATCGTTCAGATAGCCCAAATCCAGATTTGCCGAGCCGTTCCGCCGCAGGGCGTAGCGGAAGTCGAAGCCGGTGGTCTCCGATTTTACGTCGGGGCCTTGATATTGATACTGCAGGTAGAGCAGCTGCGGATTGAAGTTGATGTCGAACGGCAACGGCACATTTAAGAATCGCAGCGTGCCTGTTGCATAGTCGATCGTGTAGTCGACGTTGCGCGTGAGCGGCGTTTGCGAAACCACGCCGCCGGTGCGCCGATCGATGGCGACGAGCGTGAGCACGTCCGACCCGACGACGATATCGGGGTGCAAAGGTTGAAGCAACGCGCCCAGCCCGGATACCGGGGTGCTCAAGGCGACGAACCCCGTTAGATCGCGCGCGGTAAAGCCCGTTAGGCGTCCCTGCCCGGCGCCCCCGACGCCGACCTCGGCCTTGAGGCCGCTGAGCTGCTGCTGATAGTGCGCGATGCCTTGCGGGTCGCCTACGTCGACGTTGTATTGTCCCCACATCACGTTGTTGCGGCCGTTGTCCAGCCGCGCATACAAATGGTCGTTGGAATGAAAGTCGCTGGCAATGCGCGATGAATCGCCGTACGTCTGGTACGGGCGCTCGTCGGATCTCGACGAACGGGCCGAGGGACGAGGATTGCTGCAGCCGGTTCTGCGACTCGTATGCCACCGTGAGCGAACTCGCGCGGCCAACCTTTCCGCTGCCGTAAACGGCGATGCGCTCTTTGCGCGCTCCGCCGCCATCGTAGCGGCCGTCGCCGTCCACGGCGGCGGGCACGTTGCCGGCTCCTACGCTTATGAGGCCGTTAACGAACGGCGCGCGCAAATACGGAGCGATGATGTACGACTCGGTATCGCTGATGTCGCCGATGCCGACTTGAATCTGCAGCGTTCCCGGCTCGAGCGAGGCCGTCAGCGGAATGATGATCTGACCGCCCTGCGCGAGAACGAAATGCGCTTGCGGCTGCGAGGAGGCGCTTATACCCGAAGGGGTGGGGAATGCATTGGGCGCAGGCGATGCCGCATCGGGAACCGCGCCGAATGCGTTTCCTACGGTCGCATGGCCTTGAAGAATCTTGACCGACACTTCGGACCCGGGCATTGCCGCGTGATTCCATTGATCGACGGCATCCACGAGCAGCCGGGCCGTGGTTTTGCCGTCGGCAACGAGACGGCCGAGCATTGCAACCTTGATCGCAACTGCCGGGCCGGGGCCGAACACCGTGGTGGTTTGCGGCTTACCGCGCAGTCCGTTTGCGCCGATTGCCGTCGCGACGATCGTGTTGGGGCCCGGCCGCAGCAGCACGCCGAAGTATTCGAACTGCGTGGAACCATCTTTCGAAACCGTCATGCGTCCCAGGTTGCGCGTTGCAACGATCTCGCCGTTCACGCTCAGTTCCACGCCCGCGCCGTTGACCGTTTGCACGGTCACTTTCGTCGCCGGTCCTGAAATCGAATCGCCATCGACCGGCGCGATCACTTTGGCGGGCAGGTCGCCGGTAGCCGTGTATTTGAGATTCGAAAGGTCCGCGTACTTTGGTGCCGGCGCACCGTCGTCGGCCCGCGTGAAAAAAAACGTCGCGCATACGCCCGCCGAACAGATCAGCAAAACGCCGGCCATTTGGACAAAGCGCGCGAGCGTGCGTTGGATCACGGCAGTTTCACCGCGAATTCGATGTCCTGCATCAAGCCGTCATCAAGGACGCCGTGCAAGAGGCGCTGGAACGTACCGCCGGCTCCGTCGGGCAGCGTTGTCCTGTCGATCCGCAGCACGTGCATGCCTGGACGGGCGGCGGGGAAACTAAACCGGCCTTCGGCGTCCGTAGTCGCCGACGTGCCGTCTTCCATGAACACGCGCACGCCGCCGATACCGCGATCGCCGCGCATGAAATGCCCGGTCTTCATGATGTCCGCGAATACGCGCCCCGTGATAACGGATCGGTCGCTCAGCGCGCCCTGCACGACGATGACGTCCGCGTTGGCTGCAGCGTTGACGTTCACCATCGTGCCCGAGATGATTGCCTGCGCGGTTGCCGAGTTGCTCAAGATAGTTCCGCTGGGAACGTTGGGATATACGACGGCAGCGTAAATAACCTCATAGCGCACGCCCGAGGCCAGCGCAGGAAGCGACCACGTCAGCACACGGCCGTTAATCGAGGGCTCTTGCTTTTTGCCGTTCACGCGGGCAGATTCCGGCCGCATATGCCTCGCCGGGCGGCAAGGTGTCGATAACGTTCGTGCTGTTGAGGGTAGAACCCGATGGATTCGATACGTCAACTGTATAGACCAGACGGTCGCCGGGCTGCGCGTTCACGCGATCCACCGTTTTACTGATGGTAATCGCCTGCGTTCTAAACAGCGGCAGATTGCCGAACAAACCGAAGATATTGTTCAGGCTGACGGACCCGGTTGTCAGCGTGTAGCTGCCGGCCTTAGCGAGGGGCTGTCCATCATTTGAGGTGGCAACGACGTTGTACAGCAAATTCTGGGTTGCCGGCGTGACGAATATTTGGATGCGCCGGTTCAAATAGCCCGGCGCCGCGATCGTCACGTAAAACGTCGTGCCGGCGGCGACTATCTGCGAGGGCAGCAGCGCGAAGCCGTACGTTCCATCCGGCCCGGTGACGACCGGATTGAGCGAACCGGATGCAGGCTGCGTAAAACGGTTTCTTACCGACGGCCCGATGGGCGTCGTGATCGGCACCAGCTGATTATTTTGGTTGAGCAGTGAAACCGAGGCACCCGCCACAGGCGAATTATTATTCGCAGGGTCGAACACAAGATCGGCCGTCCCGATCAGTACGGCCGCGGGCGTGGTCGAGATGGGCGAAACGCCGTCGGCCGAGATTGAAGCGACGTTCACGAACGTCGTTCCGAGCGTATCGATCGATGCAACCAGCGAATTAAATGAAATGTCGTCCGTCACGCCGGCGCCGAGCGTTCCGAGCGGCACCATAAGCATTTGGCCGGACAGCGTTGCGCCGGCCACCGCTACGCCGTTGATCTTCACCGTCGTCAAATCGGCAGTCAGGCCCGGCGGCACGCTATCGGTCATCACGGCATTCGTTGCGGGTGAGCCGCCGTTGTTCTTTACGGTGACGTCGAACGTCACGATGGCGCCGCCCTGGGACTGCACGACGGCTTGATGATCGACGGTCTTAGAGATTGGCGTATTTGCGCCGCCGGGGCCGCCCAGACTTGCACCGGTTGCGGTGACCAGCCACTGCTGGCCGGTATCGCTTTGCAGACCGTTAGCCGTTCCGCTTGCGGTTGTCTGTGCAGTCATGTGCAGCGCAAACGAGGTGCCGACGGCAATGCCCGCTGTGGTGACCACGGCCTGAACCGCAATCGTTGCGCCGGGTTGCACGACGGCCGACACGGTAGAGCCGACCGTGATCGGAACGGTCGAGCTGCCCGACACGAAAGACAGCGATGAGACGTGTCCCTGGTCGGCCGTAAACGACGTGATGCGGTACGCATCGGCGATGTTGCTGACATTGGTGATAACAAACGTGCGGGTGACGTTTTGCCCGACGGGATAACCGTCGAGTGCCGCATTTGCGGACGCCTCTTTGGGCGTTACCGTGAGCGCCGAAACACCTTGCACGGTAACGACGACTTCGTTGGATGATTCTTGGTAAGTATTGCCTGCGCGGTCTTGCCACGTTGCCGTAGCAGCGTTGACGATCTGCGTATTAGCGCTCGTTGCAGGCGCGGCGGCATATGCCGATTCGCCACGGCCCTGCATGATGACGAGCATCAGCAGGACCGTGGCGACGAGGTTTAGCCGGACGAAGTCACGCTTCACCAGACCTCGATGTTGCTAGTGGACCTTAGCGGCGAACATCAGGGTTCCCACACTTTGCGGCGTGATTCCGGCGGCCGGAATCGAGTCGGTAAAGTGCGTGGAGCCGTAGAGGTTGCCGTTCGGTGAAGCGCCGCCGCCGAACACCGCAGAAGCCGAGGTATCGCCGCACTTGAGCGTCACAAGACCGCAGTTCGCGGCAAGTGAGGCCAGCGTTTGACCCGCAACCAGCGGCACCGTGCCTGAACCGGCCGGGTCGAACATGCCGCCCGTGTACGTGGTCCAGTTGCTGCCGTTTGCTGCGCCGTCTTCGGTGATGACCAGGTTGCCGGTCATTGCGACGGTCGCGCCGGCAGGTTCGGCCGGCGAGCCGCTCGCCGTCGCCGGCAGCGTGTTGAAGTACGTGACCGCGTACTGGATGAGGCCGCCCGGACAGACGCCCAGCGCCGGCAGTCCGCCGGTGATGACGCCGGTACAGTTTCCGGCCGAGCCGCCACCCGGCGTCAAGATGTTCGCGGTCTTCACGAGTTCGACGAAGCCGCCCGGCATCAGGATGTTCCAGGTGTCGTTGTAGTAGACGGTCGGTGCCGCGGTGTAGCCGACGCGCAGTTGCACGTACTGCGGTTGGAAGTAGTACGGCGCGCTTGCACCCGTCGTGGTTGCGTACGTGACGCAGTATTGGATGCTTGCGCCTGCGCCGATCGATCCGAGCGGATAAACGCCCGCCGCCGGCGTGGAGGTGGTCGAACACGATGCCGGACCATACGTAACGCTCGAAACCGTCACGGTGGAAGGCAGCGTCGGGAAGATCAGTTGGTACGTCGTCGGTTGCGTCCCGGGGTTCTTGATGGCGTTCGTAACCGTTACCGAAGCTGCCGCGGGCATCTGCGAGCCGTACGGCATGTTCGTGTTGGAGGGGTTCGGAGTTGCTACGGCTTCAGTGAAGTCGTCGTTCGTATCCGGCGTAGCTCCGCACGTCGGTGACGTGGTCGGCGAGATCGTCGGGAACGGGTTGGGCATCGGGCTCCACGTGGGGAACGGAACCGGCGTTGCGTTGCTGTTGAAGCAACCCTTGGCGTCGGGCTGTCCGAGTGGTCCGTTATAGAGCGACGGCGTGAACACTTGGGCTGTATTTGAGAGACCGGGGCCCGGTGCGCTCGGTGACGGCGGGGCCGTTGAGAGCGGAATCGCCGGATTGCCGCCCGGTCCGTTCGGACCGTTCGGATCGCAAGCCGTGCTCGTGGTTGTGAGTCCCGGGCCCTCGATGCAGCCCTTGTTGTCGCCGACCGGAGCCGTGACGATGTTGCTGACCGAAAGATTTGCGGGCACTGGTCCCAGCTGCAGCGACCAGCCGATTTGCGAGCCTGAGCGCGCTAACCGAGCCCGGTCCGGTCGTCGGCGCAGCCGCCGGCGTCGGATCGGCTCCGAGCGCGTAGTTGGTGGGGCTGCCCGTCATGAAGATACCGACGTACGCCGCGGTCGGCGGGAAGGTTGCAGCCGGTTTGACGGTCCAACCGGTTACGGCGGTCGTGTCGGTCGTGTAGACCATCGTGATCGTCGTGCCCGTCGGCAGCGCTTGCGGCCCCGGTGAAGGCGACATGCTTACGACCGGTAGCGGCGTGCCGCTGGCGTTGGTTGGGATTTTATCGGCGATCAGGACGCCTGCGCCGGTCAGGGCCGGGCCGCAGACGGTGACCGTGCCACCGCACGTCGTGCCGTAGTTGTTGACGTAGTTCGCCGTGCCGTTACCGCCGTTATTCACGGTGACGGCAAAGGTCACCGTACCGTCCGAGGCGATCGGGTTGGGTGATTTTTGAACGTCGACGCGCTCGTCGTTGTAGACCGGATCGCGATAGTAATTGCTGGCCCACAGCGAGGCTCGCCGCTGCGTACCCCGATCCGCTCGCAGTGTAACTGATTTGCGCTTCGAGTTGCGATCCGTCGTAAACCGCCGGATTGTTACCGATGGTCGGATCGTAGGTCACTGCAATGCTTACCGAACCGTTGGCTGCGACGGTACACGCCGCGTTGGCAAGGTCCGTATTGAGCGCGGCGATGGTCGTAACGATGTCGTTCAGCGTCGCGCCGCCCGTACAACTCACATCGTAGCTTACGCCGCTGACAACGCCGATAGAGCCCGTGCCGCTGTTCGTGGTGGGCAGCGGCGTCGGGGAGGCCTGCGCGGCCGTAGCCAGCGTGAAGTTACCGCTGCCGTTACCGGTGTTCACGATCGTGTAGTAATCGGTGGTGATATCGCCGGGGTAGCGGATAGAATTTGTCCCGTTACTCGAGCCGTTATTCGTGAGAACCACCAAAGTCGGCGCGTTCTGCACGTAGACGGTAACAGTATTTGAGAGAATGTTGTAAGTATTCGTGCCGTCGGTATACGTTGCCGAGGCCGCGTTCGTGATCGTTTGGCCGGGCGAGCTGAGCGCCGGAGACGGCGGCGTCGGCGTTGCCGATGCGTAAGGAAGCGGTGCGGGAGTCGGCGTAACCGCGAATGCCGGCGTCAACGACGAATGGCGCGAGAGCGCCAAGCCGAGAATGCATGCAAACACAAAAACGCCGAACCACGCGCGCAAGAGGATCTTGCTCATTTAGAGCCTTTCTTGAGGCCGTTCACTTGCGCTTCATATGAATACGTGAACGAGTGGTTTGCCGGCAATGGTACATGCGTCACCCAGCGAATCGCCCTGTACATCGAGGGGTCAGCCGGCTTGCTGACGATCCCTTTGGAAGTCTTGACGCGGAGCACGGGATGTTCGGACCACGTTTTTCCGTCAACGGAAAACTGAACGGTCGATTGACCGTCCCGCGCACTGCCGACGATATACGTCATGTGCGCCGGGATCGGATCCGACGGCATCAAGTGCAGGGCCGATGACGACCCGCTGTTACGCGCTTCGATGACGAAGCGTACGCGATCGCCGGCCTGCACTGTTTTGTTCGCAAGCGGCGTCTGTGAAACGTGTCCTTGGCTCTGCCCGATGATAAATGCGGATAAATGCAAAGACACCATCGGCCGCGCAAGGGCAGCCGCGGACGTTGCACACGATAAAAAGCAGAGCGCTATGAGTGCGCGCCTGAAATCCATGTAATCTCTCTCCCCGTCGATGCGAAGAGGACCAACACCCGGGTAATCCCTTACCTCGTACCTATCAGTTATCGGCCGGGACGTCTATCGCTTAAGGGCGAACTACGCCGAACCTTAACCTGGCTGTACCCCAAGCGAGCGTAAAAACGCAGTGTTTACCGCGTTCTAACGCTGTCTTTGCATTTGCTTGACTATTTGGGAAGTGGCAGTACGCTGCTGGGAGTGAGCGGATAAAGCGTCATAACCGCAATCGCAGCGACACAAACAGCAATACCGATCGAGGCCGGTACGAGGGGCACGATGCGCCCGGACGTGACGTTACCGCGGCGTTCGTACATCAGACGAATGACTTTGAAATACGCGTACAGCGAGATCGCCGTGCCGGCGATCAGCAGCGCTGCGAGCCAAGCAAAGCCGGTTCGGACGTTGACCGAAAGGATGAGGATCTTTCCCAAAAAACCCGCAGTAGGCGGAAATCCCGCGAGTGCAAGCAGAAAGAACGTCATGGCCGCCGCCAGTACGGGCCGGCGAAGCGCAAGCCCGTGATAGCTCGCAATGCGCGAGCCTTCTTCGTTCTCCGCCGAACAAAGCGCGGCAACGGCAAATGCGCCCAAGTTCATGAACGCATAGGCAACTAGATAGTAAATCGCATAACGAACGCCGAGCGCAGTGCCGCCCGCGAGCGCAGCAACCACGTACCCGATTTGCGCGACACCCGAGTACGCAAGCATGCGTTTGAGGTCCGTTTGCGAGAGCATTGCAGCGTTGCCGGCGATCATCGAGATGCCGGCGATGACGAACAGCGGCAGCAGCAGCACGTCCGCGGTCCCGGCAGCGTAAGCGGCAAAGATAAAGCGCGCGAGCACCGCGAGGGTTCCGGCTTTGGTGACGACGCTCATATACGCAGTGACGGGGAGCGGCGCGCCTTCATAAACGTCGGGAGACCATACGTGAAACGGCACCAAACTCAATTTGAAGGCAATGCCGACCAAAAACAAACCGCCGCCCGTCCAGTACAGCGGGTTATGCGCGAGCCCGGGCATCGTCAGTCCGGCAAGCGTCATGCGTCCGCTCGCGCCGAAGAGCAGCGCCATGCCGAAGAGTAAGAATCCCGACGCCGTTGATGAGAGGATCAAATACTTCAGGCCGGACTCGCGCGCGGCGGCCCGCTCGGGTAGCGCGCACAAACAATACAAAGCCAGTGAGAGCAGTTCCAGGCCCAAAAAGATGGTCATTAAATTTGCTGCGCCGGCCATGAGCATCGCGCCGCTGGTGGCCCAGAGCATCAACGCAACCGTGCCGCCCATGCGCTTGGCATCACTCTGCGCCCGGTAGAGCGCCAGAGAGAGAATCGCGGCAAGCACGATGGTTACTTGCATGACCACGGCAAAACCGCCAAGCATGAAGCCGCCATTGAAAGCATTATGCGTTTGATGGAACTGCATCGCTGCATAGACGCCGCCGCCCAGCAGGCCGAGTGCGCCGATCACGAGGGATATCCAGCCATTCGATCTGCGGACGAGCAGATCGGCAAGCAGCACAACAAGCGCCGAGGATCCGACGATAAAGAGGGGCGCGACGGCGTTCCAATCGGCGGTCGTAAACGGATTGACGATCATCGGGCGGCTCCCATCAGACCGCTTACCGCGGCAGCGAGTGCATGGGGATTAACGCCCAAGAAAACAAGGGCTGCGAGCAAGGGCGCAATGGCAGCGCCTTCGAGCCAGGTCAGATCCGCACGCTCGGGCAGATCGTGAATCACCGGACCGTTGATCACGTCTTGCAGTAAGCGCAGCATATAGGCCGATGCGATGACGATGGGAACGAGCGCAATCATCGCCGGCCAAAACAGTCCGGATCGCAAGACGCCCGTCAAAATGACGAGCTCGCCCGCAAAGCCGGCAAGACCCGGCAACCCAAGCGCCCCAAGCGCTGCAATGGTGAATGCGCCCGCAAGGCGAGGATTTGCCGCACCAAGGCCGCCCAGGCGCGTGAGCGAGCGCGTGCCCTCGCGCTGCTCCACGTAGCCCATTATAAGGAAGAGCGCAGCGCTGAACAGCCCATGCGCGACGACATAGATCAACGCTCCCTCAAGCGCGAGGGGATTTCCGCTGAAGAGCGCGAGCACGATGAGGCCCAGATGCGAGAGGGAAGAGTAAGCGACGATCCGCTTTGCATCGGTTTGCGTGAGCGCGATAAATGCCCCGTAGAGCAGCGAGACAAGCGCAAGAACAACAAACAACCCGCGCCACTGCGCCATCGGACCACTCAGGAACGGAATTCCGACGATCAGAAAACCGTAAAGACCGGCTTTGGATTGGACCGCGCTCACCACGGCAACCATCGGCGCCGGCGTGTCGGCATATGTCGCCGGCATCCAGGTATGCAGGGGAAAGAGCGGCGTCTTCACGGCAAAGGCAAAGGCGAAACCGGCGAAGATCCACGCGCTCCATCCGCCCGCTATTGCATGCACGCCGCCGGCGAGCACATCGGTGCTTCCGTACAGCACGCCGAAGGCCGCGGTAGCGAGCAAAAGCGTCAGTCCGCCTGAAAAGTTATAGATCAGGTAGCGCCAGGCCGTTTCACGGTGTCCTCCCCACGCCGCAAGCGCAAAAAACGGCGGGAGCAGCATGAAATCCCAAAACAGCGCGAACACCAGCAGATCGCGCGCGGTGAAAAGCCCCATCATGGTGCCTTCGAGCAGCAGCAGCAAAGCGATCATCGTGCGCGTCTGGACCCCATTGGTCGCTAAAATGGCGCAGAACGTGCACAGCGCGAGCAGCAGCACCAGCCACAGCGAAATCCCGCTCCAGCCGAAATGAAATGCCGAGGAGAATGGCCGCGCAAGCCAATGTGCGCTGAACGTTCCGTCGCCGCCCGCGAGAAGTGGAAGTGCAAACGTCACTGCCGCAACGGCGCTGCCCGCGATGCGGCTGATCGTGCGCTCGCGGGCCGGAAGCGCAAACAACGCGCAGCCCGCGAGCAGCGGTAAGAGAATAAGGAGCAAAACCACTAGCGTCCGGCCCCTTCCAGCGCATAGTAAACGGCAAAAGCCGCCGCACCGAACACCAAGATCAACGCATAGGCACGCACTAGGCCCGTCTGCGCGCTTCGTACGAGTGCGCCGATGAAGCGGTTGCTGATGACGACCTCGCGCACGGCCCCGTCAAGAACGTGCGGATCGGCGAAGCGTCCGAAGAACGCACCGAGCTGCTGCGCCGGCCGCACGAACAGCATCTCGATCAGTTCGTTGAAGTAATACAACCGTGTGAGCACGCGCGGCAGCGTTTCACTCTCGCGGGCAAGCAGTTGCGGCATCGCGGCAAGCGCGGCCGGGCGCATGTAGCGGCGGTACGCGATGCCTGCGCCCAACAGCAGCATGAGAATGGCCAGCACCGTCGTCTCGGCCTCGCTAATGGTAGGCGTGGGGAGCGATTCGCGCGGGAACGAGCGTTCGAAGAAGTGCGCCCACGGCGAGCTCGGTCCAATCATCACGTAACCGGCCACCACCGAGAACACGCCTAGGATAGCGACCGGAACCGCCATTACCCACGCCGGTGCAGACTCGTGATGTTCGTGTCCGTGCGCATCATCGCCGCGGTACGCCCCGAAAAACGTCACGAAGAACAACCGGAACATGTAATACGCCGTGATACCGGCGGTGATGAGCCCCACCGCCCACATCCAAAGATACCCGTGCTCGAGCGCGCCGTAGATCACTTGATCCTTACTGAAGTATCCGCTGAAGAACGGCGTGCCGCTAATGGCCAGCACCGCGGCGAACATCGACCAAAAAGCGACCGGCGTACGCGCGCGCATGCCGCCCATCTTGCGAATATCTTGCTCGTCGCTCAATTCATGAATCACGATGCCCGCGCCCAAAAACAGACATGCTTTAAAGAACGCGTGCGTAAAAAAGTGGGCAATTCCGGCGCTGAACGCACCCACGCCGACGCCCATGATCATATAACCGATCTGCGACATCGTCGAATAGGCCAAAATGCGCTTGATGTCCCACTGCGCGGTTCCAAGCAATGCTCCGGCCAGCGCCGTAAGCGCGCCGACCGTTCCGACCAAGGTTCGCGCATCGTGCGAGGCGCTCCAAAGGGGCGCGCAGCGCGCAACAAGGTACACGCCGGCCGTGACCATGGTTGCGGCATGGATCAGTGCCGAAACGGGCGTGGGCCCCTCCATTGCATCCGGCAGCCACGTATGCAGCGGCAACTGCGCCGACTTCGCGGCGGCGCCGATGAACAGGAACAGACACACCCAAAACAGCCACGGGTCGAGCGCATGCGGATTTGCGAAAACGTCGGCAAACCGCAGCGAGCCCACGCGGCTGAAGATAAGGAAGATGGCGAACATAATGCCGACGTCGCCGACCACGTTGATGACGAAGGCCTTGCGCGCAGCCGCAACCGCCGACGGCTTGAAAAACCAGAAGCCGATCAAGAAGTACGAGGCCAGGCCCACGAGTCCCCAGCCGACCAGTAACCCGGCAAAGTTATCCGAGAGCACCAGGGTGAGCATGGCGAACACGAAAAAGTTCATGTACGCAAAAAACCGCGCGATTGCCCTATCCGGCCACATATAGCCTATCGAATACACGTGAATCAGGAATCCGACCCCCGTAATGATCAGCGTCCACACAAGCGCTAGCGGATCGAGCAGCAGCCCAAAATCAAAACCCGTCACCCACGTCACGAGATGCTGATGCGCACCAAGCAACGCGTCGCCGCTCTGCGTCGCAATCCCCCACGCGGCCAGCGTAGCAACGAACGATCCGCCCAGCGCAACGCTTCCAAGCACGCCCGCCATCCGCTTGAGCTGCGGCCCGAACGCCCAGCACAACAGCGCACCGGCGAGCGGCAACAGCCAGATGACGAATAACACCGGATAACTTCCAGTCACGCCCATCTGATGCATCAGTTGGCTGCCCTCAGTTGCTCAAAGGATGAACGGAGCGGGTTATATGGGTTTCCGGAAGACGCTTGAAAATTTACATCCTGTGAATTTTCAGCCGACTGCTTTTTGGAGAAAACAATGTTTTGAAAAAGACATCCTGTCTTGCTCCAAAAAGTCAGACGCTTCCGGAAACCCATATAACCCACTCCGTTCATCCTTTGAGCAAGGCCACTTCATCAACATCGACGTTCGCCGAGTTCTTAAAAACAATAACCACGATCGCAAGGCCGATGGCCGCCTCGGCAGCGGCGACCGTGATCACTAAAAACGCGAAGATATGACCGGCATTGTTTAGCCACGCGCGCGCAAACGCCAAGAACAAGAGATTCGCTGCGTTCCACATAAGTTCGATGCTCATGAGCATGATCAGCGGGTTGCGCTTGAGCACGACGCCGCCCAGGCCGATTGCGAAGATTACGAGCGAGAGCGAGATGTAGTTGATAAGCGCGACCGGTAAAAGGTGTTCGCCGGGCATGTTACTTTCCGCCCTCGCGCAGAACCGCTTCGCGCATCTCGCGGTCGGCTAGGCGCGTACGCCTGCGGCTGCCTGCGGGCGGCGCAGCATCGCCGGCGAGCAAGATGACGCCGATGACGGCGACCATGAGAATGAACGCCGTGATCTCGAACGGCAACAGATCGACCGTAAACAACGCGCGGCCGAAGTCGGCAACCGAACCGAACGCGCCCGCGGCACCCACAGGTGCAACGCGCGCCGCGGATTGCTGCACGGTCGCAATGTGCGGGTTGCGGCCCAGAGCGTAAATCACGAAGCCTAAAAAGATCGCAAGCCCCGCTGCCGCGGGGGCCGCGATCTTCGGCAGGCGGTTGGGACCGACGCTAAAGGCCGCGACACCGCTTGAGAGCAGCGCGATAACGAAAACGAACAGCATGAGAATCGCGCCGCTGTAGACGATGATTTGGATGACGCCTAAAAATTCGGCCGAGAGAGAGAAATACAGAATTGCGAGCGCGGCAAAATGCGCGAGCAGTCCGACGACACTATACACAGCCTTCTTGCCGGTGACGACGAACACCGCGCTTGCCAGCAGCACCGCTGCCATGCAATAAAAGAGCGTCATTCCTCAGCGAGCCCCTTCTTCTGGGTCTTGAGCACCTGACCGCGCCACGTGGCTTCGTAGCCGGTCTGCCAGTCGACGGTGGATTTCTTCTCGGCCACGCTTCCCAGATCGGCCGGGATGCCGTTGGGACGGTCCATGGGCGGTGCGCCGACTCCGGCTTCGGGGGGAACGAGCAAACGATCCTTGGCGTAGATCAGCGAGCCGCGGCGGTACTCCGACATTTCAAAGCGCGGCGTGAGCACGATGGCATCGGTCGGGCATGCCTCCTCGCACATCCCGCAAAAGATGCAACGCAGTTCGTCGATCTCGTAGCGGGCGGCGTAGCGTTCGCCGGGCGAGCGGCGATCCGCAGGCGCATTCTCCGCTCCGATGACCGTTATCGCGTTTGCAGGGCATACGCTCGAGCAGAGCTCGCAACCGATGCAGCGCTCTTTACCGTCCGCGTAACGCCGCAACTCGTGCAGGCCGTGGAACCGCGGCGCGTGCTTCTTTTTCTGCGAGGGATATTGAATCGTCGGCTTGTGCAGGAACATGTGCTTGAACGTCACGCTCAGCCCGGCGATCAATGCCCCGACGTTGAAAAGATTCTTGCGCACGTTAGCCCCAGACCGCCACGACGACCGCGGTCGCGACAAGATTCAGCGTTGCAACCGGCAACAGGACCTTCCAGCCGAACGCCATGAGCCGGTCATACCGAAGGCGCGGGAACGTCGAACGCAGCCAGATGTATACGAACATGAAGATCGCGACCTTGGCCAGGAACCACACGATTCCCGGTACGAAGGTCAACCCCGCAATTGCGTTCCAGCCGCCCAAAAATAGCAGCGTGGCGATGCACGACACGGTGAGCATGTTGATGTACTCTGCGATGAAAAACAACCCGAAGCGAAGGCCGGAGTATTCGGTATTGAATCCTCCTACCAGTTCCGCGTCTGCTTCCACCAAATCGAACGGCGCCCGGTTCGTCTCGGCGATAGCGGTAATGATATAAATGAAGAACCCGATGAACTGCGGGATGATGAACCAGAGCCGCAACTGGGCGTTCACGATGCCCGTCAGAGATGTCGTTCCGGCCAGAATCAAGACACCGATAATCGACATGGACATCGAGAGCTTCGTAGCTGATCATCTGCGCGGTTGCGCGCACGCTTCCCAGCAGCGGGTATTTTGACCCGGAGGCCCAGCCGCCGAGCGAGATGCCGTACACGCCGATGGACGTGAGCGCGAGAATGAACAGAATGCCCGCGTTCACGTTACCGATTGCCCAGATGCTTCCCGGCGAGGGCTCCGAGAACGGAATGACGGCGTACACCGAAAAAGCCGTCACGAGCGAAATGAACGGCGCCAAGCGATAGATCAATGGATCCGCGGTTTTCGGCGTAAGGTCTTCTTTTAAAATCAATTTCACCGCGTCGACCGCCGGCTGAAGCAATCCCCAGGGGCCTACGCGGTTCGGTCCGGGGCGCAGCTGCATCCAGCCCATGACTTTACGCTCGAAAAGCATGGCGTAGGCGAACGTGGTAATCACCACGAGCAAAAGCACGGCGCACTTGATGAGCACGACCCACCAGATGTTTGCAGCCGTAGTGAGCCACATGCTAAACGGGTTCCTCCAGAAGTTCTTGCTGCGCTTTGCGCACGTTCTCGATGCGCGCAGGCGCGCCGTCGCCAAAGGCGTTGGCAGGGTCGTCGCAAAGCCCCGCGATGAGCGCCGCGGCGCCGTCGCGCATTCGCGGACGCACTTCGATCAAGAGATCGTGCAGAACGCGATCGCCGCAGGCGAGATCGACATAATCGCCGGTAGCCACGCCGAGGTTCTGCGCGGTCGCAGGCGAGAGTGCTACCTGCGGCAATGGGCGAAGACCGCTGATCGCCTCATCGTGCGCGCTCGTGCCGCCGCCGGCGAAGATATCGCTTTGCAACACGACTTGCAGATCGCCGTCCTGCCGGCGCGCAGGCTGCGCAATCCGAGCGAACCGCTCATCGCCCAGCGTATACTCGGGAACGGCGGCAGCGCGCTCGATGATCCGCGCATGCAGTTCGTCCGCAGATGGAAGATCGACGTTCAATAGCGCTGCGAGCCGGACGATCATTTCCAAATCGCTGAGCGCCCCTTCCGGCACCGCTAAACCCGTGGCCGCCTCAAGCGGCAACAAATCGCCGCCCACATTGATAGCAGTGCCCGATTTCTCAAATGGCCCCTTAGCCGGAAGGACGAGCGTTGCGAGCTCGGCGGTCTCGGTCATAAAAAGCTCGCTGACGACGACAAACGGTACATTCGCAATCGCCGCGCGCGCAAAAGCTCCGTCCGAATAATTCAATACGGGATTTACGCCCAAGAGCGAGAGCACGGCAAGATCTCCGTCATCCGCAGCCGCAAGCATCGCGCTGGTATCCATGCCGCCCTCGCCCGGCAGCATGCCCATCGCCTCGGCGCCCCGCGCGTTCGACTGCTCGCCGGTAACGTAGGTAAACACTTTAGACTGGGAGGGCAATTTCGAGAGCAGCGCTTGCGCGGCAGCGAGATCGACGCCGTCCCAAATCACGGCAATGCGCGCAGCATCCTTGGGCAGGTGCTTTATCGCCTCGCGTACATCAGCCACGTCCACCGCCGGAATGGGTGCAGGGTAGCGCCGCTCGAACGACCCGATGCGAATAAGCACCGCACCTTTTTGAAACGCGGCTTTGCGCACGCGAAGATCCATCACCGGCGCACGCTGAGCGGGCGATTCCCCCAAAATGATGATAGCGTTCGCACTTTCCAACTCGGTCAGCGCGGCCCCGTCGCGTCCCGGCGTTGCCTGCCGCTGACGCCCGGAGCGCCAGTCCAGATTCTTGACGCCCGTCGCAGAAAACACGTGCTGCAGCAAGAACGCCTCTTCATTCGTCAATCGTCCGCCGCCGATAACGCCGGCGCTCTTCGGGTTCGCTTTGACCGCCTCGCTTACGGCCGTTGCCCACAGCGAGAGCGCATCGTCCCAGCCGACTTGTATCCATTCGCCGTCCTGTTTGTAAAGCGGCTGCGTCAACCGGCGCGAATCCCCGTAGAAACCAATATTATAACGGCCGCGATCGCACAGCCACGTATCGGAGATCGCGTCATCCTGTTCCACCGACATCGTACGCATGACTTGGCCGACGCGAACGTCCACGTGCATCCGGCATCCCACCGAACACTGCGTGCACGAAGTCGTCGTACGCGCCAAATCCCACGGTCGCGACTTGAAACGGTACGTTTTCGAGGTCAGCGCCCCCACCGGACAGACTCCGTCACATTTCCGGTAAAGTTATGCCGGTACGGTTCCCCGGTCGCGGTAGCAATAATGTTACGCACGCCGCGATCCTTAAGCACCAACTCGCGCTCGCCGACGATGATGTCATCAAACCGCACGCACCGCTGGCAAACAACGCAGCGCTCCTCGTCCAACACGATCGTCGGCCCCAGATCCACCGCCTTGGGCTTAGAAATCTTCGGATCCGCGCTGCGTGAAAACCCCTGCCCGTAGGCCATCGCATAATCTTGCAGATCGCACTCGCCGCCCTTATCGCAAATCGGACAATCGAGCGGATGATTCTTCAAATACAATTCGAGCACCGCGCGCCGCCCATCCGCAGCCTTCTCACTCTGCGTTCGAACGACCATACCCTCGGCCACGACCGTATTGCACCCGATCTGCAACTTCGGCATGCCTTCAATCTCGACCAAACAAATGCGGCAAAGCCCCGCGGGCCCCATCTTGCTATGATAGCAATACACAGGAATCTCACGCTTAATCAGCTTCGCGGCTTCAACCAGCAGCGTACCTTTCGGCACCCGCAGTTGGGTGCCATCAATCGTAATGGTGACTAGGTTTTCAGCGACTTGGTCTGCCACTACTGATTCCCCACTACGTAAGCGCATGATTCCGTCAAAATTCGGGCTTCAAATGCTTCCGGGAAACGTATCAATACCGACTTCAGAAAGGGCTCGATGGAATCCCCAAGCGCGCAAAGGTTGATCCCCGTAATCTCCGCGCTGACTTTGTGCAGCATATCGAGATCCGATTGCAGCCCGCGTCCTTCCACGAAGCGATGCAGCACGGACTCGAGCCAATGCCCACCCTCACGGCACGGCGTGCACTGCCCGCACGATTCGTGCGCAAAGAAACGAACCAGGTTGAACGCCGCCTTCACGATGTCGGTCGTATCGTCCATGACGCAAAATGCTGCGGAGCCGAGCATCGAACCGGCCTTCGCCATCGATTCGTAATCGTACGGCAGATCGAGGTGTTCTTCGAAGATCGCAGCCGACGAACCGCCGCCGGGTTGGATCGCCATCAGTTTGCGTCCCGGACGTAGGCCGCCTGCGATTTCGATCAGTTCGCGGACCGGGGTGCCGAGCGGAACTTCGTAGTTGCCGGGCTTTTGAACGTGCCCGCTGATCGACACGATCTTGTAGCCCTTGCTGCGTTCGGTGCCGACCGATGCAAACCACTCCGGGCCTTTCTGGAGAATCGGCACCAAATACGCGAGCGTCTCCACGTTGTTCACGACCGTCGGCATGCCGTAGAGGCCCTCTATTGCCGGGAACGGCGGCTTGAGCCGCGGTTCGCCGCGTTTTCCCTCAAGCGAATTGAGCAGTCCGGTTTCCTCGCCGCAAATATATGCGCCGGCGCCGCGATGCACCGTAACTTCAAGATCGTAGCCCTTGCCAAAAAGATTCTTGCCGACGAAACCCGCTTTGCGCGCCTCGTCCAGTGCAGCCAAAAAGATCTGCGCGCCGCGCTTGAACTCGCCGCGGATATAGATGTAGGCGTGCGTGCAGCCGATGCCGTACGCGCCCAGCAACATGCCCTCGAGGACCAGATGCGGCGCCTCCTCAAGCAGCATGTGGTCCTTGAACGTGCCGGGCTCGGCTTCATCGCAGTTACAAACCAAGTAGCGCGGCTTGCCGTTGGCCGGCAGGAACGACCATTTCTTTCCGGTCGGAAAACCGGCGCCGCCGCGGCCGCGCAAACCGGACTTATCGCAGATATCCAGCACTTGCGCAGGCGTCATGGTTTTGACCGCGCGCTCGAACTGCACGTAACCCCCGCGCTTGCGGTACACATCGATGTCGCGCAGGTTCTCTTGGCCGATACCTTCGGTGAGCACTTTAACGACCGGCATTTAATGACCCGAACCGTTCGTGACGATCTTGCCGATGGATGGTTCGGTCGCCAACCGCTCCTGCGTGCGCCCTTTGAACCGCAGGTCTTGATTGACGATGCGGTCGAGCATGATCACGCCGTCTTTGTCCAACCCGCCCGCATTGTTGGGCAGTGGTTGATCCACGGCACCCGCGGATTTTGCGCCCATGGAAACCTGCGCGTCTTGAAGCACCTGCCAGGTGCGTCCCGGCGTCTGCGTCTGCGGCAACGGTGCGACATCGTACGTACCGGCTTGCATCGCGGCAATCATCCCGTCGATTTGCGCAGGCGTAAGATCGTAAACGAATTCCAAATTAACCTGCATGCACGTTGCGCGATCGCAGGCGGCCAAACACTCGACCTCTTCGTAAGAAAACACGCCATCGTCCGTCGTCTGTAGATGACCGATCCCCAACCGTTCGCGGAAGTAAGCGTGAATTTCATCGGCACCATTTAGTTGACACGCCAAGCCGCGGCATACTTGCAGCACATATTTGCCGACGGGTTTGCGGAAAAAAAGCGTGTAGAACGAGACGGTCGATTCCACTACCGCGAGCGAGAGATCGAGAATATCCGAAACGGCGCGCATGGCCTGCGGGCTTGCATAGCCCTCGTGCTGCTGAAACAAATGCACGAGCGGCAGCAGCGCCGAGCGCGGCTCTTCGTACTGCGCTACGATGCGGTCGCACTCCGGCTTGAGCTGCGCTCTGAGGGCCTTAAAGTCAATCGTGCTGCTGCTCACCGGTCGACTTCTCCGAAGACGGGATCGAGCGAGCCGATCATTACCACGAGATCCGCAATGAGATTCTCGGGGGCGATACCCTTGACGGACTGCAAATTGTAGAGCGAGGGCGGGCGCGTGCGGATCCGGTACGGGCGGTTGCCGCCGTCCGAAACGATATAGAAACCCAGTTCGCCGCGCGGACCCTCTACGGCTTGATACACGTCGCCAGGCGGAACGCGGAAGCCCTCGGTCATGATCTTGAAGTGATGGATGAGCGCTTCCATCGAGAGCGCGATCGTTTCTTTAGGCGGAGCCACTATCTTCGTGTTATCGACAACGACCGGGCCGCCAACGGCTTTGAGGCGGTCACGGCACTGCTTGACGATGCGCATCGACTCTTCCATTTCGTCCAGCCGGACAAGGAAGCGCGCATACGAATCGCCCTCATCGCGAGTCGGCACGTCGAATTCGTACGTTTCGTAGCCGCTGTACGGAAACGCTTTGCGCACGTCGTAACAGATGCCGCTCGCGCGCAGACTGGGACCGGTCAAACTCCACTGCACGGCTTCGTCCGGTGCAATGATTCCCACATCCACCATGCGGTCTTGCAGAATCGGGTTGGCTTGCACCAGCGCGCGCAAATCTTTCATGCGCCCCGGGAACTTCTCAATCAACGCATCCAGGCGTTCCGGATAGCCCTCGGGCAGATCGCCGTTGACGCCGCCCACGCGGATGTAGTTGGGATGCATGCGCGCGCCGCCCGCGGCTTCCTGCAGATCCAAGATGTTCTCGCGCAGGTCGAATGTGTAGAAGAACACCGAGAGCGCACCAAGATCGATGCCGCCGGTCCCCAGCCACACGCAATGCGAGGCGATGCGCGTGAGTTCCATGTTGAGCACGCGGATGATCTGCGCGCGCTGCGGAATATCTGCGGTGATGCCCAGCAGCTGCTCCACGCCTAGCGCATAGCAGAGCGCGTTG
This sequence comes from Vulcanimicrobiota bacterium, assembly GCA_963702335.1. Taxonomy (GTDB): domain Bacteria; phylum Vulcanimicrobiota; class Vulcanimicrobiia; order Vulcanimicrobiales; family Vulcanimicrobiaceae; genus DASSRQ01. The sequence goes on along the minus strand of CAVPCC010000004.1, from coordinate 94,027 downwards.
CTGCTCGGTGCAAGGTAGTCCATGCGTTCCACGTTGGTTTGCGCGGTGGACCAGAACTGGTTCTCGCAATTTTTCTCGATACCGGTGTGCAGGTAGCCGATCTCCGGATCGGCCTTAACGATGCTCTCGCCGGCGATCTCCAGCATAATCTGCAGGACGCCGTGCGTTGATGGATGCTGCGGACCCATCGAAAGGACCATGACGTTGCCGTCATCCGAAATAACTTCGGGCGTTAAAGGCACGCTCACGCGTTGCCGTCCTTTGCGCGCGCTTTTGCAATCTGTGCCTGCAGCGCTTCAAGCGTGCGCCCCGAGGGCGGCGTTCCCGCGGTGACGTTGCTCTTGAGTGCGAACGAAGGGCGCGGCGATTTCTCGCGCGCGGGCCCGCGCAGGGGATAATCCTTGCGAAGCGGATGACCCTCCCACTCGTGCGGCATTTGAATACGCCGCAGATCCGGATGGCCTTCAAAACGTATGCCGAAGAGATCGTACACTTCGCGTTCGGCCCAATCGGCGCTCAGCCACAGGTCCGTTACGGTCGGCAGCACCGTCTTATCCTCGGGCACACCGCAGAGCAAGCGCAAACGCTTAGGGGTTCCCACTTGCGCGAGCGCCGCCTTTTGAAGCGGCATCGCCAAGAGATGATAGATGACCTCAAACCGCGGCTCGCGTTCGGGATAATCCGCCGCGCCCAGATCGAGCAGCATCGTATATCCCTCGCTCTTGAGTCTGCGCGAGGCGCGCGTGCAATGCCGCGGGCTCCACGCGTTCGATGACGGCATCCGCTATCGGTGGACGTACAGCGGTCGGATCCGCCGCGAGGCCGATCAGCGGCGGTGTTTGCGTGCTCGGCATTATGCTCTGGCCAGCAAGCCGCCGCGGCCGCCCTCGCGAATCTGCTGCTGGATCAAATTGACCGCATACAGCAGTCCGTCGGGCGTAGGCGGACATCCGGGAACGTACACGTCGACCGGAATGATCGTGTCGACGCCTTGCACGATAGCGTAATTATCGAAGACGCCGCCGGAGCTGGCGCATGCGCCCATCGAGATAACCCACTTTGGATCGGCCATTTGATCGTAAAGACGTTTGACGACGGGCGCCATTTTTTGCGCGACGCGGCCGGAGACGATCATCAAGTCCGCCTGGCGTGGCGATGGCCGGAAAACTTCGGAGCCCAGGCGCGCGATGTCGTACTCCGCCGACGTAACCGACATCATCTCTATCGCGCAGCACGCCAAACCCATCGTGAGCGGCCACACGCTCGAGCTCCTGCGCCCACCGTGCCACGTCGTCGAGTTTCGCGAGCAAGAATTGCCCCGGACCTACTTCCATCGCCTACCTATCTCCATTCGAATCCGCGGTTTTTCCAGACGTAAGCGTAGCCGATTGCGAGGACGACGATGAAGAACGCCATCTCGAGCAAACCGAACACGCGCAGCGCGTGCATCTGCACCGCCCATGGGAAAAACGAGGCTGCTTCGACATCGAGCACGACGAAGAGCATCGCGATGACGTAGAACTTTACCGGAAAGCGTCCCGAGATGCTCGAGGTCGGTTCAACGCCGCATTCGTACGCCTTTTCCTTCTCGGGATTCGGCTTACGCTGAGCGAGCAGTCCGGGCAACAGACTGAAACCAAGAGCCGCCGCGAAGGCGACGGCAACAAACATGGCAACGGGAGCATAGGGGGTCATCGCCGGGGATTTTTTTCACAACTGTTACGGAACACCTTGGTAAACGATAATGCTACAATAGTAGCACCGGAGTCGGAGACTGCTCCCAAGCGGCCGGCGCCTTCAACGCCGCCGCAGGCCGCCTTGGGACCCCTTGAGGCGCGCCGCGGCCGGTTCGCGCTGAGCTTGCCCGCCGACACGGCCCCGGCGGGGGCGACCGCTTATCGCGCAGGGCCATAACGCCCCGGTCTGAAAGACCGTTATTGAAATCATGCAAAAATTATGGCTTCTGGGCGCCGTTTTGATCCTGAGTCTGGGTGCCAACGGCGGCGGCTGCAGCAACCCCAACGGCAACGGCGTCGATCAATTCGGCTCCATCGTCGGACGCGTGCTGGACGCAACCAATAACCGTCCGGTCGGGGGCGTGCTCGTCTCGGTAGGGTCGCTCTACACGACGTACACGGATCCGCAAGGCGCGTTCAGGCTGATCAACATTCCGATCGGCAACCAGGATGTGACGGCGAATTCGCCCGGCTACGCGGTAAGCACGGTGCGCGTGAAGGTTCGCGAAAACGATGCCGCGGTCGCAGGGTATCTGCGCATCGTTCCGCTCAATGGCGGTCCCACCGTTCCGCCGCCGCCCACGCCCACCCCGACGCCGGGTGCCCAAACGCCGGTACCGGCGCTCACGCCACGCTGAATATCGCCGCCATCATCGGCGGCATCCTGATCATCGGCGTCGTTCTGCGCGACGTCTTTCAAGCCGTCATCGTGCCCAGGGCAACCAATACCACACTTCGCGTGAGCCGTTTCCTGGCTCGCGCGCTTTGGTTTTCGTGGCCGCGGGCAGCGTATGCCGTCTACCGCAAGAACGAGGCTGCCCGCGAGGATTTCCTGGGCACGTACGCGCCGTTCTACTTAATTTTCTTGCTTGCGCTTTGGGTTACGCTGCTGCTCTGCGGCTGGGGCCTGGTGTTCTTCGGCATGCGCGACCAGCTGCGCCCGGCAGGCCTGCATTTCGCCGATACGTTCTACTATGCCGGAAGCTCGCTGCTGACGATCGGGTACGGCGACATCGTGGCGCAAACCACACTCGCGCGCGTGTTCTCGCTCATGGCTGCCGCCTCGGGCCTTGCTGTCGTTGCCGTGGTCATCTCGTTTCTCTTTGCAATCTTCGGCGCATTCCAAACGCGCGAGCAGTTCGTCGTTACGCTCGGAGCGCGCGCCGGCGTTCCGCCCAGCGGCGTGGGATTGCTCGAAGTGCTCGCGCACGCAAACTTGCGCACCGATCTCGCCGCGGTGCTGCGCGAAGGGCAATCGTGGGCAGCGGTGGTGATGGAGACGCATCTTGCGTACCCCATACTCATCTATTTCCGCTCGAGCCACGACTACCAGTCGTGGGTCAGCACGCTGGGCATGCTGCTGGATGCCTCCGCGCTGGTGATCAGCACGCTGGATCCGGCCGATATGCAAGACGTACAAAGCAAAGGCCAAGCGCACGTGATGTTCGAGCTTGGCCGTCACCTCACGCACGACTTCGCGCAGTATTTCGCCTTTATGGAACGCTCGCCCGGCCTTTCGCCCGGCGTCGAGCGGCAAGAGTTTTCAGCAGCGCTCGAACGGTTGAGAGCCGCAGGTTACAAACTCTTGGACGAGCAGGTGGCCTGGAGCGGCTTTCTCGCGCTGCGCAGCTCCTACGGCGCGCACCTAAACGCCCTCGCGCGATGGCTGGAGATCCCACCCGTGCAGTGGATTGGCGACCGCTCGCTGATCTCGCCGCGCCCGCACTAAAAGCCGTGCGCCGCGTCGTTCGCGTGCAAGAACTTCTTGGCATCCTCTACCGGCAACGCAAATCCGATCGACCGTTCTTCGTCGAAACGGGATTCCGCGATACCGACGATCTCGCCCGTATCGCCCAGAAAAATCGGGCTTCCGCTCTCGCCCGGCACAATGGGGAGGGTCACCTCTAACGCATCCTGCCGCAGCGAGGAGATGCGCCCGGAGTTCAGCGAGGTGGCCAGCCCCAGACCTTCGTCATCAAACTGATCGGGAATGGGATATCCGAGCAAGCCTATCATCCGCCCGGGCTGCGCGTCGGTGCCCTCGCCCAAGGGCGCTACCGGAAGGTTCGCGCGCGCGGTACGAACCAGAGCGATATCGATGTCGGCATTTTTGGCAACGATGCGTGCGGAAACTTTTTCTTTGTTCGCAATTGTCACGCGCAAGTTCCACGCCTGCTCCAATGCGTGTTCCACTGTAAGAATGTCGCTGCCCCACGCCCCGCTTGCGACGACCGTTCCCGTTGCATATTCGCTGTCGGGGTTGCCCTTTTGCGAACCCGGAACGTCCATCGTAAGCAGCACGACCGAAGGCCGCAATCTATCGGCGGAGGCGACGAAGGCGTCGTCGGGATGCTGCGCGTGCGAGCAAGCAACACCGGCGGCAAGGGCGAAAATCAGGGGCAAACGTGCGTTCATTGCAAGTGAATCTGATTGGGGATCGCACGCGCAAGCGCCTCTCGCAGCGCATCGATTCCCGTGCCGGTCCGCGCGCTCACGCACAGTGCGCCCGGCATGGCAACCGGTTCCTGCGCCAAGTCGCATTTGTTGAATACGATCATCCGCGGTTTTGAATCCAAGTTGAGATCGTGCAGGGTGGCGTCGACCGCTTGCATTTGGCGGGGCCAGTCGGGATTTGCCGCGTCGGCCACGTGCACGAGCAGATCGGCTTGATTCAATTCCTCAAGTGTCGCGCGAAACGTGTTCACCAGGTCTTTGGGCAGCTCGGTGATGAAGCCCACCGTGTCCACCAGGCGGATGTGACGTCCGGCACTGAGCCAGACGCGGCGCACGGTCGGATCCAGCGTCGCAAACGGCTGATCGGCAACGAACGCATCCGAGCGCGCAAGCCGGTTGAGCAGCGAGGATTTCCCAACGTTCGTGTAGCCCACGAGCGCGGCAAGCGGCTCGCGGTGCGGTGCGCTTCGGCGAACGGCTCGCCCTCGGCGAACCTGTTCGAGCTGCTTGCGCAGCAGCGTAACACGCTGGGTTATTTTGCGTCGATCCACCTCGAGCTTGGTCTCGCCGGGGCCGCGCGTGCCGATGCCGCCGCCTAAGCGTGAAAGATCGCTGCCGGTGCCGATCAGATTCGATTGACGGTAACGCAGCTGCGCAAGCTCGACCTGCAACTTCCCCTCGCTGCTTCGCGCGTGGCGCGCAAAAACATCGAGAATGAGCATCGTGCGATCGACGATTGGCACACTGATGATCTTCTCAAGATTTCTGCGCTGGCGCGGCCGCAGGTCGTTGAGCACGAGCAGCAGCGTGGCTCCCAGTTCGCCGATGCGCAGCGCAATCTGCGCCGCTTTTCCGCTTCCTACGAGCGTTGCCGGGTCCACAGTGGGGCGGCGCTGCACTTCCACGTCCAGGATCTGCGCCCCGCAAGCATTGGCCAATGCGCGTAACTCCAAAAGCTCGGGCTCAAGCGGCCGTTTCGGATCGCTGGTATCTACAGCGACGAGAAGCGCGCGATCAGCCATTGCAATCCTTGATTATAACGCGGTCCTGGCCGCACGAGCAGTGCGGAGTCGGTTTGAATGAAGACGTGGTGCGCGCGCACCGCGCGCAGCGAGCGCCACGGCTGCGCCGGCAACGCGTCCTGCACGCGCGCATCGCCGGTGGCGACGATCGCGTCGGGATCGGCGGCAAGCATCGCCTCTTCGGAGAAGCGTCCGTACGCCTGCGGCAACGCGGCCGTTGCAATCCGGCCTCCGGCAAGCCGGATGAGCGAGGCAATGTACGATTGCGGGCCGATGCTCCAGAGCGGGACGGCCTGCTCCACGAACAGCACGCTGGGCACGTGTCTAAAGTGCGCGCGCCGGCGTAGCTGCGCGGTTCGTCTGCGCAAGGAGTCTATCAACCGCTGCGCCGCACGCTCGCGCCCGCTGATCCGGCCCGCTTCGGCAATGCTCGTGAAGATGTCGCCAAACGAGTCATCGCTGATGTAGTAGACCGGGACGCCCGCGCGGACAAGCGGAGCCGTCATGGTCCGCTGCGCGGGAATGGCGAGCACCGCGTCCGCGCGAAGCGCTACAATGCGCTCGGCATTGACCGACGAGAAGTTGTTTACCTCAACGACACCGCGTGCGCACGGAATGTCTTGACTATATGCGGACACCCCGGCGAGCTGCTTTTGTGCGCCAATCGCGCAAAGATCTTCGGTGAGCGAGGGCATGAGCGAGACGATCCGCTGCGCCGGACGATGTCGCGCAGGCGAAGTGTGCGCGCTTTGCACGCAGCCGGCGAGCACGAAGAACGCAACGAACGCAAGCATCTTCACCACCCCGAACGCCTTTGGGAAAACAGGAACGCCCGCCTGCTCGCCTAAGTACGAAACTCGCGTTTGCGGCTAGGGAAGCCGGTGGAAATCCGGCACGGTCGCGCCACTGTAAGCGGGGAGCCGCCCGAGGTCACTCTTCAGGACGAAGGGGAAGGCCCGGGCAACGGGCACCGATCCGCGAGTCAGGACATCTGCGCAAACGTTAGTGAACCTCGCGTCAAGGAAAGGTCCTGCCCACATGTTGTTCTTTACTGCGTGCACGCTTTGCAGCGCGCTTGCGCTTGCACCCACCCCCTCACCCTCACCGTCGGCACCCCCGCAAATCGCTCACGTTTATACCAGCGATCGGTCGGATACCACGCTGCGCAATACCGCGCGCATTATCTACACGGTGTCCCGCGCAGAGATCGAGCGCAATGGCTACCGAACGGTAGCGCAAGCGCTGCGCGACGTTCCCGCACTGGTCATCTCGCCGCTTGGGGCTATCGGTTCCAGCGTAAACTTCACCTTGCGCGGCAGCGCATCGGCGCAGACGCTCGTGCTGATCGACGGCGTCCCGGCACCGGGCTCGTTCTCAAACTCCGCGGAATTGGGGAACCTGCCCACGACCGGCGTTGAGCGCATCGAGGTTGTCGAAGGCGGCGGCTCGACGCTCTACGGCGCCGGCGCGATAGGCGGCATCATCAACATCATCACGCAGCGCGCTGCAAAAACCAATGCTGTGCTGCGCAATGGCTCGTTCGGCGATCGGGAACTGGAATTGAATCTTCCGAACGTGCAGTTCGACCGGATCGTCGCCGCAAACGCGTTCGGATTACCCGGCGGGTCCACGCGCACAGACGCGGACTATCAGAGTACGGCGTTCCACGGAAATCTGGACCGCCGTTTCGGTGCGTTCGATGCAACGCTTCGGGCCGGGGCCCAAGCCGACCATCTGGGCGCCCCGGGTCCCAGCGACTTTCTTTCTCTCACTCGCGCGAGGACGATCTGAACCAAAGTGCAGATTTCACGCTCGCGCATCAAACGCCGCAATCGCAGGCGACGCTGCAGCTGGGCGCGAGCGAACAGCGTATTCAATACCGCTGCAATGCAGTGGTCGATCCCAATTGTTTTCAGGTGTTTCCCTCGCTGAGCACCGAGGGCCGGTTCGACCTGGGCCTGCGCAACAGCGTGCGTGGCGACGGCGAGCAGCTCTTGTACGGAATCGATCTCTCGCGCGGCGGCGTACGCTCCGACGGCGGCGCGGGCGTCATCTCGCGCGATGTCATGGCGCAAGCCGCGGCCTACGTTCAAGAGCATGAAGACACGCGGTGGGGCAGTTTCTATGCCGGCGTGCGCGGCGAACGCGACGGCGTCCTTGGCGGCGAGTTCTCGCCTTCAGCGGGATTGGTCTTGCGCCTCTCCGGCAGTCTTGCGCTCAAAGGCAACCTTGCAACCGCATTTCGCGCGCCCAACGCAACCGAGCTGTTCTTTCCCGGCTACGGGAACAGCACGCTCAAACCCGAGCGCGCGCAGGTTGGGGATATCTCGGTGGTGGACTCCTCGCTTTTGGGCGGAACGTCACTTGGCTGGTTCGGCAACCGCACGCGCGACCTGATCGTCGCCGAGCCGGTAAGCGCGCCCGGGGCGGCCTGCGCCATCGATCCTTCCAGTTTCGTGTACGAGCCGTGCAACGTCGACCACGCCTTTATCGAAGGGCTCACGTTCGTTACGCAAACGCTCGAGCTTCACGGGTTCGTCGCATCGCTCAACGTCACCGATCTCTACCGCGCGCAAGATCTCGACGCGCAGCGGCGCCTTCCGAACGATCCGGTCATCGGTGCCTCGCTCCGCTTGGAGTATACGAATCACGGCAGCGGTTTGCTCGACGGCTTCGGCATCGCCGCGCGATCGGCGGGAGCGCGCGGCACGGTGAACGCTACAGCGCCGCTCTTCGGTCAGCCGGCGGCGTACACCGACATCGATGCGTATCTGAGCATGCGCGCCGGCGCTCTGCTGGTAAGTCTGCGCGGCATGAATCTAGGCGACGAGCGCTACGCATCGGTGGCCGGCTTCCCGCTTCCGGGACGTTCGTTTATGGTGGAACTGCGGGTGAGGTAGCGTGAACGCCCGCCGCGCGCTCCCTCTTCTTGCACTAGCGCTCGCGGTATGTGCGGCAATCCCCGTGGGCCTGCTCGCGGGCGGAACGTGGATTGCCCCCGATCGCGTGCTGCACGCGCTGCTGCACGCGGGCGATGCGCAAACCGGCATCATCGTGTGGCAATTGCGTCTGCCGCGGGTCGCGATCGGCGCGCTGGTCGGAGCTGGCGTTGGCGGTTGCCGGAACGCTGCTCCAAGGAATGCTGCGCAATCCGCTGGCCGACCCGTACCTAACGGGCGTGAGCGCGGGAGCGGCGCTGGCAATCGTGGCAGGAACTGCGGCCGGACTCGCCTTCGTGCTGCTCCCTGCTCTCGGCTTCGCGGCAGGCGTGGGAACGGCACTGCTTGTTGCGGCACTCGCGCGGCGCGGTGCAGGCCTAGACGCAACGCGTTTGATTTTAGGCGGCGTCTCGCTCTCGTCGCTGTTCTCCGCCGTTATCGCGCTCATCATCACGCGCATGCAAAGCGGCACGTCCGCGCCCGCAATCGTGGGTTGGCTCGCGGGCTCGCTTGCAGGACGCGGATGGAGCGATCTGCTGTTCGCACTCCCCTACGCCTGCGTAGGCGGCATCATCGCGATGTTCTGTGTGCCCGCACTCAACGCGCTGCGTCTGGGCGATGTGCGCGCCGCTTCGGTGGGCGTGAACGTCGGCCGCGCGCAGTGGCTTATCCTCTGCGCGACTTCGCTCTTGACGGCATGCGCCGTCGCCCTTTCAGGAACCGTGGGATTCGTGGGACTCATCGTCCCCCATCTCGCGCGCCGTGCCGCCGGCTCGGACCTGCGCTTTTCCTTACCGGCGGCCGCGTTCATCGGCGCAATTGCGCTCGTTTGCTCGGATGCGTTATGCAGGTCGCTCTTTGCACCTGCAGAGATTCCGCTTGGCGTCCTGCTTGCGTTTGCGGGCGTGCCGGCATTTCTTTATATCTATCTGCGAGATCAACGGATGCCCTCGTCGTGATCGTTGTCGATCAGCTCGGTCTGCGCGTCGCGGGGAGAACCCTGCTGGAATCCGCATCGTTCGCTATGTCGCCCGGCGAGTTCGTGGCGGTCATGGGCGCAAACGGAGCCGGAAAAACAACGCTGCTGCGAACGCTCGCGGGTGTACGCCCGATTCAGCAGGGCACAATCCGCGTGAGCGAACGGCCGCTCGGCCAGTTGAGCGGATCCGAACGTGCGGCACTGATCGCGCATGTGACGGGCGATGATGTCTTTATGGACAAGCTGCGCGTGCGCGACGTCGTTTCGATGGGGCGCTATGCCCATCATCGCTGGTGGAACTGGAACAGCGACGCGCGGGACGAAGCGGCGATCGACGCGGCACTGGAAGACGTCCGGATGGCCGCGTTCGCAGAGCGGTTCTTCGACACGCTCTCCAGCGGCGAGCGCCAGCGGGTGTGGCTTGCGCTCGCGCTCGCGCAGCAAGCGCCGGTGCTGCTTCTGGACGAGCCGACAAGTCATTTGGACGTGCGCGCGTCGCAAGACGTCCTGCATTTGCTTCGCGCGCAAAGCAAGCGCGGAAAAACGATCGTTTGCGCGCTCCACGATCTCAACGAAGCCGCGCAGGCCGCCGATCGTATCCTTTTACTGGGAGAAGGAGCCGTTCTTGCTTTCGACACGCCCGCGGCCGTGCTTGCGGGGGACGCGGTTGCGCGCGCTTACGGCGTGAACATGGAGGTGACGCGCAGTTCCTCCGGTGCGCTGCGCGTTTTTCCCGCACAGCCGCAGTGACCTACCATTCGTCGCGGGCCTCCTGCATGCCCGACCCATGCACATCTGAGGAACTAACCCACCCGTAGCGCCCGCGGTATCGTCCGCTCAGAATCTTAAGTCCGATCGCATCTGCAGTTCCGCCGCTGAATTTGGGGCGCACGGCGTTCGCGCGGCACGAAAGTACCACGGCGCGTGTGCCCGGACGGTTCAGCAGCGCATGCGGCAGCAGAAATTGACGCGCGTCGACCGAGCCCGCCGAGTAGCGCTCCAAGCGGTCTTGCGAATCCCACACGAGCACGTCCGGGTCGTCGACGCCGCCGAACAACGTTACGTGCAAACCGCCGGCGGCACGGCACTTTCCGGCCGCGCTCGCGTGCTGCGCGCCTAGCGAAAGCAACAGAAGCAGCGCGAGCAGCGTCCTAGGCATTTGCCGTCACCTGCTCGGGAGCAGGGGCACTTCTGCGGCTCGGGCGTGCGACGCGGATAGCGAGCACGGCAACGTCGTCGCGCATCCGCTCATTCCCGCGCGCTCTGGCTTTTTCGACCAGCGATCGCGCAAGATGCGAAGGATCTTCGGGCGCATCGCGGATCCAACTCATCGCTCCGGCCGCTTCCAAAAACTCCCCGCTCGCATCGCGCGATTCCGTAAGGCCATCGGTGGAGAGCACGATCGTGTCTGCGTGCTCCAGGTACACCGTGCGCGTGTCATACGGTTCTTCCATGACGCCCAGAACCGGCCCGGTCACTGCAAGCTGCTCGACGGTAGCCGCCCGTCTGATGAAGGCCGCATCGTGGCCGCCGCTTGCGTAATCGAGCCGCAGCGACCACGTATCAAGAATGCCGACGAACATGGAGACGAAGAGATTCGGATCCTCAACCGTGCTGCGAAAGGCGCGGTTGAACTCTTGCAAGACGAAGCCCGCCTCGCGCCGGCGCATGGCAATGCCGCGTATCGTGAACTTGATGAACGCCGTGAGGACGGCCGCGTCCACGCCTTTTCCGCTGACGTCCGCGATGAGCACCAAGCCCAGCCGGTCTGAAAGACGGTGCACGTCGAAGACGTCGCCGCCCACGGCGACCCGGCTGCTGGCTGCTCCGTACGCACTTCCGATGGTGCAGTTCGGCAGCGGCACGTGCTCGCTGCGGAATGCTCGCTGAAGCGTTTGGGTGGTAACGCGTTCGCTCTCGAGCTCGTTGCCGACACGGTACCGCCAAGCATAGAACAGAAACGTCAGCAATCCGAAAACGATCAGCGACGCCGTTCCGGTATAGATGCCCTTGTTGATTCCGTCCCGTGTGACCGCCTGCACCTCGCTGTTCTTTGCGTCCAGGCGCGTTTCGATAAAATGCGCCGACTCGCTTTGGTCGCCGATAAAACTTTTTCCGAGTTTCTCTTCTTCGCGCGCCGACTGCCCGGGATGCAGCAGCAGCGGCCCGGCGATTTCCCGCTGCCAATCCGCATGCGCCGTGTCGTAGACCGCGAGCGCCGCAAGAGCATCCTGCAAGCGTTCTTGGACCAGAACCCTCTCGAGCTCTGCGCGCACCAAGTAGAAGTCTGCGGTCGTCCCCCGATACGAATCGATGTAGGCGGGGTCGTGCGTGATGACGTAGGCGCGAATGTAGTTTTGCTCGTCAAGTCTGGATGCGCAGCATGTGCTCGAGCGCCAGTTGCCCCCGTTCGATGGCGCTCTGCTCCGCGAACGAGGAGTTCACCGCCCGGCGCGTATTCAAGCCGCCGAAAACGGCTACCAGCAGCGCAAACAGCAATATTGCCGCAGCCGAGAAGGTGCCGGCGCTGCGCAAGACGGGGGCAGAGAGACGCGGGAGCCTAATCATTGGGTATAAGAACGAATCTTTATAGGTCCGGCCGACCGAACCTTCGAAACGGGGCGCTATGCAAACGCATATCAATACGGCACTTTTTAAAGCTTACGACGTACGCGGCATCTACCCGAGCGAGATTAACGAAGACGTCGCTTATCAAATAGGACGGTGCTTCGTGCCGCTGCTCGATGCAAAACGCGTAGCCGTCGGGCGAGATATGCGCCCCTCCGGGGAGAAGCTCTTTGCAGCGTTCGCGCGCGGCGCGAGCGAAGCAGGCGCCGATGTCACCGACATCGGGCTGGTCTCTACCGACGCGCTGTATTTCGCCGTCGGCAAGTACGGCTTCGACGGCGGCGTCATGATCACGGCCTCGCACAACCCGGCCAACTACAACGGCATGAAGTTCACCCGCGACCGCGCGCAGGCAATTTCCCTAGACACGGGTTTGGGGCAAATCCGCGATCAAATCGTCTCCGGATCGCTGCCGCCCAAAGCGTCCAAACCCGGGACCGTCACGCAGCAGAACGTGCTGGAAGCATTTGGGGAACATTGCCTGTCGTTTATCGACCCGGCAAAAGTCAAGCCATTTAAGATCGCCATCGATGCGGGCAACGGCATGGCGGGCGAAACGGTCCCGCACGTGTTCAAGCATTTGCCGTGCATCGTCACGCCGCTGTTCTTCGAACTCGACGGCAGCTTCCCGAATCACCCGGCCAGTCCCATCGAGCCGGAGAACATGATCGATTTGCAAGCCGCGGTGCGCAAACACGGTTGCGACTTGGGCGTTGCTTTCGACGGAGATGCGGATCGCATGTTCATTGTGGATGAACACGGCGATCTGATCGACGGCAGCACGGTCACCGCGCTGGTTGCACTCAATACGCTCAAGCGTTACCCGGGAAGCCGCATCCTCTATAATCTTATTTGCAGCCGCAGCGTACCGGAGCTCATCGAGCAGCACGGCGGCGTGCCCATCCGGTCCCAAGTTGGCCATTCGCTCATTAAAAAAACGATGCGCGAAGAAGACGTCATCTTCGGAGGCGAGCATAGCGGCCATTTCTATTTCAAGAACAACTGGTACGCCGATTCCGGAATGATCGCGTTGATGGAATGCTTGGAACTTTTCAGCGAGGCCGGCAAACCCGTCAGCGAAGTAATCGCGCCCATCGACACCCGCTACCGCTCCGGCGAAATCAACAGCACGGTCAAAGACATCCCCGCCAAAATGAAAGCCATCGAGGCACGGTACAAGGACGCTTCCATCGATCACCTGGACGGAATCACCGTCTCGTATCCTGACTGGTGGTTCAACGTGCGCGCCTCGAACACCGAGCCGCTGCTGCGCCTGAACGTTGAGGCGGACACCAAGGATCTTATGGAACGCCGGCGCGACGAAGTTCTAGGGTTGATCCGCAACTGATAGACCAATCCGCTCTCGAGCGCTACGAGCGCACGCGCAAGGATCTTCTCGATCAAGTTCGGCTGCTGGAAAACCTGGCCGGCCCCGAGACGCGCGCGACGCTGGCGCCCGCGCGCGAGCGGCTGGAACGCGCCGGTTTCGTTCTTGCGGTCGTCGGCGAATTTTCCAGTGGAAAATCCTTTTTGCTCAACGCGCTGCTGGGCAGATTCGACCTGCTCGCCACCGATATCAATCCCTCGACGGCCACGATCACCGAACTTGAATACGGGCAAAACGCCGAGGCCTACGCACATTATGAAAGCGGGCGCGTCGAGCGGATTCCCGTAGATCGCCTCGCGCATTTCGTCGCATCCGACGACGAGCCGCCCACGCGCGTGGTCGTGCGCGTGGATTCGCCATTCCTGCAGCGCGGCTTCATGCTCGCCGACACGCCGGGCCTTGCGTCGATTAACCCTGCGCACCGCCGCGCGACGTTGCAGTTTCTTCCGCGCGCCGATGCCGTGCTGTATCTCATCGATACGCAGCAGCCGTTTTCGGAAGGCGACGCGGCATTTCTGGGCATCGTCCGGGGACATTTGGATACCATCTTCATCGTGCAGACGAAGATCGATCTTTGGCAGCAAGCGAACGAGAGCGGTAAGCCCGAATGGCAAGCCGCGGCGCAACGCATTCAGCAGCTCGCTGCGGTCCACGCCCCCGGCGCATACGTCTATGCACTCTCGGCACGCCAGTTTGTCGACGGGGTGCGGGAGCACGACTCGCAGCTCGTGGAGCGCTCGCGCCTTCCCGCTTTCTTAAACGCCCTGGACGCATCGCTCGTGCGCAACACGGGCCGCGCGCGGATCCGGCGCGCGCGCGATACCGCCATCCAGAGCGCCGGAGACGCACTAGAACACGCGCAGCGCGACTGCGATATGCTGGCCTTCGGCATCGAGGCACTGAGCGAGCGGCGCGCCCAGGTCGCCCCCGAGGTCGACCGGCTGCGCGCACTGGTGAACCGCGAACGGGAGCGTTCGGAGCAAAGCGCGCAGCGTTTGGCAGCGGCCCTGTGCGAGCGTGGTGAGTCACTTGCTGCCGACAGTGAGCGCGCGCTCTCGCATGCGTTCGATGCCGCCGACGTCGCACGGTTGCGCGATCGCGCGCGCTTGCATATTCTGGTCGATCGCACGCTGGCGCAGAGTGTCGAGATCTTTGCCGCGGAAGTGGCGGGGGCCGTATTCGGCGAGTACGAGCGCGGCCTGGAAAATATCGGACGTCACTTGGCAATGCGTTTCTCGCTCGCCCAAGCCGCGGCGCGCGCATTCGGTTCCTCGGGAACGAGCAACTTGTGGAGCGAAAACCCCGAGCGGGCTCTGGCTGCGACCATCGTGCTGGAGGCAATCGGCGGCCCTGCCGTCACGCTCGTTCAAGCCGTGGCAGCCGGATTTTCATCGGCACCCGCGGGCGCGTACATGAAGCGCGAGCTGACTGCCGACTTGCGCGAGCGTATCTGGCCCGCGTTTCGAGAGCAAATGCAGGTCTTTGCCCTCGACATCTCCGGCCGCATCGAATCGATTCAGCGCGATTCGTCGAGCGCGCTTGCCGAAGCGCTGGAACGCGAAGCAGACGCGCGCCTGGGAAGCATCGATCGCGCGCTCGCCGTGCAAGAACGTGAAGGCACGTCCAAAGAAGCTATTGCGCGGCTGCAAGCGCGAAGCCGTGATATCGAGTCGGTCAAAGAACGGATAAACGCTATCGCGCAAGCATTCTTGGCGCGCGACGAAGAGATCGGCCCAGCCGATCCGGGAGCCGAAACGGTGCGGCGCGCCCACGTTGCGGCGCAGCTTGATCGCGAAGCGTATCAAAAAGGACTGCGCCCGCAGCGATGGCGCGTTGCCGTGCTCGGTGCGCTGCGGCGCGGCAAGTCGAGTCTTATCAACGCCTTTGCCGGTCGTCGCGTCTTGGCGGATGAAGTTGCCGGCGCCATCGCCTATCCGGTTCACGTGCGCTACGGCGAGCAGGAAGGGGCATTCGCCCAGCAGGCCGACGGATCGTGGCGCGAAGTGGAGATCGAATCCGCGCTCGAAGAGGCGACGCGCAATCCGGTGCTGATTCTGACGCCGTGGAGTTTGCCGCGAGAATTGGTCCTCGTGCACGCACCGGCGTTCGATGCAGGAGACGCAACGCTGGAGGACGTCTGCATGGTTGCAGCGGGTGAAGCGAGCGAAGTATTGTGTCTGTTCTCGCGCCAGCTTTCGGACCGCGAGCTCGCGCTGTACGAACGCATTGCCGATTTGGGCAAGCCGATGATGTTCGTGCACACGCTCGCCGACAATGAATCGACGGGCGAACGGCGCGGGGTCGTGGACTTAGCCCAGCAG
The DNA here is from genome assembly GCA_963702335.1 of Vulcanimicrobiota bacterium. Taxonomy (GTDB): domain Bacteria; phylum Vulcanimicrobiota; class Vulcanimicrobiia; order Vulcanimicrobiales; family Vulcanimicrobiaceae; genus DASSRQ01. The sequence continues at coordinate 78,561 of CAVPCC010000004.1, read as the reverse complement.
TACCTGCGCGAGCGCGCGATCCCCGCTCAGCGCATTTTTGCCGTTTCGACCCTCGAACATGCGCAGGCACGGCGCGAAGGCCGCGCCCCCGCCGGCTGGAACGAACTGGACGCCCTAGTCTCCACGGTCTGCGCGCACGCCGAGGAGCACATGGCCCGCCTTGCCCGGCTCGAGCACGCCGCCGCCGTCCCCTCAGAACAAGCGCCCGCACGCCCTCCTGCCGCGCGTCGCAAAGGGCTGCTCGGGCGGCTCTTTTCTCGCGCAAATGGGGACCCGGACGCTCCGGCGGCGAAGCGATAAAGCGCCCCATGGTTTCCAACGGCACGATGCACCGCTTCACTCTCGGCCCCGCCACGCTTGTGCTCGGAGACGGCGCGTCATTCTACGGCCGTATCGTGGTGGAGCGCGGACGCATCGTGGAATTGCTTCCCGACGACGGGCCCGCCGACGCGCGTCCCCCCAAGGGCACGCACATTGCGCCCGGCCTCATCGACGTCCACACCAACGGCGCGGGCGAGTTTCTTTTTAACCGCGACCAGGGCTACGCCGTTCCGGTGGCCGCGGTGGAGTATGCGCGTCAAGGCGCGACGGGTTACCTCGCCGGCATCATGACGGCTCCTTGGGAGTCGATGCTGCACGCCGCGGGCGAGGTTGTCGAAGCCGCGCACCAACTCGAAGAGGACGAGCCGCGCGGGGCGCGCTGTTTAGGCGTGCATTTCGAAGGTCCGTTTCTCAACCCGAAGTTCCGCCGCGTGCATCAGGCGCCGTGGATCATTCCGGCAACCGTGGAACGCGCGCGTGCGCTCGTCGAGGCCTGCAAAGGCGCGTGTCTTATGGTAACGCTCGCACCGGAGGTTGAAGGCGCAACGGATGCCGCGCGCGTTTTTCTCGAACACGGAGTCGTGTGCTCCGCAGGCCATACGTCGGCGCGCTACCGTGAAGGCATGCTCGCCATCGGAATGGGCTTTCGCTCGCTCACGCACGCATTCAACGCGATGCCGCCGCTCGATCACCGCGATCCGTCGATCTTAGCGGCGTTCATGCAAGATAAGCGCACAATGGTGCAAGTGATTTGCGACGGCCACCACATCTCGCCGGTCATGGTGGACGTGCTGCACCGCACGCTCGACGATCGCATCGTTCTCGCGACCGACAACATGCCGCCGGCCGGCCCCGGCTACCACATCGAAGGCGGCGTCATGCGCGCCGAGGACGGCACGATTGCCGGCAGCGCGCTGCGCATGGACGAAGCGGTGCGCAACTACATGGCGTATACCGAGCTGCCTTTCTCCCGCGCGATCCTCGCTGCGACATACGCTCCGGCAAAACTCCTCGGGTTGGAACGGGAGATCGGACGAATTGCGCCGGGCTTGCGCGCCGACTTCTCTTTCTGGGATTCAGAGTTCACGGTGCGCGCGACGATGGTCGGCGGCGCTACGGTGTTCGGCGAAATCGGAACGACGGCCGCGGCTTAGTACTCCTCCCAGTAGTTCAGCACCGGAAGCTGTGCAGGCGTGTAAACCTTCGGGCCGATTTGAAGCCAAATTGTTGTGTGTGACTTGATGGGTATCGTTGCCGGATTGCCGCTATAGGTGATGTAGTTGGCTGACACAATTCGCGCATCGCCAACGGCGACCTGAGCGACGTACGCGGTGACGGTGCCGGCGAACGGTCCGATCCGAGTCGAGGAAATCGGCTGACCCCAAATGTCAAAAATGTTTTGAAGCGTGTACAAACTCGTGCCCGGCGATACGTTCTGCGGCGATTCTATGTGCACGACGCCCGACGCATCATGCGTATGAATATAGTAATAACACGTCGCGTATTCCGTCCAGTTCGGGAAGCCGGCGTACGTTATGTCGCCGCCGGGCTTGTACATGCCCATCCCGTCGGGCAGGGCGTACTGCGTACCGTTAATGATGAGCCCGAGGAATGCGTGAACGTGGTACGTGTTGGGCATCGTGCTCGCGCACGGCATGCCGTCGACCGTTTGGCCCTGTGCGCCCGTTGCGCTATCGCCGTCGGCTGGACTAAACGTATCGTCTTTGCCGAAGATCTCGCCCCCGCCGATGGTAAAACTCGCGGGCAGGGGCGTGGACGTTGCACTCGGTGACGGTGTGGGAGTCGGAGGCGGCGTTGAGGTTATGGTTACGCTGGTCGCAGTCAACGAGGTTGCGCAGCTGCCCGTTCCGGTGTCGGTGCTGTTCTCGCCGACGACGAGCTTCGCGCCGGACGGACTGTACGTGGTGGAGGTGTTCGTGTAAACATCCATCGAGCCGCAGCCGGTACCGGCATTGATGGAAAACTCTGTGCTGCTCAGGATGGCGGTGATCGGACCAGATATGGTGAGCGTCGATCCATTCTGCGTGTACGACTGCTGCCTGACTCCGGGTGAGACCGCCGGCGTGCCCGAGCCGCTTCCTGCGCACGCCGCGAGCACGGCGCCCATCCAGGCGAATCCAATCCAAAGACCAAGCCGCTTATCCATGGGCCCTAGTCTAACCCCGCGCCCGGGCACACGCCTTGGCCGCCTCGTCCCGGCCTGTTAGGGCAAGTGGACTAACGAGCGCCCGTGGCGTATCTACGCGCGATGCACATCTTAACGGTCGTTCTCGCGTTGCTCGGCCTGCTAGGGGCTGCCTACATTTATGTGTGGGGCCGCGCCATTGCCGCCCACCGTGCCTTCGTGTGGCCCAAGCCCGGGGAACTCGTCATCGGGTTTGTCACCAATTTCTTCGATACGCTGGGCATCGGCTCGTTCGCTCCGACGACGTCGGCTTTCAAAGTCATGAAGCTCGTCCCTGACGAGCGCATTCCCGGCACGCTTAACGTCGGTCACACGCTGCCGACGATCGTCGAGGCGCTGTGCATCATTGCGCTCATCGCCGTCGATCCGCTCACGCTCGTGCTGCTCATCGTCGCCTCGGTCGTTGGCGCATGGCTCGGTGCCGGCGTCGTGGCCCGCTGGCCCCGCCGGTACGTTCAGGTTGGCATGGGGCTGGCGCTTATTGCTGCCGCGATCCTTTTTACGATAAAAAATCTGCATCTGGGTCCCGCGGGCGGCAACGCCCTCGCGCTGCACGGCACCTTGCTTGCCATCGGGCTGATCGGGAACTTCGTCCTGGGCGCACTGATGACACTGGGGATCGGGCTCTACGCTCCCGCAATGATCATGATCGGCCTGCTGGGCATGGACATCAAAACGGCCTGGCCCGTGATGATGGGTTCGTGCGCCTTCCTGATGCCAGTCGCCAGCATGCGCTTCATGAAATTCGATGCCTACGAAGTGCGGGCAGCGCTTGGCCTGGCTCTTGGCGGAATCCCCGGCGTCATTATCGCCGCGGAGATCGTCAAAACGCTCGACATCCGTATTGTCCTGTGGCTCGTCGTTGCGGTCGTGCTCTACACGGCGATCATGATGCTGCGCTCGGCCTATCTCGAACGGGGAAGATCGCGCGCGCAAAACGGATAACTTAAGTTGGGCTGTTCCGCTACGGCGCCGTTAACTCCCGCACGGCCGCGGCATTGAAGTACGCTGCCTTCGGGTGGTGCATGATGATGGCGGCCGTGGATTGTTCGGGAACCATCTGGAAGGCCTCGGTTAAAGTGACGCCGATCGCGTTGCTTGCATCGAGCAGCGCGAACGCCGTTTCATGCTGCGAGAGATCGGGGCAGGCACCATAGCCCCACGAGTAGCGTTTTCCGCGCCCCGGCTCAAGCCCGAGCTCCGCCCGCATATGCCGGTGTGCGTATTCGGCCAGCGCCTCTGCGCTTTGAACGGAGAACCCGTGTAAAAAGTACGACTCACTATACTCGCCTGCGCGCTGCAGTTCCGCAATGCTCTCGCCGATTGGCGCGCCGACCGTCACGACTTGCAGCGCAATAACATCGCTCGCTTTGCCCTCAAAGGGCAAGCGGAGGTAATCGGCCAGGCACAGATGCTCGCCTCCAGCCTGGCGCGCGAACGCAAAGCGCGCAATTTCCCTTGCGTGGTCCGCCGGATGGTACACGATAACGTCGTTGCCCTCGCCGGCAGCGGGAAAGTAGCCGTACACAAAGCGCGGTTCGAGCACGCCCTGCTCGATGGCATTACTTTGGTAACGGTGCAAGCGCGGCTCAAAGTCCTCGCGCACGAGCCGCTCGTACTCCGCGCCTTTGGTATTCGCCGCGCCCCACGAGAGGCGGAACAAGCTGCGCAGGTCGAAGCAGCTCCAAAGCTGCGCGGGATCGACCTGCCGTACCGTACGAGCTCCGAAGAACGGCGCGGCCGGAACGGGCGCGGGCTCGTTCTTCACTTCCGCGTACCGAAGCTGCGCGGGTGCGCCCGCAGCGGCAGCCGTCGCCGCATCGCGCAAACGGAACGCCTCCGACTTGGAGCGTTCGAGCAATCCGGCGCGCGTCTTTTCATCGCCCAGCTGCTCCATAATCTGCAGCCCTTCGAATGCGTCCTTCGCATAGAACAGCCCGGGTTCAAAATACCGGCTGCCCTCGTCCAACAGGGAGATGCGGCGTCCGAAATCGCGGTTGATCGCGGCACCTCCGACGAGGACGGGAAAGTTGAGCCTACGCGCATCCTGTTCCTGAACGCAAATGGGCATCTGTTTGCTGGTCGAAACCAGCAGCGCGGAAAGACCGATGGCGTCGGCTTGATGCTCGACGGCTTTCTCTAGGATCGTGTTCATCGGCACCTGCTTGCCGAGATCGATAACCTCATAGCCGTTATTCTGCAGAATCGTATGCACCAGGTTCTTACCGATGTCGTGCACGTCGCCGAAAACGGTGGCAAGCACGACTTTGCCTTTGCTCGCGCCTTCTTTCTTCTCGAGAAACTGCTCTAAATGCGCGACCGCTTTTTTCATGACTTCGGCCGACTGCAGCACGAACGGCAAGATGAGTTCGCCTGCGCCGAATTTATCGCCGACTTCTTTCATCGCGGGCAGTAAAATTTCGTTGAGCACGGCGACCGGACTGCGTTCTTGGAGGGCGCGGTCGATCTTCGCCTCAATGCCGTCCTTGCGCCGGCGCAGGATAGCGTTGTGTATTTGCTGCGCGGGCGCCAGGCCTTCGTCACTCTCGAGTTGACCCCGCGATGCGTTTCCGGCGGCGGGACTGCCGGCCGCCTCGTAAAACTCGATGAGCCGCTGCAACGCATCCGGACGCCTGCTCAGCACCAGGTCGTCGCACAAATCGCGCTGCGTCGCGTCGATCTCCGCATAGGGCGTTATCTCTTTGGCATGCACGAGCGCGAGGTCCAATCCTGCTTGCACGCAGTGATGCAGAAAGACGGAATTGAGCGCCGCACGCGCCGCGGGTTTGAGCCCGAATGAAACATTGCTCACCCCGAGCGAGGTCAAAACGCCCGGCATCGCTGTCTTAATGGCGCGGATGCCTTCTATCGTCTCCACCGCCGAGTCGATGTACTCTTGATCGCCGGTGGCGAGCGTAAAGGTCAGGTCGTCGAAGATCAGCGCGCCGGGCGGGATGCCGTATTCACCGCAGACGATGTCGTAGATTCGTTGCGCCACATCGCGTTTGCGCTGCGCGGTTTTCGCCATCCCTTCTTCATCGATTGTTAGCGCGACCACTGCGGCGCCGTGTTCTTTGACCATCGGCAGAATTGAGTCGATCTTGGCGCGCCCGCTCTCCAGGTGGACCGAATTGACGACGGCGCGGCCCGGGTAGTTTTCCAGCGCCGTACGGATGACGCGCGGCTCGGTCGAGTCGATCATCAGCGGCGCTTCGACCGACTGTGCGAGTCTTGCGCACGACGATGCGCATCTGCTCGTCCTCGTCGGTCCGCTCGGTCAGCGCGCAGCAGATATCCAGCGTGTGCGCGCCGCCCTCGACCTGTTCGCGCGCAAGCAGCGCGATGTCGTCGTAGCGTTCTTCGAGCAGCATGGCTTTGAGTTTGCGCGAGCCCTGCGCGTTGATCCGCTCGCCCACGAGCATCGGCCGCGGTTCCTGTTCGAGGCAGACGGCCGTCATGGCCGAAGCGATGAACTGGGCCTGATGAGGCTGGGGTTTGCGCGGTGGTTTCGAGTCCAAAGCCAGCGCATCGCGCAGCGCCGTTATATGGGCGGGCGTGGAACCGCAACACCCGCCGACGGCATTCACGCCGAACTCGCGCACGAACGCAGCGAGCTCGCCCGCGAGCTCCGCCGGCGTCTCGGGATAGATCGTCTCGCCCTTGGGACCCATGATCGGCAAGCCCGCATTCGGGATCACGCTCACGTACTTATCGGACGTCTCGCACAGGTAGCGGATGGAGTCCCGCATTTGCGCGGGCCCGGTGGAACAATTCAAACCGATAACGTCAACGGGCAGCGCATCCAGCGTCGCGCAAACGGCACGAATATCGGTGCCCAGCAGCATACGGCCTTCCGTGATCAGCGTGGGTTGCGCCTGAATCGGCACGCGGCGCACGCCCTTTGCGAACTCGCGCGTAATTCCGGCGATGGCAGCTTCGAGCTCGAGCAGATCCTGCATCGTTTCGAGCAGCAGCAGATCGGCGCCGCCTTCGATCAAAAAGCGCGCCTGCTCGCCGTAGATGTCGGCCAATTCTTGAAACGTGATCTTCGAGAGCGAGGGATCGGATGAAGAGATCAGCATGCCGGTGGGCCCCATCGAGCCGGCAACAAAGCGTGGGCGATGCGGCGTCGAAACAGCATCGCAAGCGTCGCGCGCCAGCCTGGCGGCGTTCCGGTTGATATCCGCAACGCGGTCGCCCAATCCGTATTCATCGAGCTTGAGCCGTGATGCCGTAAACGTGTCGGTCTCTACGACGTCGGCGCCGGCGGCGAAATAGGCCTGATGAATCGAGCGCACGAGATCGGGCCGGGTAAGCACCAGCGCCTCGTTGCATCCCTGATACTGCGCGCCGCCGAAATCCTCGGCACCGAGCTCCAACTCCATCAACTGCGTGCCCATCGCTCCGTCGAAGAGCAGCACGCGTTCGCCGAGCGCGCGTAAATACTCAGACAACGGCGTGGACCTCGCCTACGTGCAGCCCCGCGCGGTTCTGGACATCCGGATGTTCGAACGCCGCCATGTGCTCGAGCGCGGCATCATCGAGCCAGTGCAATTCGCGCAGGACGGCAAGGACCGCAGGCGCGCGTCCGCGCGCAGAGCCATCCAGCACTTTTATTGCAAGTCCGCCGCGATCGATCGCCGCGGTCCCATGCACGCCCTCCGCGCCTGCCTTGCACGCAATGCGGCCGTCCGCAGTGTGCATCAGGACCGTATCAAATTCGCCGGTCCCCGAAACGTACTGCGGGTACGCCATCATGGCCGAGCGCACGATGCGCAGCGCCTGCGCATCATCCTCGCTCATTCCATCGAGCGTGGCTAAGCGCACGAACGAGAGCGCGGCATTGCGCAGCGGCGTTGCGTACACCGGAATTCCGCAGCCGTCGATGCCGACGGGCATAGCCTCAACCCGCTCGTCCGAGACGCGTGCGCAGAGTTGCAAAATGCGCTGCTGTGCAGGATTCCGCAGCGCCAGGTACGTGCCCGGGTCCGAACCCAGTAACGAGCAAAGCGCCAAGATACCGGCGTGCTTGCCCGAGCAGTTGTTATAGACGGCCGTTGGCGGCGTTGCGCTTTCTTCGAGCGCGCGAGCTGCAGCGGCGTTGTAAGGAACGTGCGTACCGCATTGCAGCGCACTCTCGTCCATACCGACCTTTGCAAGTATTGAACGCACGGCTGCCACATGAAACGGCTCGCCCGTGTGGGACGCGGCCATTACGGCGATTTCTTGCGGCTCGAGGCCGAAACGCTCGCGTGCCCCGGCCGCAATGACCGCTGCCGCGATGAATGGTTTCGCAGTGGAACGAAGATAGACGGGCGACTCGATGTCGCCCGCGCTGAAAACTACCTCGCCGCCCGTGTCCATTGCGCAAGCGGCGACCGAATGCACCGACTCGACGAGTCCCCCGCGCGTCACCTCAACGGCGAGCGCACCATTAGACCAAGGCCGGTTCGACAATCGTTGATTCCTGCTCCGAGAAAACGGGGTTGGAGAGATAGCGTTCGCCGGTATCGCATCCGACAGTGACGATCAACTTCCCCTTTGCTTCAGGACGCTGCGCCACTTGCAAGGCGGCCCAAATATTCGCGCCTGCCGAGATGCCGACCAGCATGCCTTCTTCGCGCGCCGCCCGCCGCGCGGTTACAATTGCGTCGGCATCGCTCACGCGTATCACTTCCTGATAGATGTCCGTGTTCAAAATCTTCGGCACGAATCCGGCGCCGGTACCTTGAATCTTATGCGGACCGGGCTGGCCGCCGGATAGAATTGCAGAGGCATCGGGCTCCACGGCAATGATGCGCACGCCGGGCTTGCGCTCGCGCAGCACTTCGCCCACGCCCGTCACCGTGCCGCCGGTGCCGACCGCTGCAATGAAATAATCTACCGCTCCGTCCGTGTCGCGCCAGATCTCTTCGGCCGTCGTGCGGCGGTGAATCTCAGGATTAGCCGGGTTCTCGAACTGCTGTGGAATGAAATACTTGCCCGGGTTAGTTTCGAAAATTTCGTTCGCGCGAGCGATAGCGCCCTTCATGCCTTGCGCTCCGGGCGTGAGCACCACTTGCGCGCCGTAGGCCTTGAGCAGGTTGCGGCGTTCGATCGTCATGGTGTCGGGCATGACCAGCACGATTGGATATCCTTTGGCGGCAGCGACGAACGCCAGCGCGATGCCGGTGTTACCGCTTGTCGGCTCCAAAATGATCGAATCGGGGCGCAAACGTCCGTCGCGCTCGGCCGCCTCGATCATCGAAACGCCGATGCGGTCTTTAACCGAGCCGGCCGGGTTGAACGACTCCATCTTGACCGCAATCGTGGCGGGCAGACCCTTGGCCATTCGCGGGAGCTTTACAAGCGGCGTATTGCCGAACGTGTCGGCCAAGTTTTCATAGATTCTTGACATAGCAGTTCCTATAACTAACGTCCGGAGGCACGCGTTGCAGCGCGCCCGAACATTTGACTGCGCCGTGTTCTCTTTAACGCAGAAGTCCCTATACGTTGCCGGGCTCGACCTTTGGATAGACTCCATGCGATCGCGCCACCGCTGTTATGTTTCCCACGGGCACTCGGATCATGCCCGCGAGCACGAAGTTATCGTCTCGACGGCCGCCACGGCCAAGATTTGCCGCACGCGCTTCGCCCGGCGGGCCGAGCGCGCCGTCCAAACCTCGCTGCTCGAGGCCGTCCAACCGCCGCGCCCTGCGGCCCTCTTTGAAGAGCACGAGTTCAACGAGCCATGGACGCCGGATTCACCCCACGGGGAGCACCGCATCACGCTTTTTTCTGCGGGCCACGTCCTGGGCAGCTCCCAGATACTGATCGAAGGCGAGCAGGGCCGGTTTGTGTATACCGGGGATTTCAAACTCTCGAACTCGTTCACGTGCGAGGCCCCCGAGGTTAAGCCCTGCGACGTCGTCCTGATGGAATGCACCTACGGCCGCCCGCAGTACGCATTCCCGCCGCGCGAAGAAGTCGCGGGCGAGATGGTGGCCTTTGCCCGCGAGGCACTCGGGGCCGGCGCCGTGCCGGTGTTTTTCGCCTATTCGCTCGGAAAGGCGCAAGAAGCGGTTGCGATTGCCGGAAATGCCGGCTTGCCGGTTGCGGTTCACGGCGCGATTGCAACGATGTGTGATGTCTACGCATCGTGCGGCGTGGACTTACCGCCTTACACGCGGTACGATGCGGCATTCGCCGGCGATGCCGTGCTGGTGTGGCCGCCTTCGGGACGCGCGCTTCCCAAAGCGCTGCGCGGCAAGCCGGTAAGGACCGCGATACTCACGGGATGGACGTTGGATCGAAGCGCGCAGTACCGCTACGGCGTCGACCGCGGCTTTGCGCTCTCGGATCACGCCGATTATCCCTCGCTGCTGCGGTATATCGAACTGGCCCAGCCAAAGAAAGTCTTGCTCAATCACGGCTGGCGCGATTTCGTTCACCGCCTGCGCGGCATGGGAATCGATGCCGAGTATTTGGAGGAAAACGCTCAGCTTGCGTTATTCTAACGGGCGCACTTCGCGCACAATCCAAACAACGTTACCGCGTGTCCGCTCACGCGGAATTTTGGCGGCACGAGCTTGCGCAAGTTGTCCATGCAGCCGGCGACGTCGAATACTTTCTCGCAGCGCTCGCATTGAAAGTGATGATGGTGCGCTTTGCCGGCGCGTTCATACCGGGCGGGTTCGCCGGGGATCTCGACTGAATCGATCCATCCCTCCTCGAGCAGCGCGCTAACCGCGCGATAGACCGTCGCCACCCCCAGACCGTCTGCTTGGCGTGCCGCAGCCGACAGCACCTCGCTGATGGCAAGCGGACGTTCGGCGTGCTCGAACACCTCGCGAATGGCGTCGCGTTGCCTGGTCTTCCGGTTTAGAGGAGCGGGGCGCTTCATGGTTCTCCCAGATTCGGAAATTCGGAGCCCGGACCTCGTGCGATCCGCGTCGCTTGACTATTTGATAATGATAAACTATTCTCATTTGAACCGGATGTGCCCTGCGCAATCCATCAATGAGGAGTCCCGATGTCATCGTTTCGATCTTTCCGCGCCCCGGTGGCATGTTTTGTGCTGGTTTTGGGCTTCGCGCTCGGCGGCGCCCCGGCGCAAGCCGCGACCTCCTTCCTCACGGGCGAAGTCCTGGCCGGCGGGAAGCCGGTCGCCGGAGCGGTGGTCGTTGCGAGCGGAAACAATGCCTCGTATAAGACGGTAACCGACGCCCTGGGCGACTTCGCCTTTGCCACGTTGCTGGGGGGGACGTACGTCGTGACCGCCTCCGGCCCGCCGGGAAGCGCCAGCATCCGCGTCGATCTGGGTCAAAGCGGCGCGGCGATCACGCTCACGCTTCAACCCCGGGAGATCGCCTCGGTCACGTCCTATCGCGCGCAAACGGCCCGGGGCGCCGGAACCGACCTGACGCTGAATCAAACAATGCTCGCGCGAACGCCCGATGGCGATGCGTTGCCCGAAGTGCTTCTTCAGATTCCCGGTGCCGCGCGCGGCGCCAACGGCGTCGTGCATATCAACGGCGATCACGGCGATATCAATTACATCGTCGATGGCGTTTCGATTCCGCAGGAGCTCAACCGCAACATCGGAACCGAATTCGATCCAAACGACGTCTCTTTCATCGACATTCTGCAGGGCGCCTATCCGGCACAATACGGCGAGCGCTTCGCTTCAGTGGTCAATATTACAACGCGTACCGGGACGGGGGCGGCGCGCGGGTTTAGCGGTGAGTTTCAAGGCGGCTCGTACGGACATCTGGACCAAAACCTAGCGTACCACGGCCCCTTTGGCGGGGGCTCCGTCGTGTTGGCCATGCGGAACGAGCAAAGCGACAGAGGTTTGGATCCGCCCGACTTTAACTCGCCGCATAACGGGTTCAGCAATACGAATCAATTTTTGCGCTTCACCCTGCCGCACGGCAACGACTACCTTAATTTTACGCTTTCGCACGCTTACCGCTCTTACGAGATTCCGAACGACATCGCGGGCGGCCAACCCGCGACCACGGACGACAACGAATTGCAGGACGATCTTTTCGCGGCGCTTCAATTCCGGCATTCGATCGGCAGCCATGGGTCACTTTCGTTCGGCCCGGCTTTTAAGCGTTCGCGCATTCGCGACGTGAGCGACCCCGCAAACGATTTCGCCTACGGCGAAGCACTCAACATCGCTGCCGGCGGCGCGCCTTCCGATTGCGCGGATGCGCTGAGCACCGGAGTGTTCACCAATGCAACGTGCGCGTATTCGCTTTTCGGCGACCGGACGGCCAGGGACTACCGTTTTAACGTTGACTACGCGCTGGCAAGCCGCGTGCACGAGGTGCGCGCCGGGACCGTTTTCGATGCAGCGGACGTGGTGAAGACCTATGCCGTCACGCTGCAGCCCGGAAACTTCTTGGCCCCCATTTATACGCCGCTCGCGCCCGGAAGTGCAACGACCGTGACGGACAACGCACCCAATATGGGCCATACGCTCGAAGCCTACGTTCAAGATTCGTGGAAGATGGGCGCGAGCTACGTCTTGGACTACGGCGTGCGCGTCGATTCGTTCTTAGTGACCTCGACCGAGTTCCGTGACGGAACCTCTATGATGAGTCCACGCGTGAAACTGACGCGAATGTTTGGGCCACGCACAAGCGTCTACGCTTTTTACGGCCGCTTCTTCACGCCGTTTTCTTTGGAGAACGTCTCCCCGACCGCTGCGCAGCAGCTGAATCTGCCGAACCAACCCACCGTAGCTGCATTCGACCTCAAGCCGCAGCGCGACTCCGACTACGAACTGGGCGCACACCTTGCGCTCGGGAACGCAGACCTTGGCCTGCGCGTCATGCAGAAAAACGCCGCCGATCTCATTGATGACACGCAAGTCGGCGTCACGCTTCTGCACCAAGACATCAACTATGCGCAGGGACGCATCGCCACCCAGGCCGTTTATTATCAGACTGCCGCTCGCCCGCTCGGGGCGGTTTTACGCCTCCCTCAATCATACGTACTCGGTGAATAAAGGCTGCGAGACGCAGTTACTGGCGCCTTGTTTCGGCTCGCCTACGGATTGGACGCCCGCCGATCACGAACAGCGTTGGGGACTCACTCCGGGCGCACTGTGGAACGATCCGCGTGACGGCTGGTTCTCCATCGACGGAGAGTACGGCAGTGGTTTGTCGTCAGCCATCTGTCCCGTGGGTACGCCGGGTTTCTGCAAGCGCACGCCGCACATCACGTTCGATGCCGAAAAGGGCATCGCACTGAGCGGCGGGCTCGTCTTCACCTTGCGGGTGCGCAACTTGCTGAACGATCACTACTTCGTCACCCTTCTCAATGCCCAGGGCAACCATTACGCGGCACCGCGGACGGTCGACATCGGGATCAGATTCGGCGCTCCATAGATCAAAAGGCACCGATCGGCGTCCGGACGAACGCTGGGTTCATGCAAAAGAGTTCTTTACGGCCCCCGGTTTGGGCGCGGATCGGCGCTGCGGCACTGGCGATGCTGTTCTTAGGCGTTCCCGTCGACGCCGCAACGCCGCCGAGCATGGACGATGCGCTCGCGCAGATAGCGGCATATGCGCCGCAGGCCCTCTCAGAGCAAGGTGCGCCGGGAATGTCGGTGGCGATCACCGATCGGACGCATACGTTGCGCATCATCACCGCCGGTTATGCGAACCTGGAATCGAAGACGCCGGTAACGGCGCAAACGCGGTTTCCCATCGGCTCGATCACCAAGGGCATGACCGCGGCCGCCTTGATGGAACTGCGTGACGCCGGAAAGTTCGACCCGGCAAAACCCGTGCGCGCGTACCTTCCGTGGTGGAACATCGCCTCCGGAGGCGCTACGATTTACGCTCATCAGTCTGCTCTCGCACACAGGCGGCGTTCCGGACGATTTCACGTTTGCGCCCGGCTATCTGTTCAGTGTTGCATCGCTGCGCAACGCGCATACGATCTTCACGCCGGGAACGCGGTGGTCGTACTCCAATGACGGGCTCGCGAGCGCCGGTGCCATCCTTTCGGCGCTTGACTCGCGCACTTGGGCCGCGTCGGTTCAAGCCCGCGTCTTCGACGCCCTCGGCATGACGCACACGAGCCCGGTTTTTACCCCGCAAACGCTCTCCGATGCGGCAAGCGGCTATATCTTCGCCGATATGAACGCGTCGGTACCGCCGAACCCGCAGTCTGGTCACAACCTATCCCGGCGACTTTGTCGATCCGGCGGGTTCGGTTATCTCAACGCCCGAGGACATGGCGCGCTACATGCGCTTTCTGATCAACAGCGGCGTAAGTGATTCGGGAACGCACGTCCTCTCACCGCAAAGTTATGCGCTGATGACCACCCCGGACGACATGAACGGCAAACCCGCAGGCCCCGCGACGCCCGAACTTGCAGAGGCACCGTTGATTTTTCAGCACTACGGATTCGGCTTAGGACTGCATCAAGAGAACGGCGATAAGATGGTCGGTCATACCGGCGGCATCGCCGGATACACGGCATGCATGGAAACCAACGTCACGCGCGGTTTCGGCGTTATCGCGATGTCGAATTTGGTCGAAGCACCGCTTCATCCGTGCGCGATCGTATTGTATGCAATGCAGGTGCTCCGCGCTCAAAGTGCCGGGGAACCGCTCCCGCCGGTCCCGGGGGCGAAGGGCCTTTATCTTGCGCGTACTGCCCTAGGGGACGCCGGCAAGTATGCCGGCGCATACACCGCGCCCGATGGTTCACAGCTGGTCTTTAACGCCGCGGGCACGACCCTTGCGTTGCAGACAGCAGCCGGAGCCCTACCGCTCTACCCGCGCGGCGACGGCAACTTCTACGTCAACGATCCGCGCTTCGCGATCTTCGGCTTGACCTTCGTTCCGAATAAAGCCGGCGTCATCGACCAGATCTACTCCGGCGATCGCTGGTATTACAACGCCGCGTACGCAGGTCCCAAAACGTTTACGGCACCGGCCGGAGCTGCTGCGGTGACGGGACGCTACGAGAGCGACCAAGTGTGGGGCTCGGCCTATGCGGCGCGCGTCATCGTCGTTAAAGGGCGCCTCACCTTGGACGGTTTTACACCCCTGGGCCCGGCGAAGAACGGCGTCTACACCATCGGAACCAGCACGCTTCGGTTCGACACGCCTGCGGCCGGACAAATGCAACGCATGTGGATCGACGGCATGCCGTATTACCGGGTTGACCTGCCTTAGCTAATCGACCCCGATGTCCCAGAGCATGCCGAGATCTTTCTTGGCAAACGCGCGGAACGAAATGAGGGTTTCAGTATCCTGAATGCCCTCCAGACCGCCAATTTTCTCCGTCACCAAATCGCTGAGCTGATCGTGCTCTTTGACGCGCACGATGGCGATGATGTCGAACGGACCGGCAACGCTGTACACTTCGGCGACGCCTTCGATAGCGAGCAAATCGTCGGCAATGCTGCGAAGGCGGGGGCGCTCAACGTTCATGAGAATAAAGGCGGTGACCATGGGTACCGCATTCCATATGCGGGTTTGCGCGCCCCTTCGGTGCGGGCCTACTAACGGGAGATTCGTATGGACCGGGCTACTTTTCTGACCACCAGCATCAGCGCCATAGCCGTAGGACAGTTGGGAACGCAGCCGCTGTGGCGCCGCCTTCCCGGCGGGGTGCTCGCCGTTGTCCCCTTCGCGTCCGCGCCCTTCCCGCATGCCAGCCGCGCAGCCGGGCACACATACCAAAACAAGATCTACACCGCGGCGGCACATTATAGCGACTCCAGCGTCGGCATCTTCGTGCCGGCGGGATACGTGCAGCGCGCGAGCGTCGATCTCGTCGTGCACTTCCACGGCTGGAACAACAACGTGGCAAATGTCTTCGACCGCTATAGACTGGCAGAACAGATGGCCGGAAGCGGCTTGAATGCGATTTTGATCGTGCCGCAGGGCCCGCTGAATGCACCGGACTCAGGCGACGGTAAGCTGGAACTCGATGACAACGGCTTTGCGCGCTTCATCGCGGACGTTCTGGCGTATTTGCGGCAGCAGCAGATCATCCGCGCGACTGCAGCCGGAAACATCGTCTTGAGCGCACACAGCGGCGGCTATGGAGGATTAGGCGGCGTGCTTACCCGCGGCGGTATGAACGAGCGGATCAGCGACGTCATTCTTTTCGATTCCGCGTACGGCTATTTTGATGCAATTGCCGGTTGGGCAAAAGGATCGCCACAGCGCCATCTTCTGAGTATCTTCACCGACGACACGAGCACGGGAAATACCGCGCTCATGGGCATGCTGCAAGCTCCACGCCGAACTTGTACGTGCGGCTCGCACAGTCGATGACCCTGGATGAACTGAGCGTTCGCGCGCCGACGTTCTTGCTCACGACCGAGGTCGCGCACGACGAACTGATGCAGAAGTTTGCCTGGTACGAGCTGTTCCTGAAGACGACGGCCCTCCAGCGCCGCTAACGTGATCCGCTTCGCGCAAACGTGCGCAGCGATTGCGGCCACCCCCGCGAAGCTCGAAAAGATCGCGATCCTGGCCGCGTACCTCCGCGCGGTAAGCGATGCCGATCTCGCGGCCGCCGCGCGGTTTTTTACGGGCAATCCGTTTCCCGCCCGCGACGAACGCACGTTAGGCATCGGTTGGCGCACGATTGTCCGCGCGGCGCAAAGTGCTTGGGGCGTGCGCGAGGGCGCCCTGGCCGCAGGCTACCGCGAACATGGCGATTTGGGCGCCGCCTTGGGCCCGCACGTACGGCCCGCGATGGATCTTGCTCTGTTCTCGGAGACCCTCACCCCCGCCGCTCTCTACGAGATCTTCGAACTGATCGCGGCGGCGCGCGGCGCATCGTCCGGAAAGAAACGCGAAGCGCTCTGCGAGCGTCTTTTGCGCGCGTGCACCGATCCGCTCGAAGCCACGTACGTTATTAAAATTCTCACCGGCGATCTGCGCATCGGGCTGCGCGAGGGACTCATCGTCGATGCGATAGCCCGGGCTTTTGAAAACGATACGGCTTCCGTGCGCCGCGCCGCAATGCTTGCAGGCGATATGGGCGCTCTGGCAGTTGCCGCGCGCCACGGCCGCGCGAGCGATCTGCGCATCGCGTACGGATCCCCGATCGGTTTCATGCTGGCCACACCGCTCCTCTTCGGCTCGGAATACCGCGAGCTGCGCAAAGGCCGCTGGATCGTTGAAGAAAAATTTGACGGTATTCGCGCACAAGTGCACAAGACGGATGCCGGCGTGCGGATTTTTTCGCGCACCCTCAACGAAGTTACGCATTCGTACCCGGAAGTCGCTGCGGCCCTCGCCGCTTTGCCGGGCGATGTCATGCTCGACGGCGAGCTCGTCGCCGTGCGTGAGGGCCAAGTGCTGCCGTTCCGCTATTTGCAGTCGCGCCTGCAGCGTAAGAGCGTGGACGAGGTGCTGCTGCGTGAGGTTCCGGTCACCTATATCGCCTTCGACCTGCTCGCGCAGGGCGAGGCATTCCTCATAGACACTCCGCTTCTCGAGCGCCGCGAGCGGCTGGCGCAGCTGCTTCTTCCGCAGGAGTATCTGCGCGCTGCAGCGTTCACTGCGCTGGGCGAGCCGCCCGTTCCCGACGAGCTTCACGAGCATTTCGAGCGCGCGCGTGCGGCGGGTCACGAAGGTCTGATGCTCAAGCGAACCGATGCGCTGTACCACCCGGGCAAGCGCGGAAAATGGTGGCTCAAACTCAAGCGCGAGCTTTCAACGCTCGACGTTGTTGTCGTAGCGGTCGAATGGGGCCACGGGAAGCGCGCGAAAGTGCTCTCGGACTATACGTTTGCGGTTCGCGGCGAAGACGGCGCGCTGCTGACGATCGGCAAAGCGTATTCCGGTTTGACGGATGCCGAAATTGCGCAGCTAACGCCTTGGTTTTTGGATCATGCGCTTGGCGGGAGCACGGGTCGCAGCCGTGCGCTGGCCGTCGAGCCGTCGATCGTCCTAGAAGTCGCGTTCGATATCTTGCAGCCCAGCCCGCTGCACGAGAGCGGTTTCTCAATGCGCTTTCCGCGAATCGTGCGCATCCGCGATGACAAGCCCGCAAGCGAGATCGACACTCTTGAGCGCGTTAAGGAGATCTATCGCGAAATGATCGCTCGCGAGCGGGTCGAAGGTTCCTAGCGGTATGCGTTCCCATCGAGCAGCAACCGCTACGCTCTTCGGCATCGCTGCGGCCGTGACGGCGGCGAGCTCTGGCCGATCCCCTCGTGGAGCTGCTTTCCAATGCCGGCTTGTTCGGGCCGGGCACGTTCACCGATCACAGCAACGCGAACGTCGTGCCGGCGCTCTTGGCCGCGCTCGCCGCCGCCGGCGCTCTGATTGGCGTTGCCGCATGGCGCTTGCTTGCGCTGGAGGACAAACCGCTCCCCCGCTGCACGCCCGGGCTTATCGCCGCAATTTTCTGCGTACAAATGCTGGTGCTTTTCGGCATGGAGACTTCCGAACAGATTGCGACCGCCGGGCACGCGCTGGGCGGGACGATTTGGCTGGGCGGTCCGGTTGCAGTGAGTCTAGCAATTCATCTGACGTTCACCGCCGGCGTTGCACTGTTCCTAAAGCGGGTCCTCACCAACGCGGCTCATCGAGTTGCCCAAGCCGTACGCACCGCTTTTACGCTTTATGTTCTTCGGATCGCACAGCGCGCGAGCTGGTTTCGCGCCCCGACGGCCGCGTCCTAACCCGCTTTATCCAACCGCTTATTGCACTTCTTAAGGGAAGAGCTCCACCCTTCTGCACGACGGCGCCCTGATTCATCGCGGCATTCCGGTGCCGCCGCTCGTCGATTAGAAGGAAAAACATCTCGTGAAAAAAGTATTTGTCCTATTTGCCGTGCTGTTCGCCGCATCGGTGGCTCTCTCGCTGGCCTTCCACACGACTCCATGGCGCCTTCTTATGGGCGCGTTCATCCCCGGGCCCGAGCAGCTGTTCGGAAAGCCGTCCGTCCGCGTCTTGATCGTCGGCCTGGATTACGACTACGATCCACGCGATCAAGAAACGTCCGCGCATTCCCGCAGCGACATCATTATGGCCGTACACTTGGACTTCGAGCACCGGCGGATTTATGAATTGTCGGTACCGCGCGACATGGTAGCGACGTTGCCGAACGGTCAGCAAGCGAAAATCAACCAGGCGCAATCGGATGGCGGAATTGCCGAATCGCAATTCGTCGTTGCGAAGTGGCTCGGCGTCCCGGAATTCGATCGTTACGTCGTCCTGCGCATCGACACCATGAAAGACCTCATCGATGCGATTGGCGGCGTGGACGTTGCGGTCAAAAACTCTGACTGCTTGCACTACGCTACAGACTGCCGGGGCGAGTCGATTGACTACGACGATTCGTGGGGCCACTTGCACGTCCACTTGCGCGAGGGCCCGCAGCATTTGAACGGTGATGCGGCCATTGGATACGCGCGCTTCAGGCACGATTGGTGTAGCGACCCTTGCCGGATTCTACGCCAGCAGCAAGTCGTGCGCGCCATCGTTTCCCGGTTAAAGAGCACCGGCCTGAACTCCGTGCCCGAGCTCGGTAGACTCATCGGCGTGGTCAACAAAGACGTTCAGACGAACCTCTCGGCTCAGGAAGAGCTTAGTCTGGCGGCGGCATTTAAAGACATCCCCGGCAGCAATATCGTAACGGCACAAGTCCCTTACGTCCGGGATGTGGATTTACCGGGGTACGGCGACTCCATCGTTGCGGACGATGACGCCAAATCTCGCTTGGTGCGGACGATGCTGCTGGGCCCACGCCTCGATCAAAGCGGCCAAACCAAGAACACAACGCCGACCAGGGCTACAACCGTCCCGCTGAGCACCTCACCGTAGCGTTCGAGCGGTCCAAGGCGCAAAAGCGAGAGCGTCCGTGCCGAATACACACACAACAACATGTACGTCGCAATCGTGCTCGCAGCGAAGACGAGTGACATCACCGCGACCACGGCAAAGCCCAGGCGTGCCGCGGCGAAAAACGCCGGTATGCCTTCGACCATCGGCGACGATCCCAGGATAAGGATGAGTGCCATCCGCGAACCCGGACTAACGTTGCGCTCATGCGTATGCCCGGGATCGTGGCCATAGTGGCGATGACCGCGGTGAACTTCGCGAAGTGCACTCAGGGCGATCCAACCGCCGAAGGCAATGAGCGCAATGCCGGATGCAAGCGACACGTAGTGTCCGAATCGCAGTGCAAAGGCAACCCCGGCAACCCAGACCAGCAGTCCGATCAGCAGCGTTGAGATCGTGTGGCCGAGCCCTGCACCTGCCGCTGCATACGCCGTCTTGGTTGCCGACCATCGCTGCTGCCGCGCGATTACGGCAATGGGCATCCAATGGTCGGGGATTAGCGTGTGCAGCACCCCGACGGCGAAAACTGCGGCGACGAGAAGTGCCGCCTGCTCCGGCACCGCTACTTCCTAGGGGCTGCGGCGGTAACGGCCTGCAGGCGGCGAAGAGTTGCCATCGTCGATGCTTCGCACCTGGAGGACGCACTCATGCGATTTTTTTGCTTCAAAGCCGCTCTCTTGCTGCCGCTCGCTTCGCTCATGACCGCAGCAACGCCTATGCGCGCCGCCGACCCCGTAACTCTTCTGCGATACCTCGTGGGCACATGGAACTGCAGTAGCACGATCGCCGGAAAAACGACATCGTATACGGCGCAGTACGCCATGACCATGGGCGGCCAGTGGCTGCGCACGACCAACGCGTCCAAGGGCTACGAAAGCGAAGATATGATGACGTACGTCAAGCACCACTGGTTGGTCGTCGACATCGAGCCCTTCCGGGCTGTAACGACCTACACGGCGGACGACACGGGGCTTGCGCACATCGCGCTGAAGCCGGCCTATCCCAAAGACGAACCGGACGTTACCTTCGACCGGCTGACCTTTACGAAGTACCGTTTGACGTTCGATGGACACATGGGCGGCAAGGCGGTGCACTGGGTCGACACCTGCACCAAGGGTGGTTAGCGCCAATATTTTTTGTCGCGGCGTTCCTGGATCCGCAGAGCGCGCTCGTACGCATCGAACGAGCGCGTGGGCCGCTTTGCGCTAGCGCTTGCGCGCAGCCGCAAATACCCGAGCAGCGCCAGCAGGGCAACGGCAACGGCAGCCAGCAGGGGGCGCGGGCGCCCGCCGATATTGACCGCCGAGAGACTCGCAAACACGACGGCCCCCAAAGCGAGCAATGTTTGCGCGCGCGACACGCTTAGTGCCCTCTCAACCGGCCCACGATGTCTTCGGGCACGGTCAATTGCTCCAGCAGCGCTTGCACCAAGGAGCGCTGCGCCGCCGTGGTAGAGCGCGATCGCAGAAGGTCCCGCGCCTCGGCTTGCGCCTGGGCAACCATCGCCGCGCCGGAGCGATCGCCTTGCTGCGCCCGCGCTGCGCCGATGTAGCCCTGCAGACCGATACGCAACAGGTGCAATTTGAATTGCGCGTCCGGGCGCTTATCGATTTCAAGACAAGCGCGGGCGCGTGCGTCGAGCGCTTCGAAACCGTGCTGGGCCAATGCGGGGGCTTTGACCAGCGAGCGCCGGGCAGTGCGCGCGTCCTGAACGAACATGCGGTAGTCGCCCTTGTCGCACGAAGCGGATGCAACGGCGCCCGTGCAAAGCACGAGCGCCACTGCGAACGCTATTTGTTTTTGAATTTGGCCATCCGCTTTTCGTTGTATGCGGCGATGCCTTCCTTTGCGTCTTCGCTCTTGAACAACAGCGACTGCAGCTCGCGTTCCAGCGCCAAAGCATCGTTGAGCGGAAGCTCCAAGCCGGTTTGAACGCTGCGCTTGATGTGGCCTACCGCCATCGGCGCTTTATTGGGGCTTGTGAACTGCTTGGCGTACGTGAGCATTTGCTCGCGGAAACTTTGCGCGTCGCCTTCGTAAACGTCGCTGACCATCCCCCACTCGAGCGCCTGCTCGAAACTGAACGTCCGTCCCGTCGCCATCAATTCGATCGCCCGCGATTTGCCGACCAGGCGCGCCAGACGCTGCGTGCCGCCGGTACCGGGAAGCACGCCGAGCGCAACCTCCGGAAGGCCGATCTTGCCCGCGTCTTTGCGCGCAATGCGGATGTCGGCCGCCATCGCAATCTCCAATCCGCCGCCGACGGTATGACCGTTCAGCGCCGCGATCACGAGTTTGGGCGTCTGCTCCAAACGCGAGAGCGTCTCGTTTGCGTGCAGGCAGAAGTTATACTTGAACTCCGGCGTGACGCTATTGAGCATCCCGATGTTCGCACCGGCCGAGAAGAACTTCTCACCTTTGCCCGTTATCAGAATCACTTCAACGTCTTGATCGAACCGCGCATCAAGAATTGCTTCGTCCATCTGACGCAGCATCTCATGCGTGTACGTATTGGCCGGCGGGTCGTCGAGTTCGATAACGCCGACGTGGCCTTCCTTGAAGTAATTGATCACGCGCTTGCCATCGTGCGAGCGCTGCTCGCGGCCGAAAGGCGTTTGGACGGTTCCGTTCGTTGTGCTCGACATTATGCGGCCTCGCTTTTGCCTTTGGGTGCGATCCACGCGGGATCTTTAAAGTATGCTTTGAGCATTTCTTCGTCTTTTTCGCCCGGTAGGACGGTGGGCGCGTAGGCCAGCCATTCTTGCTCCGTCATCGGCCGCCCGTCAACGCTCCAATATTCTCCGGCGAACGCGCCGATATGGCGGTTAAAGCGCATGTCCGGCATGTAGATTTTCGTGTCCGAGGGGTTTACCGCATTGACGCGCTCGATGGTCTTCTTACATTCATCGTAGAACTGTCCCCGCGCCCGCTCGTTGAGTTGCTCCTTATCCACAGTCTCGCCGGCGGCTTTGTCTTCGTCCACGCGACCTTTGATGCCCCAGGTGTACGCCCACTGGGCCGAACCGGAGTGATCCGTTCCGAAGAGGTCGAGCGACCCGGATATCCACTTGTTGTAATACTTCTGCTGAATGTTCACCGGAATGATGCCGGCCTGCGCGATGCGCCGCAGGCCCGAGATGCCCGTTCCCATGTGGTAGGACTCTTCCTTAAGCATCGGCCCCATCGAAGCAGCCAGCGGCGCGAAGCCCGAATGCGAGAGCATGGTGAGCTGAAACTTGCCGTCGCGATCCATGAAATTCGTGTAGGCGAAAAAGTCCATCCAGTGCGTAACCTCGTCGTTGAACGCATTGAGCAGGCGGTTCTTCTTGCCGAACGCGCGGCGCTCGAGCATCTTCTGTGCCTCGATCTTGCCGTCGGCTCCGAAATGATTGACCAGCAGGTGGCACATCTGGTAGCCGTGGCGCGTCTCTTCCACCATGATCCGAATCAGCGAAGCGAGGTCGTATTCGGTGGGCGCGTTGTTCACGAGGAAGCGCTGCTGTTCGTTGGATGCAAACTCGGTGTCGCCCTGGAAGACGATCATGTTCAGCACCGCATCGCGCATGCGTTGATCGGGGATCTCAAGAATCTTTTCCCAGCGCCGCTCCCCTTTGAAGTCCCCGAAGAATATCTCGTCCGTGGGCAGATCGCCGTACTTGGCCTCAAACCGGTAGCCGGGCATATAGCGCTCGATGAGATCGTTGTTCAGGCCGATATCGCTCTGCCATTCCTTGAGCAGATCGAGCCAGTCGTCGAAGGTGGAAATGCGCGCCATAGGGGAGGCCTCCAATAGTATGACGAAATTTCGTGTTACCGTGAGAATAGTGTCATAACGGCGCCGCCCGTGTCAAGGCCGGTCACCCGTCCGACCTCGTTCATCTTCACGCTCTTCGGCGACTTCGTGCACCGCAGCCCCGGTGGCGCCGATGAGCTCTGGGTCGGCGCGCTCATTGCGCTCATGGGAGAATTCGGCCTCTCCGAACAGGCCACCAGGCAGGCGGTCTCCCGTATGTCGCGCCAAGGATGGCTCGCGGCGAGGCGCCATGGAAGCCGCTCGTATTACGCGTTGACGCCCCGCGGCCGAGGGCGTATCGAAGCCGTCAGCCCGCGCATTTACGGTCCGCTCATCGAGTGGGACGGGCGTTGGCGCATGCTCACGTACTCCGTGCCCGAGCGCAACCGCGAGGCCCGCGACGCGCTGCGCAAGGAGCTCGCGGTGCTCGGGTGGGCGCCGCTCTCGGCGTCGACTTGGCTCTCGCCCAACGATGCGCTCGAAAACGCGCGCGGCGTAGCGCGGGCAAAGGACGTTCTGCAACATATCGATCTTTTTGTAGGCGAATACGCCGGCCCGCAAAGCGATCGCGCGCTGCTCGAGCGCTGTTGGGATCTGCCGGCGATCGCCGAGCGGTACCGCGAGTTCATCGAACGCTATCAGCCGCGCGCCGATGCGGAGCGGGCGCGCGGCGATCTGCACGAGAACCAAGCATTCGTGGAGCGTCTGTGGCTCGTGCACGATTACCGCAAATTCACCTATGTCGATCCTGGCCTGCCCAGCACGCTGCTTCCACCGCACTGGCCCGGCACGCTTGCGGCGGCGCTCTTTCGCGACTACTACGCGCTCATCTCACCCAAGGCGGAGCGTTATTTTGAGTCCGCGAAGACGTAAACGCTATGGAATTGAGCGAAGAGGCCCGCAAGAACCGCGCGCACTGGGATAAAGAAAGCGATGCGTACGAAGCGCAGCATGCAGCGCAGCTGGCGCGCACGCCGATGGGTTGGGGAACGTGGTCTATCCCCGAAGAACAGCTGCGCGTCTTGGGCGAGGTTCGCAACAAGGACGTACTCGAGTTCGGCTGCGGCGCCGCGCGCTGGTCGATCGCCTTAGCGCGCGAAGGAGCGCGCGTCACCGGCCTGGACAATTCGGCGCGGCAGCTGGAACACGCGCGAGAGCAGATGCGCACGGCGAACGTTGATTTTCCTCTGCTTCACGCAAGCGCGGAGCACGTTCCGTTACCCGATGCGATTTTCGACATCATCTTCTGCGATCACGGCGCGATGACGTTTGCGGATCCCTACAAAGCCATCCCTGAAGCCGCGCGGCTGCTGCGGCCCGGCGGCAAGTTCGCGTTCTCGCACGAAACGCCGCTGCATTTCACGTGTTGGAACCAAGCAGAGGACCGGGTCGATACGTGCCTGCATGCGCACTACTTCGAGCAACGATCGTCCGACGACGGCAGCAGCGTCGTGTTCATGCTGCCGTACGGTGAGTGGATCCGCCTCTTTGTGGAAAACCGGTTTACGGTGGAGCGCTTAATCGAACTGCGCCCGCCGGAAGGCGCAACGACGTCGTACACGGAGTTCGCAAGTTACGAGTGGGCCCGCACGTGGCCCGCCGAGCAAATCTGGGTGTTGCGCCTGTCACCCTGAGCCTCCCAGTTGTCATCCTGAGTTCCCAGTTGTCATCCTGACTCCCAGTTGTCATCCTGAACTCCCAGTTGTCATCCTGAGCTCCCAGTTGTCATCCTGAGCCTGTCGAAGGACGAGGGGACTAAGCGGTGTCGTCCTCGTGCAGATGGAGGTGGCAGCCGTCTTCGGCGTCGGCGAGTACTTCGCGCGCTTCGGCGAGCATCGCTTGGGAGATCGGTGCAAGATCCTCGATGCTGCCTTCTTCCGCCAAAAAGTCCGACTCGCTCCACTCTTCCCACGTCTCGAGCGGAATGCCGTCGAGTTCACCGGGAAATCGAACGCAGAATCCCTCTTCCAAATGCAAGCCGACGACGATGACGCGCGTCCCGCGGGGGAAGAACTCGCCGTCCTTCCAGAGTGTGCCGTACGTCGTTTGGTAGGTCGAGCCAATCTTCAGCGGTTCGATAGTAGTGACCTCATACCCCAAACGGATCGATCGGCTTCTCCCCAATATAGGTGAGCACGCTCTTGGTCTCCGAATAGGCGGCCATCGTTTCAAGGCCAAGCTCGCGGCCGTAGCCGGACTGCTTGTAGCCCCCGAACGGAACGCCGGGAAAGACCGCGTAGGGCGTATTAATGGCCACCGTTCCCGTGCGCAAAGCACGGCTCACGCGGTTTGCGCGCCCGATGTTCTGCGACCAGACGCTTGCCGATAGGCCGTAGTCGGAGTCGTTGGCGAGCGCGATCGCCTGCGCTTCATCGGTGAAACGCGTGAACGCGGCGACCGGCCCGAAGACTTCCTCGCGCGAAATCCGCTGCTCGGGTTTAGCTTCGTAGGCCGTAGCGCTCCAGAACCAGCCCTCTTCAAAACCGGAGCCGGCGGCCGCCCGCTCGCCGCCGAACAATTTGTCGGCGCCCTCGGCGGCGGCAATCTCGCAGTAGTTTTGAATCTTCTCGAACTGCTCGCGCATGGTGATTGCGCCCACATGGGTCTGCGCATCCTCAGGATTGCCGATGCGCAGCTTTTGCGCTTTCGCTTTGAACGAGGCGATAAACGCATCGGCAATGCCTTCGTGCAGCAGTACGCGCGAACGCGCCTCGCACGTTTGCCCCGCGTTGTAGAAGATGCCGTAGAGCGCCGCATTGACGGCCTGCGTTACATCGGCGTCGTTGAAAACAATCGAAGGAGATTTACCGCCGAGTTCGAGCGTGACGCGTTTGAGCGTCTGCGCGGCGGTTGCCGCAACGCGTTTGCCCGTTGCGGTGCTGCCGGTGAAGGCGATCTTGTCGATGCCGGGGTGTTCCACCATCGC
Organism: Vulcanimicrobiota bacterium; assembly: GCA_963702335.1. Classification (GTDB taxonomy): domain Bacteria; phylum Vulcanimicrobiota; class Vulcanimicrobiia; order Vulcanimicrobiales; family Vulcanimicrobiaceae; genus DASSRQ01. The sequence continues at coordinate 52,494 of CAVPCC010000004.1, read as the reverse complement.
TTGGCCAAGCTGCGCGCTCTGACCGGTCAAAATATTCAGCACGCCTTCGGGGAGTCCGGCTTCGAGTGCAATCTTGCCCAGTTCGATTGCCGTCAAAGGCGTCGAGGGAGCGGGCTTGAGCACGATGGTGCAGCCTGCTGCGAGCGCCGGCGCCACCTTCCAGGAAGCCAGAAGCAGTGGAAAGTTCCACGGGACAATGGCGCCGACCACGCCGACGGGTTCGCGAACGGTGTGCGCCAGATAATTCGGCATCGGACCGGGCATGGTGCTGCCGTAGTTCTTGGTCGCGGCGCCCGCGTAAAATTCGAAGCAGTCGACGATGGCCCCCATCTCGCCCTTCGCGGTGTTGATCGTCTTGCCGTTGTCGCGCACTTCGAGCAGCGCAAGTTCGTTCGAACGCTCGGCAATGAGCTGCGCCATCTTATAAATAATTTTCGCGCGGCGCGACGCGGCCATCGTTGCCCATTTCCCGGCCTCGAATGCTGTGCGCGCGCTGCGCACAGCACGGTCGACATCGGCGGCGCCCGCATCGGCAACATCGGCAAGCGGGCCGCCGGTGGCGGGGTTTCTGTCGGCGTACGTTTGTCCGCTCTGTGCATCGACGAAATCCTTGCCGATTAGAAGCTGCGTTGCGGTCATGAAATCCTCTCGAAGATCGTGGCGATCCCTTGCCCCACGCCGATGCACATGGTGGCCAGGCCATAGCGCGCTTTGCGACGGCGCAGTTCGTGCAGTAGTGTCGTTGCGATCCGTGCGCCGCTCGCGCCGAGCGGGTGCCCCAAAGCAATCGCGCCGCCATTGACGTTCGCTGCAGCCGGATCGATTTCCAGGTCTTCTATCACGGCAAGCGACTGCGATGCAAAGGCCTCGTTGATCTCCGCCAAGCCGATGTCGCGCATTGAGAGATTCGCGGCGCTCAGCGCCTTGCGCGTTGCCGGAATGGGCCCCAGGCCCATGACGTCCGGCGCTACACCTGCCGCGCCGGTTGCGACGATTCGCGCCATCGGCGTCAACCCCAGGGCTCTTGCCCGTTCGGCCTCGCAGAGCAGCAATGCCGAAGTCTCCGTCGTTGATGCCCGATGAGTTGCCCGCCGTCACGGTTCCGTCTGCTTTGAAGGCCGGCCTGAGCTTGGGCAAGATCTTCCAGCGTTGTTTGCGGCCGAGGATGTTCGTCGGCGGTCACCGCCCCCACGGGCACGATCTCGTCATCGAATGCGCCGCGTTCCAACGCTTGCTTTGCACGCTGCTGCGATTGAAGCGCAAAGCGGTCTTGCCGTTCGCGCGAATAGCCGTACTGCTCGGCAACCTTTTCCGCCGTCTCGCCCAAACCGATCGTCCACTGCGAGGGCATAGCCGGATTGATCATGCGCCACCCGATTGTGGTGTCGAACACTTCCGCGCCGCGCGCGAACGGCTTTTCCGCTTTAACTGCACGAAAGGTGCGCGCGTCATCGATTCCACGCCGCCGGCGATGATCGCATCGCTCTCGCCCCAAGCGATTGCATGCGCGGCGGAGTTGATCGCCTGCAAACTACTGCCGCACAAGCGGTTCAGCGTTGCGCCGGGGACCTGGACGGGCAGCCCTGCAAGCAGGCCGGCCATGCGCGCAACGTTGCGGTTGTCTTCTCCGCTTTGATTGGCCGCGCCGAAGAAAATGTCGCCGACGACGCCGGGATCGATGCGGGTTCGCGTCAGCAGCGCTTTGATGACGGCGGCCGCAAGGTCGTCGGGGCGCACGTTTGCCAGCGCGCCGCCGTACCGTCCGATGGGCGTGCGCACCGCGTCTACCACGACCACGTCCCTAGGCATCCGGCTGCTGCTCTTCCACGGCGGTTTGTTCGCTCACGTCCAGAACGTATAACGCGCGATGGGGGCCAAAAGCTGCACCTTCGGCAGCCGCTAAGCGCCCGAGGATGCGCGAGATGCGCGCCCCGCCAATCTCGCGCCCCCATTCGATGGGCCCTTGCGGATAATTCGTGCCCAGCCGCATCGCCAGATCGACGTCCTGCGCTTCGGCGACGCCCTCTTCAACGGCGGTGACGGCTTCGTTCACGATCGAACCGATCGTGCGCCCCAAAAAGAGTCCGGGTGTATTTTCCACGAGCACGACCCGGCGCCCGATGGATTCAAAGATCTCCTGAGCAAGTTCGAGCGCATCGTCATCGACGGCTTCGCTATCGACGATCTCGACCGCATTTTGATCCAGTAGGGAGGCAAGGATACCGTAGCCCACCACGCGCTGCGGGTGCATGAGCCGCTTGGCGATAACGTCCATATCGGTTGCGTACGCGTCGACGAAGATTACGGCATGTTCGCCGAGCAATCCGTCGAGCTCGGCGGCAATACGCGAGCGATCGCTGTAACCGTCGCCCACGTCGAACACGATCGTCGTGCCGGCCGGAATCTGGTCGAGCGTGTCTTCGTCTTCCCAAAGCTCCACGTTCGCGAACGCAGTGCCGAGCATCTCACGCAGCTCCAGCGCGATGCCCGCATAGCCGACAACAACGATTTGCTCGTTCTGATCCTGCTCGCCGGCGCGCTGCGGCACCGTATCATCGTGCTTGGGAACACCTGCGCTGTAGTCGTAGAAACCCGAACCGGTTTTTCGTCCAAGGCGCCCTTGGGCGACCATTTGCTGTTGCAGCACGACCGGTTCGAAGCGCTCTTGATCCGTGCGCTCGAAGACGGATTGCGTCGTCGCGAGATTGACATCGAGCCCAATAAGGTCCATCAGCTCGAACGGACCCATGCGAAAGCCGGCTCCCCGTGCCAGCCGATCCAAGTCTTCAAGCGGGGCGGCCCCGGCTTCGTACGCGTGCATGGCCTGTAAATAGAACGGACGCGCGACGCGGTTCACAATAAAGCCGGGCGTATCTTGCGCGATAACGGGAACGCGCTGCATCCGTTCGACAAACGAACGCGCGCGCGCCAGCGCTTCATCGCCGGTCTGTTCTGCGCAAACGATCTCCACAAGCTTCATCATCGTGGGCGGATTAAAAAAATGCAGGCCCAGCACGCGTTCGGGGCGTTCGAGATGATCTGCCAGATCACTCACCGAGAGCGACGAGGTGTTCGTGGCAATGAGCGCATCGGGAGCCGCGCTTGCGGCGAGCGCTTTGAGCACGTCGATCTTCAGATCGGCGCGTTCGGTTACGGCCTCGATGGCAAGCGACGCGCCGCTTTGCGCGGGCGGCGCCGCATAGTACGCGATTCGCGCGGTGCACGCAGCATCTTTGAGGCGTTCCGCATCTTGCTCGACGCGCGCCTTCGCCTTGCCCAGCGCGGCCGGATCGGGGTCGATGAGCAGGACGTCAAAACCGGCGTGCGCGCCCTGGAGGGCAATGCCGGCGCCCATGGTTCCGGCGCCGGCAACGAGGATCGTTTCCACGAGCCGCCCTTTTCGCTCGTGCCCGGCGAGGACCCGCCCGGACGCGGCGCGGAAAGGCCGACCAATGGAAAAACGGGGCTGGCGGGTGACCGAGTCTTCGTACGTGGTGGACACGCGCTTTTTGCGTCTGCGCAAAGATACGATCGAACTGCCCGGCGGACAGATCGTTCCCGACTACTACGTGCGCGAGAGCCGCGGCTTTATCATCGTCTGCGCGCAGGCGGCGGACGGCCGCATCGTGCTGGTGCGCCAATACAAACACGGCATCGGCAAAGAGCTGTTAGAACTGCCGGCCGGCGCGGTGGACCCGGGCGAGGAAGCAGCCGAAACGGCTGCGCGCGAGCTGCGCGAGGAAACCGGCTACACCGCGGCATCCTTGGAGCCCGTGCGTACGTTCGTAGTCGATCCCACGAACTCCGACACGGTCGCTCATCTCTTCTTTGCCCGCAACGCCGAACGTACGCACGGGCAGGAGTGGACGCGACGGAAAACATCCGCGTCGAACTGGTAAGCCCGGACGTGCTGCACGAGTACGCGCGAAGCGGACTGATCGATTCAATGCCGCACGTTGCGGCAATCTATTTACTCTTCGATCTCGGTTTGCTCGAAACCTAAGGCGGTACTAGGGTTACAGCGTTACGCCGGCGTCCTGCACCTCGCGGTACGGCAAGAGCCAGATCAATGACTCATCATGGAGGTCGACGACCTGCACGTGGTTTCCGAATGGATCGACAAAATCGCAGCGGAACGGCGGGTTGAGTGTGATGCCGTAGGCTTTCGTTAGTTTTTCGCGGACCTCCGCGATTTGTTGCTCGTTGCGAACCATAATTCCAAAGTGCCGAGCACCCGACGGCCGCGCCTTGTCCACTTTAAACATTGCCAAGAACTGGTGTTCGCCTAACTTGAAGAACGCGTCGCCCTCGCCTTGATCGAGCTTCTCCAAACCGAATACGTCCTGATAAAACGCCACCGCACGCTCAACGTCGTCCACTTCGATCGCCACGTGATTGCACCCATAAACTTGGACCGCCATCTTCTCTCCTCCCGCGCGGTTTCGCGCTCGTTAGCCGGGGCGCAGAACCTTGCGCCGGTAGCGGTTACGGGCCGGGGCCGGCGCGTACGAAACCGCATTTCGCAGCGAGGCGAGCGACCCGAACGGATAGAGCATCTCGCCCGTTGCGGCAACGACCTGCAACTCGCCGCGCGAGTGAATATTGAATGGCGCAAGCGCTCTGAGGCACTCGCTTGAGAAAACGTTCAAGCCGCTCGAATACGGCGTGAGCGCAGGCACCACGATCAGCCGCTCGCTATGAAGAAAGGCGGGCGCATTCTCGCCCCCGCCCAGCGGCAAACTTGGGTGTAAGTGACCGATAACCACGCCGCGGTGCGCCGCAAGTTGCGCGGCGGTGAGCGCACGATCGCCGTGCAGCATCAGCCATCCGTCGCGTTCGACCTGTTCGAAGGTTTCGCCGAGCACGGCCGCGCCGCGGCTCTTCCCTTCATGGTTTCCGGCAACCAGCGTGAGCGTGAGGGCTGCGCGCAGCGCTTCGAGAGCGGCGCGCACCGCGCCCGCCGCGCCCTCGCTCATGATCGATCCATGAATAATATCGCCGAGCAGGACGATCTCTTCTGCATGCAGCGTCTTCGCAGCGATCAGCAGTGTTCCGACGAGTTCGCTCGTGCTCCACGTCGGCAGCGCGCCGCCGATGACGTCTTCGTACGCGAAATGAATATCTGCAGCGGCAAGCGTTCGCGAGCGGTGAAGGAACAGCACGCCCGGCGCGACCGCGCTAATACCCGGCACCAGTTCGACGGCCGGCGCGGCCGACTGCGGACTACGCACCCAGGGAGACTCCTTCGCCCATGATTTCAAGCACGCGTTCGTGAAGCGCCTGCACCATGCTCGCGCGATCGTCTAAGACGACCGAGTCCCCGAAACTGGACGTGATAATGCCGAAGGTAAACGGCGATGCTGCAGGCGGATGCACCACGCGCGGCAACCCTTCAAGACCTTCCAGGTACGCCTTCGCTCCGGGCGCATCGAGCAAATCCCGCGTTATCGTACGGAACGTTTCGCGCAGCAGCGGGAACGTGCGATCGGCTGCATAGACGCGTTCGAAGATCTTCTGACTGTTCCATGAGAGCGTACCCCGGCGCAAACTGCGCCCACCGGCGCGGCGAAGGACCAGCAGGCCCGTGTTCGCGATGTAGCGGAAGAAATTGCGCACTAAGTGCGAGGAGCGCAGCCCGGCAAGCAGATCGCGGTCGAAATGATCGGCGTGAAGGAGCGACTCCCACACGGCGTCCGGCAACTGCTTTCCGGCAGGCAACGTCAAAAGAAAACCGTTGTCGTCGGTGGTCAGGTTGGTGTTGGCGCGAATCTGCGCGAAGACGCGCGCGGCAACGATGCGCGCCAGCGTTTCATTGATGCGCCTGCCGGCGCCGGTGTGAAAGACCGCCGTCTGCCGGCGGTCCATGCGGTAGACTTCGACCAGCGCCCGCGTCGGCGTCGGCATGGCAGAGATCGCCAGCTGTTGCGCGATATACCGCACGACGTGCGCCGCCTCGGCTTCATAAATTCCGTAGCGGCTGCCCAGCCACTCAAGTGCGGGTTGCGGGCCGCCACCTTGCAAGCGCGCCGCAACACCCATGCGCAGCGTATGAATCTCCAACGCCAGCGCCGTCGGAATGCCCTTGAGGTGCGAACTCCACTGCGGCACGGTGGGCCGCCCGGCAACGGCTCGACCGTAACGCCGGTCGCGCTCAGTTCTTTGACGCGCAGCGTTCTGCCATTGAGCACGAAGACATCGCCCTCGCGCAGTTCACTGGTAAACCCCTCCTCCACGCGGCCGATCTCCGAGCCGCCTTTCATGCGGACCATCACGTGGTGCTCGTCCGGAATCGTTCCGACGTTTTCGAAAAACGCCGAGCTCACTTCGCGTCCGAGACCATCGATGGCGGTGCCGTCGTACCCGAGCCGCCGAACGTGCGCCTCGTCGGGGCCCACGCCCGCGCCGGAAAGATATTCGGCGCAGCGCACGAGCTGATCGCGCTCCAACTGCGCGTACGGGTAAGCGCGACGCGCGATCTGCAAGGCTTCATCGATCTCCAGCCGCTTGTCGTAGCAGACGCTACCCACGAGCCACTGCGCGAGCACGTCGAGCGGCGCTTGCGGAATGGCCGTATCTTCTAAGACACCGTCGGCCACGCAGCGCTTGGTCGCGGCGGCTTCAACGATGTCGTCGCGATCCTGGGCGATGATCGTCCCGCGGGCCACGGCGCCGGGACGATGGCCTGCGCGCCCGACACGCTGCAGCGTAGGCGTCATGCCGCGTGCTCCGCCGATAACTAAGACGCGGTCGATGAAGCCGATATCCACACCCAATTCCAGGCTGGAGCTGCAAACGACGGTGCGCAATTTGCCCGCTCGCAGCGCAGCTTCCACCCGATGGCGCACGCTGCGTTCGAGCGCGCTGTGGTGGACGCCGATGCGCGAGTCGTAGACGCGCTCGCGCTGCTCGGCTTTCAGCGTTTCTACCGCTTCGGGCTTCTCCAGATGCAGCGACATCTCGTGCGCAACGCGTTCGGCCTGGCTGCGCACATTCGTGAAAACCAGTGTCGTGCGTTCGCGTTCGCTCAAATCGGCGGCAACTTGCGCGACGTGGGCGAGCGGGGCCATCGCGCCGGTGAAGGGGGCAACGATGTCGATTGCAATCGACCGCAGGCCGCGCGCATCGACGATTTCGCACTCGCGCTGCGGTCCGGTCAGAAACTTCGCGACTTCGGGCAACGGGCTGATCGTTGCCGAGAGGCCGACGCGGTTGAACCCCGAGTTGCAGAGCAGTGCCAGCGACTCCAACAGTAGGCTGAGCTGCGAGCCGCGTTTATTACCGGCGAGCGCGTGCACTTCGTCCACGATCACCGTCTCGACGTCGCGCAGCGTCTTGCGGTACGACTCCATCGCCAGCATGACCGCAAGCGATTCAGGCGTGGTCACCAGAATGTGCGGCGGGCGCGAGAGCATGAGCCGGCGCTCTTCTTGCGGCGTATCGCTCGTGCGCACGCCCGTGCGCACGAACTGCTCGCGGATGCGCCCGCGCCGCAGTTGTGCGCGCGGCGAGTTCGGCCGCTCGAGCAGCCCCATTTCGCGCATGGGTCTGCGCACGTTATGCTCCACGTCGTACCCCAGGGCGCGCAGCGGCGAGATATACAGAGCGTACGTCCGCGCGTGGAGGCGATCGGCGTCCCGGCGATGCGCCAGACGCGAGATGACCGGGAGAAATGCGGCCAGCGTTTTGCCCGTTCCGGTCGGCGAACACACGAGCACGTTTTTGCCCTCCATTGCCGCCGGCAGGGCGCTTCTCTGGGGAACCGTCGGCGCATGCAGATGCTCGCCGCACCAAGCGGCGACATCGGGATGCAACAGCGCGAAAACGGGGTCCATAGAACGAACAGGCGTTCGTAAAACGAACCGGGCGTTCCGCTTGAAACGCCCGGCAGACGAGTGAAAAGTTCTGCGCGGCGCTAAGGCGTCGAGGCAGTCTGCGCTTTCGAGTCGCTCACCAGGTTCAGGGCAATCGTTTGGTCCAGACGGTTGTACGATTGGCCGGTCTCCTGACGCGTTTCGGTTTCCTCCACGTCGGAGACGACGACCTCAAGTTTGGTATTGTACGTCATCTTGCCGCTGGTCGAGGCATCGTAGCCCTGCGGGCCGTGCACCTTGAGTTGGCGCGTAAACGTAATCTGCGCCATGTTGCCGTTCTGCGAGGAGATGTTATAGTCGTTGGTCTCCTGCGTATCGGCGGTGGTGCTGCCGGTCTGCCAGTGGTTGTGCGCATCGAGCAATGCCGGATTCACAAAGTCTTGGCCGAGCACGCGCAGCAAGGCAATCTCTTCCTCGTTCGTTTTCTTGCCTTGCTCGCAGATGAACGAGCCATTGCCGTAGATCACGCACATAACGGCCGGAGCGCTGCGCGTATTACGCGCGTTTTCACTGATGTTGACGATAAGGCCCGTATCCGACTGAACGCCCATGACATCCACGACGATCTGACCGCGGTCGCCGTTGCCGCCGCCGTTTGAGGTGGTCGTTCCGGCGTAGCCCTCTTGGGAGAACGACCCCGTCATCGAAATGCTGAAATCGTAGATGAGGTGACGCAACGGCTCATCTGCTTGAGCGGATGCTGCCGAGCCGGCCCCAAAAGCCGCGGCCGCATCATGATACAAATGCGAGCAGGTTTCATGGGCGGTACTTCACGTTTTGCGGCGAGGGCGCCTTTGGCCGTTCAGGCGTGAACGTCGATCGACGAGCCCAGACCGAGCGAGGCAAAGAGTTCGGAGGCCACGTTTTTGTCCAGGTTCTGGACGGCGTGAAGAACTCCGACCGCTATTTGGGAATTGATCGCGCCGGCCGCCAGGCCGGTGCTCAAGGCAACCGCGTCCATCTTCGTTGAACTCCCTCGAAACCCGTACCATTTGTATCGGTACTACGGGTAGAGAAATTTACGCCGAAAAGGGGTCGCTCTTCATGCTCCACGTCTACCTGCGCCTGGTCGTCATCGCCGCCGTCGTCCTGGCGGCCTTGGGAATCATCGCCTTCCTGATCCCCCTGCTGATCCACGCGGCCATCGTCGCAGCCGTGGTCCTGGGCGTGCTCTTCCTTATAAACGTCTTCCGGCGCAAGTCGTGCCTTCCTAACCGGCTAAACTAAGAAAGCAAGTAAAGCCTCGGTTAGACGCTCCGACTCCTCCAGCATCGGCACGTGGCCGCTGCGCCCAAGAACCTGCAGGTCGGCGGCCGGGAAGGCCGCCCGCACCTCCTCGGCCTGCTCTAAACTCACCAGCCGGTCGGCGCCGCCGGCCAGCACCAGCACCGGGAAATCCAACTCGGCGGCGATGTCGCAAGCGTCCACCCGCTGGGCCATGCCGCGCTTGCGCCGCCAGGCCCGTAACGGAATTGCGGCTCGCTATTTCGCGCGCGCGCGTAATTGCCGGAGCGTCCATTCGAGTGCCGCTTGCGAAAAAAGCTTTGAAATATAGGCATTTACGATCGGATCGACGGAATTTTCGCGCTCTGCAAGCGATGCGACCTCTTCACGCTCGCGCGCCGCATCGTTGCTGTCCGCGTGCAAGCGGCTGCACACGAGTGCGAGTTGCGTAACCCGTTCGGTGTACATTCGCGCGAACGCCATCGCAACGTAACCGCCCATCGAATGTCCGACGATCGCCGCGCGATCGATCTGCAGCGCATCCAATACCGCGGCAAGATCGCCGGCAAGCGTTTCCATCAAATACGGACCGTCGGGCGCACTCGATCGACCCGCTCCGCGAAGATCCGGAGCGACGATCAGCGCCGTTTCGGCGAGCGCGCGCACCTGCGGATCCCAGATTTCGCGCGCGAACGGAAAGCCGTGAATCAGTACTACCGCATCGCCTTTTCCGTGCGTTGCGACGTCAATCGTCGCGTCATCCACCGTCACGCGCATTGCTCTCTCTCCAGCTCGGACACCCGAAATTTGCGTTGCAGCCCGTAATACTGTATAACATACTCAACAACCCTGGTCGCTTGGTGACCAGAGAAAGGATGACTCCAAGAAACATGGCAGTCAAACGTTCAAAGAAATCGACCGCGAAAAAAGCGGCGCCGCGCAAGCGCACCGCCAAAAAAGCGACGGCTCGTAAATCAACCCGCAAGGCCGGTGGCCGCAAGAAAGCCGGAGCGCGCAAGAAGGCCGGTGGCCGCAAGAAAGCCGGTGGCCGTAAGAAGGCCGGTGGCCGTAAGAAAGCCGGTGGCCGTAAGAAAGCCGGAGGCCGTAAAAAGGCCGGTGGCCGCAAGAAAGCCGGTGGCCGTAAGAAAGCCGCTCGCAAAGCCACCCGTAAAGCCGGAGCACGCCGCAAGGGCGGACGTCGGAAGAAAGCTGCAGCCGCAGCGTAAGCCTTTCGACATTTTTTATGTTAGCGCGCCCGTGAAACGGCGCGCTTTTTTTTTGCGGTTGTGGCTTATCTCGAACGAGCGGGGTGGGCATGCACCGTCCGGGAACCGCAGTGGATTTTCCATCGTGGAAAATCCAGCGCTACGCCACATTTTTCGGAAGACAAGTCTTGGAGAAAACATCCTGTTTTGCCGAAAAATGTGGAGTTTCCCGGACGGCGCATGCCCACCCCACTCGTTCGAGAGGCGCGCGACAATAAAAAGCGTTTGGGGCGGAATATAATTGAGATATGAGTGAGCGCAAAAGTGGTGGGGTCAGGAGTTGTTATAAGAAGAACGGCGCGCCTAAAGTTGCGTTTGAAACGAAGAAAGATGCGGAGAAGGCTATTCCAAAGATGAGTAAGGGGTTAGCTGCGTACAGGTGTGCGGTGCATGGGTGGCATTTGGGGCATTGAGTTAAACCGTGCGGAGGATTGGGTGGCGTAGGTAGCCCCAGATTGTATAGAGTGCAGTTGCGCCGCCCACGATGAGGAATGCGATGTGTAGGCCGGTCAGGGATGCGAGTGCGCCGACGATCAGCGCGCCGCCGGGTACGACGCCGAGCGCGACCATCGAATAGACCGAGATGGCGCGGCCCCGTACGTCGTCCGGCGAGAGCGTTTGGATGAGCGTGTTGGTCGCGCCAAGGAACGTCATCGTGGCGGTGCCGATAACGAAGAGCAGCGGAAGCGCCAGCCAGAGATTCCAGACGAATCCCAGCGCAAAGACGCCGGCCGCCATCAGAACCGCCGAGAGCGACCAGATCGTCCCGCGACGCTCGCGCGTTCCCAAGTACGCCGTGAGCAGCGCGCCGCAGAAGCCGCCAACGCCCGTTGCGGCGATAGCGATGCCCAGACCGCTCGCGTTCACGTGCAGGGTGTTCACGATGAACGCCGGCAGCAGCGTGCTGTAGGGGCGCACGAAGACGGCGGTAACCACGAAGGCCGTCAATACCCAGCCCAAGATTTTGTGCGTATACAAGAAGCGCAATCCGGACACGACCGAGGGGAGAAAGGGTTCGCGTCTGGTCGTGCTCGGCGGCGCGGGCGACATGAACAAGAGCGCTACGACGACCGCCAACGTCGCAACGGCGTTGACGTAAAACGAGCCGGCCACCCCAATCCAGGCAATGAGCAGACCGGCGACGGCTGGTCCGATGACCGCGGGTGCGTTAAAGGCGACCGAGTTCAGTCCGATGGCGTTGCCGACGTATTCGCGCGGAACCATGAGCGGAACCCAGCTTTGACGGGCCGGCGAATCGAACGACATGGTCGCCGCTGCCGCGGCGTTTATCAGAATCAGCCCGACGATATTCATCCACCCCAAGCTCGTAAAGACGGCCAGAATGAGCGCTAATGCGGAACTCGCGATATTCGTGATGAACAGCGTTTGCCGCCGCGGGCGCGTGTCCGCAACCAAGCCTGCGACGGGCGAGAGCAACAGCACCGGAATGGCGCGTCCCAAGCCCTGAAACCCCAGATACAACGAAGCCGTGTGGGGATTGCCCGCGAGCGTCGCAATGTAGTAGCCCGTCGCCGTGAGTTGCATCCACGAGCCCAGATTCGAAACGAGCAGTCCGAACCAGAGCAAACGGAAATCTTTGAAGCGCAGCGAGGAGAAGAGCGCTATTTCTCGCGCGGGAGGGCGGCGTTCGATCATCGCTCTTGCGCTGCGCGCACGATGATATCCGCCGCTCCCTGCGTTCCCAACGTAGAAACGTCGATGCAGAGGTCGTAATTCTCTGCTTCGGTCCACTTGAGCCCATAGTGTGCCGCGATATACTTTGCCCGCGCGCGATCCACGCGATCCACCTCGGCCGATGCGGTGGCTTGATCGACGCCGGCGTTCTCCATGATGTGATGCACTCGCCAGTCGCGCGGAGCGTACATGAAGACGCGCAACACGTCGGCCCGGCGTCCTAAGATCGCGTGACCGCCGCGGCCCACCAGCACGACGTTGCCGTGCGCTGCGTATTCGCGCACCGTCTCTTGGACCTCGCGTAGCAGTTCTTCGTCGAAACTCGGCCCGGGCGGCATGGTAACTTCGGGTGTGCCGGACTCCAGCGCGCGCAGCATGCGATCGCCCACGCCCTCGCCCGTATCCTCCGCCGATTCTACGGCATGGGGGGTCGTCTGCAGCCGCTTTGCGACGACTACCGGCAACTGCTCGTCCACATATTCGTACGAGAGGCGTTGCGCGGCCAGCTGCGCCACGGCCAGCGCGTGGCTGCCGTACAAGTTCGAGATCGTGATTATCACCCCGGTCCTATTCCCTCCGAGGGTCCGCCCGGGCCTCGCGGAAGATGGCGGGATGCCCATCATTCGCGCCCGCGCACTGCGCAAAGTGTTCCGCTCGGCGAAGCGCTCGCCAGGAGCGATGGGCGCATTGCGCACGCTCTTCTCGCGCGCGTACGAAGAGAAGGTCGCCGTCTCGGATATCGACATGGACCTTGAACCCGGCGAATTGGTCGGCTACATTGGGCCGAACGGCGCGGGCAAATCGACGACTATCAAGATGCTCACCGGCATCTTGGTGCCCACCTCCGGCGCCTTGGAGGTAGCGGGCATCGTCCCTTCGGCCCACCGGCGCCAGAATGCGCGCAACATCGGCGTCGTGTTCGGGCAGCGCAGCCAGTCTGTACTGGGACCTTCCGCTAATAGAGTCGTTCGAATTACTGCGCGCCATCTATAACGTCCCGGCCGACCGCTACAAGCGCAACCTCGATACGTTCATGCAGATACTGGAGATGGGCCCGTTTATCCGCACGCCGGTGCGGCAGCTCTCGCTGGGGCAGCGCATGCGCGGGGATTTTGCCGCTGCCATGCTGCACGACCCGCGCATCGTGTATTTGGACGAACCCACGATCGGCCTTGACGTTATTGCCAAGGAAGCCATCCGCGAATTCGTGCAGCACATCAACCAGGAGCGCGGGACGACCATCATTCTTACCACGCACGATTTAGCGGACGTGGAGCGCCTGTGCCGGCGGATCGTCATTATCGACAATGGCACGATCATCTATGACGGTGGCATCGAGCTGATCAAAGAGCAGTACGGAACGCACCGCACGCTGATCGTTACGATGACGGCGCCGCAGGTCAACCCGCAGCTCGACGGTGCTGAGATGCTCTCGAACGACCATGGCACCGTGAGCTACCGCTTCGACCGCCGCGTCGTGCGCGCAGATCAATTGATCCGGCGGGCCATGGACAAGTACGAACTGCGCGATGTGAGCATCGAAGAGCCGGAATTGGAATCGATCATCCGGCGGATTTATCTGGAAGGCTACGATACGGTGAAGGTGAGCACATGATTGTTTCCAGCGGTACGAAGAAACCCGCCGTGCACGCGAGCGCATACGTCGCGCCAAGTGCAACCCTCAGCGGCGAGGTCACGATTGAAGAGGGGTGCGCGGTCTTGTTCGGGGCAGTGATCAGCGCCGAAGGCGCGCCGATCGTCATTGGTGCCAACACCGTCGTCATGGAGAACGCGGTTTTAAAATCCAGCGGCGGCAAGGCCATGCAGTTTCCGCTCGAGGTCGGTGAGAGCTGCATCATCGGGCCGGGCGCATACGTTGTGGGCGCTACGCTCGATCCGGGCTGCTTTATCGCCGCAGGCGCGAAGATCTTCAACGGTGCGCGCGTCGGCGAGCAGACGAGCGTTGCGCTGGGCGGCATCGTGCACGTTAATACGCACCTGCAGGCCGGACAGCACGTGCCGATGCAGCACATTGCCTTCGGCGATCCCGCGGTGATCTATCCGCCGGATCGTGCGCCGGATGTTCACAAACAGATGAACTTCTTTGGGGACGTCTTCAATCTGCAGCCGGCGGACGACGTACGCTCCCAAGCGGCCGAGGCGTACTCCAAATTTTTACGAAAAACCCACGCGCAGGACGCGACCGTTACCGAAGCGCCCAAGAAGCCGGCTTCCAAACCGCCGGTGCGAAAAACCGAGGAACCGCCGCCCACGCAGAATGTCGAGGTTGAAAAGGTCGTCGACGTGATGTTCGTGGAGTTCGAAGAGGCGCGCCTGCGGCGTGAAGCTGCGATCGAGCGCGACAAGAAGGGCCGCAAGTAGTGACTCGTGCCGCAACCGTGCTGCTTGTCCTGGTAGCCGCGTGCGCTTCACAACGCGTGGGCAGCGGTAACCACGTGGCCGCACACCAGGAGATCACCGCGCTGAAGACGGTCTTTGCCGGGGCGAAGAACGGCGCGTCGGGTGCACCCGTAGACGCGCTGGTGATATCGGGAGCCGTGACCAACAAGGGCGGCTCGCCGATGCACTGCGGTCCCGATCTTTTCTTACTGATCGACCGTTCCGATAACGCCTTTCCGCCCAGTACCGGCTCATGCGACGTTCCGACGATCGGTCCGGGCAGAGTTTCGGTGTTCAACATCACGTTCAAAACGCTGCCGTCCGCGCCGCTCGAACTGCGCTTTGAACAAAACGACGGCACCTACGAAGCGCACGCCATCGTCATTCCGCAGCAGTGACGCGCGCACTTTTCTGGCCGTACATTGAATTCGCACGTAAGGCTTTTGCCCGCGAGGCAACTTACAAGCTTGAAGTTTTCACCGAAATCGGCTCGCTCGTCGTGCGCGTCTACCTGCTGCGCTCGCTGTGGACCGCACTTTACGCTCAAAACGTAGCGCCGCTCAATTTGCCGCTGCACAGCATGATAACGTATGCAACGGTTGCGCTGCTGATGTCGCTCATCCTGGAGGTGGATGGGACGCGGCTTATCCGAGAGAAGCTTCGCGAGGGCACGATCGCTACCGATCTGATGAAGCCGATCGTCGTGCCGTTCTATTTTTTTAGCGACGGGCTCGGGCAAACCGCGCTGCACGCGTTCCTGGTTATTCCGTCGGTACTCTTCGCGCTGCTGCTGGTGCACATCGATCTGCCCAGCGCACCCGTCTTGGGAATGTTCTTGCTGACGTTCGCGGTTGGATATTTGGTAAACTTCTTCTTGAACTTCCTGATGAACGCCGTTGCTTTCTGGACGCTCGAGACGTTTGCCGTGCAACTGATCGTGCGCTGGGTCTCCGACTTGCTCAGCGGTCAGATCATTCCACTCACGCTTTTTCCCGGCGCCTTTGGGCGCGTGGTGTTCTGCCTTCCGTTCGCGGCGATTTACTCAACCCCGCTGCTCATCTACGTAGGGGTCATCAAGCCTGCGCAGTATGGAACGTATTTGACGGTCCAACTGCTATGGCTTGCGTTCTTTGCGGGCTTGTCGTGGGTGGTCTGGCAGGCGGCCTCACGCCGCGTCGTGGTCCAGGGCGGTTAGCCGATTACGATCCAGTCCATAATTTGACCGGTCGAGCCGTTCGAGTACGTGATGGTGCCGTTTCCGTTGAGATCCGTCACGAACGAAGCGACGGTGGCCCCCGTGCTGGTTTGCTTGACCGTGCCGGTCGCGCCGCTCGAGGCGAGCACGATGCTCACCGTAGCATCGTCGGCAGCGTCGGTGAGCGTAAGATTTCCGCTCGACGGGGACGCCCTGCGTGGAGTATGAATACTGCCCGCTCACCGTGGCGCTGTCCACTTGCGTGCCGCCGCCCACGTTCCAGGCGGGGAACGTCCCCTCAGAAAGGGAGAGCGCGTTGAGCGAGCCGGTGTAGGCATTCGCGGAGCCGTTCAAACTGATTGTAGAACCCGAACCGGACGAGGTCGCAGTAACTGCCATCGCCATGGTCGCCCCGGCGTCTTTGCTTAGCGACTGCGAGTGCGCGACGGCGCCCATGCCGCAAGCAGCGCTCGGGCTGAGGCCCTGCAGCCCGCAAGCGACCCCGGCAACGGCAAGTTGCGGGGACGTCGAGTTCACCGCCTCGCTGATTTCGATCGATATCTGCGCCGTATCCAGCGAGAACGCAACCGAGAGGCTGAAGTGTATTGTATTCGACGGCGGTGCCGCTTTGGTTGTATTGCGTTACCGTCCCGGTTGCGCTCGCACTGCTCGCGCTGCTCGCGACGATGTCCAAGAAAACGTCCTGATAGATCTGCGCGCAGCTCCGATCGTAGAAGACGCGTTCGTAAATCTGCGTTTCCGTGGGGCTGACCGTTACCTGCGCCGATTCCGTTCCGTTGGTGCAAGGGCCGTAAGCGACGACTTGCGCGCGCGGCTGCGCCCGGTGGGCAGCGGTGCCCGCGTGCCATGCCGAGGTAACGCGCTTGGCCGTGCCGCGAATGCTCTTGGCCAGAATCGTTGTGCCGCCGATGCCGGCGAACGTGTTCACGGATTGCGTGGATTGTTCGGTCTGCAGCGACTGCGCAGCCACCGTTCGCTGAACCGGTATCTGTTGCACGTTGGACACTGCGTGCGAGGGCGTCACGCCACCGCCGGACGAACCGCCGCCGCAAGCCGCGAGCAGCGATGCGGTAACGAGAAAATACACCCTCTTCATGCGAACGCTCCTTGAAAGTCGGGACTCTTATTTTCCAAGATGACGCCGCATTGTCATCCTGAGCCTGTCGAAGGACCCCGAGGGAGCTCGAGGGGCCGCACTTAAGCCCTTAGAACGCCCCTCGTTCCGATTCCGCGGGAATCGGCCTCGGGGTTCTACGACAGGCTCAGAATGACAATGGGGTTTGCTCGGGATGACACGTAGGGCTAACCGCGGGGGCGACTCGCTCGTACTGCTTGGGCCATGCGACGTCGCGCTTGAGGTCTGCAGCGGCTAGCAGCGGCCAATACGGCTGGCGTAACATTTCGCGCGCCAAGAGCACAAGGTCGGCTTTACCCGAACGCACGATCTCGTCTGCTTGCGTTGCCTGCGTGATCAAGCCGACTGCGGCCGTCGCGATCTGCGCCTGCGCTCGGATCTTTTCTGAAAACGGAACCTGATAGCCGGGGCGTACGTCAATCCTCGCCGCGGGCGAGATACCCGCCGGACGAACAGTCGATAAGATCGACGCCTAGCGGCTTGAGTTGCTGTGCGAGCAGCACGGAATCATCGACGCTCCAGCCGCCCTCCAACCAGTCGCTCGCCGAGATGCGCACGAACAGCGGCACCTCCTCCGGAATGACCTTGCGAACCGACTCAACGGTCTGGCGCAGCATGCGCGTGCGGTTATCAAACGTGCCGCCGTACGCGTCCGTACGCTTGTTGGTGATGGGCGAGAGAAATTCGTGCAGCAGATAGCCGTGCGCGGCGTGCAGTTCGATCACGCGGAACCCCGCGGAAAGTGCGCGCTTTGCGGCATCGGCAAATTGCGAACGCACGTGGTCGATCTCTTCGGCCGAAAGCGCGTGCGGAACGATCCATCCCTCGGTAAACGGCTGCGCGGTCGGAGCATAGATGGTCGGCCACCCGCCGGCAGCCGGCGCGACCGGGCCGCCGCCGTTCCACGGTGCAGCGGTACTCGCCTTGAAACCCGCATGCGCTAGTTGAATCCCCGCCACAGCACCGTGCCGGTGAATGAAAGCGACGATCTCGTGCAGTTTTTCGATGTGGCGATCGTCATAGATGCCCAGATCCTCCGGCGAAATACGACCCGCTGCCGACACGGCAGCCGCTTCGGTAAACACAAGTCCCGCGCCGCCCACTGCGCGGCTGCCAAGATGCACGAAGTGCCAATCATTGGCAAAACCGTCGACACTGGAATACTCGCACATCGGTGAGACGCCGATGCGGTTGCGCAAGCTTACGCCGCGTAACGTGAGCGCTTCGAAGAGATCGGGCATCAGGCGGCCGGCGTGTCCCAGTACACAATCTCGCCGGAGCCGCTCGCAGTGAGGGTCTGCGCGTCATACAGCCGCACGGCGTCACCCGCTTGCAGCCTCTGACCATTCAGTTGTATCTCGCCCTGGGCTACGAACAAAAATCCGTAGCGCCCGGCGTCCAACGTCAGCCCGAGTTCGCCGTCCTCCAATCGCGCAACGCTGAACGTCGCGTCCTGCGTGAGCGCAATGGGCGCCTGGGCCGCTGTGCGCCCGCTCGCAACGGGCAACCAGCGGTTGAGCCGATCGGCGGTCGTAAAATCCATTTGACCGTACGAAGGTGCAGTACCGGTCTTGCCGGGTAGCACCCACATCTGCACCAAATGCAGTTCCGTATCGGGCCGGGCATTGATCTCCGAATGCCGCACCCCCGTGCCCGCGCTCATGAATTGCACGCCGCCGGGGCCCACGACACCGCTATTGCCCATGCTGTCCTGATGCTGCAGCTCGCCCGAGAGCACGTACGTTATGATCTCCATATCCCGATGCGGATGCGGCGGAAACCCACTGCCGCCCGCAATATAGTCCTCGTTGAACACGCGCAGCGCGCCCCAATGCATGTTCGCCGGATCGTAGTAGTCGGCGAAACTAAACGAATGATGCGTCTTCAGCCAGCCGTTGTCGGCGAAATAGCGCTCGCCGCTGCGTTGGATCGCAAATGTCATCTTGTCCCTCAATCCGCCGAAGGCATGACGAGGTTGCGCGTACGCCCGAGCAGCAGATGGAAGTACAGCATCCCCTTGGCCGGCCCCAGGTGCTCGAGCATCTGCTCAACGTCCAGATGAGGATCGCCCGAGAGCATCCGGATGCTCCGGGCGACGCCCGAATCGTTTCGCGGAAACACATCCAGCCGCCCAAACCCGCGCAGCAGCACGACGGCCGCGCTCCACGGCCCGATGCCGCGCACTCGCGCGAGTTCTTCGGCGGCCTGCGCGCTGGGTAGGGATTCAATTCGCTCCTCGCTGATGGCGCCGTGCAGCAGCGAGGTTGCGGCGCTGCGCAAATGCGAGATTTTGTTCGCGCTCAGCCCGGCGTTGCGCAGCACGAGGTCGTCGGCCGAAAGCACCGCCAGAGGGCCCGGGAACGGATAGAGTTCCAGTGCGCCGGCAGCGACCGGGGTGCCGAGCGTCTCCACCACGCGGCGCATGATCGCGCCCGCGGCGTGAATGCTAATCTGCTGGAAGACGATCGCATGGGCCAGCGCCTCCCATAAGGTCGGGTAGCGCGGCGGGCGCAGGCCGCGCAGTTCGCGGGCAAGATACGCAAGCCACGGGTACGGCTCGACCCGCTTGTACCACTGCGTGAGCTTCACCCGCATCCCAAGCATCCGTTCAACGGTGGCCAGACGGCACTCGCCGCCGGGGCCGTCAATCTGCACGTTGATGGAGCGTGCGCCCGGCTGCGAAACGTGGATGACGTGCGTTCCGCGATCGTCGCTAAAGGCGCGCCGGTACACCGTGCCCGCATCGTCGAGCGCATCGACCGAATTTGCCGCCAACCGCCGCAGGGCATCGGCGCTCAGGTCGAGCCGGTAGGGCGAGCTCACCGCCAGGGTGTAGGTTGACACCGTGCTAGCCACCTACTACCAGTACTGGCGCATCAATTTGCTCACGATGCTCGAGTACCGGGCGAACTTCATCATGTGGTTCTGCTTCACGATCGTGTACCACGGCACGGCGGTGTTCGCGCTGTGGGCGACCTTGCGGCAATTTCCCTCCATGAACGGCTGGGACTTCCGCCAGATGGTGTTCTTGTATGCGCTCTGGATGCTGGGACACGAATTTCACAATACGTTCTTCTTCACTATCGTGAGCGTTCCCGAGTACGTGCGCGAGGGGCGCTTCGACCGCTTCTTGGTGCGTCCGCAGGATACGCTTTTTCAGGCCCTCACCGTGCCCTCCCAGCTCTCGTTCGACGGGCTAGCGCTGGCGGTCATCTACTTCGTGCTCGCCGTTCGCTACAGCGGCGTTCAGGTGGACGCGGCGTTTATCGTATTCGTGCCCTTGGTGGTGGTTGGTGGGGCGCTCATCGATTTGGGAATATCCCTAGCTGTGGCAACGATGTCGTTTTGGTTCGTCCGCGTGGATACGCTTCGTTGGGTCGTCATGTCGCTCGAACAGGAGTTCACGCGCTACCCCATCAGCATCTACACGCGCCCGGTCCGGATCATCCTGGCGTTTGTCTTTCCCTTTGCGTTCATGAACTATTTTCCGGCGACGTTCTTCTTGCATAAGGTCGATACCGGGTTATCGCTCTCGCCGCAAATCGGGCTGCTCACGCCGGTCATCGGCGTTGCCTGGCTGGCGGCCTCGTATGGGTTCTGGCGCATCGGCCTGCAGCACTACCAAGGAACGGGGTCGTGAAACGCTCGCATTTTCTGGCGGGATGCGTTGCCGCGGCAGCCATGCCGGGCCGCGCACTGGCGCAGAGTGGACTCCATTCGCTCCTGGCGCCCGCCATCAACAGCATTCCGGGTAGCGTCGGAATTTGCGCGCGAACCATGGCCGACGGAAGCGCGCTCTACACCTACAATGCGGGCGTCTCGTTCCCGAGCGCATCCACCATCAAAATGCTGATCATGCTCACGGCCTTTCACGCCGCCGAGCGTAACCCGTCGGTCATGGATGCTCGCGTCACATTCACAAGCGACGATCTCATCGGTGGCTCGGAGTTCATGGAGCGCCAGTCCTCCGGCTCTCAGTTCAGCGTGCACGAGTTGATCGTCCCGATGATCCAAGTGAGCGACAACACGGCCAGCAACCTGTTGATTACGCATTTCGGCTTTGCGCTCATCAACAGCGTCATCAAGAGCGCCGGCCTTTACAACACGCACCTCAAGCGGCATTTTTTGGATACGTCGGCGATTCTCTCGCACATGGACAACCGCACGACGCCGGCGGATATGGCGCATCTGCTGTATCAAATCGAACGCGGAGCGCGTGAAGGCGTTCGCACCGTGGCATCCTCGCTGTCGTGCCGCAAAATGATCGAGATCATGCTCGGCCAGACGGACCGCGATACGATACCGCGCCTGTTGCCGCGCGGCGTTGCGGTTGCAAATAAGACCGGCGAGCTCAGCCGCTCGCGCAGCGATGTCGCAATCGTGGACCCGTTCGGCGATTCGCCCTACGTTCTGGCGGTTTACACCAGCGGACTGGATTCACCGGGCGAGGCGTACGACGGCATCGCACGGATTTCGCGGATCATTTACGGCGCCGTCGCGCAGAGTAACCTATGAGCCCTTGGGTTCGATGCTCACTTTGCTCATTGTGTCGCTCACGCGGATAGCGTCGAGCACTTCGAAGCCGTCCGTCATCTGTCCGAACACGGTGTACTGCTTGTCCAAAAAGCGCGCATCGTCCAAGCAGATGTAGAACTGCGAACCTGCTGAGTGCGGATCGCTCGAACGCGCCATGGCAACCGTTCCGCGGACGTGCGGCCGTTCGTTGAACTCGGCTTTGAGTTTGTAGCCCGGGCCGCCGGTGCCGTTTCCGGACGGATCGCCGCCTTGGATGACAAAGCCGGGCTCGACGCGATGAAAGGCTAGACCGTCGTAAAATCCGGCTTCGGCCAATTTGATGAACGCGGCGCAATGCTGCGGCGCATCGTCGGGATAAAACGTAAAGACGATCTCGCCCTTGCTTGTGACCAGGCGCGCCTGCGAGGTCTTCGCCCGCTCGGTCAAAGTGCGCAATTCTTCACCGACCGGCGCCGTAAGTGTTGCCGACATGCTTCCTCCGCTGTGTGTGTGTGTGAGAAAGGTGGGGCTTGTGCATGGGCCTTCCGAACGCCTTTGCGAAAGCAAACAGGCACCAAACCGCCCGCTTTTGGGGACGCCGGGCCCCGTTAAGAGTCGCCCAAAAGCGGTAAAATGGCCGTTGGTACGTCATGTTGGATAAGGTTCGAACACTCAAAGTGCGGATTCCACCGAGCGCCCGGTTAAGCCGGAGTGTGCGCCAAGAGGTTTTATCTTTTGCCGGCAAGTTCGAACTCTCGCGCAGCGAGTTGGAAGACTTCATTTTTGCCGTCGGCGAAGCGCTCGCCAACGCCATCGAACATTCCCGAAGCAGCGGCGTTATCGAGGTGAAATGCCAAGTCGAAGACGACAAGATTCTGGCGACGATTCTGGATTCGGGCACCGGGTTTGAAGCCGACCCAATCCCCAACGTCACGTTGCCGGGCGTCCATCAAGAGCGCGGACGCGGGCTGCCCATCATGCGCCGCTGCACGGATATCTTTGCCGTACACTCCGTGCCCGGGCGCGGCACCGCCGTGGTGCTCGGCCGCTACCTGCGCCGCAAGGATAGCGATGAGGAAACCTCTTTAGCGTCTTGAAGAGGCGGGAATGAACGTCCGTCTTTTCGGCCTGCTTGTGGCCTGCGCTTTTACGCTAAGCGCGGCCTCGCCCCGCGCGCTCCCTTCGGGCGATGCTCGAATCCGCGCACTGGTTGCCCGCGTTTCGATCGCCGGTTTGCGCTCGATCGACACGAAACTTGTGGGTTTCGGCACGCGCAACGATTTCTCCGAAACACTGAACTCGCGCAACCGCGGCGTCTTTGCCGCGCGCGACTGGATCCGCGCGCAATTTGAAGACGCGGCATCTGCAAGCGGCGGTCGGATGACGGTCGCACTGGATACGTTCGTACATCCAAAGACGCCGCAGACGCCGCGCGACGTAACGGAATCGAGCATCATCGCAACCCTGCGCGGCGACGCCCCGGGGCCAACGTACGTAATGTCGAGCCACTACGACGACTGCAACGGCGACTGCACGGACGGCGTGCATGACGCGCCGGGAGCCGACGACAACGGATCTGGGTCGACCGCCGTTATCGAAGCCGCGCGCGCAATGGCCCCGCTCGCGCATTTTCGCGGAACGATTGTCTTTGCAATCTTCGACGGCGAGGAACTGGGCTTATGGGGCGCGGAGCACTTCGCGCAGGAGCTCAAGACGCAAGGCGTGGACGTTGCGGCAAATTTAAACAACGACATCATCGGAACCCCCGATGCAAGCGGCGCAGACCGTTATGTCGTGCGCGTCTTTAGCGAGGCGCTGCCGGCCGGCGCTAAACCGGCTTTGGTCAATCTGTATGGCACCGAAAACAGTTCCCCCTCACGCGAACTCTCGCGGTTTATTGCGGGCATCGTTCCTCAGTACGTTGCGCCCATGACCGTGCGGCAGATTTTTCGCGACGACCGCTTCGGACGCGGGGGCGATCAGGAAGAGTTCCAAGCCCAGGGCTTCGCGGCGGTTCGATTTGTAGAAGCACACGAGAACTTTTACCATCAGCACAAGAACGTGCGCGTGGAAAACGGCGTGCAGTACGGCGACTTGCTGCGGTACATCGATTTTGCGTACTTGGCACGTGTGACGCAGAGCAACATCGCTGCAATGGCCGCGCTCGCGCTGGGCCCCGGTGAGCCCGCCAACGTTACGATGCCCTACCATACGTTGGGTTATCAGCAGCTCGGCAACGACACCACGCTGGCGTGGGAGAAAGCGCCGGGCGCCGTCAGTTACGAGTTGCTTTGGCGCGCCACCGATGCCGGCGATTGGCAACACGTAAAAGATGTCGGCGACGTCACAAGCGCAACCGTTCCGGTCAGCCACGACGATGCAATCATCGCGGTCCGATCGGTGGGCCCCGACGGGCTGCGCAGCGTTGCGGTCGACCCGGTTCCGGTGCGCTTGCGGCCTTAGGTCATGGTTAGCGCTCTCGTCGTCCAAACTTGATTGCTGATCATCCACGACCCGCCGATTTTGCGCAGCGCAAACGTGAAGAACCCGGTTTCGCTCACGTGCTTTCCGCCGGAGAGCCCCGTCAAGAGTATCGGGACGACCACATAGGCGCTTGAGCCCGCTTGTTGCACTTCTGCGGGCGGCGACGCCTTCAGGTTGAAGTTCGTCATCTTCGATGCTGCAATGAACTTGCCGACGGCCGCGAGCCACGAGCGACCGGCATTCTTTCCGGTCCAGTGGAACGGAGCCATTTCATCAACCACCACGGCGTCTGCCGTATAAAGCCCCGAAACCGCGTGGAGATCCCCACCCCTCGTGGCGGCGATCACCTGACTTACGGGCTGCATCAGGGCCGCCGACGGTGTTGCGGCGTGGGCCGGAGGCGCTACGGCAAGAAAAAGCGCACCTGCGATGAGGGCATTTCGAATTTTCATAGGAAGCGATTCAGCGCAGGCTTTTGGTTTCCCTTACGCGGGGTTAAGCCCGCGCAGTATTTTGCCTTCCGTGTTTAAGTAGTAGGCAGCGCCATCGAATCGCGGCGACTGCGCGTACATCAGATACAGATACTTGAAGTTCTCGGAGAACGAATAGGCCGGAAAGTAATCGCCCTGCGTCATCGGGCGCGTGCGCACGTCGGTCAGGACCGTATAGCCGTTCGGCGTCCGGCAATGCCGGCGAAGCGCTTGGAAATACGCGTACCCCGTGCGGCGGTATCTTTGATCGTGCGTTAGGAACCAGAGATCGAATGCGGAGTTGGGATACTCCGGACGAAGCCAGTGTTTGGGATCGACGATTGAGAGATCGGGATAGAAGATCACCTCGGGAATGAGCTCGTATCTTTCCAGCGCTCGCGTCCATGAATCGTAGAACGCCGCCCCTACGGCCCGCTCGCCGCCTTTGGCCACAAGCTCGGCGTAGAATGCGGCAAGTTCGCTCGATGAAGCGTCACCGGTAGGAAGGCCCGTCGAATAATCGACGGTCTTGAACCACAGATTGCCGTTCACGCGCGTGACCTTATACGTCAAGATTGCATCGGTCAGCGTACGGTACCACTCGCGGCATTGCGGTATGCCGAGCATCTGCCATCCGCCCCATAAATATTCGTAAAATGAATCGACCGGCTCGTCGGGCGCGACATCGGCCGGATCGGTAAAGATCCCCTTTTCGATATCGAAATTGGTTGCGAGCAAATTCAGCGGCGACCGCTTAAGGATTACCGCCTCGTACGCTTTGAGCGAGGCATTGAGGTACTTCGGATCGTTCGTCAGGCGCGAGAGGTCGCCGAACTCCAGAATGTTGCTGCCGATTTCGGCGAGCACGTTTTGCGGATCGCGCACGGCGCCGGTCTTAAGGTTGGCGAACCGGTACGGCGCGCCGCTGGGCGACTTGGTAAAGCAGGGCAAAAGCCGATCTGCAAGATCGCGCGCGCCGTCGAGGAGAAACCGCTCGTTCGTTGCGTAATAGCCGCTGAGCAAGCCGGCCACCATGCGGATGACCGCCTCGAACATCTGCACCTCGCCGTCCACATCGAAGTTCAGGTTCGTGCGCAGCCAATCAACGCACAGCTTGAGTTCGGAATCCAGGCCCATGACGTAAAGCGTATCCATCGCCTCGATAATGGACAGACCGAACGAGTGCGCCGGGATGAAGAAGTTCTTCGGTTTTCCGCTGATGGGCAGATATTCGTCCGAACCCCACGCTACGCGCTTATAACCGTTCCAGGCGTGGAGAAACTCCGCTTTTACTTCTTCCGCGATGCGGTGCGGGTCGGCTTGGGCGGCTGTTTGTGCGGCGCTAAGCGCAGGCGTTGCGGTAGAGCTGCGGTGGTTGCGCCGGCTGCGGATAAAAATGCCTTGCGTTTCATTTGATGCCCCTGAATACCTCAAGATGACATGACAAAGAATCGGCAATGGCGGATAAGGTTTCGTCGATGTCGAGTTCCGTGTGGGCCGTGGAGACGAACATCACTTCATTTTGCGAAGGCGGCAGCAAAATACCGCGGTCGCGCATGGCGTGGTAATACCCGGCGTAGGCTGCCTTGTCGGCGGCGCGTGCATCGTCGTAGTTGCGGTTGGGCGGGCCGGCGCGGAACTTGAAGTCCACGATAGACTCGTGCTGAACGACCGCATACGGAAGGTCGCGCTGCGAAAAAATCTCGCGAATGCCGTTCGCTAAACGTTTTGCAAGAGCGTCCATATGCGTGTAATACTCCGGATGCGTTTCCAACAAGTCCAAAACGCGGTGCGCCATGGCGATGCAAAACGGATTCCCGGCATGCGTGCCACCCGTAAACGTTCCGCCGCGGGGTGCGAGCACGCTCATCACCTCCGTGCGTCCGCCAAAGGCCGCGATGGGGAACCCGCCGCCCATGATCTTACCGACCGTCGTCATATCGGGGCGTATGGTCGTGCGCGCCTGCGCGCCACCGGGCCCTAACCGCAGCCACGTGATGATCTCGTCGAAGACCAGCAGCGCCTCCGCGCGGCTTGCGCGCTCGCGCAGGCCTTCCAAGAACCCGGCAACGGGAGTGACGTAGCCCATGTTGCCCACAACCGGTTCCACCAAGATCGCCGCGAGGCTGCTCTTCACGGCCGCGCAAGAGCGCATCGAGATCGTCCAGATCGTTATAACGCGCAACGATGAGATCGTTCATAACGGCGCGCGGGATTCCGCTGCGTGCGGCATCGCCCGTGTTCGCCGATGCGCCGGCATCCAGCAGTGCGAGATCGAAATGACCGTGATAGTTGCCTGCAAACTTCACGATCAAATCCCGCCCGGTAAATGCGCGCGCCGTTCGCACCGCGCCCATGACCGCTTCCGTCCCCGTGGTTGTGAAACGCAGACGCTGCATGGAGGGGATGTGCGCGCGAATACGCTGCGCCAGGCGTATCTCTTCCTCGTGCGTGTTGCCGTGCACGACGCCGCGCTGCGCGAGCGCATCAAGGCCGCTCGTCAGCGCCGGATGATTATGTCCGAAGAGCAGCGGCCCGTAGGCCATAATGTAATCGATGTACCGCTGCCCGCGATCGTCGAATGCGTAGGGCCCGGAGCCGCGCGACTGAATGAACGGCGCGCCGCCGACAGCCCAGCCCGAGCGGACCGGCGAATCGCATCCGCCGGCGAGCACCTCGTCAAGGTGCATGCGCGATTGCATCCAGCCTGCGCCCGGCGAGGGCGCAAGCGCGCGCGCACCGTGAGCCACCGCGGCCGCGTTGCCCGAAAATGCGAATTCAGGGCCGGCGAATGCAAAGCGCGGGCGGTTCAGAGCGGCGGCAAACTGCATGGTCTGCATCGCGCCCCCGTCGATTTCGCTTGCTATCAGAAAAACCGCGCGCGCATGCGCGGCCTGCAACCGATCGCGATGCACGAGCGCCCACGCAGCGACCGGTTCGTCCGGCAGACGTTCGGTGGCTATGCATCCGCCGCGCGCAACGATCTCTTCTTCCAACTCGCGATGCTCCGGCGGGTAGGTGAGCCCCAGACCCGTTCCAACGTATGCCAGCGTCGGCATGCCGGCATCGAGTGCCCCGCGGTGCGCGGCGCCGTCAATCCCGCGGGCAAGGCCGCTGATCACCGGGCGTCCGCAACCGCGTGCAACCTCGCGCGCCAACTCAAGTGCCGGCGCGGGGGCGTTCCGGCTGCCTATGATGGCGATGCCGCCCTGGGGCAGGGTCCCGCGGACGCACAGAAAGGCCGGCGGATCCGGCAAGTCGAGCAGGCCCGCCGGATAGTCGGCGTCTACGATGCTCACGATGCGCGCGCCCAAGCGATGGATGCGCTGGGCGGCTTCCTTGGCGCGGTGCCGCGCGTGCGCGACTTTCTTTGAGGTGTCTTCCGCAATCCATTCGGCAAGCGTTTGCTCTTGGTCCAGCAGAATGCCGCGCTGGCGCCGCGCCGGGACGTGCAAAAATGCAGCCGCGAGCAAGACCGGGCCCCGCTCAGACAATTCACGCATAGTAACGCCGGGTTCGCAGCGCGAACACTCGCCTCATGCCCCACATCGAAATCGAGATAGCGCCGCAGACGAATATCCGCGACCTGGTCGCCTCCCTTCCCATTGCCGCCGACGTCCTGGAACGCTTCGGTCTGCATTGCGCCGGCTGCGGCGTGAACAAATACGAGACTATCGAGCAAGGCGCAAACGCGCACGGCTTGCGCACCCAGCCGATTCTGGCCGCCCTCGCACAGGCGCGCCTCTCCGGTTTCGTGCCGAACATCAGCACCGAAGATCGCACGCCTGCGCGCCGCGCGCCCGGAGCTTTCAAGGGACGCGCGCGAATCAAACACGTCGTGCCGATCATGTCGGGTAAGGGCGGCGTCGGCAAATCGCTGGTCACGGCGCTCACAGCGCTGGGACTTCGGCGGCGCAATCTGCGTGTCGGCATTCTGGACGGCGATATCACCGGGCCGTCGATCCCTAAACTCTTCGGCCTGAAGAGACCGCTCGTTATCGAAGCGGATCCCAATGCACCGCCGAATGCGCAGGGCAACCCGCAGCCGCTAATGATCCCCGCACAATCACGTAGCGCGATTGAAATCGTGAGCTCGAATCTGCTCACGGATCAAGAGGACACCGCGATGGTGTGGCGCGGCCCGATCGTGTCAGGGGTTATTCGTCAGTTCTACGAACAAGTGCAGTGGAGCGAACTGGACTTTTTGCTCATCGACCTGCCGCCGGGCACCTCGGATGCACCGCTCACGGTTCTGCAATCGCTCTCGATTGACGGCGTGGTGCTGGTCACGATGCCGCAGGCACTTGCCACGATGATCGTGCGCAAAGCAGCGAACTTGGTCCACCAACTCAAAAAGCCCATTTTGGGCGTGGTCGAGAATATGTCGTACTTTATCGCACCCGACACGCAGGCGAAATACGAGATCTTCGGACCATCGTACGCGGACCGGGTTGCGGAAGTCTGCGCGCGCACCCGTCTTTGCGCGTCTGCCCATCGACCCCCTCAAGGCGCGGTTAGCCGACGAAGGGCGCGTGGAAGAAATTGACGATCCCGTCTGCGACGAACTGGCCCAAGCGCTGCTCACAGCAGTGCAGGCAAATCCCAAACCGCAGGAAGTCATCTCGATTATTTGAGGCGAATCCCGGGCGGATGACCGACATCACCGTGCGCAAAGCAGAGCCGGCGGACATTCCGTTCATCATCGATTTGCATGCCGCCGAACACGTGCAGCGCTTCTTGGGCGCACCCACGGAAGCCGAACTGCACCGCGCGTTTTCCAGACCAAACGTGAACCAATGGATCGCCACCATTGGCAGCGCGCCGGCGGCACTGATCGTGATGGATGCCGTGCACGACTGGCTTTGCGAGATCCGCCGGCTCGCTGTTTTGCGGCCAGGCCTGGGAATCGAGGCTCAGGCAATGCGCTGGGCCGTGCAGCACGCCTTCGCACGCACATCGGTTAATCGCATCTATCTCGAAGTCTCGGCGGAAAATGCCATAGCACGACGGCTCTACGAGGGCTTGAACTTCGTGCACGAAGGAACGTTCCGGTTGGGTTATCTCAACACGGCAACCGGTAAATTTGAGGATCTTTGCGCGTACGGCTTATTACGTAGCGACCAAGCGGCAGGCGTGCAGTAAGGCGGAGCGAACGTAAGGGGATGGTCATGCTGCACAAACGGGTGCTTTTAGCGGCGGCACTCTTTCTTTTTCCCAACGCGATTGTTAGGGCCGATAACTACGACCCCGCGCCCAACCTGACGCCGCAGCAGGTTCTTGCGAAAGCGCGCGCTGCACTCGGTTCGTTGCTACCCGGCGCATATACGCGCGTCTATGTGGATCATGCCAGTGGAATCGACACAACCACCACGGAATATATGAGCGGCGACGATTGGGTCCAGGTCGACAAAAGCGGCGCGTTCACGAGCACGACCGGCTATTACCACCACCAAGGCTGGGATCAGAACGACAACGGAATCGTAATCCTGCGAAGCAACTTTCGCTCGAAGATCGATCCGAATACCTTGGCGTGGCAGCACCCTGACGATCCTCAGTACCGCGTTCGCGTGCTCGGAATCACGCAAACCTCCCCGCGGCAGTACGTTCTTGAAGCGAACCCGCCAGGTGGCTTCGATGAATACCGGTACTACGATGCGCTCACGTTCTTACCGTCGCGGACGGTTGGGTTCGAGAGCGACCGCTACCGTCACGTAACGGAGTACACCGGCTACCGCCGGGTCTTCGGCGAAAACCTTGCGTTCGCGGTCCACTATTCAGACGGCCGTCCGCAAAACGATGACGATTCCCATATCACGTCATTCACGCGCACGTCTACACCGGTATCGCTTGCCATACCGCAATCGCGGCCGCTTTTCAATGTGAGGGGCAACGTTCCGGTGACGCTGCCGGCCCGCTTTACGGACTCCGGAATTATCGTTCGAGCGCAGGTGCAGGGCCGGGGTTTGGACTTCTTGCTTGACAGCGGGGCATCGGGACTGTTTATCGACCCGGGAGTGGCGCACGATTTGGGACTCATACCGTACGGACGGCAAAGTCAGACGGTCGGCGGAGGCGACGTGGATATAGGGCGCATTCGCATCCCACAAATGAGTATCGGCTCGCTGCAGGTGCAAAACGTAGTTTTCACCACGACACCGCAGAACGATCAGACTGAGGACGGGCGGATCATCGGTCTGCTCGGTTTCGACCTGCTGGCGAGCGCGATCACCGAGATCGACTTCAAGGCCCGTACTGTTACGGTCTACCCGCGCACCGCGTTCGATCCGCAAAAACTAGGGTTGATCGCCGTGTCCATGCAAACCGACGACGGCATCCCGCGGGTAGAATCCTCCATAGAGCACGTACCCGGCGCCTTTCTGATAGACACCGGAGCCTTCGGCATGCTTGCCTACAAGAATTACGTGGACAAACTTGCTTTTGCGCCAATCGTATCGAACGATTACCGCATCGGAACAGTCGGCGGGGAAATGTACACACGCGTACGCAATGTGAATGACTTTATCTTCGGTGGCATCCTGTTCCGCACGGCACAGATCTTCGAGCCCTCGCAATCAACATTTGACATCGCGGACTACGATGGAATAATCGGGCGCAACGCGCTCTCCGCTTTCCAGATTTTCTTCGACTACCAGCAGCACGTACTCTACGTTAAACCGAACATTTGATTGCGAAGTTCACGGTGAGGAGTAACACGTGCCGTCGGACCAGGTTTGTAGGACGGTGCAATCGCTGAAGCGGGCGCCGTCGAGCGGATCGATATCCAGCACGACCAAGTCGGCGCGGAAACCGGGCGCAATTCGGCCCGTTTCCTGCTCCGCGTGACCCAGACGCGCGACGTTGTGCGTATACATCGTGATGGCGTCTTCTTTCCGAATGCGCTCTTGCGGTTCGTGGTGAGCGATCGCGGCTTGCATCCCCTCAAGCGGCGAGAAGTTGCAGACCGGACTGTCGTCGCCGCCGCAAAGCACGGCGCCGGCGCGATAGATACGGCCGAGCGCATTCATCGTGCGCATGCGGTCGGTTCCTAAACGCGCATCGTACATCTTCCCTTCCCCGCCCCACAGTTCATCAAATTGCGGCTGCATCGAAAGATAGATGCCCATGCGGGTGCAGGCGGCGATATGCTCCGCGGTGGCAATCTCGAAGTGTTCGATGAAGTGGCGGGTCCCGCGCGCGCTCGGCTTGCCTCCCAGGACGCGTTCCCACGTTGCGATGCATTGCTCGATGGCGCGATCGCCGATCGCGTGAACGCCGGCGGAGATGCCCAGCGCCTCGGCATTGCTGAAGTACACGTATAATTCGTCATCGCTGTACTTGAGTTCGCCGCGGCCGTTCGTAGTCAGAAACGGATCGCTCACGGCGGCCGTGCAACTGCCGATCGATCCGTCCAAAAACACATCGCCGCCGATGTACGGGAGCCCAAGGTCCGCGGCAATTCGCGCGTCGGGCTCACAGATCTTCGGATAAACTTTTATGCCGGGCAGTGCACGTAGAGCCGCTATCTCGGCAGCGTACTCTTCACGGGCAAAACCGACGAGTTGCGTATGCAAGTGCACGTAACCTCTCTGCAGCGCAAGTTCCGCGGCGCGCGCTTCGGCTGCACGTTTCATTTTCAGCGGCAAGCGCGACATAAACGATGCTTGTGCTCGCCAGTTGGCTTCCAGAAAGAGTTTTCCGGTCGGCGATCCCCGCTCGTCGCGCTCGATGCCTTGCAAGTCGCCCGGCAGATCCAACAACTCAAACGTCTTTCGATTAACAACACAGGAGTGGCCATCCACACGAACGAGCATTGCATACGCGTCCGCCAAATGACGTTCCAGGAGCCGAGCGTCGGCCGCGCGGCCGTCGCTCCAAAAACTCTCGTCGTATTGCCCGGCCAAAACATACGGCGCGACCGGAATGCGCGAAACCGCGGCTTGCAATTCCGCGTACGAACGCGTGGCGCCAAGGTAATAATCGCCAAGAAACAGTCCGGTGTCGGTCAAATGAACGTGAGCATCGCCGAATGCCGCAAGGACGGTTGCGCCGCCCAGATCGACAGTGTCGATGCCCGCACCCACCTGCGAGATGTTCGTGGAAACGATACGCGCGCCGTCGAGTAGTAAGCCGTTACGGCGGGAATAGGACCCGGTAAGGGGATCGAGGCAATAGACTCGCGCATTCCTCAAAACGATCATCGCTAGCGGAGTACCATGCAGACACGCAGCATTCTTCTCGGCGCAGCGGCCGGCTTTTCCGCCGGTTACGCCCTGTACCGTACCTACGAAGCCCTCGCGAGCAGCGGCGCGCGAGACGGCGATCGGAGCGCGGCACGTTACGGGCAAATTCGCCGCGGCCTCGCGCTGGCAGGCATTGCCCGTTCCGTAGCGGGCACGGCAAGCGTGGCATATGGGCCGGCCGCAGCGGTTCTGGAGCGCAATGCGCAACGCGCGCCGCTCTGGCTGCAGCCCTCGCTTTTTGCGGCGCAGGGAGCGATTCTCGATGCACTGCTGGACGGGGCCGCCGACTATGTCGAGGGTTTCGCCCTCGAACGACGCTTCGGCTTAAGCGAACAATCGCCGGGCTCGTGGCTTGCGGACAAACTTAAGGAAGAGGCCATCGGTGTGGGCCTCACGATGATTTTCACCGGATTCTTTGCGGCCGCGGTGCGCCGGTTCCCGCGCGCATGGCCGTTTATCGCAAGCATCGCCGCCCTGCCGCTGCTCATTGCCGCCAACGTCGTCGTGCCGATATTCATTATGCCCCTCTTTAATAAATACGAGCCGCTGGAAGGTCCTTTGGAACAGCGCCTTCGCGCTTTAGCGGATCGCTACGGCGTGGGCGATGCGGACATCTTGCGCGTCAACATGAGCAAGCAGACGAAAAAGGCCAACGCCTTTGTGACGGGCATCGGCCGCACGCACCGGATCGTCGTCGGCGACACACTGCTCGAACATTTCCCGCCCGAAGAGATCGAGTTCGTGGTCGCGCACGAGCTGGGGCATTACGTCGCAAAAGACAGCTGGCGAATGATCGCCGTTGGCGAGCTTGCGGCAATCGCCGTGCTTTTCGGATCCTTCGCATTGCTTGGCGATCGTTCCAAAGAACGGGCCGCCCGTCCGGTGACCGTCGCGCAAATCGCGTGGTGGTCCTCATTGCTCTCGCAAGCGATCAGGCCGGCGCTAAGCGCTTTCTCGCGGTCGCGCGAATGGGCCGCCGATCGCTTTGCAGTGCACGCAACGCGCATGCCGCACGTGGGAGCCTCGGCTTTTCGCCGCTTGCGCGATCAAAACTTGGCCGAGGACGAACAGCCCGCACTGTACGAATTTTTCTTTTCCTCGCACCCCTCGCTCAAAGCGCGCGTCGCGGCCCTGGAACGGTGAGCGAAGTCGTGCTGCGTAACGCAGCGGGGCACGGCGTTGCGCTTGGAACTTTGGGAACTGCAATCGTTTCGATCTGCATACCGCAGGATATAACGGTGTCCGCGGGCGGCAGCGCGGGAAAGAGCATCGGGCGCTATGCCAACCGCATCGCCGGCGGTGCATTCGAGTTGGACGGGCGTTCGTACCGCTTGCCGGTTAACGAAAACGGCAACACGCTGCACGGCGGTCCGGACGGGTTTTCCAAACGCGAATGGACGGTTGCCGCAAGCGATTCGGCAAGCGCCACGTTCTCGCTGCATAGTCCGGATGGCGATCAGGGTTTCCCGGGGGCAATGGACTGTAGCGTCACTTACGCGTGGAGCGATGCGGATGAACTGCGCATTACGTATGAAGCGGTAACCGACAAGCCGACCGTCGTGAACTTCACAAACCATGTGTACTTCAATCTGGGCGGCAGCGTTCCGGAGTATGCGCTGGAAATTCCGGCGTCACGCTATACCGTAGTCGATCCGGAGTCGATTCCATCCGGAGAGATTGCGCCGGTGGCGGGCACGGACCGCGATTTCCGCCGCTCGCGCGCGCTGGGGAGCGCGCCTATCGACTGCTGTTTTGCACTCGATGATTGGGATGGCAATTTGCGCTTTGCGGGAAGGCTGCACGACCCGCACAGCAGCCGCACGATCGAAGTGCTGACCACGCAGCCCGGCTTGCAACTCTATACCGGCAAACCCCAAGCGGTTGCACTGGAGACGCAGCATTTTGCCGACTCGCCCAATCACCCGCAGTTTCCGAGTACCGTGCTGCGGCCCGGGCAGATGCTCCGGGAAACTACGGTGTACCGCTTCTTACATTCCTAGCCACATCGGCAGATCGGTTTTCCGGCTTAGGTACTCACCCGAGGCCAACTCGCGGCGGAACTCGCCGAACGTTCCGGCACTCTCCGCGAACGCGTCGTGCTTATGGATCGATTCATAATTGACTTGGCTTGCCGCAATGAACGTATCGTCTTTGAAATCCGCGTACATGTCTAAAGCGCCGCCTAAAATGCCGCGCACGACGTCTTCGACGAATTTTGGGTTATGGTGCGCTTTATTCACGATAAAAAACTCGTCCGGGCGCTTGAGTAAATCGTAGGTCTCGCTGGACATGGCATGTTCGACCAACTCCACCAAATCCGCGGCGCGCACGCCCTGCGCATCCGGGTCGGCGGCGCCGATGAGCACCGAACCCCGCCCGCGCTGATTATGCGTTGCCGCAGGTAAAGCATCAAGGGCGCGCTGAGCATCGGCGGGCGAGAAGCCTGCATCGATAAGTTCGTGCATGCTATGTTCGCGCATCATCCCTTGCGCGCACGGACATGCGGTCATGCCCTCGGCTTCCACGCCGACCACGCGGCGCGTTCCGTGCGCATCCGCCCGGGCGATACCGATGAGCGTATAGGTTTCTTCGCCGCGCTTGCCGCTCACCGGCGTCCAGCGCTCCAAACCAAAATCGGCGCGCAACCGCACATCGGCACGCAGCGCGCGCTGCGAGCCCACGATCTCCTCAGCTATCGCTTCGACGATGCGCTCGATGGGCGCCGCTTCCTCGCGCGCCAGCACTTCAAGCGCCGCTTCCTCTAAGATTTCACTGAACCGCGACATGTGCACGCCGGCTTTGTCGGGTGCGAGATCGGCGACCATCGTAAATTCGCCGTTGTACACGCGTTCGTCGCCGTCGATGCGCAGGTGCACGATGCGCTTTACGTTCGAAACGCCGACGCGCGAGAGTCCTAGCCGCACGTCGGGAGACTCTTCTTGCCGGTTGGCATCGAAATGCAGCGAGCGGTTGAGTTTTTTCGGGGAGCCGTCCACGGGAACGGCGCCCGACAAATGCGGCGCGATCTCCGCGAGCGGGACGGCGTTATAAAGGCGCTGCTCCAAATCGGGATGCACGAAGTCCGGCGTCCACAGAATGTCGATGTCGATCGGCCGCGCAGCGAGTTTGCGCGATCCGAAGCGGCCGACCGCTGCTTCCACATCGTGCGCGAACCGCTCGAATGCTTGCCGATCCAGTGCCGTCTCCAACTCCGCGGCCACATTCAAGAAAGCCGGACCCTCCGCGCCGCCCGCCGCGTTGCTCTCGTAAAAAGATGAGACGCGCAGCACGCCGGCGCGTGAACGCAGGCGCTGCAAGGCCGAGAGGACGTTCGCCTGGCGGTCCCCCAGATTGGAGCCGATTCCGATAAAAAGCCGCACGCCGGGCGGTTCGTCGCCCGGCGGAGCCGGTCCTCAACGGCGGGAATAAGGCCTTTGAGGAGAGTGAGCATCATGCACGACGCGCGCAACGTCGGTCCCATCGAACGCTGGGTCTGCCTGGCCACGGGCGCTTTGCTGGGAGCGCTCGCGCTCAAACGCCGCGGTATCCTTGGCGCGGCCGCCGGCGCACTGGGCGCGGCGCTGGTTTACCGAAGCGCGACGGGCTACTGCCCGGCCTACGGCGCGCTGGGGATCGACACGACGGCCGAGCTTGGAGCGCACAATCCGAACGCAAGCGTGCCGTACGGGCGCGGCGTGCGCGTCGAAGAATCGATTGCCGTCGCGCGTCCGGCAGAGGAGCTGTATGCGTATTGGCGCCGGCTGGAGACGCTGCCCGATTTCATGGAGCACGTTGAAGAGGTCACCGCGCTCACGCAATCGCGCTCACGTTGGCGCGTGCGCGCGCCGATCGGGAATCGCGCGACTTGGGAGGCGGAGATCATCAACGACATTCCCGGCCAGCTGATCGGGTGGCGCTCGCTTCCCGGGTCGGCCATTCATCATGCCGGTTCTGTGCATTTCGATTCGCATGACGGCTGGACTGAAGTGCGCGTCGTTCTGGAATACGCGCCCCCGGCGCGTTATTTCGGTTCATCCGTAGCGCGGCTGCTCGGCGAAGAGCCTCAGCGGCAGATCGCCCGAGATTTGCGGCGCTTCAAAGACATCGTCGAACGCGGAGAGCACGCGCACTTCGCATCATAGGCCCCAAAGGCGGAAGCAAGCAGCAAAGGCAATACCTCGCCGATGCCGCTGACGGTCTTGGCCGGAGAATTGGTCTTTGAGGATCCGATCCGTCTCTGGGCGCCGCAAACCTTAGCCGGCGCAGTCGCCGCGCTCGAGCAGGTTGATGATGCGCTCGATCGAGGGTTGTGGATTGCCGGTGGTTTCACGTATGAGTTCGGTGCGCAGTTGCACGGCATCGGCTCGCATACGGCAGAGCCGCTCTTCGTCTTGGGCGCCTTCGATGAACCGCGATCTGCCCAGGCCTCTGCGGCCAAGCCATTCGCAATGTCTGCGCCGCTCTCTCGCGTGCCGCGCGAGCGGTACGAGGCGGGAATCGGAACGATCCTGCGATCGATTGGCGAGGGTGAGGTGTATCAGGTAAACTACACGGTGCCGTTCGACGTCGGGTTCAATGGCGAACCGGTGGCGCTATACGAACGGCTTTCCTCGCAGGCCAATGCGCCGTACAGTGCGTTGCTGCAATACGGTTCCACTGCGGTCGTTTCAATCTCACCCGAGTCTTCTTAAGGTTCGAGGGCGGCACGTTGACCGCAAAGCCAATGAAGGGCACGGCGCCCCTCGATCGCATGGCGGAACTGCACGATGACAAGAACCGCGCCGAGCACCTGATGATCGTCGATTTACTTCGCAACGACTTGCACAAACTCTGCAGCCGCGTCCAGGTCGATCCGCTTTTCGAAGTGGAACGCTACCCGACGTTCGCAACCATGACCTCAACCGTGCGCGGCAGATCGAACACAACGCTTCGTTTTGCCGGCGTCATCAAAGCCACGTTCCCATGCGGAAGCGTCACCGGGGCGCCCAAACGCGCGGCGATGGAACATATCGCCCGCATCGAGCAGTACCCGCGCGGATTTTACACGGGCAGCATCGGCTATCTTTCGCCGCAGCGCTGCGGGTGGTGGAATGTCGCAATTCGCACCATTCAGATCGATAGCAAAAGCGGAGCGGCACGCTTCGACGCGGGCGGCGGCATTGTCGCCGACTCGGCGGCCGCCGCGGAATGGGACGAGATTGCGATTAAGTCCCGATTCCTCGCGCCCGCGTTCGAGGACTTCACCATATGGGAAACCTTCGCAAGCGATGCTCCGGACGAGCGGCTCAATGCGCACCTCGAGCGGCTTGTCCGCACGGCAGGCGCGTTCAATATGCCGTGCGATGCGCCGGCTCTTCGCGCGTGCATCCCGTCCGGTGCACAAGCGCAACTCGTGCGCGCGCGTGCAAATGCTGCCGGAGTAACGGCCAGCGCGGAGCCGCTTCAAGAACCGCAAACGCCCGTGCTGTTGTGTTTTGCAGACGGGAGGGTGCACTCCGCCGACCCTTTTTTGCGCCACAAGACGGCGTGGCGCCCGGCGCACGACCAAGCCGCCCGCCAGGCGCAACGGCAAGGTTGCTTCGATGCGATCCTCTGTAACGAGCGCGGCGAGATTACCGAAGGCACCCGCACGACTATCTTCGCGCAGTTCGGGAATACACTCTACACTCCGTCGCTCGAATGCGGTCTGCTGCCAGGAATCTTGCGAGCCGAACTGCTTTGCCAAGGCCGGGTATCGGAACGCGTCCTCACGAAGCAAGACATCGAGCGCGCCGACAAACTTTTTGTCGGAAACTCTGCCCGCGGTCTGCTGGCCGCACGGATGAAATGATGCACGAGCAGATTTATCCTTACATTCTCAAACCGAAGCTTGACGCCGGCCATTTGGGGCGGCGATGCCCTGGTGGAACGTTTCGGAAAGGCCGGTGACCCGACGGTCAAACTGGGCGAGTCGTGGGAATGCTGGGATACGAACACGGTCGAGAATGGCGCTCTTTCCGGCCTCACGCTCGCACAACTGCGTCTGATGCTCGGCGCTGATTTGCTGGGAGATATCGATTTCGGCCAGATCTTTCCGGTCCTGACTAAGATCATCGACGC
Organism: Vulcanimicrobiota bacterium; assembly: GCA_963702335.1. GTDB lineage: Bacteria > Vulcanimicrobiota > Vulcanimicrobiia > Vulcanimicrobiales > Vulcanimicrobiaceae > DASSRQ01. The sequence continues at coordinate 13,880 of CAVPCC010000004.1, read as the reverse complement.
GCAGCAATCGCTTTCCGTTCAAGTGCATCCCGACGACGCGTACGCGCAACGCGTAGAACACCAGCAGAATGGAAAGACCGAATGCTGGTACGTTATGGACGCGGCGCCGGATGCACAACTGGTGATGGGCTGGAACAAAGACATGACGCGCGGGGAATATGAGCGCCGTGTCGCGGACGGATCGCTGGGGGACGTCCTGAACCGCGTGCCGGCGAAAGCGGGCGACGCATTCTACATTCCGGCCGGAACGCTGCATGCGATCGGCGCCGGCATCGTCATTTTCGAGACGCAGCAGGCCGGCGACTTAACCTACCGCATCTTCGACTGGAACCGCCTGGGTGCCGACGGCAAGCCACGCGAGTTGCACGTGCAAAAGGCGGGCGACGTCTTAGATTATCACGCGGCGCCGGCACGGACGGCAATCGAACCGCTGGTATATTGCTTTGAGGGTTTTCAGCGCACGGCACTTATTGCAGATTCGCATTTCTTAGTGGAACGTGTCTTGGCGACCGAAGCGAAGGGCACGATGCAAACGCACTCCAGGCCGCTAATCGTCATGTCGCTGGATGAGCCGCTCACGCTTACGTGCGGCGAACGGCGGGCAGAGCTGCGGCCGTATCAAACGGCGCTGGTTCCCGCACGAGCGCGCGAGGTCTCGATCTGCGCTCCGGGCGCGCCCGGACCCTTCATGTGCGTTATGCCCTCGCCGTCGCGCGAAATGCTCCACCAGCGCTTTCACGGCGCCGGGGTTGCTCAAACGGTTTGCGATGCGTTTCTCTCGCAGTTCGCGCCGCCTTCGTATGCGTAAAGCCTACACAAACCGCGCCGACGACGGCGCCCAAAACGCCCTAGATTACAAGACCGCGCGCATGCGCGCCCGCAATTCCTCGCCGGTCGTAACGGCTTCGTCCGGTTGCAGCGGCACACTTTGCGGGCGCAAGCGCGCGATGTCCCAGCGCTCCTGGTCGCCCGCTCCGAAGTAGCCGTCTAAACGCGCGGCTTCGGCGTGCGACATGATGTGTTCCGCATCGATGGGTACGCCATAAAATACCGCTAAGCGTGCCGCGAGCAAACAGAGCGCATCAAGGAGGGGTTCGGTCAACGGACACGGGCCGAAGTCATCCGGCCGGGCGCCCTCCATTGCCATGATCGAAATCCCGAGCGCAAACGAATTGCGCCCGCGCGTATGCGCGGCGTAGGGCATATCCGGCTGCTCGCGCACCTCGCGCATATTCTCGCGCGTATCGTGCGTATTGACGATCATGATCTCTGCGTCGTCGCCGGTTGCAACGCAATAGTGATAGGCCGGGAAGACCGAGCGGTAATCGTGCGCCGACCAGTGCGTATAAATGCGATCGATGCGCCCTGGCGCAAACTGGGGGCGCCAAAGCCGCAGCGGCCAATGCGGATATTGCTCGAGTTGCTGCTCGATTGGACGGTCATTCATTTTGGGAAATCTTCCGCCCGCGGGCCCGGATGCCTATCGAGGGCTTCGGCAAGACAGGCGGGGAAGATGACACTAGGAGGGCGAGCGCTAAACGTAAAGGTGTGCTTATCTCTGGTGAAGACCGGTTGGAAGGCGAGTTGCTGCTGGGCGGCGTTGCGTGCTCGCAGCTCGCTTCGGCCTATGGGACGCCGGTGCTCGCGCTGGATTACGACGTGCTCGACGGCGCCATCACGGGATTTCTCAATGCGTGCAAGCCGCATGGTTTCGAAATTGCGTATGCCGGCAAGGCGCTGCTGCTCGTTGCACTTGCAAAGCACCTCAAGCACACGCCGCTGAATTTGGACGTCTGCTCGCTCGGAGAGCTTCTGACGGCGGAAGCGGCCGGTTTTCCGGCAGAGAGAATCACGCTGCACGGGTGCGGCAAAACCGGTGAAGAGATTGAGGCGGCACTCGCGGGCCGCGTCGGCCGCATCGTCGTCGACAATGCCGAAGAACTTGCGCACCTTGCCGCCGCACCGGCCGCCCGCACGCTCGACGTGCTTTTGCGCATTAACACCGGCATTGAAGCGCACACGCACGAGTTCGTGCGCACCAGCGGTCAGGAATCCAAGTTCGGATTCGATCCGCAAGCCGTTCCCGCAGCGCTCGGCGCCCTACATGGAGCGGGCCATCTGCGCTTTTGCGGGCTGCATTCGCACATCGGATCGCAAATCTATGAAGAGCGGGCGTTCGCGGCAAACGCCCAGGCATTGATGGATATTGCGGCGCAGTGCGCCGCAGCGTCGTTCCCGACGACCACGCTCATCGCGGGCGGCGGATTCGGCGTTCCCGAGCGACCGGGCGGGGGCGAGGGACTGGATATCGCCGCAACCGTGCAATCCATCGCCCAAACGGTTACGCAAGAGGCCGCGCGCCGCGGGCTGCCGGCGCCGGTGGTTGGCCTTGAACCCGGGCGCGCGTTAGTTGCGGCGGCCGGAACCTCGCTCTACACTGTTGTTGCGGCAAAACGTCAATTCGGGCGTGCCTATGCGATCGTTGACGGCGGGATGTACGAGAATCCGCGCCCGGCATTGTACGGAGCGTATCACCATATGGCGTGCGCCTCGCGCGAAGGTGCCCAGATGATCGAAACCGTCGTTTGCGGCCGCAGTTGAGAACGATAAACTCGGAACGGCGCTTTTGCCGGACGACCTGCGGGCGGGCGATCTGCTGGCGATGTTTACGACCGGCGCCTACACTTACAGCATGGCAAGTAATTATAACCGCTTTGCACGGCCGGCCGTTGTTGCCGTGCGCGCGGGCACGCATTCGCTCATCGCCCGGCGCGAGCGAAGTGAAGAGATGATGAGGAACGACATTGATGCATAGCATTGCGGCAATTATTTTGGCAACGATCATTTATGGCGCGCCGCCGGCGCCCTCGCCTCATCCAACGCCCACCATGCCGCCGCTTCCCGCCCCTTCCGGGACCGCGTGGACGCCGGCGCAGATCGCGCGGTTGCACAAAGCGTTGGATGGTCTTTTGAGCGCGCCTACGTTGCGCGGCACGCAGATCGGCTTTTATGCGATCGACACCGTTCGCCGCGGTGTCATCTACTCGCGCAATGCAAACGAAGACTTCATGCCCGCTTCGAATTTCAAATTGCTCGTCGGTTCCTTGGCCGTTCAAAAGCTGGGCACGAATTTCACTTTCGTCACGCGCGTGGGCGCCGACGGTACGCCGGTAAACGGCAGCATTCGCGGCAATATTTACTTGCGCGGCGGGGGCGATGCCCATCTAACCGCCGCAGACTTAGATGCGGCGGCAGCCGCACTTGCCGCTCGGGGCATCACGCGCATTGACGGCGACGTGGTCACCGACGCAAGCCACTACGATAATCAACGCTACGGTTACGGCTGGTCGTGGGACGACTTGCCGTATTACTACGCGCCGGTCGTGAGCGCATTGGAATTGGAAGAAGGCCTCGTACACATGACGTTGATCCCCGGCCCAAGCGTGGGCGCGCCGGCAGATTTTGCGCGTGTGGCCGCAATCGAGCGCCTACACTATCGACGACCAGCTCGTTACCGGCCCCGCCGGCTCCAAAGATACCTCGGACATCGCTCGTGAGTGGGATAATCCCAGTGCGATCGAGATCACGGGCAATTATCCGCTCGGCGCCAAGGAATCCGGCGACATCGTGCCCAGCGTTCCCGATCCGGAGAGTTACGCGGGCGACGTGCTGGCGCGCGCGCTCAAAGCGCACGGTATCACGTTAGGCGGCGCGGTGCGCAAAGGCGTCATGCCGCAAAACGCTTCGGTTTTGTGGACGCACCATTCCGATCCCATGCCGCAGTTGCTTCAAGAGTTTTGGTATCCCAGCGATAATCTCATGGGCGAACTCTTCCTCAAAGAACTGGGTGTAGCGCAAGCCGGCGAACCGGGATCGGACGACAAAGGCCGGGTGCTGGAGACGGCATTCCTGCGAAGTATCGGTGTTGATCCCTCCACCGTCACCATCGGCGACGGCTCGGGCCTCTCGCAATACAGCCGCATCACGCCATGGGATTTCGTGGCGATTCTCCAGGCGGATTGGAATAGTCCGTACCGGCAGACGATATTGAACGCCCTGCCGATTTCCGGATTGCGGGGCACGCTGGGACGCGCGTATATCGGAACCCCGGCGCAGGATAAAGTGTTTGCCAAAACCGGAAGCATCAATCACGTTCGCACGCTCTCGGGCTACGTGCAAACCAGAACGCACGGTCCGGTCACGTTTTCGCTGTTGTTCAATCAATGGATGGGGGAGGACGATCCGAGCAGCGCCGCCGCGCTAGCAAAGGTGCGCGCAGCCATTTTCTCGCAATTCGCTCAGCAATAATGTTAGGCAGCCACTTCGAACAGGAAATCCGCGAACAACCCGACGTTTGGCGCGCGATCGCACGCTCGGACAAAGCCGAGCGCCTTTCTCACGCATTGCGCGGACGCGATGTCGTGCTGCTCGGCAGCGGCAGTTCGCTTGCAATGGCGCAGCTCGGCGCTCTTGCGCTGCGCCGGCGGGGATTGCGCGCCCATGCGCTCGCCGCAACGGAAGCGCCGTTGGATAACGCTGCTTATCGCAACGCGGTCGTTGTTGCGTGCTCGCAAAGCGGCCATTCGAGCGACCTGCTTGGCGCACTTGACATCCTGCAGCCGCAAGAGCTCATCGCCATAACAAACACGCCGGACTCGCCGCTGGGCGAGCGCGCGCACTTAACTATCGACCTGGAAGCCGGAACCGAGCATGCCGTTCCCGCCAGTAAGAGCGTGACCGCCACAGCCGCTATCCTGCTCTGGGCAGCGGGCCTGCTCTCATCCAGCACCCATCATCGCAACGCCGAAACGCTAATTGAAACCGCAGAAGACGTACGATCGTGGCTGGACGGAACCGACGTGGAGGACGTGCGGGCGGCAGCGCAGCGCATCGCACGCCGGCGCAGCGTGGTCATTGTGGCCGCCGGCTACGGCGTGCCGATTGCCAACGAATTCGCCCTTAAACTGAAGGAAGCCGGCTATATTCACGCCGAGGGATTCTCGGCAGGGGAGTTCCGCCACGGCAGCGCGGCCATGCTGGATGCAAGCTGCGCCATCATCGGGGTCATCGACGACTACTCCCGCGATGTCGTCAACCAGCCCATGCGCGAGGCGGCCCAAGCCGAGAGCTGCGCTACGTCATCGGCGGTCATCTAGGTGACATTCCGTTGCTCGGACCAGTCGTCGGCATCGCGTTCAACACGCTCGCGTGGCTGGTCGCTGCCCAAATGGTTGCCCTCTTCGCCGGGCGCGCGAGGTATGTTGAAAGCGACGCGCCGCGCGGCCTCACGAAGACGATGATCTAGCGGAACAGAATCCCCGCAGGATTCCCAGCCTTAACCGTACATTAATGCTTCCAGCGAACGAGCGCGGGGCCGCGCCGGTCGCTTTTCTTTTATCAGGGCCGATTGCGGAGCCGGATGCATCGGAGCAAGGCGCCGCAGTCTGCCCGGAACGAGGGAGATCATTACATGACCTACTTCTTAGGGGGCAGATACCGGTCGATGACGCTGTTTGCGGCGTCTATGGCCGTCCTGTTCTTTGCCATGGCCGTCCCGGCGTTTGCCCAACAAACGACCGGCACGATCTCCGGAACGGTACGTGATACGGCCGGAGCACCGATTGCAGGCGTTCGCATTACCGCCGCCTCGCTGAGCCAAACCGGATCGGCCGTCAGTGACTCACATGGCTTCTATGCCTTGCAGAGCCTTTCGCCGGACACATACACCGTCTCGTTTCAAGCGTCCGACTACACCGACGTAGCCGTTCCCGGAATTACGGTGCAGCAGGGGCTTACCACGAGTTTGAATCAACAGCTGAGCAAAGACCTCAAGACGATTGCAAGCGTACGCGCCCGCGGTTCGAGCAACTTGGTTCAGCCGAACATTACCTCGGACGAATACACCGTGGCCGGCGAGGCCCTCGATGCGGCTTCGCTAGGCAACGACATGCACAAGACGTTGTATCAGTACATTCAGGTGGTGCCCGGTATCACGGCATCGTCGTTCGAGGCACAGCCGCGTATCCACGGCGGCTCGGTAACCGACGAACAGTACGAATTTGACGGAATCCCGATCCGCGAGCGGATGACCGGCTTCTTTACGACGAACCTCTCAAATGTCGGTATCTCCAACGTCGAAGTTTTCACCGGCGGACTGGACGCATCGCAGGCCGCGGCCGGTCTGGGCATCATTAATACTGTCGTAAAAACGGGAACGTATCCCGGGTTTGCCCGTTTTACGTACGGCGCAGCCGCCGACGGTTCGCTTCTAACCGATCAAACCTTCGAGTACGGTGGCGCGACGCAAAACCACCGTTTCTCCTGGTACATGGCGCTCGATAATACCGATGCGAACAACACGTTTGCATCGGGGATGACCTACCCCGCGATGGCCGTCGAAGGCTACAACGGGCCCGGACCAGTCAAGACGATCGACATGATCGGCAATTTCCACTTCCGTCCCGACAGCAAGAACGATTTTCAGTTCTTAGTTCAAAACGGCGTCGGAACATTCGACTTCAACTACCTTATGGCTCGCGCCCCGGGCCAACCCGTTCCGGTAACAGCGTTGCCATGCCCCGGCTACGTCGTCAATCCCTCGACGGCCACCGGCGCAAGCGGCGGCACCGCACCGAACGGCGCGACGTGCCCCATCGGCTTGTATTTCGGTCAATCGACTCAAGACGGTGCAAATAACTGGTACCACTACTCCGGCATCGGCAAGATTCAATGGAATCATATCTTGAATGATCATTCCAATTTCTCGCTGCGATTTGCCGAAAACTTCAACCAGTATATCTTCCAGCAGCCCGTCATCGACGCGAATATCGCTGCCATCGACAACAGCCCGGACTTTCAAACGTCGGCCGGCTGCACGGCGCTTTTCCCCGCGCCGTACACGCCCGGAACCCCAATCCAAACCTCCGGTCCGGCCGGAAGCGGCGCGGAATGTCAGCAGCAGCAAAACTGGTTCAGCACCGGTTACTACGGTGACCGCCGATCGAACATGTGGTTGGGCTCGCTGGACTACAACAACAACCTGAACGAAAACACGACGCTGCGCGCCGGAATCGGCGACGAAATCGATAACAACCTGTGGAACACCTACTTCTCGTTCTACATGAACGCCGACGGTTCGTGGCCGGGGCTCAATTCGAGCTCGACCTATCCCGATCACGTCGTCAGCGCCTACGTTGACTTATCCGCGCGCATGGGCAAGTTCCGGATCGATCCCGGGTTGTTGTACCAGCGCATGCTGTACGACTATCCGGCGGATAGCGGAAAGCCCGCCGGGCCATTAGGGGTCGGCATCCTGAATCCCACATTCTCGCTGACGTACACGATGAATGCCAACAACGTCATTCGCGGATCGTACACGGATTCGACTTCGTTCGTTGGAACCGGTTACGTCTACCGGCAAGGTTCGTCGACTTATTCACCGGGAGTTACCTCGACCGGCGGCACGTTCAGCGCCAACCCGACGATCATCCATAGTTACGATCTGCAGTGGGAGCATCAATTCGATGCTAACACGTCGTTGAAGTTCGGGCCCTATTTCAACAAGGCCACGAACGTCTTCGAAATCTATCGCCCGGTCAGCTTCGTCGCGGCTAATGGCGAGGTCCATTACGGTCCGGCGGTGGCAACCAATAACGGGTTCCGCCAATCGATGGGTCTTGAGCTCGGTTTGAATCACGTCAACACCAAGCCCGTAGGCGTATCGTACTTCTGGTCGGTTACGTACGACAACTTCTGGACGAACTCGACGCAGTCGCTCGTAGGTTCGTACGGTGGTGCGAGCAACGAGCTCGCTCTCCTTCTTCCCGCCCGTGCGCAATACTGGAGACCCGCTGTACAGCACGACGTTCACCGCGGAACTGCATATGAACCGCGTGCGCATCATCCCGCAAATCTACTATCAAGGGCCCTCCTTCTACCAGACCGGCGAATGCGAAGCATCGGCGTTCTGGCAAGGGCTGAGCGGCGTCGGCACGCCGTACTTCCCGTGTGGAGCGACATCGTCGCTCTTGGCACGGCCGGCACACTTGCTGCCCGAGCTGATGTCCAACGGTTGGTGGCTCGGAAATGCATCGGCTATGGTCGATGCCGGCCCGAACAAGGACTTCACGATCGGCGTTCAGGTCACGAACGTGTTCAACCAGGTGCACGACACGACGCCCTGCTGGGTAACGCAGCAGGTCAACACGCCGAGTCTGTATCCGGGATGCGCACCGTACTACCCGTCGTCCCCGCAGCCCGGCGTCGGTGGGCCGAACCACTACGTCTACCAGAACTACTCGGAAACTCCGCGGCAAATCGAGGTCTGGCTCTCAAAGAAGATCCCGTAAGCCGCTCGGCCTGAGCTTAAAAAGGGGAGGCGCCTTGGCGCCTCCCCTTTTGCTTATTTGAGGCCTTGCACCAAAGGTGAGTTCGCGGGCTCTCTGGTAGTGTATGCGAAGCGAACGAGCGCGGGGCCGCGCCGGTTCGCTTTTCTTTTATCTGGCGCCGGATCGCGGGATGCATCTGGGCAACGCGGGGCGGCGCAGTTGGAGCATATAAATGAAAAAGATAACCGGTCCGCCGTTATGGGGCCTCCTCTCGGCCCTCCTGATGCTTGCCATCCTGCTGCCGAAACCGGCCTTGGCGGGTACCACAGGAAACATCACGGGCACTGTCACTGACGCGAGCGGCAAACCCGTTGCCGACGTCAAGGTGTCTGCTGCCTCACTGAGTCAATCGCAAACGACGACGACGGACGCTAATGGCTTCTATTCGCTAATCAATCTTACGCCCGACACGTATACACTGTCGTTTCAAAAGAGCGGCCTAGCGGCGCTTGCAGTTCCAGGCATCACCGTGCAACAAGATCAAACCGCGCGTGTCAACGAAACGATGCGCGCCGAATTGAAAACAATTGCAAACGTAACATCCTCTGGTCACTCAAATTTAGTGAAGCCGAACACCGGCAGCGATGTTTACACGGTCGGCGGCGCGCAGCTCACGGCCGCCACGAATCCCACCGGCAGTTTGGAAACGATCTACCAGTTTCTCGCCGTAACGCCGGGCGTCACGGCAAACGGCTTTCCTGGGCAGCCGCGCGTTCGCGGTGGTCAGGTCACCGACCTGGGTTACGAGTTTGAAGGCATTCCGATTCAGGATCGCATGGTCGGCTTCTTTACGTCGAATCTTTCGAATACCGGCCTGAGCAATGTTGAAGTTTACACCGGCGGCCTCTCCGGTGCCGGCGCCATCAACGGCACCGGCTATTTCAACTCGGTGCTTAAGACCGGAACGTATCCGGGCTTTACCACCCTGTCGTTTCAGGCCAGCTCGCCCGAACAGAATCAATACCTGACGTTTGAGCACGGATGGGCGACGCCGGATCACCGCTGGTCCTATTACGTCGGTTTCACCGGGGTTGACTCGCAAAATCAATATGACTACGGCGAGAATACGTACCCCAACATCCTCTTCGGAAGCGATGACGGTCCCGGGCCGGTCAAGGAGCGCAACTGGGTTGGGAACATTCACTTCCGTCCCAACCAGAAGAACGATTTCCAAGTCGTTCTCACCAACGATTTGGGCGAATTCGATTTCAATTATCTGCTCAACCGCTCACCCGGCCAGTCGCTCCCTCTCGCAATGGCTCCGTGCCCGGGTGCGACGTCGTCGTGGCCGACTTATCCTGACGGCGGTCCAAGCACCGGTACGTTCGGACAGGGAGGGACCGCGCCGAACGGACAGGCCTGCCCCCTCGGCGTCTACTGGAATGCACTTGGGCCGGGCCAAGGCAACATGTGGCACCATTACGGTGGCCTGGGCAAGCTGGAATGGAACCATAATATCAACGACCATTCGTTCTATAACATTCGGCTCGACGAGAACTTCAATCAGTATATTTTCGATCAGCCGATTGCCGATCCGAACATTCCGGGTTTAGAGAATCCGGGTGATCCGTACAATTGGGGCCAGCAAGGCCTAGGCACAACTTGCCCAAATTATCCATATGTGGCCGGAACGCCGGTCGCCGAGCCGGCCGGGGATCCATACGACGAGTGTTCGTGGTTTGACGGCTTGCAAACGTTTTACGGGGATCGACGTTCGAATATTTACAACGAGTCGATCGACTATACGGACACGTTGAGCGACCGGGCCACGCTCAAAGCGGGCGTCAGCGACGAACAGGACCACAACATCTTTGACTATTACGCCCTCGACGTCTTCACCGTGCTCCCCGGCGGAAGTATCCGCTGGCCGGGCATATATGAAAACGCCAGTTACCCAACGAACCAGCAAATCGCCTACGGTGAGGCCGACCTTCGTTTCGGCAAACTGCTTGTCGATCCCGGGCTGACTTGGGCGCGACGGCACTACGGATTCCCGAATGACCCGCAGTCGTGCACGGTTTCGGGAAACTGTGTCGGCTATGCGAATAGCCATGGCGGCGGATATACCGCAACGATTCTGAATCCGACGTTCAACGGTACCTACACGTTCGACCCGAACAACGTGCTGAGTTTCTCGTATGGAAACACGACGAGCTTCATCGGCTCGGCGTATCTTTACATCGACTCTCTGGCGGCGGGGACCGGCTTTGATTCCGGGCACGTCACTCGCGATCCGTTTGCGCCCGGAACATCTTTCTCACCGCAGATCAACCACTCGGCAGAGGCGCTGTGGGAGCACAACTTCGGCGGCAATACAACGATGCGAGCCGGGCCTTACTATAACGAAACCTCGAATTACTACGCGACGTATCAGCCATTCGAGGGGTACTATCAGACTGGCTGCAACGTGTCGCAGATTAGCGGTTGCATACCGTGCAATGCAGGGGCAGCGAACTGCCGCCCATTCTTCTCGAAAAATTCGGTTTTGACAAACAATAACAGACACCAGTCATTCGGCGTGGAGTTTGGACTGAACCACGTTAACAACGCGCCGCACGGTACCTCGTATTGGCTGTCTGCGACGTATGACAACTTCTGGACAAACGCCCTCGATATATCGGGCGCATACATCAACAGCGCGCTTCCTGAGAACATCGCCCGCAAGGGCGTCCTGGTGAGATCGGCATCGAATCCATTATGGACCGCAACATTCCTGGCCGATTACCATTCTGATCGATTCCATCTTGATCCGCTGGTATACTATCAGGGTGATACCTTCTTTAACACCGGCGACATCCACTCGTGCGTGCCGGCGACGGATTCGAACAACCTTCAACAATGCCTCAATGCGGGCGGATTCCCGGTAGCGCCGTACTTTAACTCAAACCGATTGATTGCGCACGGCTGGTGGCGCGTCAATTTAAGTGCCTATGAAGAGCTGGGGCCTAAGCGAAACCTGATCTTGGGAGTCAAGGTCGACAATCTCCTCGACCAGGTAACCGATACAGCCCCGTGCCCAAACGACGGAACAGGCTGCTATCCGTTCGATGGCCCCCAATCAGGGGTTACGGGAACGGCAAGTTCCTATCCGAACATCAACTGGATCTACCCGAACTACTCCCAGAGCCCCCGCACCTTCTACTTCTTTGCCGGTATCAAGATGTAGCGCAAGTTTCCAGGGGAGTGCAGCAAGAGGGCGGTGCGCAAGCACCGCCCTCACCCGTTTTGGGGTATATTTCTAACGCAGGTACGGGTGATACGTCTTCGTCGTTTGGCTATTTCGATAATTGTTCTTGTCGCGGCGGATTGCGGCGGTGGCTCCAATGCGCCGCCGGCATGAACTCGCCGGCGGCGGTCACGATAGATCTTAACCAGCGAGAAACTTAGTGCAGCGTTACGTCTGCTGTAGTCGCGTTTTCCCAATGGATGGAGCAGGTCCCGATGTCCGCGTTTTGGTGTGAGAGTGGGGTTCGCCACGGCGTGCGGGCCGGTGACGATTGCGGCCAAAAGTCGATCTCGCAGGCAACGCCTTCGCTCGTATGACGATAGAGGGTCATCGTGCCCTTTGACCCGTCGGGACAGCGGGCCGTAACGCCGGTGCCGGTGCGGTGCACGTGACAGTCGCCGCCTTGACTCGTTTCGGTCACTACGCGGCTAAAGCCGTCGGCATTTACGTTTAGGTCTGCTAGTGCTAGAGCGGGCGTGGCTGCCAGCGCGGCTGTCAGCGCAAACGCCAAAAAAGTGCGTGTTTTCATGGACTTCTTATACCCAGAGATCGCAAGCAAAGCAGCGTCTGCGTCGAAGAGATTGGCATGAATGCCGCGCTGCCGTTTCTTCTCGGAGCCCTGCTGGCGCAAGCCGGGCCGACGTCCGCCCCGAATCCCTCACCCACGCCCACCGGAATGGTCTTCTGGGGCAAACCCGCTGCCAAAGTGGCGTTCGTTTCCCGCCCGCTCGGTGTCGATGCCGACGGTAACGCGCGGTGGCTCGTAGTCGCGAAATATCTCGATCCGCAAGGACACGCCACACGCATCATGGAGAACGGGAATATCGATTGGACCTCGCCCGACGGATACGTCCAGTGGCAGACGCGTTTGGCGTACGGGCAACCCTCGGCGATTCTGAGCGCAAAGCATGCCGGCGTGCTGACAATGCACATGCATGTTACCCAGCCGAATCTGGGTTCGTACACCATCAGAACTGACACGCGGGCATGGCACGTCCCGCAGGTCGTCGCCCATGCGCTGGGGCCGCATCTGATTCAAATCGGATGGTTTCCGCAAGAAACGGTAAGCGCGAAAGTTGTACGCGTCGATACAGATGGCACAGCAGCAACCCTAGCAACGATCGCCGGACCTAGTTCCACGTATCGTGACACACTGGTCGTGCCCGGTAAGCGTTACCGTTATATTTTGTATCGCACGGATTATCCGCCGGTGCATCTTGCGCCGGTTACGCCGCTCGCGCCGGCGCCGGTCTCGAGCATCGGCGATGCTTCGGGAAAAGCGATGTGGCTCTATTTCACGCCCAATCCGCTCGACGAAATCTATTTCAAGCACCTCAACCCGCAAGCGATCGTGGATCAAGCGGTACGCGCGGGTCTGCATTACGTTGAGTGCGCACCGCGTACGGCGGGTATTGGGAGATCACGCCCGAGGCCAAGCCCACGATCGATGCCATCATCGATGGGCTGGCTGCGCACGGCATTCAGACGATGGGCTGGACGGTGCCGCGCGACACGAGTTTTGAAGACCTGCAGGCGAGCATCCGTACGATTTATTACCGCACGGCAAAAGGTACGCCGCTGCACGGTCTGGCGATCGACTTAGAACGCGGTGATGAGTTCATGGGCGGCGATCCCAACGGTCTGAACGCGCTGTGGATGTATGCGCAGTACCTACGCCAAGCGGTCGGGCCGAGCTACATGCTGCTCTCAACAGTGGAAGACCCGTATTTGGAACATTTGAACAACGCCAAGTATCCGTATCCGCAGATTGCGCGCTTCAGCAGCGCGCTGCAGCCGATGTCGTACTGGCGGATGATGCGCCGCAAACCCACGACACCGGCGCAGGTGCGCGTGCTGCTCAAAGGCTCGTTCGACCGTTTGCGCGCGCTGTCGGGACGCAGCCTGCCAATCAGCATGGGCGGTCAAACCGACGCGGAAGGACGCAACGGGTATCCGCCTGCCGCGGAGATCACCGCTTCGCTGGAGATTAGCAAACAAGTGGGCGCGATTGGCGAATGCTTTTTTGCATGGCAAGCCACGCAGAATTATCAGTGGGATGCTATCGGCAATTTTACGTGGTGAGTTTGGGAGGAACGCCCCTCGATCCGGTTCCGCGGGAATCGGCCTCGGGGTCCTTCGACAGGCTCAGGATGACAAAAATTGGGGCTCAGGATGACGAAGGCTCGCTCAGGATGACGAAGGCTCGCTCAGGATGACGAAGGGTCGCTCAGGATGATCAGGCCGGCTTCAGGATGACGCCGTAGGTT
>CAVPCC010000003.1:0-174659 GCA_963702335.1 Vulcanimicrobiota bacterium | reverse complement strand
AACTTCGTGCCAAGATGCGCGCGCTCCCGAATCAAACGAAGCGCGCAGCCGGCGAGCGGCCGAGAGATGCGCAAGCCCTGCCTCCACGTTGCCCAACGTCACGTCGTAACGCGCGACCGCAAGCAGCGCCTGCGCATGCATCGGTTCGTGACCGAGGCGATCGAGTTCGAGCGCGGCCTCGGCGGAAAGTTGAGCCCCTTCCTGCGTCCTTGCATCCACCCACATTTGATCGGCGAGCAGCAAGAGTGCCTGGGCCGCGCCGGTCGCGTTACCCCGGGCCGCGTACTCTTCACGCGCGCGGCGGAACCAGTGCGCGGGTTCCTCGCCGCACCCGTCGATGTACAGCAGCGTGCCCAAGCGTTCGAAGATGTACGCGCGCTGCGTCCCGGCGGGATAGTTCCACTTCAGGGCGTCGGAATAAAACCGGATTGCATCGCGATACGCGTAAACGTTCCATGCCTGCTCAGCCGCCGCTTCGTTCCAAGCACGTGCCTTGTCGGCAACGCGAGCAGCGGACCAGTGATAGGCCAATTCCGCCGCCCGCTCCCCGCAGTTCGGCAGCGCTTCGAGTTCTTGAGCAATGCGAACGTGAAGCGGAGCGGCAAGCGCGAGGACCAATTGGTCTGCAAGCCCCTGCCGGATGAGGGCATGGCGGAACGTGAATGCCATGAGCGCATCACCGGCCTGCTCCACGAGCCCGAATGTAACGGCCCGCTGCAGTAGTTGCAGGACCTGGTTGAGCGGCACATCGGCAATCGAAGCAAGCATAGCCGCATCGAATCGTTCACCCAGGACGGCCGCGCGGAAAAGCGTTTCCCGTTCTGCGGTTGAAAACGGTACGAGCCGCTCGCTCAAGACGGCTTGAAGCGAGAGCGGCATCCGCGCGTCAAATGCGAGCACGCCGTTTTCAATGGCCGTTTGCGCGACCTCTTCGGCGAAGAGCGGATTACCGTCGGCCAGCACTTCGATCTGTGCAACCATTGCCGGTTCCAATACCAAGTTACGCTTGTGGAGCGAGAGGTTGACCAAATGTTTGATCTCGTGCCGCCGCAGGGGGCGCAGTTGCACGCGCGCGGAGCGTTCGCGAGCGGCCGCACTTCTGAGCATGGCTGCCGGGGGATTTTGTGCTATGGCCTCGGTCCGCATCGTGATGATGAAAAGCACCCGCGAGGCTTTTGTTCGTTCCAGCAAAAAGCGCAGCATCTCCACGGTCGCGCTATCGGCCCATTGCGCATCCTCGACGACGACCACCAGCGGACAACGCGCCGATTCCCGCCGCACGATCTCGGCGACCGCGTTGAAGTACGCCCACTTTTCTTCAGCATGCGCCGAATGTTCGCGAGGACGCCGCCCCACGTGCGAGCGCGTGTCCAGAACCTGCAATATCTCCGTGAACGGCAGATAGGGCGAGCGAGCATGTTCGCTGCAGTGGCCCCTGGCAACCGTCGCTTCGCGCTGCCTGGATGCACAAAACTCGCCCGCCAGGCGAGACTTCCCGATCCCGGCCTCTCCCTCGATCACCACGAAGCGCGAGTGCGAATCGCAAACAGCGCGAAACGCCTCCTCAAGGAATCCCAACTCGTCGCGGCGGCCTACAAATTCGTGGCTGTACAGCGGTTCCGAGATCACTTCTAATAACTACCTCGCGACCGGAATAGGGGCCTCTACGGGGTAGCGGTACAAAAGAAAGACCCCGCAAGAAAGCGGGGTCCTCTCGATGTCTTCGCTTGAGCGAAGGTTACATCATGTCGTAACCGCCCATGCCGCCGCCCGGCATCGCGGGCTCTTTCTTCGGCTCGGGCTTGTCGGCAATCAGCGTTTCCGTCGTCAGGATCATCGCGCCGATCGAGGCCGCATTCTGCAGCGCCGAGCGCGTGACTTTGAACGGCTCGACGATGCCTGCTTTGAACATGTCGACGATGTCGCCGCTCATGGCATCAAAGCCCATCGGCGCATTGGCGTTCTTGACCTTGTTGACTTCTACCGAACCCTCGAAGCCGGCGTTGAACGCTATCTGGCGAAGCGGCTCTTCGAGCGCTTTGCGGATGATATCGATGCCGATTTTCTCGTCCGCCCACGTGGTTGCGTGGCCGTTCGTCTTGGGGGGCTCGTACTTGGCAATCGCTTTGATGGCATGGACCAGCGACGAGCCGCCGCCGGGGATCATACCTTCTTGAACGGCCGCGCGCGTTGCGCTCAGCGCATCCTCGATGCGATGCTTTTTCTCTTTGAGTTCCGTCTCGGTCGCCGCGCCGACGTTGATGACGGCGACGCCGCCCGAAAGCTTGGCAAGGCGTTCTTGCAGCTTCTCGCGATCGAAATCGCTGTCGGTGTCCTCGACCTGCTTTTTGATCATCTCGATGCGGCCTTTGATCTCGGAATCTTTGCCCGCGCCGTCGACGATGGTGGTCTCGTCCTTGGTGATCTTGACCGTCTTGGCTTTGCCCAGCATGTCGGGCGTAACCTTATCGAGTTTGAGGCCGAGCTCTTCGCTCACGACCTGCGCGCCGGTGAGGGTCGCGATGTCCTTGAGCATCTCTTTGCGGCGGTCGCCGAATCCCGGCGCCTTGACGGCGACGGTCGTGAACGTTCCGCGCAGTTTATTGACGACGAGCGTTGCGAGGGCTTCGCCTTCGACGTCTTCGGCAATGATGAGCAGCGGCTTCTGCACTTGGACGATCTTCTCGAGCAGCGGCAGAATGTCGGCGATGGCCGAGATCTTGCGCTCGGTGACCAGGATGAACGGATCGTTCAGCGTGGCTTCCATGCGCTCGGAGTCGGTGACCATGTACGGCGAGATGTAGCCCTTGTCGAACTGCATCCCTTCCTTGGTCTCGACTTCGGTCTTCATCGATTTCGACTCTTCGACCGTGATGACGCCGTCTTTGCCGACCTTCTCCATGGCGACCGAGATCAGATCGCCGATCTCTTTGTCGTTGGCAGAGATCGACGCGACTTGCGCGATCTTCTCTTTGGTGTCGACGACTTGCTTGAACGACTCCATCTCGGAGACCGCAAGTTCGACCGCCTTCTCGATGCCGCGCTTGATAAGCAGCGGATTCGACCCTGCCGTTACGTTGCGCAGACCTTCGCGGATGATTGCTTGCGCGAGCACGGTCGCGGTGGTCGTGCCGTCGCCGGCGATGTCGTTCGTCTTGGAAGCGACTTCCTTAACGAGTGCGCGCCCATGTTCTCGAACGCGTCGGAGAGTTCGATCTCCTTGGCAATGGTCACGCCGTCGTTGGTGATGGTGGGCGAACCGAACTTCTTGTCCAGGACGACGTTGCGTCCTTTGGGGCCGAGCGTCACTTTGACGGCGTCGGCGAGCATGTTCGCACCGCGCTCCAGCGCACGGCGGGCGTTCTCGTCAAATACTAATTGTTTGGCAGCCATAATTCTTTCAATAACTCCTTAAACGCCGGCCGGGACTTTGTCGACAATTGCGAGGATGTCTTTTTCGGAGATGATCAAAAACTCGGTGCCGTCGATCTTCACTTCAGATCCGGAATACTTCGAGTAAATGATGCGGTCGCCGACCTTGACGTCCATGGAAGCTTGGTGCCGTTCTCGAGCGTGCGGCCGGAACCGACGGCGCGAACCATGCCTTCCTGGGGCTTCTCTTTAGCGGTGTCGGGGAGAAACACGCCGCCGGCACTCTTATCCGCCTGTTCTACGTGCTCGACGACCACGCGATCGCCCAAAGGCTTCAGATTCACTACTAGGACCTCCAAAATGACAATAAAATCGGATGTCAGGCTGAGCCTGACGACGTCTGGCAGTCTCAGCAAATGAGTGCCAGCCACGAAATCTTAGCAGAGTCCGTACCTGAGTGCAAGCCACTTTTGACGGGGGCTACTGGGTCGTGAACTGCCCTATCGGCCCAAGGGGCGTGCAGTTGGACGCGGTGTCGTTCAAAAAGACGCGGACGACCTCTCCGGGGAAGTTCACCGACCCGAAGCTGCTGCTCTGGTAGGACGGATTAGCGAACGACGGGGTGGCGGTTGGCTGGGGGAAGGGCGTCGCGGCCGCGACAAAGTCCCCGCCGCTCACGCCGCTGGGCGAAAGGGGCGTGGTCACGACCACATTCCACGAGGACGGGAAGGGACTCGGTGAGGCGGCGATGACGACCTGCCCAAACTGATCGGGAACGCCGGTGGCGTTGGGCGCGGGATACACCAATGAATACGCGGTCGTGGTAGCCGGCGGGCTGCACGTCGGTCCGGGTGTGGGTCCCGTCACGGGACCGGGCGCGCCGCTGGAACAGGCGGCAAGCGCGGCAATAAGAACGAGCGCGGACCAGAGGGTGTATTTCATCGTTCCTTTCCTACGGATGGGGTTTGAACGGGTCCAGGTGCAGCAGGGCGCGGCGCAGCCAGTGCGGCGCTTGGGCTCGGCTTTGGGTGTCCCGACGGTTACGACGCGAGGTACGTCCAGGGGCTGGGCGGTTTCCTGCGGCAGCGGGGTCGCATCACTGTAGGCGTCGGGCATATCCGAGGTGTCTATCTGCGCTGTCTGAACCGGATGACGCTTGATTTGAGGCCGGGGGACGATCACGACTACTGCCTCCCCGCGAGCCGAGGGAAGCGCGGTAGGTTGCGCCCGCGGGTGCGGACGGACCGCAACCGCAGCCGCCGCGGGAGCGGCCGGCAGCGGAGCGCGCGTCGCCGGGACGGGCGTTGCGGTCGGGCCGGCCCGACGCACGCGAACTTGTACGGCGCGGCGCACGGGCGGAACAACCGAGACGATTGGCGGCGGCATGGGTGTTGCGAGCGCCGGCCCGGAGCGGGCCGAAGCCACATAGTGGCCGCCCGCGGCGGCGGCTGCGCCGAGTGCCAGCACCACGACGGCGGCGGTTGCGCGGCGCGGCGCGTTGCCGCTTCGCTCTTCATCGATGGCGAGGCCTTCGGAGGGCACCCGTCCCAGCACCGCCTCGGCGAAACCCGAGCCGAAAAGGGGACGGCTGGCAGGTTGCTCTTGAGGACCTGCGCAAACGCGGCATGCAGTGAGTCTGCATCGCTTATTGTTTCCAGTCGCGAGAATTCTTCGACGTAGTACGAGCCTCATGTGCGGAAGCGCCGCGTGCACCAGTTCGTGGATCCTCGCAGGCGCAAGCGTGCGGACATACCCGTCGATTGCCTGCGCCAAATCGAACGGATCGGTCTTTGCCAGCAGCTCGTCCATGCGGTGCGCGATCACGCTTACGATATACCCCGCGCCGGGCGAAGTACGCCGGAAAAGCAAACCGATGATTGGCCGCTTAGCAATATCGGAGGGCGCATTGGTTCGCAACGCTCGGGCATTGGCTGCTTTCATAGCGCCCGCACGATGCGCATTCGTCGTCAAAAGCAACGGCTACGGCCACGGCCTAGTGCAGACGGCCCGTGCGCTCGAGCAGCAGACCGATCGCCTCTGCGTGTATGCGATCGAAGAAGCGCTTGCGTTGCGCGCGGCAGGAGTGCGCACGCGGATATTCGTCATGGGCCCGGTTCCGGGGGAATCGCTCGACGACGTCGTGGCAAGCGACATCGAGATCGCTCTGTGGGATACCGGATCGTATCTGCGCACGGTCGGGGATGCGGCGCGCAAACGCGGCGCGCGCTGTGCGGTGCACGTTAAGCTCAACACCGGCGTCGCGCGCTTAGGTTTGGAGCCCCGGCGCGCGCTCGAAGCATTTGCAGCGTATGCATGCGAGCCCGCAGTGCGCATTGCCGGCGTGTTCTCCCATCTGGCCGCGGCAGAAGAGCTCGACTCGCCGTTCACGCTCGCGCAGCTCGAGCGGCTCGAAACGGCGCTCGCCGTGGTGCAACCCGGATTAGCACGGGCGGGCATCCGCCCGCAACGTCATATCGCCGCTTCCGCCGCGGCCATTCTCTGGCCGCAAACGCGGCTCGATTTCGCGCGCATCGGCATCGCGGTTTACGGGCTGTGGCCCTCGGCCGGAACGCGCGAAGCGGCGGCCGGATCGCGCCTGCATCTGGAACCGGCGCTCACATTTACCTCGCAGATCGTTGCGGTGCGCGGCGTGTCGGCGGGGACACCGATAGGGTACGGTACGTCATACCATGCTCCGAAAGATACGCGCATCGGCGTGGTCCCGCTGGGGTACGCGGACGGCATTCCTCGCCTGCTCTCGAATCGAGGCGCCTTCTTGGTCGCGGGAGCGCGCTGCCCCATCGTCGGCCGCGTTTGCATGAATATGACGATGATCGATCTGGAATCGGCGCCCGTGGCCGCAACCGGAAGTCCGGTTACGTTAATCGGGCGCGAGGGACAACAAAGCGTGGGCGCCGATGACTGGGCCGGCTGGGCCGAAACGATCAATTACGAGATCGTGGCCCGCCTGCCCGAACATTTGCCGCGCGAGATGCGTTCTTCGGTATAGCAATGCTTGCACTGACGGTAAACGATCGGCCCGTTCCGGTAGCCGCGGTCATCGAAAACGGCCGGGTTTTGCTGCCGCTTCGCGCCACCGCGAATGCGCTGGGCGCAAGCGTTTGGTACGATCCGGCCCGCCGGATCGTCGTCGTTAGCCGCTTCTCGCAGCGCATCGCCATTACACCGCGCATCATTGCAAACCGCTCGTACGTTCCGCTGCGCTTCATTGCACAATCGCTCGGTGCGAGCGTCGGATACGACGGCGGGCAGCATCTTGTGCGAATAACGGATACGCAGACTGCGCAGTGCATATACTCCGCTCGCACCCGCATCCAGTCTTACGACGCCCCCGCCGGTACCGCCGCCGAATCCAATCTATGGGGATGCAGCGACATACGGTCCGGCGCAGTTCAGTTTTTACACCGTCGGCGGCAGTTCGTATTATCCGGGTGATTGGATGCATTTTGTCTTGATCGCGCCGGCGGGCGGTCAGGCATCCATGCAGCTGTGCGATTTGGGTTATAATTTTCAGATTCCGAGCAGTTACGGTAACCGCTACGAATTGAACGTGCCCGCCCCCGGCGGCTACTGGATATCGAACTGCCGCGTAAGCGCTCAATACACGTCCTGGAGCGGGCAGACAACGTACGTTCCGATTCCGCTGTACATCAGTCTATTTACGAACGCAGCGCGCTACAGCGGGGCGACGCCGCGCCCGCGGGCAACCGCAACGCCGGCTCCGGTTCCAACGCCGACGTTCGCACCCAAACCCGTTCGCACGCGCGAACCGGTCCCCGTGCATACGCCCGGACCAATGCGAACGCCTGAGCCGACCAGACCCCAGCCGCGTCCGCGCCCAACGCCTTAAGCGACCGCGGCGATTGCCTCGGCCAGATCGAGCGTCCCTTCGTAGAGCGCACGTCCGATGATGCACGCGTCAACGTTGGCCGGCGCGGCTTCGCGCAACGTGCGTACGTCTTCAACCGTATGCGCTCCGCCGCTCGCCGTCACGCGAATCTCACCGGCGCCCGCGACCGCGCGCAGCGCGTCGACGTCGAATCCCTCGCCCATACCGTCGCGTCCGATCTCGGTGAATACGACGCGGCCCACGCCCCATTGAATGACGCGGCCCACCAGTGCGTCGCGATCCACGCGCGTTCCCGCTTGCCAGCCGCGAACCGCAACGCTGCTGCCGCGCGCATCGATGCCCGCAAGAACCCGATCGCCGAGTTCGTGAATGATATTGCGCGCCACGCGCTCGTCTTCCACGAGTAGCGTACCTAAGATAACGTAGGACGCGCCCGCATCCAGACGCGCGCGCGCGTGCAACAGCGTCCGAATGCCGCCTCCGGTCTGCACCGGAACGTCCACCGCTTTGCAGATGCGGCCGATCGCCTCGTGGTTCTCGCCTGCGCCGAACGCGCCGTCCAGGTCGATGACGTGCAATTGTTGTGCGCCGGCCGCAACGAACGCCTTGGCCTGCGCCACCGGATCCGTTTCGTACGCTTTTTCGCGCGTCGGATCGCCTTGCTGCATGCGCACGCATTTACCGCCGCGCAGATCGATTGCCGGGATAACGAGCATTCGTTAGGCCTCGCGAGTTAAAAGCAAAAAGTTTTCGAGCAGCCGCGCTCCCGCCGCTTGGCTCTTTTCGGGATGAAACTGCGTCCCCATCACGCTCCCGCGCGCGACGATGGCGCTGAACCGTTCGCCGTGTGTTGATGTGGCGACGGTGTCGGAAGTCACCGGCGCGCGGTATGAATGCAGAAAATAGGCGTAGGGTTCCTCTCCCAACCGCAAAACCAACGGGTGCCCCCCGACCTCGTCCAGCGAATTCCAGCCCATATGGGGGACTCGCGGTGCGTGTTCGAAGCGCGAGACGGCTCCGGAAAAAAACCCCAGCCCCTGCGCCCCGCCGAACTCGGTGCTGCGTTCGAACAGAATTTGCATGCCCACGCAGATCCCTAAGAACGGCTTGCCTTGTTTGATGTGCCGCTGCACGGGTTCGACCAAGCCCCGCTCGCGCAGGGCATCCATGGTTGCCCCGAACGCTCCGTCGCCCGGGAGAATGGCCGCGCTCGCGCTCGCCAAAACCTGCGGATCGCCGGTCAGCGCGGCTTGCGCGCCGCAGCGCGCCAGGGCCGCTAGAAGCGACCCCACATTGCCGCCGCCGTAGTCCAGGACCGCGATCACGCCGCTATTCCAGGACGCCCTTTGTCGAGGGAACGTCCGCGCTGCCGCCGAGCGCCGCGGCGGCGGCAAACGCGCGCGCGAACGCTTTGAACGACGCCTCGCAGACGTGATGCGCCACATGACCGTTCATCTGAATCAGATGCAAGGTCATCTTTGCATTGTCCGTGACGGCGCGGAAAAACTCGCCGATCATTTCGGTTGGAAAAGCGCCCAGGTCCTCGCGCAGAAAGCTCGACGCGAAAATTCAAATACGCGCGGCCCGAGAGATCGACGGAGGCAGCGATGAGCGCATCGTCCAGCGGAACCATCGCCGAACCGAAACGCGTTATGCCGCGCTTCTCACCCAGCGCCTGCGCGATGGCTTTACCGAGCGCGATGCCGGTGTCTTCGATCACGTGATGGTTGTCCATGCCATCACCGCTCGCGCGCACGCTCAGGCCGCAGCCGCTGTGTTTGGCGAATGCCGCGAGCATGTGATCCAGAAAGTCCACCGAGGTCGCAATCTGCACCGCTCCGCCGGAAAGATCGAGTTCAGATCGATCGACGTTTCCGAAGTCGCGCGCGAGACGCGCGCGGTGCGCGGCTCGCTCAATTCCTTGTGCTTGACGCGCCGTTGGCGCTGCGCTGCTCGATGGGTTCGAACGCATGCACCGCCGGGCCCGAATAGCGGGCCTGCGGACGGATGAGCCGGTTGTCGCCGAGCTGTTCGAGGATGTGCGCAGCCCAGCCCGCGATTCGCCCGCACGCAAAGATGGGCGTAAATTCGTCTCCCGGGAAACCCAAACTGTAAAACAAAGGTGCGCTGTAGAAGTCCACGTTTGCGTAAATGCTCTTATCGGGTTTGGTCTCTTGCAGCACTTTGCGTGAGGCATCTTCAAGCGCGCGCGCGATGTTGTACCACTTCGGATCCGTGATCTCGCTGAGTTTTTTCGCAACCGCGTCCAGATGCTGCGCGCGCGGATCGCGCACCTTATATTCGCGGTGACCCATGCCCATGATGCGTTCGCCGCGCGCCAAGACTTCGCGCACGTAGGTCTGCGCACGTTCCGGTTTGCCGATCTCCACCAGCACCCGTCCGACCGCACTTGCGGCACCGCCGTGCGCTTCGCCTTGCAAGGTCGCAATGGCCGCGGTGACGGCGGCGTACAAGTCGGCTTTCGTCGATGCCGTTACGCGCGCCGAAAAGGTCGAGGCATTGTAAGAATGATCCGCGAGCAGCACCAGATACGTGTCCATCGCGTCTTCGGCAACAGCGGTCGGCACCTCGCCGCGGCACATGTACAAGAAGTTTGCCGCTTGCGAGAGGTCCGTCCTCGGCTCGATCGGATCCAGGCCGCGGCGGATGCGGTCCCACATCGCAACGACCGTGGGGACCTTCGCGATGACCTCGATTGCAGTCTGCACGTTCGATGCATGCGCACCCTTGTTGTCCACCGGAACGAAAAGTGCCAAACCCGAGACGATCGTGCGCAGCACATCCATCGGCCACGCATCGCTCGGCGCGCGCTCCATTGCATCGATCAGCGGCTCGGGGAGCATGCGGCGCGCGCCGAGCTCCTTCTTGAGCGCGCTGAGCTCCCTTTCCGTGGGGAGGTGGCCGTACAGCAACAGGTGCACGACTTCTTCAAAGCACGCATGCGGGGCCAAATCGTGAATGTCGTAGCCGCGATACGTCAGACGGCCCTCTTTGCCTTCGACGTTGCTCAGCAGCGTGTTGCCGACGACGACGCCTTCAAGGCCCCGATCGACAACGATACCGGTGGTGCTCAGAATCTTACCTCCAGGGATAGCCCGTGGGCTTTCGGCGGGGGCTGCCCGGGACCCGCCCTACTCCGGGGCGTTTTGCTTGTTCTGGGCGTACTCGCGCGGATTGAAATACCAGTCGGGCAACGTTGAGGGGAACGAGATGTCCTTGAACTCGATGCTCACGTTGGGCGAGTCGCCGGTGTCACTCTCGAACGACGCATCGGGGTCCTTCGCCGGAAGAACCGTGCCATCGAAATGGGTGATCACGACGTAGTCCTGAAGGTAGCCCAGCGTATACACGATACGCATGGGATAGATGTGGCTGGTGCCGTCGATGAACATGCGATCGTGCGCGATCACTTTCTTGAGCACATAACTCGACTTGTCGACCCAAATCTCGCGCAAAACGTTCCGTTCGGGATCGCGCTTGGGCGCCAGGACGAGATGCAACATGCTGCCCTCGACCGTCATGGCGGCCACATTGTAATCGGGCTCGCTAAACGAAACGACCGAGATGATGGTCTTGAGCGATTCGGGCGGCGACGAGGGTTCGGGCGTGGGAACCACGTTCACCGGCTGCGGATGGGCGGGTTCGAAAAGATCGGCCGTGGGCGGCCCGGGATCGCGGTCTTGGTTAAGAGCAGGCCGGTCGAACGTGAGATCGCCCTCGTAGTCGTCGCGGAAGACGCCTCGCACCAACGCCGCGCGATCGAGATTGCGCACCCAGTACTTCTTGGTATGCGTTCCGGCGTAATCGACCGAGCCGTCGCTGTTCCACGTGTCGTACACCTCGGTGTAGATCTCGTAGGGCGGCGGTGGGCGCCGCGAGCGGTAGACGCGACGTATGATGCCCAGCACGCGCACGGGCGGGATCGTCTTGTAGGAAGGAAGGGGTGTGGGGGTCGGCGCCGCGGCCGCGGCCAAAGCCGGGGCGGCCGCCGAAGCGCGGTACGGCAAAACGAGCGCCGCGAGCAGCAGCGCGATCAGGGTAAACTTCATAGCCATCTACATCTACTAGAACGCCCTTAGGAAAGAATTGGTTCGCCCGCGCGGGCAAGCGCGTAGCCGACCAGGCGGTCTATCAATGCATCGTACGAGATGCCCGTCGCGTTACAGGCATCGGGCAGCAGACTGCGCGGGGTCAGGCCCGGCAGGGCATTGATCTCTAAAATGTACGGCCGTCCTTCGGTGCTCACGATGAAGTCCGTGCGCGAATAGTCGCGCAGTCCAAGCAGCCGGTGCGTGGAGAGCGCAAGCATTTGCAGACGAGCGCTCAAATCCTCATCCATCTTCGCCGGAACGATGTGGGTGCTGCCGTTCGCGCCGTACTTGGCTTCGTATGTGTAAAACTCGTCGCGGTTAGCGATGATCTCCACTATTGGCAGCGCCTGTTCGCCCAGTACGCCACACGTGTACTCGCGTCCGCCGACATACTCTTCGGCCAAAATTTCGGTATAGCGTTCGGCCGCATCGATCATGGCCTGGCTCCACTGCTCGTGCGTCTTGACGATATTCACCCCGGCGCTGCTGCCCTCGAAGCGCGGCTTGATCACCAGCGGCAAGTCGAGCGAACCGGGAAGCAGCGGCAGGGTGCCGCCGGTTAAATCGAACAGGTCCCACGCCGCCGTCGGCAGCCCTTCGCCCGCGCACAATTTTTTCGTTAGGTGCTTGTCCATCGCCAGCGCGCACGACTCCACGCCGCTGCCCGTGTACGGCAGGCGCAGATACTCTAAGACGCCTTGAATCTGACCGTCCTCACCGCCGGGCCCGTGCAGCGCGTTGAAGACGACGTCGGGTTCGATCTCGCGTACGCCTTCCAAGAAACGCTCGTTATAATCGAGCGATCGCGCGTCGTAGCCTAAATCGGAAAGTGCGCGCATCACGCCCGATCCGGTTTGAATGGAGATCTCCCGCTCGGCGCTCGAGCCGCCCATGACGACGGCCACCTTTGCTTTTTTCTTGCTCGTCATTCCAATTCCGCAGATGGATCGATGAAGACGCCTACCAGATGGACTTCAAGTTGCAATTCCACGCCGAAACGCTCGGCGACCGCCCGGCGAACGCGCGCGAGGAGCGTTGCTACGTCGCAGGCACTCGCATTTCCCAGATTGTTGATAAAGTTCGCGTGCAGCGGCGAGAGTTCCGCACCGCCCTGCCGCCACCCCTTAGTCTCCACGGCCTCGATGAGCCTCGCGGCTTTGTCGCCCTCAGGATTGCGAAAGCAGGAGCCGGCGTTGGGAAGAGCGATGGGCTGCGTGCGTTTGCGGCGCACCAAACGCTGCTGCATCTCCTCGCGCACCGCTTGCGGATCGCCGCGCTCAAACTCCAAAATCGCGTGCGAGACCACTGCATCGGCGGCAAGCGTTGTGTGACGGTAGTAATAGTGAACGTTTACCGGATGAGCTTGCGGCTTGGAGGGCGAGTGCACCCACACTTCCCGGACGAACTCGCCCATCTCGCGATCGGTGCCCGCATTCATGGCGAGCGAGCCGCCGACGCTGCCCGGAATGCCGGCCAGCGATCCGATTCCCGCCGCACCGGCCGACGCCGCCTTAGCGGTAAGCAGGGCCATGCCCGCCGAGGCGCCCGCGCGCACGATGACGGCCGACTCGCTTTGCGTCACGTCGATTGCCGCGAACCCTCCGGCAAGCCGCAGCACGAGTCCGCGCAGTCCGCCGTCACCCACCAGCAGATTGCTGCCGCTGCCCAAGACGAACCACGGCACGTGCCGGCGAGCGCAAAAGCGCATGACCTGTTCTAACTGCGCCGGCGTTTCGAGCACGAGCCAGGCGTCGGCCGGACCGCCGATCTTCCACGAGGTGTACGGCGCGAGCGGTTCGTCGAAACGCACTGCGCCGCAGATGGCTTGCAGCGCCGCGCGGTCATGGGCGTCGAGCATGCTTTGCAACTGCTGCGCGGCCACGCTCATGGGATTTGCGCGGCGCTCACATCGCGCGCCAGATCCGCGGCAACTTTGGTGATATTGCCCGCCCCCAGCATAAGCACGATGGCGCCGGGGGGTGCATTTTTCAACAGCGCTTCGCGCAGATCGTGAACGTACTTGACGTAGTTTACGCGCTTGCCGCGCGCCGCAAGCGGCTCGCCGATGCTGCGCTCGCTCACGCCTTCGACAGGCATCTCGCTCGCAGCATACACCGGAGCCAGATAGACTTCGTCCGCCCCGCTGAGCGCGTCCGCAAATTCATCCGCCAAATACGCCGTGCGCGAATAGCGGTGCGGCTGGAAGGCAACGATGACCGGCCCGGCTGCAAGCGGCGCGCCGCATCGATCGTTGCGCGAACCGCGGTCGGATGATGCGCGTAGTCGTCAACGACACTCATGCGCGGCGTTTGCGCAAGGATCTCGAAGCGGCGGCGCACGCCGCGAAAGCCGCTCAGGGCACTTGCTATCCGCGCGAACGGAATCTCCAGTGCGCGCCCGATACAGACGGCGGCCAAAGCGTTCTCGATGTTGATCGTTCCCGGCACGCGCAGCTGCGCGCAACCTAAACACGCGTCCCCGGCGATGACGTCAAAGGAAGAGCCCAGGTGATCGTAGCGGATGTTTGCCGCGCTCACATCGGCCCGCTGCCCAGCAAGCCGAACGTCACCGTCCGGCTCGAGCGTTGCGCGTGCGCGATCGAGCGGCTGTAAGCGTTATCGACGCCGACGATCGCACAGCCGTCCGCGGGCAGTTTTGCCAGAAATGTCTCGAAAGCGTCGACCAACTGCCGCAACTGCGCATCGCTGGAGAGGTGATCGTTCTCGATGTTCGTCACGACCGCTATCGCCGGATCAAGCAGGGCAAACGACCCGTCCGATCTCGTCCGCTTCGGTCAGGAAGTACGGGGCGCTTCCGCTGTGCGCGTTCGTGCCGGTGGAAACGTCGATCCCGCCGAGCACTGAGCTTGCGTTGATTCCGCCCTCGCGCAGTACCGCGGCGGCCATCGCCGTCGAGGTCGTCTTGCCATGCGTGCCGCAAATGGCGATGCCGCGCGATCCGTCCATGATCGGTGCGCAGCATCTCGCCGCGCCGGATGATCCGGATGCCGCGTTCCCGGGCGCTGCGGTATTCCGGATTGCGCTCGTCGATGGCCGAGCTGATGACGACCGCATCTGCGCCGTTGAGATTCTCGCTGCGATGGCCGATGGAAATCGTGGCGCCTGCTTGCCGGAATGCGCGATGATCGGCGAGTCGTTTGAATCCGAACCGGTGATCCGGTGGCCGCGCGCGAGTAAGACTCGGGCGATTGCGCTCATGCCGATTCCGCCGATGCCTACGAAGTGCAAGGTGTCTTCCATGCTCAAGCGGCGTTCATTCGCGGCGCAAGCGCCTCTATCCGCGCAAGAATGGCCGTAACGGCATCGCGAGAGCCAAGCGAGCGCGCCGCTTGTGCCATCGCTTGCAGCCGCTCGCCCTCGAACGTCTCGCGCAGCGCCCACCACAGTGAGTCGGCGTTGAGCTCGCGGTCCTCGATAATGAGGGCCGCACCGGCTTGCGCGAAGACGTTCGCGTTGTGCCGCTGGTGGTCGTCGGATGCAAACGGATACGGAGTCAGAATCGAGGGAACGCCCAGCGCTGCAAATTCGGCAAGCGTCGAGGCACCCGAACGCGCGATCGCAAGATCGGCCACTTCATAGGCATCGGCCATATCGTCCAAATACGGAACCAGCCGGATGCGGTTGTTCCCAAACGGGTCGCGTTCTTCGGCTTGCATGTAACCGTAATCGCGCTCGCCGCACAGGTGAAGGATCTGCCAGGACTCCGGAAGCGCCCGGCGCGTGATGAGGGCGGCGATGCTCTGGTTCAAGCTCCGCGCGCCTTGGCTGCCGCCGACCGCCAATATGGTGCGCCGTGAGGGATCCAGGTGCAGGCGGCGCGCCGCCTCGATACGGTTGCGCGGGCGCAGCAGCGATGAGCGAACCGGTATGCCGGTATGGCGGAATTTCTTTCCGAAATACGGCTGCGCGGCCGCGTAGGCGCCCCACACTTCATCGACCAGCGGCGCGAGCAGACGATTCGTGAGGCCCGGCTGCGCGTTGGGTTCGAGCAGCGCGAACCGCGCGTGCAGCAAGCCGCTCGCGCGCAGCATGCGCGCGGCAACGACAACCGGGAAGCACACGTAGCCGCCCGTGGCCACGATCATAGCGGGCTCGAACGCGCGCAGTTCGCGCAGGGCTTGCATGATGCCGGCCGCGTTCACGCCGGCCGTCCTGAGCGTTTCCAACGAAAGCTTGCGGGTGAGGGGGCGCGCGGCGATGGTGCGCAGGTCGTAACCCGCCTGCGGAACGATACGCTGCTCCAAGCGATCCGCGGTGCCGATGAAGCGAATGCACGAGCGTTCAGCAAGCGCATCCGCAAGCGCCACGGCGGGATAGATGTGGCCCCCGGTTCCGCCGCCGGCGAACAACACGTTCATTCTAGGCCAAGTCCCCATTGCAGATTGCGCGCATGTCCATCGGATCGCGCGATGAAGATTTGGTCGCCACCGGGCCAAATGGTAATGGCGGTTTCGTACTCGCCTTCCACCGGCTCCATGCGCGCCCACGCGAACGGTGCCGAACGTACGGCACGCTTTCCGATCGACGCAATGACCGATCGCAGCGACGTGCGTTCGGGCTGTGGCAGATGTTCGGTAATCACCGTATGAAACACGACGCATGCATAGCCGGTCTGCGGTTCGGCAACCCGCTGAATCCACTCCGCTCCTTCGGCGCGATCGACGGTTACGGGATTTTGGCGCGCGAAATCGATCGCGGCCCGTAACCGTTCGAACCGCTCGGTTTGGTCGGACCAAACGAAGCTGAGCAACGTATCCGCGTCGAACGTTTTTGCGGGATCGAGCGGATGGATGTCGCAACCGCGCCGCGCGGCCACCTCGATCCGCGCATCCAGGTGTTCGGGCGCGCCCCCGTTGCCCGGGTCGTGAAGGTGTACGGGTGCATCGGGATCGCCCCAGGACCAGTCCCGGCCGCTGTAACGGTAGCGGTCGAATTGCAGCAAAAGCCCGGCGCTGCTCCCTATTTCAAACACACGTAGCGGCAGACGCGTCTGATCGGCCAGAGCAAGCATCGCACCGAGCACCGGAAGCGCGCGCGCCGGCTCGTTCGTTTGAACGGGACGCTCGATCAGCTGCGCGTAATTCGTGGCCGCCGAGTTTAAGTCGGTTTCTATCGCGGACCAGGCGGCAGGCGCATCGCCGTCCCCGCCCATTGAGGGAAAACGAGCGGCGATCGCGGGCGCCTCGCCGCGTAGGGCGCGGAACTGCGCGGCCGCTAGCAGCCGGATCGCCAAGCGCGAACGCGCGGCGTGCGCGTCGAGAAAGGTGCGAACGTTCGTGCTGCTCTCGTAGGCCTGGGCCATCCTCTGGCAGAGCTCGGCGTAAAAGTGCGAGCCCATCGATGCGCATGCCGCCGACTGGCGCCGCAGGCGCTCGCAAACGGTGTGCACCTTATTCCAAGTTGACGCGGCGGTAGCGGCCGACATTCATGACGAGCGCGACGCAGATCAACGAGACGATCAGCGACTTCCGCCGAAAGAAATGAACGGCAACGGAACACCGGTAACGGGCCACGAAGACGTGACGACGCCGATATTGACGAAGGCCTGAATCGTGATCAGTGCCGTGCACCCGCTGGCAAGAAAAAATCCGAAGCGATCCGGCGCCGCAATGGCGATGCGGATGCCGCGGTACGCAAAAAACAGAAACAACAGGACCACGGTAAGCGTGCCGGCCAGGCCAAACTCCTCGCCGAGCACCGAAAAGATGAAATCGGTGTACTGCTCGGGCAGATAAAAGAACTTCGCCCGCGATTCCCCCAAGCCTACGCCGGCAACGCCGCCGCTGCCCAAGGCCAGCAGGGATTGCACGATGTGGAAACCCGTGTTCTGCGGATCTTTCCAGGGATTCAAGAAAGCGAAGATGCGCGCGCGTTTGTACGGGCTGGCCAGGAGCATGAGCATCGTTGGAGGCAGTGTCACCACAACGATCGCCACGAGATGTTCGATGCGCGCGCCGGCGGCAAACAGCATCGCAAACGCCGTGAACACCAGAATGCTCGCCGTTCCCACGTCCGGTTCGGCAAATACGAGAGCAGCCGTCAGGACAACGATGGAAAGCAGCGGAAACAAGCCGCGCGAGAGCGATGAGATGCGCTCGCCGCGCACGGAAAGCACCGCCGCCAAATAGACGACCAAGCCCAGTTTGGCAAATTCCGAGGGCTGGAGAGAGACGATTCCCGCGCCGATCCACCGGCGCGCCCCGTTGACGCTTACACCGATATGGGGGACGAGCACCGCTAAAAGCGCAACGACGCACGCGACCAGCAGGTACGGCGCGACGTTCTTGAGCTTGCGGTAGTCGATGCGGTACGCAACATACGCTAGGATCAATCCCACGAAAAGATAGACCGCCTGATGCTTCACATAATAAGCCGTGTCGCGGTGGTCCGCGTACGCCTGCGCGCTGGAGGCACTGAAGATCATCACCAGACCAATAGCGACCAGACTCGCGACCGCGACAAAGAGCCCGAAGTCCGGCGGAGCCGGCACGAACGAGCGGATGCTCTCCGCTTTGAGGTCTTTGCGGGCGGGCGGATCGGGCTTGCGCGCGGCGTTCTTCATTGAAGTGCCTGCACGGCGCGGACGAACTGCACGCCGCGATCCTCGGCCGACTCAAACATATCGAACGACGCGCATGCGGGCGAGAGCAAGACCACGGCACCTTCTTGGGCAGCGCCCGCCGCAAGACGCACGGCGTCTTCCATCGAGGAAGCGCGTTCGATAGGCGTGCGGTACACGTGCGAGGCAATGTCCTCCGCGGCCTCGCCGATGACGACAAGCGTGCCGACCCGCGCGTCGATGGCGCGGCCAAGTTCCGTGAAGTCCGTGTTCTTCGATTTGCCGCCGGCGATCAGGACCAAGGGGCGATCGTACGCCTGCAGCGCCGCGATGACCGAACCGGGATTGGTCGCTTTGCTGTCGTCGACGAACAACACGCCGCCCGCCGTTGCGACCGGCTCGAGCCGGTGCGACATGGCCGCAAAACTTTTTACGCCCTCGCGCAGCGCGTCGGGCGCAAGCCCCGCTGCAAGCGCGGCCAGCAGCGCCGCCATGACGTTCTGCACGTTGTGCAGCCCGGCAAGCGGAATTTCGCCCAGCGGCATGATGGCGATCGGACGCGGATCGCCGCTGACGGGCGTGTAGACGATCGATCCCTCGCGCAGATACATCGCTGCGTGCGCGTGCGTGTCGCTCAATGTGAACCATAACTGACGCGCATGCACGCGCACCTCGTCCTTTGCCCAATGCCAATGGAGGGCGCGCAAGCGCTCGTCGTCCAGATTGCCGATGAAGAAATCCCGTTCGTTTTGGTTGGCAAAGATCCGCATCTTCGCCTCGGCATATTCATCGATAGAGTAGTACCGGTCCAAGTGATCCGGCGAGATGTTCAGCATCACGGCGATGCGCGGATGGAACGAACGGATCGACTCGAGTTGAAATGAGGAGACCTCGGCAATGACCCAATCGCGGGCTGCGGCTTTCGAGGCCTCATCGATCAGCGGATTGCCGATGTTCCCGCCCACGTGCACCGTCTTGCCGCCTGCACGGAAAAGATGGCCGATCAGCGCGGTAGTCGTGGATTTGCCCTTCGTGCCGGTCACGGCAACGATAGGGGCGGCACAAAGACGGTAGGCAACCTCAATCTCGCTGTACACGGGCACGTTGAACGCTTGAATACCGCGAACAAGCGGCCCATTGAGCGGAACGCCAGGCGAGAGAACGGCAAGCGTCAACGCCGGCGCAAGTTCGGGGATATGTGCGGGCTCGACAAAGACCGCACCCAGCGGCTCGACCTGCGCGAGCGCATCTGCGAGCTGCGCGCGGGGTTTTTCGTCCACCACATACACGCGCGCGCCGCGAGCACGCAGCACGCGCGCGCTAGCCTGACCGCTGCGTCCCAGCCCGACGACCAGAATCGTATCGCTGCTATCGAACAAGTGCCAGCCCTATTCCCGAAAGCAGCGTAGAGATCAACCAAAACCGCGAGGTTACCACCGTTTCGGGCCAGCCTGAGAGTTCGAAGTGATGGTGCAGCGGGCTCATGCGCAGAATGCGCTTGCCCCCCGTGCGTTTGAAGTATGCAACCTGCACGATCACTGAGAGCGCTTCGGCCACAAAAACCCCGCCGATGAGAATGAGCAGCAGCATCTGCCCGCTTAGAATGGCCGCGCCCGAGAGCAGTGCGCCGAGCGCAAGCGATCCGGTGTCACCCATGAACATCTTTGCCGGATGACGATTGTACAGTAGGAAGCCAAAACATGCGCCGACGCCCAGCAGCGCAGCATATGCCGGCGCTACCGGCTGCGCGTGCAGCAGCGAGGCAACCGCCAAGATCACCAGCGGAGGAACCATCGTTCCGGTCGCCAGGCCGTCTAGGCCGTCGGTAAGATTCACGGCGTGAATCGTACCGCTGACGGCAAGGATCCCCAGAAGCAGCCAAAGCCAATAGGGCGCGCTTAACACGAATGTTCCGGCGCGCAGCAGAACGCCGGCATTCGCGCCGTCTGCAAAGCCGAAGCGCAAGAAGGTTACGGCCGCAAGCGCGGTCAGCAGATACTTTGTGCGCGCGCGCAGTCCGGCGTTCTTGCCTTTGCGAATCGCCGTATAATCGTCGATGAAGCCGATCGCCGCGCACACCGCAACGAGCGCAAAAAGCGCATCGGCGGCGCGGCCGCCCAGATAGAGCAGCGGTATCAGCGCCGCGACGAACACCAGCCCGCCCATGGTTGGCGTCCCGCTCTTCGAGCGGTGCGTTTGCGGCGCATCCTCGTATGCATGCTGGCGCATGCGCATGCGGGCGAGCAGCGGCAGAAGCAGTGCGCCGGCAGCCGCCGCAATGACAAACCCCGTTAAAACGGCCAGCCACGGCCAGAGATTGCCGGTCATAACGGTGCTTCCATCAACGGATTGCTTCCCGTCCCGCGCCATTTCAAGACCACTACGGGCGTTTGCTCGTCGCCGTTGCCGTGCGGGTTGGAAAGCAGCGCGAGTTCGACGTTCGCGGTATTGACGCCGCGCGAGGCGCCCAAGACTTTGGCTTTTTCCAAGTCGTTTGCATCGACGACCGCGCACGCGATGCCCGTGCGTTCAAAGACGGACTGCGCGAATGCCGCCGGATTCTGAGGCGCAAAAACGATGTTACGCTCGAACGGCGGTAAGGTTCCCGTGTAGCCGTCAATAGCCGTAATGGCCTCGCCCAGTACCTCGTAGAACATACCGCGCCGTCCGGCCAGACGCCCCGCCACCTGCATGAAGGCGGCGAAGGCCACTTTAAGCGTGCTCGTTTGATCGATAACGATCTGCAGCGATTCGGGCTGGCTCACCGTTGCCATGGCCCCGGCGTGCTGCGAGAGAAAATACGCCAGCCGCGAGGGACGTACGTATTCGGCGGCAACCGACTGGCCCTGCGCGATCGCAACGGCCGTCTCCGAGATCGCCAGCACATCGCCGCCGCGCGCGATGCCCTGCGTGCAGCGCTGCATGAGCGAGGCCAGATCGTCGCCGGGATGCACGAGCGGCGTGCGCACCGGAATAGCGACGACGCCCTGCGGCAAACCATCGCGCTGCACGCGCAGCCGCTTCACGCGCGCGCCTCTTGCGAACGCTGCAGCTGCTCGACGATGCGCTCCATGGCATACTTGCGCGATCCTTTGAGTAAGACCAAGTCGCCGGCGCGCCCGTTTTCTAAAATCCAGTGCGCGGCCTCTTCATTACTCGCGTATTGCATGACGCTGCTGCGCGGCATGCCGGCCGCAATGGCGCCGGCTACGAGGGGTTCGGCGTATTCTCCGCTTGCTAGGAGCATGTCCAGATGCAGCTCGGCCGTGCGCGCACCCACGCGCTCGTGCATCTGGGGTGCTTGCGGGCCGAGCTCGGCCATGCTGGAGAGCACCGCAATGTGCCGCGTTGCGGGTTCGGCGCGGAACGCATCAAGCGCGGCAAGCATTCCGCTGAGGTTTGCGTTGTACGCATCGTAGATTAGCCGCGTTCCATCGCTCAGCGCAATGGTTTCGAAACGCCCCGCAGGCATCGTAAGCGCGGGAATGGCGGCGGCGATGACCGTGGGTTCCACGCCGAGCAGCAACGCGGCGGCGACTGCGGCGGCAAGATTCGCGCGGTTGTGCTCGCCCGGAACCTTTACCTGGATCGCTTGCGTGCGGGGCATCTTGTCGACCGTGAGCAGCAGTGTCTGGCGATCCGGAATGTACACGCCCGGTTCCCCCGAGGGCTGCGTGCCGAACCATACGGGCGGAACGTCAAGCGACGGAGTCGTTCGATCGATGCAGCGTCTGCGGAATTAAGAACGGCTTGCGCGCCGAACGCGAAGATGCCCCACTTCGTTGCGGCCAGGCGCTCGCGCGAACCGAAGATCTCCAGATGTGCCTCGCCGATGTTCGTGAGCACGCCGATATGCGGACGCGCGATGGCGGCCAGTTCTTCGATCTCACCGCTGTGCCGCGCGCCGAGCTCAACGACTGCGACACGATGGCGCTCCCCGGCGCGCAGCATGAGCTTGCTCACGCCGATCTCGTTGTTTTCGTTTGCTTGTGTCACCAAAACGCGATCGGCGCCATAGTGCGCGCTAAGCAGCGAGCCCAAGAAATGCTTGGTCGTGGTCTTGCCGGTGCTGCCGGTGATGGCGACGACCTTGCCGCTAAATTGCTCGCGCGATGCGGCCGCGAGATGCATGTAGGCGCGCCGCGTATCGGCGACGACCAAGGCAGGGACGCCGTGCGGAATGCGCTGCGCATCGTCTACGACGAGCGCCGATGCGCCTTTTGCAAGCGCCTCGTCGAGGTGATCGTGTCCATCGAAACGCTCGCCGTGCAAGGCCAAAAAGGTTTGCCCGCGTTCGAGGGTGCGCGAATCCGTTACCACGTCCAACTCGGCCGGAAGGCGCTCGGCACCGTGCACGCGCGCGTGCGTCGCACTGATTGCGCGTTCCAACGAGATACTCATCGCCCAGCGCCTGTCCGCAGGCCGAGCGCTTCACGCGCCACGGCTACATCGTCGAACGGCAACACGCGCTCGCCGATGATTTGATACGTTTCGTGACCCTTGCCCGCAATCACTACAACGTCACCCGGCTGCGCGCCGGCGATGGCTGCGCGGATCGCGGCGCGCCGGTCGAGTTGCACCTCGTACGGAGCCGCACCCACGCCGCCCACGATGTCGCGCGCGATGACTGCGGGATCCTCGCCGCGCGGATTATCGGAGGTCACGTACGTGTAGTCGGCCAGACGGGCCGACACGGCGCCCATCTGCGCGCGCTTGCCGCGGTCCCGCTCCCCGCCGCAGCCGAATACGGCGATCAGCCGTCCGCGCGCAAGCTCTCGGCAGGTGCGCAGCACGTTCTCCAGCGCATCGGGGGTATGCGCGTAGTCCACCAGCGCATCCACATCGCCGCCGCGCACGTACTCCATGCGGCCCGGCACGCGCTCAAGGCGCGCAAGTCCGCGAGCCGCATCGGCATCGCTC
This sequence comes from Vulcanimicrobiota bacterium, assembly GCA_963702335.1. Taxonomy (GTDB): domain Bacteria; phylum Vulcanimicrobiota; class Vulcanimicrobiia; order Vulcanimicrobiales; family Vulcanimicrobiaceae; genus DASSRQ01. Next base: position 151,805 of record CAVPCC010000003.1, on the reverse strand, counting down.
AAAGCTGAATATCCGCGTGACGGCAAGCGCGCAGAGCGCGTTTGCAACGTTGAAGCGTCCGGGAAGGCGTACGTTGAACCGCTGGCCGCCGACTTCAAACGTGCTCCCGTCCGGCCGCACTTCAAGTGATTCGGCGCGCACATCGGCGGGGTTGGTTATCGCATAGGTCGTAACGCTCTTGCGCGTGCGCAGATCGCGCGCCCAACGCTCGCCGATCTCGTCGTCGGCATTCAGCACGCACGCGCGCGCCTGTTCGAAGAGCTTGTGCTTGGCCGCCGCATAGGCCTCGAAGTTGGGATGAAAGTCCAAATGATCGCGCGTTATGTTCGTGAGCGCCCCGACCTCAAACCGCACGTCGTTCACGCGCGCAAGCGCGAGCGCGTGCGAGCTCACTTCCATTGCAACCGCTTCTGCGCCGCCGGCAAGCATCTGCGCGAGCAGTTCTTGCAGTCTGCGGCGCCAGGGGTGTCGTGTTGGCAAGCGGCCACTCGCGCTCGCCCAGATGCGCGCCAATCGTTCCGATCGTGCCGCACGTCACGCCGCCTTCGTTGAGCATCGAGGCGATCATTTGCGTCGTGGTGGTCTTGCCGTTCGTGCCGGTGACTCCGGCAACGTGAAGCTGCTCGGAGGGCATCCCGTAAAAAGCATCGGCAAGCACCGAGAGCGCGCGCGCCGTGTCGGGCACGACGATCATCGTCGCCGGGGAGTCCAGCGCGTGAAACTCCTCGCTGACGATCGCCGCGGCTCCGCGGTGCGCCGCTTGCGTGATGAACCGGTGTCCGTCGCTGCGCTGGCCGCGCAGCGCGACAAAGAGCGCCCCGGGCTGCACGAGGCGCGAATCGATTTCCAGGGAGGTGAGGGCGACCTCCGCGCTGCCCACGACGCGCGTAGTTTGCGGCAGACGGCGCAGCAGGTCGTCAAGCCCGATAGACCGGTCGGATTCCATATCAGCGGCTTTTCGCCGCCACACCCGTGCGGACCAAGCGCGGCAGCACGCCTGCGTGCAGCATTGCGGCTTTGGCGATGGCATCGAAAGCCGGCGCGGCAACCACCGAGCCGTAGATGGCGTCCTGCGGCTGCTCCACTTTAACGTAGATGACGTACCGCGGATGCTCGTAGGGGACCATCCCGATAAAGGAAGCCACGTAACCGTCGTACCGCCCCCCTATCACGGCCTGCGCCGTGCCGGTTTTGCCGGCCGTCGTATAGCCGTCGACCTTTGCCGCCGGATTGCCGGTGCCGCGAACGACCACAGCGCGCAGGAATTCACGCAGCAGTTGCGCGGTTCGCTGCGAGAACGCGCGGTGCTCGAACTGCGGCGGGTAATCGTACAGCGTATTTCCCTGTGCATCCAAAACCGCTTTGATGATGCGCGGGCGCACCAGCATTCCGCCGTTTGCAATGGCGCAATAAAAGCGCGTCATCGCCAGCGGCGTGACGGAGACGCCCTGGCCGAACGACATCGTAGCAAGTGAACTGTCGCTCCAACTCTGCGGCGCGGGCACAAGGCCGGGTGCATCGCCGGCAAGGCCGATTTGCGTGGGCTGATCGAATTCGAGGCGGCGTTCCATGTCATAGAACGTGCGCGAGCCGATGCTCATGGCAACGCGCGCAGCGCCGACGTTCAGCGAGTCGGCGATGATCGTTTCCAGCGTGTCGCCGTTGGGGCTCGGCGTGAGTCCGTCGAGCGCGTTGTAGATCCGCCGGCCGCCCACTTCGAGCGGTCCGTTGGAGTCAAAGCGCATCTGCGTGTCCACACGTCCGCTCTCGATTGCGGCCGCCGCTGTAACGAGCTTGTACGTCGACCCCGGCTCGTACAGATCGGCCACGGCGCGATCGCGATAGTCGTCGGCGGCAAACTTCCAATATTGATTCGGATCGTAGCGCGGGTAATTCGCCATCGCCAGCACCTCGCCGGTCTGCGGATCCATGACGATGGCGGTTCCGTTTTTGGCATGGAAACCCGTCACTTGTTTGCGCAGGGCGGATTCTGCCGTGTATTGCAGATACGAATCCAGCGTGAGTTCCAGCGAGAGGCCCGGCCGCGCGGGCTTAAGCACGTGCGTGCTGCCGAAGGGCAGCGGACGCCCGAACTCATCGGCCTCAACCGTAACGCGGCCCGACGATCCTTTGAGCATATCGTCGTACGTGTATTCCAGCCCGCTCAGCCCGTTCTCGTCGATTCCCACGAAGCCCAGCACCGTCGAGCCGATCTGTCCGTTGACGTCGATACGCCGCCCGGTGTCTTCTTCGATAACGGCCACGCCGGGAAGATCGAGGGCTTGCACTTTGTCGGCGATGTCGTGCGTGATTTTGCGCGCGATCCAAACGAACTGCAAGCGCCGATCGTGCATGAGCGTGCGCGCTTGGGGACTGACGCGCCCTAAGATTGCGGTCAGGCGGCGCGCGGTATCGTCGGCATCGCCCAAGTCGTGCGGCACGACGTACACACTTTCCGAGGGAAGCGAGTGCACCAGCGTGTTTCCGTCGCGATCCAAGATGCTGCCGCGGCGGGCATAGACTTCAACGGTGTCACTGCGCTGATCGAGCGCCTCTTTTGCGTAGAGCGGACCTTTGATGACCTGAACGTCCAACAGCCGCCAAATCAGGAATGCGCCCATGACCAAGAGCGCGTAAAACAGCCACTGCGCCCGCCGGGGCCCGACGCGCGCAAACGCTCGCTTATGCATGCGCCCCCGGGGTTACTTCGCGCCGAAGAACGATGCTAGGCCGGACAGAAACGCTAAGTGCGAGCGGTCCTCGCCGCGAACCGGCGCCGGCAGCGTCACCAGCGCGAACTGCTGCGGGTCTTGCATGTGCAGCCGCGTTGCGATGGCACTGAGGCGATCGTCGGAGCGCAGAGCGGCGAGCTGCTCTTCCAAGCGTGCTGTTTGCGCCTGCAGCGCGGCCCGCTGTTGCTGGGCCTTCGCATACGAATAGTTCAGGCTCGTTAGATGCGCGGTTGCCGTTACGTAACCCATCAGCAAGACCAACGCGATCGCCAGGCCCGCGGTGAACTGCGCGATGTTGCGGTAACGCGCACGCCCCTTATGCGAGATGCGGCGCTGCGTAGCGTTTTTAGCCGTCCGTACGCGCTGCGGCGATTGGATGCGCGGTTGTGAAACCATTTCACTGGCCTTCCGTTGGGCGGCGCGCAATTTTGCGCTGCGGGCGCGCGGATTGCGCGCGATTTCGTCCTCATTCGCCGTCATGGGTTTGCGGGTGAGGACCTCGAGCCGGTCGTCGTCGCGCAATTTATGCTTAACGATGCGGTCTTCGAGCGAATGAAAACTTATTGCGACGATCCGGCCGGCATTGCGCAGCCGGCCGGCCGCCGCATCCAAACTCTCGCGCAGCGCATCAAGTTCATCGTTCACGGCGATGCGCAAAGCTTGGAAGACGCGGGTTGCGGGATGAATGCGCTCGCGCTCGCCGGACCGGTGGAGCAGCCCGCTGACCATCTGGCCGAATTCGAGCGTCGTTGAAGGAAGCGTCCCGGCGGTGCGGCGCTGCACGATGACACGCGCGATCCGCCGCGATGCGCGCTCTTGGCCGTAGTGAAAGAAGATGTCGGCGAGCTCCGATTCGCTCGCAGTGGTTAGAATATCGAAGGCGCTTGGACCGCTGCGCGGATTCATGCGCATATCCAGCGGTGCCGATTCACGAAAAGAAAAACCGCGCGAGGCGTCATCAAACTGCATGGACGATACCCCCAAGTCGTAAAGCACGCCGTCCACCGGCCCGCAATCGAGCCGGTCCAAGGCGGCGCAGAGTTCGCGAAAGTTCGAAGGCACAAATGTAAAAGCGGGATGGTCTATAAGCGATGCGCGTTCTTGCGCTTGCGGATCGGCATCGAAGGCGATGAGCCGGCCGCCGTTCAAGCGCTCCAAAATCCCACGCGTGTGGCCGCCCGCACCGAAGGTCGCATCGACATGATCCCATCCGGCCGGATCGCCAGCAAATCCAGCGTCTGGCTGTAGAGGACCGGGATATGCTCGTTCATCGATCCACATCAGTCCAGCCCGAGCTCGGCCATGAAGTCCGCTATCTCGCCCTGCGGCTCCGAATGGTCGGCATAGCGGTTCTTGGCCCAGACCTCGACGCGCTTGAACGCGCCGACGGATATGATGTCCCGGTCGATGCCGGCATAGGTACGCAGGGGTGCCGGGAGCAGCAGGCGGCCCTGCGAGTCGCACGCGACTTCCTCTGTATGGGCGAAGACCTGGCGAACGAAGCGGCGGTAACGGTCGTCCTTGCGGGGCGCGGCCTCCAGGCGGCTGCAGAACTCGGCCCAGGCGGCTTCCGGGTAGAGGGCCAAGCACGAGTCGGGGGGTGCGATCGTTAAAATGAACCCCGTCCCGAGGCGTTCGCGGAAGCGCGCGGGCACGATGAGACGGCCCTTATCGTCAAGGGCATGTTCGACCGACCCCGTAAAGCGCGGCAAATCCGCGTGCAAACATGCCTCCCTCATTCACCACTTTGCACCACTTCCCACCACTATACGCGCGCAGAGGGGCTGTGGCAAGTTGCGCTGCCGGCGGCGCGGCCTGCGCTTGAAGAAGGAATCCCCTTTTTAAGAGGGCTTGCAATGACGGCACAAGTACGGCAGGCCGCATAACGATGTAATTCACCGGCCTCGGTTCTGCAGCATCGGCATTTTTCGGTTGTGGAGGGTAAATCGTGGCGTCTCTTATCGGCCACCTACTGGGGCTATTTAGGCGTAAGCAAAAGGAACCGCGCCTGTTTGATCGGGCTTTCGCGCCGGCGGCGCATCCGCTGCGCTCCGCGCTCGAACGGCGCTTGATTTGCGCGCGGCTATGGCGTCGGGGAACGCAAACGACATCGCTGCCCAACTTGCCCCCGGCTTTGTAAGTGTTGATATTCGCGGCAAGCTAACCGCGGCCGAGCAAATGATCGCCTCAGTACTCAAGCCCGGTATTGATCGTCGAAACGCCAAGTGGCAACCGCATCGGCGGAGCGGTATTCAACTTTGTAACACAAAGTACTCAGACGGCGCAAGACGCGGGGCAGCGATTCGGTGGATATGCCTACGTGAACCGTGCCGTGATGATCGCGATGTCGTCGTGGGGGGTCATGTCGCAGAACGCGAGCGCACTGAGCATCAGGCTAGCTGGCTTGATCGTGCGCGTTTTGGCCGCGGTTAGCGGCGATCACGTCGAGCATCGAATGCTCGAGGAAGAACTCGCCGGATTTGGAGCGCGCCTCGGTGATGCCGTCAGTGGTAACGATGAGGGTCGACCCGTGCGGCTCCAAACTAACAAGGCGCTGATGGAAGAGTTCGTGCGACTCTTCGAAGACGCCGATCAACGGCCCCGTCGGCGGCAGCAGCCGCGGCGGACCATCGGTTGGCAGTAAGAAGACCGGCTCGTGCCCTGAGGATGCATACGTGATGACGCGATGCTCCTGATCGGCGATTCCCAGAAATGCCGTGACGAACGAATCGGGATCGCGGTGATCGAATTTCGAGGTTTCGCGGTATAGCACGTTGAGGTTTCGCATGACCTGCGCAGGCGTTAGGCCGGCGGAGACGTACGCGCGCAGCGCATATTTCACCAGCGCTGCGCGCGTGGCGGCCTGCGCGCCCTTACCTGATATGTCGGCGATAGAAATCGCGATAGAACCGTTATTAAATTGATAGACATCGATAAGATCGCCGCCGACCTGCGCGCGGTTCGCTGCTTGGCGATGGATGGTGCCGATCTCAACGCCCGGGACGGGCGGAAATTCCGAGGCATACACGTCGTCGGCGATGATCCGCGCCGCTTGTTCGGGCGATCCGTCCGGGTAGTCGACGAGCGGCACAATTCCGGCGATCGTCATCGTTGGCTTGCGGCGTAGGAGGGATCTGTGAAGCAACCGCTGCGCACGGCGTGTCGTAGGCCCGCGAGCATGCGCGCGATACCGTTGCGTGCCAGGACGCCGCTTGCCCCGGCCAGATGGCACTCGGCCGCCCATGGATCGCAAGTTCGAGGATACGGCCACGATGGCGCATTTGGCAAGACGAAGCGCAGTTGGCGCATGCATTCCAGTCCGTCGGTATCGAGATGATCGAGATCGACAAGAATTGCGCTCGGCACGTGCCGCGCAATGCCCGCTGTAGCCACACGATCGAAATGAAGCGGGTCGTCATAACCGCCGCGGCTGAGTACGTTCTTGAAGAGCTCCGCGGTGGAGCGGTCTGAGGTCAAGGTAGCGGGAAGCTTCCTAGGGACACAATTGGGGCCTTGGCCTGGGCGGGATGCGGCATGGGCATTGGGTCGAAAACGCAATTGAGGCCGCAAAATACGCCCGGGAGAACATTGTCCCACCACCGGTCGGCAACCGCCATCGTGAAAAAGAGAGAGAGAGGCAGGCAGCGCTCGGCTCCATACGGTATTTCTAACGCCCTATGAATAGCCGCGAGCCGAAGATGCTTCCGCAAGATCGGCGCGCGTTACAGCGCATTCCTAGCAGCGAATTAGCACGTGAGTTAATCGGCCAAATCCTCGCGGTCGTTCCCGTGTCGCACTGGAGCTGACGTGCGTTTCCAAGATCGCTCCGCCCAAAGCCAGTTATTGCGTTCCGAACCGAACGGTCACGACGAAGCCGACGAAGTTGCCATGTTGCGCGAAGAGTACACGCTCCAGCGCGAGCAGGTAAACGCGGGCCCTCGCATCGCCGCCTCGCTTAAAGCGTTCGAACCGCCGTACGTGAGCGGCATCACGTTGGTTTTTGCGGATGCGCGACGGCAATTCGGCATTTTAAGTTTGTCCGGAACCAGGAACTGGGCCCGTTCACATCCGTGGAAGTTCACGCGCTCACCCTTGCGCTGGATGCCGTTTCGGATCGTCTTGCCGGTCTTCCGCTGGCCGCTGCGACCGCTTCGGAGGCGTCCCCGGAAGAGGCGCCGATGATGCACATCCTCGACCGCGATCTCAACGTGGTCCTCACGTGGGACGGCGCGCCCTCGCGCGCCGCTTCGGTTACGTCCCTCCAAGCGCGCTTGGCAGAGCGCCTGCCGCGCCTAGTTGAAGACGCGGTACGTAAACTGATCGCCGACTGGACCTCGGATCCGCAAACGCAGACGTTGGGTCTGGCGACGCCCGTTCCGTTCTTAACCGTGCGTACGCAGCCCATGTACGGTATGGCCGGATTGTTCATAGGCGTGCTCTTGGAGCGGCCTCCGGGCGGACGCGTATTCTCGCGCGCTGCGCGCCGCTTTGCGCTCTCGCCGCGCGAGCTGCAGACGCTCGCGTATATGATTCCGGGCGCAACGCTCGAGACGAGATAGCGAGCCAAATGGGGATCACGTCCTCGACCGTGCAGGATCACATCAACATATGCTTGAAAACAGACTCCGCAACCGCGCGGAAGCTCATCGCTAAAGTGCTAGACCCCTCGAACAGCGCGGAACGCGGTATATAAAAAAGAAGGGCACCTCACCGTGCCCTTCTTTCATTCGTCGCAACGTAGCGGTTATTCGCCCGCGCCTTCGGTCTCGTCGTCGTCTTCGGAGATTTCACCGGTTTCGGAACGCGATTGCGTGCCCGTACCGGTGCTCGTGCCGGTTCGCCGGCGCATGTCGTTTTCCTGAATGTCGGTATCTTGGTCGTCGCCGGTATTGTTTATATCGTTGTTCATCAAGTAGTCACCTCGGTTCAGAAGGTTTCCACAAAACGCGCCGGCGCAAACACACTAGACGCCCGGTAGCTCGGTGATGGGAATGGGCTCGGATGGCGCGTTGTTGCCGTGGCGCAGCCTGCAATTGCAGCCAGAGCGTGTCATACCATGCACCGCTCTTGAATCCGACGCGCCGGTAGGTGCCCACGTCGGTGAATCCCATGCTCCGATGCAGGGCCACGCTGGCATCGTTCGGCAGCGCGACGCCGGCGAACGCATTGTAGAAGCCCTGCCTTTTGAGCAGTGCGAAGAGCTGCGTGTACAGCTTGCGGCCCACGCCCGTGCCGCGCGCTTGCGCGGCGACGTACACGCAGACGTCGGCGGACCAGCGGTACCCGGCCCGTTCGCGATGCGGCCCGGCATAGGCGTATCCTACGACGGCACCATCGGCACTGCAGGCCACAAGCCAGGGATAGCGCGCGCTTCCGGCGCGAAGGCGCTCGCGCATCTCTTCAAGCGAGGGCGGCTGTTCCTCAAACGAAATATGCGAGTCCGCGACGATGGGCGACATAGATTGCCAGGAGGGCGGCGGTGTCTTCGGGCACGGCGGAACGCAGATTCATCGCTTCACCTTAGGAGTAAGAGCGGCCACGCGGGGTATACTAGAGATCTTCCGGCCATGGGGGATTTCGGCATGACGACACTGGAGACGCCGCTTTTTACGCGTTTTGACACGCTGGACTTCTCACTTGCCTCGAAGCGACGCATCGTCGCCTGCATTCTCTGGTCCGAGCCCGGGTACCGGGTCCTTAAGCGAACGCTTGCGCCCGCTGAGCGGACGGCCCGCAAACACCCCGCGTTAAGCAGCTCGCTGCGCAAACTGTTCGCGTGCCCGCGAGCCCGGAGTTCCTGGAGCCGCACGTAGCGCCATACCGGTAAAAATATCGTAAACGTGCGCCTAGGACTTTTTCCTATGAAGCGCCCTTTTTGTGCTTGGGACCTGTCAAAAAGACGACAGAGGGCTTGACGGCTCCCTGGGGACCAAGCGAGCCGGGTACGCTAGGCCGTACGTTCTATTCGTGTTAGGATGCTCCGGATGTGCCCGGCCTGCGCAGGCCGGGTAAACGAGCAATGAGAAAAGGGCGTGTGAATGCGGAAGGTTTTCGGGCTTTTCATGGTTCTCGGTTTGCTGTACGGCTGCGGCGATGCTGGCGTTTTGCCCTATGCCCCGACCGGAATGAGCGCGACCCAACTGCAGAGTCTGGTCGGCCAGGCCTCCGCCAACAACGGCGTTGAGCCCGCGCTGATCAACGCGGTGGTCATGGCCGAATCTGCCGGCAATCCCGGCGCGGTCAGCACTGCCGGTGCGCAGGGCCTCATGCAGATTATGCCCGCGACGGCCGCCTCATGCGGCGTGAGCGATGCCTTCGATCCCGTGCAAAACGTGGAATGCGGAACGCGTTACCTGCACTCGCTTCTGGAGCGCTATAACAACAACGTGGAACTCGCGGTCGCTGCGTACAACGCCGGCCCCGGCGCCGTCGATCAATACGGCGGCGTTCCACCGTATCCCGAAACGCGCGCTTATGTGACGCGCGTCCTTTCCGCCTACCGAAACTATTAACCTAAGGTAGTACGCATTGGCGTCCGTGTCCGGAGCGCGCAGCACGCCTATCGGAACGTTCCGCCTGGGCCTGCCGATCCTCGATTCCTACATCTTAGCGGAATTCATCCTGCCGTTCATTTTGGCGTTCGCCATCATGTACGTCTTTTGGGCGTTCAACATTTTCTTTCTGGCGCTCAAGTATATCGTACAAGCGAATGCGCCGTTCTTCTTGGTCATGCGCTTCGTCGTTTTCCGTATTCCGCAGGCCATCCCGTTCGCGTTTCCATTTGCCACCCTGGCGGCAACGATGCTGGGCATCGGCCGGCTTCAAGGCGACAACGAGATCAATGCCATTCGGACAAACGGCGTTTCGCTATGGCGTCTGTGCGTGACGCCGCTCATCTTCGGCTTTGTGGTTTTCCTTATAGCGTACGCTGCAAACGAGTATATTGCGCCCAAGTCCGTCGACCTCTCGACACGGACGTTCTATCAGATCGTTTACCACACGGCCTCTCTGCCGATCGAGCCGCAGTTCTTCCGCAAGGATCCCGACACCGGAAACGTCTTTTACATCAATCAAGTGCTGGCCGACAACCGCACGATGCAGGGAGTCCAGATTTTCAAGCCCGGCCGCGTCGGTTTCTGGAATGAATCGATTCAAGCGCAGACCGCACGCGTCGACGGAGCGACGCTGGTACTCACCAATGCGATTCTGACGTTCTATAATACGCAGGGCTACGAGACGTCGCAGACAACCACGCCGGAATTCCGGATCGGCTTGCCGCTGGGCGAGAGCGCCATGCAGTTCATGACGCAGCAAAACAGCGACGCCTGGACGATGAACTCCAAGCAGCTCTCCTCACAGGTCAACGCGCTGCGTGCTCAAGGGCTGGGCGGCGAGGCGCTAGGAAACCTGGAGGTCAACCTGGCCGACAAGCTCGCCTTTCCGTTCGCCTCGTTCATCAGCGTGCTCATCGCGCTGCCGCTGGCCTTCCGTTTCGGAAAAAAAGGGCGCGGGGTCGGAATGGGAATGTCCGTGCTTGCGTTCATCGTGTATTACGTCATGACTGAAGCTGCATCGGCTTTCGGCGGCACCGGCCGCGTCGATCCGTACCTCGCGTCCTGGCTGCCGAATATCGTGTTCGGCGTCGGTGGCTTGCTGCTGCTCTGGAGTGAAGAGCACTGAGGATCCGCGCGCTCGCGTGTCTGCTCTGTTTTCTGGCCGGCTTCTGTACGCCGCCCGCGCGCGCGGATGCCCCGGTCACCTTCGACGATGCCGCCTCGATGCACGCGATGGCCCTGCTCAATGGCCAGCCCTGCGCCGCGCTGGTTGCGCAGGCTACGCCCGCGGCCTCGCCCTCCGGCTCGCCAACGCCCTCGCCCGCCCCGACGCTTCCCGCCTCGCAAGGACCGGAAGGAGGGCCGCTTTACGCCACGCCCTTCCCCGGCGCGCCGCCGGTCACGCCGCTGCCCATTCCAACCCCCACGCCGGCCGGTAACGGCAGCCCGGGCCCCGTCTTTCTCACGCGTTCAAGTGCCCCGCCCTCAATCGCGCCCAAGGAGCAGCAGAGTGCAGCGCCGCTCGCCTCGGCCAGCCCCGTGCCCACGTTGCGCCCCGGCTACGTTGCCGTGCTCGCCGACAAGGTTGTGGGCAGCACCAAGCCCGGCGTGCCGGGCGACGCAACCGGCAACGTGCACATCTTTTACCGCGATGAGGTGCTGGTCGGCGACCGCGCGCACTACGACGGCATCCGTACGATTACGGTAAGCGGCCACACGTACATCATCAACCAAACCAAAGATACGATCTTGTACGCCGACAAGATCACGTTCGATACGGTCGCTCAGAAGGCGGCACTCACGAACGGGCGCGGGCAAAGCTCGCAAGAGGTCGAGCGCGGGCTCGTTTACTACGGCGCGCAAGATTTGCAGACCGACCAGCACGGCGTCTCGCACGGCAACTTCGCAACGGTCACCACGTGCGAGCGCCCGCGCGCGGGCTATCACATCACGGGCAAGACGATGGATGTCTATCCCGGCGATAAGATCGTCATCACGCGCGCGATCCTTTGGCTTGGCGCGGCCGCGGTTTTTCTGATTCCGAAATTGGTCATTCCGCTGCGTTCGGTAAACGACGACCGGCAGAAGCCGCAGTTCTTCCCCGTCGTCGGGTATAACTCACAACAAGGCTATTACATCCAGACGCGCTTGAGTTTTGGCTTTACGCCGTATTATTACGGGTACTACACGATTGACTTCTACACAAAGCAAGGCCTTACGCTGGGCTACAACGGCAGCATCAACAAGAAGAACGGGAAGCGTCAAACCAACATCAACGTTCAGCGCGTGCAAAACCGTCTCGAAAAAACGACAAACTATAACGCCCAGTTACAGGATACGGAGAATTTCTCTCAGACGCTGCGCGCAAACCTGACCTACGGTTACATCAGCAACTACGGTCCGTACTCGCAGCTGCCGCCCGCGGAGAACTTGAACGCCCAAGTCACGCATATGCGCGCGCTCGATTCGCAAACGTACACGTTCACGAAATCGTCCACCGGCACGCAGTCCAGTTCTACAGGCTACGGCTTTTCCGACACGCGCCAATTCGGCGCGGGACTGCAGAACAGCTTCAGCGCGAACTTGAGCCGCTCGGACAACAGCTACGGCTACGGCACGTTCATTCAGGACTCGACGGGCCACGTTACCGACCTGCTGCACTGGGCCAGCAAGGGCGCGGACTACCAATTAAGCTTCGACAAATCGTATACAAAAACACCCTCGGGCATCAACAAAGAGCCCGAACTCACCGTGCGGCCGATGCTCTTTGTTCCGCACTTCATCTTTCCCATTGCACCGACGCTGACCATCGGTGAGTACAACGAGCCGCAGACCCCGGAAACCACCGCGCGCGCGGACCTTGCGCTCAATATGGGCCCCGCGCTCTATAAGTTTTACGGCAACGACTTCAGCGCAAACGTCACGGTGCACCAATTCGCCTACGGCACCGGCGATCTCAAAGCGAGCGTGCAGCAGGTGCTGGCATTGACCTCACAGATCGGCACGCACATCAATAACGTGATCTCGTATAACGAGACCAATTACAACGGTCCTGGACTGGTTCCGTTCTCGACGCTCGACTTGCAAAACGGGCAAAACACCAAGAACGCGAACGACACAATCCGCTTTTTCAACGACGACGCGTACAACCTGAGTCTGGGGTTCAATACCGAATTCAACGGCATTGCCCAACCGGTGAACTACACACTCACGTTTCGCCCCACCGGAAAGAGCTACGTGAATCTGCAAGGCACGTATAATCCGGGGCCCAATAACGGCTTCTATCAAACCAACGCGCAGATCGCCTTCCCGCTGGGCATCGGCGGCTACGTGCAGTTCCAGGGCAACGTGGATTGGAAGAACAAGGCGCGCATTACGAACAAGACGATCTATTACAGCCGCATCATCGGTGACTGCTACGAAATTCAGATCACGTACAATCAGGATTCAAAACAGGTGAACGCCGTTCTGAACCTGCTTGCGTTCCCGTCGCGCGCCGTCAGCTTCGGCCTAACCGACAAAGGCTCCATCGTCCCGACCGGCTTTAACGGCTTAAACCCCTGACCTCATCCTGCACTACCTTTTCGTCATCCTGAGGTTGCCTTTGCTCCCGCCATAAGGGTACCGGGCGAACTCTGACTTTTTTTGCGCCGGCCCGGAGGGCCGCTTCAAAACTTTGTTCTCGCAAAAAATGCAGGTAGCGGTGATTTTCCCATGGATGGGAAAATCAGTCAGCGGTCGCCCGGTACCCTTATGGCGGGAGCAAAGGCAACCTCAGGATGACGAAATTTAAGGTACGTCGCAGGGCGGGTGGCCGCAGGCGCAGGTTTCGGATTCGATGCCGTTCTCTTGCGCGTTCTTACAAGAGTCGCTGCAGTATTCTTCGGTCTGCATCTCTGCGGTGATCGTGCAGTTGCATTGGTCGTGGGCGCATTCCATGCTCTGTTGCATACTGTACCATTCCCGCTTTACGGCGAGTTGATCACTTCGCCCGAGATGCCTTGGGCCGATTGCGGACCGGCTTGCGGCCACGACGCATCCGCATTCCAAATCTGGTCGAAGCTGGTGTTCACGTTAATGCCCGGGCTTGCAAGCGGAAATTTGAATTGTGAGGTATCGTTGATCCCGTTAGGCCCCGGAGCCCAAATAGGAGCGCCCGCCGGCTCGCCGTTGGGTCCGCGTTGCGGCGAGGCGACGAGCCAGTTAATATACCAGGTACCGCCGGGCCCGTTCAGAGGCGCGGGTGTCGGATTAGGGACGGTGGCGACGCCGTTGAAAATGCGCCGGTTGACGGTAACGCAATATTGAGTTGAATTATTGTTGCAGTTCGGGTTGATGAAAATATCGACGCCCGGAACGAATGGGACCGCAACCGGCACCTTTGTCGTTCCCACGGTCTGCTGGACGAACTCCCACAATGAAGTCTGTACGGCGCTGCTGGTATTGGGTTGGTACAGGACCATCTCGAAGTCCCAGTCGAAATAATTGTGGGCTGCATTGCCGTTGTACGCGTACGGCTCGCAGGTCTGCCCGGTTGAATCCGTACAGTTCAGGTCGAAAGCAAGGACGTACCAGTTGTTCACGAAATCCAGGTTGCCTTGCGTTGTGAATTTAATTTGCATCTGACCCGGCTTCAAGCCCTGCGCACCGGTACCGGGCCGGTCGGGCGTCACCTGGCGACCGCACGAGGATAGCGTGAGCGCGAGCGCACACAACGCGAGAATCAATTTTCGAGTCATCGCCACCTCCGTCCGCATTCCCGAACTGCTCGTTTGCCTGTTCGGCGCAATCGCGCTTGCCTTTGCCTTACCCAAAGCGGGCCAAGCATGGCTTGCGCCGCTTGGGGCGGCGGGCCTGTTCTGGGCTTGGCAGCGGCTCTCCTATAAACGCGCATTCTTCGCCGGTTGGTTCGCCGGCATCGTTTTTTTCGCCATTAGCTACTCGTGGTTCACGTATACGGTCGGCAGTCGACGTCGGCGGCTTCGCGTTCGCTATCGTCGTCATCCCTGCAATCGTGCATGCGCTGACGTTCGCGGCGGCGGCGCTCTGCACGCGCATGGCAGGCCGCTTTGCCCCCTCGTGGCTGATTCCCATCGCCTTTGCGGCCGCGTTCACGGTCTTCGAATGGTGGCGCTCGATTGGCATTATCGGCATCCCGTTCGCGCAGATCGGCTACTCGCAGACGAGCACGATGTTGAGTGTTTTCGCAGCTTACGTCGGCGCCTTTGGACTCACGTTCGTCGTGATGCTCTTAGGCGGCTATATCGGTTATGCGGTCGCCGTGCGTAACGCACGTGCATTGGGCGTTGCGGCTTTCGTGCTCGCGGCAAGTTGGGCAATTTGCTTTTGGTTCTGGCCCGCGCGCCACGCAACCGCGCCCACGTTTCGCGTCGCCGTAGTTCAAGGGAATATTCCGCAATCGCTCAAGGCCGCAAATCTCGATCTTGCCGTAAGGCGCTATACCGCCATGACGAAGACGCTGCGGCCGTTCCACCCACTGCTCACCGTGTGGCCGGAAACGGTCATTCTTACCGAACTCAACGACTCCACGACGTACTTCGATTGGTCCGCGGCAACGCCGGCCGAGCGCGAGCGCGCGCGCGCTATCATCAGCGGCGGCTCGACGCTTCAGCGGCAATTCGCCTCGCTTGCCGCGCAACTGCAAACCACGCTTATGGTCGGTAGCCTGGACCGGCACTGGGGCCCGGAGGGGCTCAAACCGTACAACGCGATCTTCACCTACAGTCCCGCCGGTTTTCTGCTCAACGTGTACGACAAACGGCAGCTGGGTGCCGTTTGCGGAGACGCTGCCCGCACCCGGAGTATTTTCCCATCTTCCATATGCCGATCTGATCGGGCGCTACGGCCACGGAACCCAAGACACCGTCATCGCAATCGACGGCGTGCGCTTCGCGCCGCTCATTTGCTGGGAGTCGGCTTTCTCCGATGTTGTGCACTCGCAGTTGCAAAACGGCGCGCAGGTACTGGTGATTCCAACCGACGATGCGTGGTTCGGTCCTTCGTCCGGGACGTACCAGCACGCGCAGATCGCGCAGATGCGGGCGCTGGAATCGGGCGAATGGACCATACAGGCAGCCTCGACCGGCGTGAGTGGAATTATCGCGCCCGACGGACGGTGGGCGGAGCGATCGAAGTTGGACGAACAAACCGTCGTCGTCGGCAGCGTGGGAGCCCCGGTTGGTTCGCTCTTTGCGCGCATCGGTCCGACGCCGGTTGGACTGGCAATGATCGTGCTTTATTTCTTAGTACTGGGCTTCGGCAGACTTCAGGGTGACACGCGAGAACATGACTAAAAGAATAAATTGGAAAACCGTGGGGATTGTCGTTGCGTGCGTCGCGATCGCGTGGTTTGTGGGCGAGTTGATCCTTGCGGGGCGCGAACCGGCGCCGCCGCCGACGGGTACCGAGCCGATCACGCTTAAGAACGGCAAGGTGACCGGCAACCGCATCAGCACGCGCTCGTGGACATTCGATTATAAACAAGCGCAAATGTCGCCCGACGGCATCACCGCCAGCGTGATCGGCGTGCATAACGGCGTGCTCTATCGCAAAGGCAAACCGTACTTGACGCTCTCAGCGCAGCAAGTCTCGGTGAATACCGAATCGCACGACTTCACCGCCATCGGCACGGTGCACGTCACGACGATCTCGCAAAAGGACAACGTCTCGCGATCGTTCGACACCGATTTGGTGCAGTGGACGAACGCAACGAAGATCCTGATGCTCTCTCATCCCAGCATCATCCGCAGCGGCGACCAACTTTTGAAAGTGGCTACCGTAAGCGTCGACTTCAACTCGAACGAGGTGCACTTGGGCAAGATTCAAGGCGGCTTCGAGGCGCCGCAATGAAGGCCCGGGCGCTGGGGCTGCTGCTGTTCTGCGCCATTGCAGGCTGCACGGGGTCCGCGAAAGCGCCCCGGCCTACGCCTGCGCCCTCGGCCACCTCACTGCTCGACTCCAAGGGGTTCGTCATGACGCTGCAGCAGGCGCGGGCGCAAATCGCGTTTGCGCCCGTCATTCCCGCCGGCGAACTGCTCGGCGTTGCCGTCATCCCGCCGCTGGGCGGCCACGATAGCCGCGCCGGACACGGCATTGCGATGGAATACGAAAAGGACGGCTCGCGGCTGGTGCTCTCGCAGTGGCAGCGGCTAGGCCTTCGGATCGTGGTTGCGCAGGTTGACGTCGTTCACCGTCCGTGCGCCCCCATCGCCTTCAAGGCCGATGGCCTGTTGTGGGCGAGTCGCAACGGACTGGTGCTGACGTTGCAGCCCGACGGGGCTGCTCCCGGCCCGCTGGTTGGGAGCGAGGCACGCCGGCTGACTAGGATTTCTTGTTTTTCTCGATCTCAGCCGCGTCGGCGATTTGTTTCTTCGCATCGGCAATCAGCTTCTTGACCTTCTGACCGCCCTTGTGTCCGATCTCTTCGTAAAAATCGGCGCCGTACTTTTCTTTGACGACCTTGCCGCCTTTTTGACCGATTGACTCGTAGAATTCCACGCCGTGCCGTTCGCGGGTAGCCTGCCCGCCCTTACGGCCTATTTCTTCGTAGAACCCCGACCCATACCGGTCGCGGACGGTATTGCCGCCTTTTTTACCGGCCTCGCGCACGGACATCTCGCCACCCGGCTCCTTGTCCTGCGGCTCGCCTTTGGTGGGTTTTGCCATTAGGTTGACCCCGGAGTTTTAGAGAATTGGAGTTTTAGGAAGACTTGCGTTTCAGCTTCTTGGCCGCCTTTTTGGCCGATGACCTCGTAAAACGACGGGCCGTACTTTTCTTTGGTCGCTTCCCCACCTTTGCGCCCAATGGCCTCGTAGAATTCCGTGCCGTATTTGGCCTTAACCCGCTCGCCGCCACGCTTGCCTGCTTCGCGGACTGTCATGCCCCCGCCGGGGCCCTGCGTATCGTCTTGCATTGCCATACCTGATTTCGCACCTCGAAGTGAGAAGATTCACGGACTAAATACCCACTCGACCGCCTGTTAAACGATTCAGCGGGTAGGAGTCTGCCTTTTTGATAGCGACGCTGCTGCACAATTCCACGATTGTTGACGGAACCGGACGCGAACCCTTTAACACGGATATCGCGATCGTCGAGGGCCGGATCGCACTAATCGGCGATTTGAGCCGGCGCGATGCGATCGAACGCATCGATTGCACCGGCAAAACGCTAGCGCCGGGGTTTATCGACGTTCATTCGCACAGCGACGAGTTGTGGCTCGCGCTGCCGCGGTGCGACGGCAAGATCGCGCAGGGCGTCACGACGGAGATCGGGGGCAACTGCGGCGTCTCCGCGGCACCGCTCTACGGTTCGGGCATCGAGCGCATGGAACGCAGCGCGAAGCATCTGCGGATCGACGCACCATGGCACACGCTCGACGAGTTCTTTTCACTGGTCGAACAACAGGGCGTTGCGTTGAACGTTGCAACGCTTGTCGGGCTTGGGAGCACGCGGCAAGGCGTTTCCGGGGATTCGGAACGGCGTTTAGACGCGCACGAGCTGCAGTCGCAGGCGCAGATCGTGGCGCTCGCATGCGAACAAGGCGCACTCGGAGTTTCCAGCGGGTTGATCTATCCGCCGTCCATGTATGCGGACGTTACCGAGTCTCGCCGCGCTTGCAGCCGCGGCGCGTGACGCCGGGGCGCCGATCTATGCCTCGCACGTGCGCGACGAGGGCGATCGCGTGATCGAAGCAATAGCCGAAGCGCTGAATGTGGGTGAACGCGCGAACGTCACGGTGCAATGCTCGCATCATAAAGCATCGGGAAAACGCAACTGGGGCAAGGTGCATCAAACGCTCGCAATGATCGACCGCGCGCGCACGCGCGGGATCACCGCGTACTGCGACGTGTATCCCTACACGGCCAGCTGGACGGACCTTGCGACCATTTTGCCCGATGCGAGCCGCTTCGGCGGCACCGCCGCCACGCTCGAGCGTTTGGCCGACCCCGAGCAGTCGGCGGCAATCGCATTCGCGCTGCAGCTGCGGCAGGGCGATGAGTGGCACGACATCATGATCACCGAGGTGGGCAGCGAGAAAAACGCCGGACTTGCCGGTATGCGCATGGACGATATCGCGCGCACCTGGCGGCTCTCGGCACCGCGCGCGGCAATACGGCTGCTGCTCGAAGAAGACCTCGACGTGGGCGCGATCTTCTTCAAGATGAGCGAAGACGATGTGGCGAGCGTGCTTTCTGCGCCCTTCTGCTGCGTGGGAAGCGATGCATCGGCGCGCGCATTAAGCGGTCCGAGCGCGCGCGGTGTTCCCCATCCGCGCACGTTCGGAACGTTTCCGCGCATCTTCGGGCGGTTTGTGCGCGGGCGCGGCACGTTGGATCTGGTGCAAGCCGTACGGCGTATGACCTCGCTTCCCGCTGCGATCTTCGGACTGCGCGGCCGCGGCACGATTGAAGTGGGGCAGCACGCCGATCTTGCGATCTTTGATGCGGCGCGCTTGTGCGACACGGCAACGTACGAAGATCCGTTTCATTTTCCGGTGGGCATGGAACACGTCTTCGTCAATGGAAAGGCCGTTCTGCGCAACGGGCAATTCACCGGCGCATTGCCCGGGCGCGTGTTGCGGGGAGGCGGACACTAGCTTCGGGCTTGCGCACACAACGAGCGAGCATGTTTAGCGTCATTCGTAGCGATGGGCATAAGTGTGATGCAAGACAATCCAGAGGAGTAGTCCATTGGCTTAGGCTCGAATGCGGGGCCCGTTTTTGCGGGCCCCGCTGATTAGTTTTTTTTCCTCACCCTGGGCCCGTCGAAGGACTACGATTCCCGGAATCGGACTGAGCCTGCCCGAAGGGCGCGCGTTCCGGTGCGGATGGTGCGTGGCATGCGCCCCTCCATCCGATACCGCGGGAATCGGACCCGGGGTCCGTCGACAGGCTCAGGATGACAAGTCAGACCGCTCAGGATGACAAGGATGCGTATATGCGCGTCGTTGCATCGCGCAGGTGGGCGAGGTTGCCGTCGTTCTCGATGACGTGGCTCGCGCGAATGCGGGCTTCTTGCGGATCGATCTGCGAGGCCATGCGCGCGCGGATTTGCTGCTCGTTCCAGCCGTCGCGACGGGCTACGCGCTCGATGCGCACCGCCTCGGGAGCGATCACCAGGATATTCGCATCGGTTTGTGCGTCGTAGCCCGTCTCGAACAGCAGCGGAACGACATGCACGATGGGCTGGCCGGGTTTTGCGTAGCATTCCAAGCTCGACGCAAGCCGCCGCACGTGCGGGTGCACGATGCCGTTGAGGCGCGCCCGGGCATTCGGGTCGCCGAACACGATCTCCGCGAGTGCCGCACGATCCAAATTCCCATTTCGGACCACTTTCGGCCACACGCGTGCTATCTCGCGCAGCGCGTCGTTGCCCGGTGCCACGGCCTCGCGCGCGAGCTTGTCGGTGTCGATAATGAAGGCGCCCAGTTCCTCAAGGATGCGCGCTACCTCGCTCTTCCCCGAGCCGATGCCGCCGGTTAATCCTATACGCATAACCCACACATAAAAAGAGGGTCTCACGTTCGACGCGAGACCCTCTTTACCGTTTGCGGCTCTTATTCGGGCGCGATATCGGCGCCGGTTTCCTCGTCTACGACCAGCTTCTCGATCTCCTCGGGCGGAATGTCCGCCACGTGCTGGATCGAGGCCGTGATGCGGCGTGTGCTGTGATTGATGGTCAGCAGCGTCACCTCTACGTCTTGTCCGGGGCTGAACTGTGCGGCCGGATCGAACTCGCCCTTGGGAACCATTGCGAGCACGCCGGGAACGATTTCAACGAGCAAGTAGTTCGGCGTAACCTTCACTATTTGCGCGGTGAGTTTGTTGGTCTCGTACAGTTTGTCCGAATGCTCGTCCCACGGATCGGGCAGCGCGTGTTTGAGGGAGAGACTGACCTTCTTCGCATCCGCGTCGAACTTCATGATCTCTACGTTGACGACATCGCCGATCTTCACCACTTCCGAGGGGTGCTTGATGCGGGCGTAGCCCAGTTCGCTATTGTGAATCAGGCCGTCGATGCCGCCCAAATCGACAAATGCGCCGAACTCGGCGAGCCGAACAACCACGCCTTCGCGAATCTGTCCGACCTCGAGCGTTCCGAGCAGTCTCTTGCTTCTTCGCGTTGAGTTCTTCTTCAAGAACCAGACGCTGCGAGAGCACGACGCGGTGACGCTTGTGATCCAGGTCGATCACTTTGAGGCGAAGACGGCGGCCGATGAGTTCGTCCAAATTTCCGACGGGCTGCCGGCGGATTCTGGGAGGCCGGCACAAAGCCCCGCATGCCCAGGTCGACCAGGACGCCGCCTTTGACCACTTGCGTGACTGTTGCTTCGATCACTTCATCGCGCTCGTGCGCCTCGATGACTTTCTCCCACGTCTTGAGCGCGCGAGCTCGACGTTCGGAAAGAAAGAGCGTACCGTCTTGATCGTCGATGCGATGAATCATCACCTCGAGCGTATCGTTGACTTTGAGCTCTTTTGGGCTCGACCGCTAATGAGAGTTCCCGAAAAGGCAGAACGCCTTCGGATTTGCCGCCGATGTCGACGAGCAGTTCGTCCTGGTACTTGGCAACGATGATGCCGGTCAGGACCTGTCCTTCATCAAGGACTTTGAGCGATTCTTCGTAGAGGCGCTGCTCAAGTGCCAGCTGATCCTCTTCTTCATGCTGCACAGGAGTGATATCAGTTGTAGAGATGTTCGATTTCCCACTTTCAATTTTTTTTTATTTTTGATGGCGTTTGCACCACCAGGTCCCGCGAGCGCCCAAGACCGTTCGGACGATCGTGCCGCCGCACCGGGAACAAGCCGTCCCCGCTTTGCCGTAGACCGAAAGCGCGTTTTGGAAACCGCCTTTAAGTCCGCGAGCGTCCACGTAATCGTCGATGCTGCTGCCGCGCATGGATACCGCGCGCTTCAGAACCTCGACCAGAGCGTGGTGTAGCCGGCGTGCTGCCGGCCCGGTCAGCGAACCGGCGGGCTTGCCCGGACGGATTCCGGAATCCCACAGGGCCTCGCAGGCGTAGATGTTGCCGACCCCGGCAATATGGCGCTGATCGAGCAAAAATTGCTTCACCGGCGCCCTCCGCCCCGACAGCATAGCGATAAAGCGGTCTGGAGTAAAGCTTTTTGAGAGGGGCTCCACGCCCAGATGCGCATCCCAGCGCTCGCCCGGTTCCACCAGCCGCACCCGCCCGAATGTCCGCACGTCGGCGAAGACCAGCCGGCTACAGTCGTCCAGCGTAAAGACGACCTGAGCGCGCGGATACAGTGGATCGCTCGCCCGCTCAAACAGCAAGCGCCCGGTCATGCGCAACGACACCACCAGCGCGCGGCCCGATTCGAAGGCGAGAAGCGCGTATTTCCCGCGCCGCCCCACCGAGGCGATCCGCTCCCCGGGCACGGCGCTCTCAAAGACCACGCCCGGCGGCGCTTGAACGATTTTTGCGAGCCGCACGCGCACATCGGCGATCGCCTTGCCGATGAGGTGCCGGCGCAGCCCGCGGACGATCGTCTCGACTTCGGGCAGTTCGGGCACGGCTTACGGCAGCGCGCGAAGGCGCGTTCCGACGCGCAGACCATCCAACGCGGCCTCGCCGGCCGCCAGCTCGATAACGTATTTCGCCGTCCCCTGCTCGAGCGGAATCCGATCGTCGGGAAGCGAGGGCGAGACGACGGGCACGCGGGGGAAGATTGCCCGCACGACCCCTTCCTTAGAAAGGAAGACCATGTCGAGCGAGATCAGCGTGTCCTTCATCCAAAACGCAACCCGTGCGTCATCGTCGAACACGAACAGCATGCCGTGATGCGGTTCGAGGCGCGTGACGCTCATCAATCCGCGCTCGCGCTGCAGTTCGGTCTTTGCAACTTGAAGCGAAAGCGCCGCTTTGGGCGCCCGCACCGTAATTGCGGTCAAGTGCTGCGGCGTCGGCATCGGCTGCGGGGTGGAAGTAGCAAGCGCTGCAAGCAACGCGGTTACAAACACATTCACTCGGTAGTCTCCTCCACGTCGTACCAGTTGGCGCCGGCCTTGACGGTAACGCCCAGCGGCACGCTGAGTCTAACAACATTTTCCATCTCCTCGCGCACCAAACGCACAACCGGCTGCAAATCGCTGCGCAGTACTTCGAAGATCAATTCGTCGTGAATCTGCAGCAGCATGCGCGCGTCAACGCCCTCGCTCTGCAGCCGCCGCTCGATGCGCACCATGGCCAGCTTCATGATGTCCGCAGCGCTGCCTTGCAGCGGAGCATTCGTGGCCTCGCGCTCGGCCGCCGAACGCAGCATGTAGTTGCTCGAACGCAGTGCCGGCATATAGCGGCGCCGCCCCAGCAGCGTCGTAACGTAGCCGTCCTCGCGTCCTTGAACGATGACCCCTTCAATGTACGCGCGCACGCTGGGAAAACGCGCAAAGTAGGCCTGCGTCATCTCCCTGGCTTCGGCGCGGCCGATCTCGAGCCGCTGCGCAAGACCGAAATCCGACATCCCGTACAACAGACCGAAGTTCACGGATTTAGCCATGCGCCGTTGATTGCCGTCCACGGCATCTTCCGGCGAGAGGTTGAAGATTTGGCGGGCCGTGAAGTCGTGAATGTCCGCGCCCTGCTCGAACGCCAGCCGCATTGCGGCGTCACCCGAAAGGTGCGCCATCAGCCGCAGTTCGATCTGGCTGTAATCGGCGGCAAGCAGCACGTACTGCGGCGGGGCCACGAACGCTTTGCGGATCCGCCGCCCCAGATCGCTGCGCACCGGAATATTCTGCAGATTGGGATTGGTGGAGCTCAGACGCCCGGTAGCCGTTGCGGTTTGATTGAAGATCGTGCGCAGCCGGCCGTCGCGCTTATCGGCAAGCGACGGAATGACGTCGATATAGGTGTTCTTGAGTTTGGTAACCTCGCGGTACTCGAGCACTTTTGCGCAGATGGGGTACTCGCGCGAGAGGCCCGCCAGAATCTCAACCCCGGTTGCCCAGCCGGTTTTGGTTTTCTTGCCGCCCGGAATGCAAAGCCGGCCGAACAATATATTACCCAGCTGTTGGGGAGAGCCGATGTTGAACGCCTCGCCGGCCAGGTCGTAGACCTCTTTTTGCAGCCGCGCGATTGCCGCGTCAACGCCGCGGGCGAGGCTCGTCGAGCTGCGAGGGATCGATCAGAACACCGGTCCACTCCAGTTTGGCAAGAACGCTCGCGAGCGGCACTTCGACGTCTTCGTACAGTTTGAGTTGATCGCGCGACTGAGCTCCGCGCGGATGGCAGGCACGAGTTGCAGCACGGCGTCGGCGTGCGCGCCGACGTCATCACCGGCGGAAAGCGCAAGGCCCTCCTGAGCGGCTTCTTCGATCTGCGCAAAGTCGCGCGAAGGATTGAGCAGATGCGCGCCGATCATCGTGTCGTCGGCAAAAACGCGCGGAGCAAAGCCGTGCGCATGAAGCACGTGCGCGATGCTTTTGACGTCGTGGCCCGCCAGGCGCTGGCCGCCGAGCCACACCTTTTCGAATGCGCTGCGAACCGGCGCGTGCGCGAGCGCCGCGGTGGAGAAGCTGATTCCGGTCCCCGTCTGCGCGCTCATTCCGAGTTCGTCTCCGGTTCGCAGCGCAAACGCGAGCATCTCCGCCTGTTCGAAGCGCGCGAGTTCCGCGGCGAGTTCGGCGAACTCCGGCGGATCGGTGGCGGGCAAATAGGAGCGGTACTGACCCTTAATGCGCTCTTGCGTTTCGATCAGGGGCATCTCGACGGGCACATCGAGGCGGTTCAGCAGCGTCTTGAACTCAAGCTCGCTGTAAAGCCGGTACAACTCGTCGTTGGCCGCAGGCGTGAATCGTGAGGCGTCCCAATCGATCGCGATCGCAAGGTTGGATCGCGCCACGGAAACGTCGCGGCAGATCTGGGCCTGCTTTCCGTATTCTTGGATGAGTTTTTCCAGCTTCGCCGTTCCCGCAAGCGCCGGCTGCGCGACGAGGGCGTCGAGCGAGCCCGCGGCTTTGATCAGTTTGATTGCCGTCTTTTCGCCGACGCCGGGAATGCCGGGAAGGTTATCGGACGGATCGCCTTTGAGTCCGCGGTAGTCCGGCAGCTGTTTGGGCGTTAAGCCGTCGTACCGCGCAACGACCGCATCAAAGTCATAGCGCCCCAGGTCGGTGATGCCGCGGCGCGTCATTAGGATGCTCGTGTTGGAATCGACCAGTTGCAGCAGGTCGGTGTCGCCGGTGACGATGACGGTTTGCTCGCCGATCCCCTCGGCTTGGCGGGCAAGCGTCGCGATGACGTCGTCCGCTTCCTCGCCTTCCATCTCGATGATCGGGATATTGTTGACTTCCAGTACGCGCCGGACGAGCGCAAACTGGGGACGCAGATCGTCGGGCATTTGGTCGCGCTGCGCTTTGTATTGCTGGTACAGCGCGACCCGGTGCGCCGGCAGGCCTTTGTCGAATGCGGCAATCAAGTGCGTCGGCTTTTCATCGGCGACAATCTTATTGAGCATCATCGTAAAGCCGTACGCGGCGTTGATCGGCACTCCGCGCGTGGTGGTGAGCGGGGGCAACGCAAAGAACGCCCGGTACACCAGACCGTAACTGTCCAATAGCATCAGCTTATTGGCCATCTATTGGACCACCATGTCCGCGCTGGCGGCCAGGACGCGGCCGTCATCGCCGATCTTGAGCAGCGATACCACGTATTTTCCCGGAGTGAGCGGCGCGGGAATTTGCACGACGTCGCCGGCGTTGCGGTCCACTTTCCAGTACACGCGTGCGGTATCGGCTTGCGTCATGGTCATGTCCTGCGGCGGCGAACTGCGGGCCGCGAACGTTTGCATGGAGGGATGGTCGCCCGTGGAGTCCACCCACGGATGCCACGATGCGCCTTCGATTGCGGTATCTTGCGTTGCCGTCGTTCCGACGGCAAGCAGGTCCGGGGCGCTAATAAAGAGCGCCGAACCGCTGGGCTCGCCCTTAGTGATCCGGACGATAACCGTTCCCGCGCCCGGGTGCGCGCCGTCCAAACGCAATGTCGCGAGCGCTCCGGGTCCATACGCCCCGCGATCGAGCGTAAGCGGAGCGAGCAGCGGCCGGCCCGGCGCATCCAACACCACCGGCGCAACGTCCCACTGCAGCGCGCCGTCACGGACGAATGCGGCGCCCATCCCAATCGCTCCGAGCGCATCGTTCAAGCGCAGCTGCGCCGACGCACGTCCGCCGTTCACCGGAACGACGCGCACCTGCGTGCCGTTTGCACTCTCAAGGGTAATCAGCGCGCTTCCCTGCGCGTCCGGCAGCGAGGCCGAGACGCGCACGTCCTCGCCCGCAGCGTATTGCCGGCGGTCGAGTCCGATATCCACGTTCTCTTTGCCCGCGCCGCTCATCTCCATCGTTTGCGGTTCGACTTCAAGCGCCGATGCATCCATCGCGTCCATATCGTTCAGCGACGCCACGAGCAAATTCGATCCCACTTCGGGCGCAGTGAACCGGCCGTGCGCCGCACCGCGATCGTCGAAGGCGACGGTCTGCTGCTGAACGCTTGCGCCGTGCATGAGCCGCACAAGCGCCGTTCCGCCGGCCAGGGGTTTGCCGGTCGCGGCGTCGCTCTGCGTGAGTTCGAACCGGGCGGGCGTACCGCTGCCGATGTCGGCTTGCTCAACGCGAACGCGCAAAACCGCTCGCGAGGTGGGAACGGCGATTCGTGTATCGGCGGTCGCTCCTCCTGACGATAACCGGATGCCGTACGTCGAAGCCAAGCCATCGGTGGGATGCGGAATCTGAATCGTTGCGCGCCCGTCACTATCGGTGCTCACTTGCGCGGAGTACCAAGGCGCAATTCCCCACGGTTCGTCTGCGGCGTCCTGCGTATACGCGTGAGGAGAGCGAATGATCTCGGCGTCCACCCGCACGCCTTGCGCGGGGAGGCCGGAACGCGTTGCGTGCACGATCAGCGGCACGTCTGCGTTCGGATCGCACGCGCCCTCGCAGCCAATTGATGCAAGTAGCGAGAGCCCGTCCGCGTTGGCATCCACGTGCAACTGCGTGCCCGCGGTCGCGCCGTTCACCGAGGCCATCACCGTATAATCGCCGGTGGAACTGCCCTCGGGGATCCGCACGGCGGACGAAAATGCGCCGGCCGCATCCAACCGGACCGACGTTTGCACCGCGAGCGAGCGCGGCGAACGCACAGCGATCGTTACCGTGCCGCTGCTCGAACGCAGCCGTGCCGCCGCGCGCGTTCGCGCAAATCCGACGACGTGCACAACATCACCGGCATGGACGACGGCGGAATCGGTTTTAACGCCCACGATCGTTCGAGGTAACGGTGCCTGCGGTAAAAAGGAAATAAAGGCACTGCTTGCACCCCACTGCGCGAGCGCAAAGAGCGGCCGCGGTGAAGACTGCCAGGAGACGATGCCCGTGCGATCGGTGTACCGATCGACAAACCTGCCGCCCGCGATGAACGAAACGCGCATCCGTGCAAGCGGCGTGCCACTGCCCAAATCCGCACCGTATAGTAGAACGCCGGCCGGCGTTTCCTTACTCAGAAGGCCGATGCGCGTGCGGTTAATCCAGACTTGTTCGCCGACCGTTCCCCGGCGCGCTTCGACGATGAAAAATCCCTCGCGCGTTCCTAACGGCACGGGAATATCGTTGCTTTGAAACCGGTAGCCACCGGGGGGCGCATAGCTCCACTGGGCGAGCGCTTTGAGTTTGTGCGTATCCACCGCCCGCGGGCGCGCGTTCGAACCCGCACTGATCACGTTGGCGATATCAGTCTTGATAGACGGCAAACTGGACGGGCGCACTGGTGTAGGTGTCCAAACGAACGCTTGCAGGTCTCCACGGAACGTTCGAATCGCTCGCATAGAGTGCGAAATACGCATCGAGCCGATGGTAATCGAGCAGCGGGCGGGCAGCACGCGCGGGAAGTTGCACGATCGCGAGCGCGGCAATGAGCCCTGCTGTGAGTAAGCGCAGGCGGAACATGAGAACACGCGCGTTCGACGGCAGGGTCGCCCGCGGCCTCCAGCGTACCTCGGCAACGTGGAAGAGCAAGCCAACCGAGGCAAAACGATCGAGGTCCGGTGTCCCTACTGCGGGCTTTTGGACGCCGAGCAGCGCGAGCAGCGTTCCTCGTTGTATCAAATCGTCATTGCCTGCTCCGAGTGCGGGAACGATTTCGCAGCCCTTTCACGTAACTAAGGACGTTGTGATAAAAGAAACGCTGCTCGCAAGCTTCCTTGCGATTGCCCTCCTCGCGGCTGGACCCACCCCTTCACCCGCGCCGATGCCCACGCCCAAGCCGCCGACGCATGCGCTGCACGCGCAATATACGGTGGAAGTTAACCGCAACGGCCAAGTAGTGCGCGTGGATCATGGCACGTTCTCGGGCGACTACGCATTCGACACAATGACACTGGGCAACGCCATGCAGATGTGGATCCGCCGCCCGAACGGTACGGCGGTTGCGGGACTTTACCGCGTCAACTACGACTACGACGTGAGGACGAAGAAGATCTCGCGCGTCCCCTCGCTCATTTCGGCGGGCGGCACGTGGAGCAACAAGCCCGGCGCGGCGACGTTGATCGTCAAAGAGGCGCAGCGTCAAACGCAAGAAGCGTACTCGCGTCTGCGCGCAGAGCAAATAAAGCAAGATCAAGCGCGCGCAAAACATCTTCCCGACATCAACGCGGCCGTTAAACGCGCGCTCGCCTCTCCCTCGCCCCGGCCCTAACCGCTGCGCTCGTGCGATTTGTAACGTTCGCGCATCAAGGACGCACGCGGCCGGGCTTTTTGCAAGACGGTCAGGTCACCGAGATAGCGTGCGAGTCGCTGGGGGAGTACATCGCGCTCGACCCGTCGCAACGCGCAACGCGCCTGGGCGGCCCGCAGTTTGCGCTGCAGAGCGTGACCCTGCTTGCGCCGCTCCATCCGCGCAAAAACGTCTTCTGCGTAGGCCGCAATTATCTTGAGCATGCAAAAGAGGGCGCGCGCGCCTCGGGGCGCGAGCTCAAACTTCCCGACGTTCCGACATTTTTTACCAAGGCGCCGACAGCAATAGCCGGCCCGGATGAAACGCTCGACCTGCGGGCAGCCGTCTCGCGCGAGTACGATTGGGAAGGCGAGCTCGCCGTCATCATCGGCACGCGCATTAAAGATGCGGACGAGGCGTCGGCTCTGGGCGCGGTCTTCGGTTACAGACTGCTTAAACGATATCACCGCCCGCGATCTGCAGCGCGCGCACGTACAGTGGTTTAAAGGAAAAAGTCTGGACGGAACCTGTCCCATCGGCCCTTGGATAGCCGGTGCCGACGAGATTGCCGATCCGCAAGCACTGCGCATCACGACGCGGGTGAACGGCGCGGTCAAACAGGATTCCAACACCTCGCAGATGATCTTCCCCATCCCGCGCATCATCGCCGAGTTGAGTAAGGGAATGACGCTCGAACCGGGCGATATCATCGCTACCGGCACGCCGGACGGCGTCGGCTTTGCCCGGACTCCGCCGGAGTTCTTCGCCGACGGCGATGTGGCGGAGGTGGAGATCGAAAGCGTCGGCACGTTGCGCAACACGATCCGCGTGCGATAAACGTCGCAGGGTTCGCATACCGGGCGCGGAACCTGCGGGCATGAATCTCGCGGTACCACGTGAAGCATCGCCCGCGGAAACGCGCGTCGCGCTCGTGCCGGAAACCGTCGCCAAACTCGTTAAAGCGGGGGTGACCGTTACCGTTGCGCGCGGAGCCGGAGAACGCGCGGCATTCCCCGACGATCAGTACGTCAAGGCCGGAGCATCGATTGCCGATGATCCGGCCGCTTTATTTTCCGGCGCCGATCTCGTCGTGACGGTCGGCCGTCCGAGCGAGAGCGATTTGCAGCTCGATGCGAAAGGGCGCGGTGCTGGTGGGTCTGCTCGCCCCGCTCGGCGATGCACCCTACGTGCAGCGGCTCGCCCAGGCCGGAATAACGGCACTTTCCATGGACGCCATTCCGCGCATCACGCGTGCGCAGTCGATGGACGCGCTCTCCTCGCAAAGCAATATCGCCGGCTACCGCGCCGTGCTGATGGGCGCGCTGGCGTTGCCCAAGTTCTTTCCGATGCTCACCACCGCGGCCGGTACGATTCCGCCGGCGAAGGTGCTGATCTTAGGCGCGGGCGTTGCGGGTTTGCAAGCCATCGCAACGGCGCGCCGCTTAGGAGCCGTGGTGACCGCGTACGATACGCGCGCGGTGGTCAAAGAGCAAGTGCAAAGTCTGGGCGCAACGTTTTTGGAGTTCGATCTGGGCGTGGACGCGCAAACCGCCGGAGGATACGCGCAGAGCTGACCCCCGAGCAGCTCGCGCGCCAGCGGCAGTTCATGGTCGATGCGATCGGCGCATCCGACGTCGTGATTACAACCGCGCTCGTTCCGGGACGCCCGGCGCCCGTACTGATAACGGAGGACGCGGTTGCCGCCATGCATCCGGGCGCCGTGATCGTGGATTTGGCTGCCGAAACCGGCGGAAATTGCGCGCTGACTAAACGCGGCGAGACGGTGATTACGCCGAACGGCGTGCAGATTCTGGGTCACCTCAATCTGCCGGCGACCATGCCGTATCACGCATCGCAACTCTACTCGCGCAACGTCTATGCGCTTCTCTCGCCCATGTTAAAGGAAGGCGCTTTGGCGCTCGACATGAACGACGAGATCGCTCGCGGCACGACCATCGTGCACGAAGGGAGCATCGTTTCATGACCACGCTGACGTTCGTCCACGATCTCTTCGGGCTGCTGCTCGTCTTCGCGCTGGCAATCTTCGTGGGCTTTGAAGTCATCTCGAAAGTTCCAACCACGCTCCACACGCCGCTGATGTCGGCAACGAACGCGATCCACGGTGTCGTGATCGTCGGGGCGATCTTCATCGTCGCGGGTGTTTTCG
Organism: Vulcanimicrobiota bacterium; assembly: GCA_963702335.1. GTDB lineage: Bacteria > Vulcanimicrobiota > Vulcanimicrobiia > Vulcanimicrobiales > Vulcanimicrobiaceae > DASSRQ01. The sequence continues at coordinate 121,602 of CAVPCC010000003.1, read as the reverse complement.
GCGCGCACCTGACGGGGCCGCTCATGACGGCAATCGCAATCGCCGCCGTAACGCTGGGCACTATCAATGTGGTCGGCGGATTCGCCGTTACCGAGCGAATGCTGCAGATGTTTAAGAAAAAGGAGCCGGCGAAGAAGTGACGCGAGAGATTTTCTTTTACGTCGCAACGCTCGCGGCCGTGTCGCTCTTCATCATCGGTCTGAAGAAACTCAGTTCGCCGGCGACGGCGCGCTTGGGCAACCGCTACGCGGCAGCCGGCATGCTGCTGGCCATCATCGCGGCAATCTGGCAGATCGAGGGCGTGGGTTGGTGGGCCATCGCCGTAGGCGTGCTCGTCGGCGGCGCCATCGGCTTGTACTCCGCGCTCAAAGTGAAGATGACCGCGATGCCGCAGATGGTCGCGCTCTTCAATGGCGCGGGCGGCGGTGCCGCGGCGCTCATCTCCACCGCCGAGTTTCTGGTCAACGAATTTGCGCCCGGCGCAGGCGGGGGGCCGAGCTTCAATCTGCTGGTCGTCGTTTCGCTGGTCATCAGCGCAATAATCGGCGCCGTCAGTTTCTCGGGATCGATCATCGCCTTTCTGAAACTGCAAGAATGGATGACCGGGCGTCCCGTCACGTACAAGGGCCAGCAGGCCGTCAATGCAGTGCTGGGCTTGGCCATTTTAGGCGTCGCGGTTTTCATCATGGTGAATCTGGGTGCGGTGCCGTGGTTCTGGTTTGCCGGATTAATGCTCGCCGCCCTAATCTTCGGCGTGCTGTTCGTCTTGCCGATCGGCGGCGCCGATATGCCCGTCGTCATCTCGCTGCTTAATTCGTTCACCGGCGTCGCGGTCGCCATTGCCGGCTTCGAGCTGCAACTACGAGCTGCTGATCGTCAGCGGCACGCTCGTGGGCGCTTCAGGCACGCTGCTTACCATCATGATGGGCAAAGCCATGAACCGCCCGCTGACCAACGTGCTCTTCGGCGCATTCGGCGCAGCCGGCGGCACCGAAGTTGCCTCGGCAAGCGGTGGTCCGCAGAACATTCGCGCAGTGAGCGCGGACGACGTGGCCATCATGCTTGCGTATGCCCATCAGGTGATCATCGTTCCGGGATATGGCATGGCCGTCGCGCAGGCGCAGCATAGCGTTCGCGAACTAGCCGATCAACTCGAGAAAAAAGGCGTTGCCGTTAAGTACGCCATCCATCCGGTTGCCGGACGCATGCCCGGACATATGAACGTGCTGCTGGCGGAAGCCAACGTCCCCTACAACCAACTCTACGACATGGACGACATCAACCCGGAATTCCCGCGCACCGACGTGGCATTGGTGATCGGCGCCAACGACGTCACCAATCCCGCGGCGCGCAACGTGGCGTCATCGCCCATTTATGGCATGCCGATTCTGGATGTGGACAAGGCCGCCAACATCATCGTGCTCAAGCGCTCGATGCGCTCGGGCTTTGCGGGCATTGAGAATCCGCTGTATGAGGATGCAAAAACCGGCATGCTGTTCGGGGATGCCAAGGCGAGCGTGGACGGTTTAGTAGCCGCGGTCAAGGCGTTGTAGAGATGGATGCCGCGGCGTCCTACGCCGCCGGCCGCGCGGCGCGGGCTCGCGTTCCGCGTTCTTCGCACGCGCAACCCGCGCTTGCGCCGGATCGCGATCCGATCGCCGTCATCGAAAGCGAAAACCGCTCGCGCATAGCGCGCTTGATTCCGTTACGCAACGAGCGCATGTCGCGCTCGCCCTTCGCCTTCTTTCGCGGAACCGCGGCCATCATGGCGGCCGACGTTGCGGCGGCGCCAAGTACCGGAGCCATCGTTCAGGCCTGCGGGGATTGCCATCTGGCCAACTTCGGCCTTTTCGCGACGCCCGAGCGCAACATCATCTTCGATTTGAACGACTTCGATGAAACACTGCCCGCGCCGTGGGAGTGGGACGTCAAGCGCTTAGCCGCCAGCGTCGTTCTTGCCGCGCTCGAAACGGGCGCTAACGGCGCGCTGGCTCGCAGCATGGCGCAGAGTACGGTGCGCGCCTACCGCATGCACATGGCCGAGTTGGGAGCCGCATCGCCGCTTGCGATTTGGTTCTCGCGCGTGGATGCGCGCACGTTCCTTTCGGTGCTCACGCCGCAGCAGGCAACGAAGATCCAGCGCAAACAGCGCGATGCCGCCTCGCGCGGCGAGCATCTGCCGCCCACGTTCGTCGCTAACCGCAGCGGTAAACTGCGCTTCGTTGAAAATCCGCCGATTCTCCAACATCTCACGCACAACGATCCGCTTCGCAGCCGCGCGCGCGAAGGACTGCGAAAATATTCCCAGAGCTTGCGCGATGATTTGCGGGTTCTTTTCAGCCGCTACCATCTGCGCGATGCCGCGCTGCGCGTTGTGGGCATCGGCAGCGTCGGAACGTACTGCGCGATCGCGCTCTTTCAGGCCGGGCCCGACGATGCGCTGATCCTGCAATTGAAAGAAGAGCGCGCCTCGGTGCTCGAGCCGTTTGCGGGCGCGAGCAAATACACCAATCACGGCCGCCGCGTGGTGGCCGGGCAACGGCTCATGCAGGCCGCCAGCGACCTGTTCCTGGGATGGCTGCAATTAGAAAACGGTCAGCACTACCTGGTGCGCCGCTACCGCGACCGCAAAGCAAACGCTAACCTGGAGGGACTGGGTCTGCGCGAACTGCTCCAATATGCCGAGCTTTGCGGCGCAACGCTGGCCTTGGCGCACGCGCGATCCGGCTCTCCCGCGTTCATCGCCGGCTACCTGGGGAGCCGCGAGAATTTCGATCGCGCCGTTGCCGAGTACGCTGTGCGGTATGCGGCTCACACGCAAGCGGACTACCAGATTTTTTTGAACTCGTTGAAGGCGGCTCGGGCGTGAGAAAGCGCTTGGCGTGGCTGATGCTGGCCGCGTGCTGCGCTTGCGGCGGTTCACCGCATGGCGGCGCCGATACGTTGACGATGGCCGACCTTGCCAATCCGACATCGCTCAACCCGCTGCTCGCGCACGATCAAGAGACGATCGGCAACGATCTGCTCGTCGTGCAAACGCTCACGGGATTGGACGCGCACAACCGCGTCGTGCCGCTCCTCCTCACGCGCGTACCCACGCAAGCGAACGGCGGCATCTCTGGTGACGGCAAGCAGATTACCTATCACCTGCGCCGTGGCGTGCGATTTGCCGATGGTGTAGAACTCACGGCCGCCGACGTGGCTTTCACGTACCGCGCGATTCTGGATGCGCGCAACCCCGTGCTCTCGCAGGACGCCTACCGCCGCATCGTTTCGCTGCAAACGCCGGATCGCTACACCGTGGTCGTTCGCTTGGGCCGCCGCTGGAACGCCGCAGTGAACGACCTCTTTGCCCAATCGGACTTCGCATTCGGGATTTTGCCGGCCCACGCGTTCAAGGATACGCACCTACTCGGTGCCGATTGGGAGAATCACGCGTTCGGGAGCGGGCCATTTCACGTTACGCAATGGCGCCGCGGTGACCGGATCGTTCTGGAGCGCAATCGCTATTTTCGCCCGGTGCCGAAGCTGGCCCGCATCGAGCTGCGGATAATCCCGGACGCAAACACGGCGCTCGTAGCGCTGCGCACCCATGAGGTTGATACTGCTCCGCTGGATACGCCGCAAGCCGTCGAGCGCGTAGCGCATACCGCCGGCCTCTGGGTCCTGCGGACGCCTCTTAACGGCACCGAATGGATCAGCTTGCAAACCTCACGCGGGCCCGCGGCGGATCTTGCGGTGCGGCGCGCACTCGCCGGCGCGATCGGAATGGAACCGGTACGTAAGACATTCGGCGGCATCTACCCGCAAGCGGGATCGTTCTTACCGCCGGTTATGCCCTCGTACGATGCGTCCATCGCATCGTACCCTCACCGGTCCGTTGCGGAAGGCGTGCCGGATCTCACGCTGGTGATTATGGCCGAGAATCCGCTCTGGACGCGCATCGCAACCGTCGTGCAGCAGGAACTCGCGCAAGACGGCGTCCACGTCACGATCAAGAAGTTTCCGACGGCGGTCTTCAATGCGCCGGACGGCCCGATCCGTAATGCGCACTTCGATCTTTCAATCGACGGCTGGCTCGGCGGCGCCGACCCCGAACAATCGATAATCTTCACGTGCAGCCAGCGCACGCAAAACGGCAGCAATATCTCGCGTTTCTGCAGCAGCCGCTTCGATGCACTCTTCGCGGATCAGCAGAGCACGGGTTCGGGTGCGGCGCGGATGCGCGATTTTGCGCAGATGCAGCAGATCGTGCACGCGCAGATTCCGGTCATTCCGATGTACTACCTCATTTGGTACGACGGCTTGAGCGATCGCGTCCACGGGTTCGCACGCAATATGTTGGAATACCCGGTTTCCCCCAGCTGTGGAGCGTGCAATGACGCTGCGATGGTTGATGGTCTTCTCGCCGCTGATCGTGCGCGTCCTTGGCCTGCACCCGCGACAGACTGTGCTTCTGCTCGGAGTAGTGCTCGCCAAGGCGCTTTCAACCGACGGCGAGGCGAGCGCTTATCTCAAAGGCGCGTTTACGCACAACTTCGAGCTAAAGTACGACGTCTCCATGCAGGCCGAGCCCCGCAACCGATCGTGGTCGCTGATCGGTGTTACGCTTCTAGGCTTCTCACGCGGGGATTCGTCGATTGAAATTGGGCTCTCGGGCGCGAACACCAAATCTCGTATAACGCCGTTCTTGGCGACGACAAGTCCGCACGGCAGCGCGACGTTTAAGACGTTGCAGCCATCCTGCAGCCAAGGTTGCGCACTTGAGGCTGCGTGGAGACGACCGGACGATCCGCGCTTTCGTCAATTCGCGAGAAGTGCACTCGTGGGCGCGTTCCCAGATGCCTATTACGCGTCCGTACGTGCAGATAAACGGCGAGGTTGACACCGTTGGCGACCGGTTGTCGGCAGTCGTACGGCCGGTTCAGGTCAGGGCGAACGCGGTATCGTTACCGGCGCCTCGGTGCGGGTTCACTACGCAGGGCGTCGTGGTGACCGAAGTATGGGGCCGTCTGCTGTACCGCGGCGCTCGCGATCCGAAAGCATCGGTTGCCTATATCGATCTCGCAAATGGCGCACTGCTTTCAAAATGTCCCCACGGCAGCTAAAGACGCCAATCCGCAGCGTTCCACGTCGGAAGGAACGCATTCGGACCGAAGCCCTGCAGCTGCGAGCGGTACGCGTAGATGTACTGCGCGTTGAACAAATAGACGATTGGAACGTCGGTCGCCGCGATGCGGGCGATCCGCGCATAGAGCTTTGCCCGTTGCGCTTGGCCGGGCAGACTTAAGACCCGCCGCTCCAGCTCATCGACGATGCGATTGCAGTAATGCATGTAGTTCGAAGCGCCGCCGCACGATAAAATTGCGGAGTCGTCGGGATCGGAGCCCATGGTAAACGGAACGTATGCCATGTCGAAGGCGCCGCTCGCCAGCGTACCACCGCGCGACGAAGGAAGAAACAACTGCGCATTGCTGACGGCCTTGAGTTCCACGGCAATGCCGCGCTCGCGCAGTTGCGCTTGCACGGCCGTCGAGACGCGCACGCCCGTCACCGTTTCGGGAAACTGCACGTAGACCAGCGAGAGCATTTTGCCGTTCTTCTCGCGCATGCCGTCCGGGCGGCGCCGCCAGCCGGCCGCGTCGAGCAAGCGGTCCGCCGAAGCCGGATCGTAACCGGGCTCGTGTACGTTCGCATCGTACGCCCAGGAGAACGGCGGCTGCAGCTCGTCGGTGACCGGATATTTCCCAAGGGTGATCTTCTTGCTGATCTGCGCGCGGTCGATCGCCATTGCAAGCGCGCGGCGCACGCGAACGTCGTCGAGCGGCGGATGCTTTAAATTCAACACCAGACCCGCAACGACGGCCGTGGGAACGACCGCATAGCCGATGCCGCGCGCGCCTGCAAGCGATTCTTGCTGCACCGGCGCAATCAAATTCCAATCGAGATCGCCCGAACGCAGCAGCACTAGATTCGTCTGGGGATCGGGAATGATGCGGATGTCGAGCCCGGGATTTTTGGGCTCACCGCGCCAGTAGCGTGGATTTGCGCGATAGCGCAGCGACTCACCGCGCTTCCAAGAAACGAAGACGTATGGACCGTCGCCGACGGTGGGGGCGCCGTTGAAGGCAGCTTGCGCCAGCGGCTGCTGCGAGCGCAGTACGTGCGCGGGCAAAACGAATTGCGGCCGGAAACCGTAGGAAAAAAACGTCGTCACCGCGGGCGCCCACGCACGGCGCAGATGGAAGACTACCGTATGCTCGCCGCGCGCCGTCGCACGATCGATCAGGTCATAGCCCTCATGCGAGGGGACGGGATTGCGCGGGTCCAGTATGGCGCGTAAGGTGAAGAGCACGTCGGCGGATGTCACCGGCACGCCGTCGCTCCAGCGCACGTGCGGGCGCAGCCGGTAGACGATGGTCCGCCCGTCGGCCGAAAGATCGCCGTTCGTCAGGGTGGGAATGCGTTCGAGCAGTTCGGGGATGGGGCGCCCGTGCGCGTCCAGGTCGATGAACGGCTCGAAAGACAGGCGCGCCATCTGCTGCTCGACCGAGGCGGCGTCCTGGTGCAGGAAGAGCGGGTTTAGGTTGGCGGGATCGATCGCGAGGTCGAAGCGAACTGCTCCGGCCGCTCGGGGGGCGCCCCGGCCGCCGGCCTGCGTGCACCCGTACGAGAGCACGACGAGCAGAAACCACGCCACGATCCGCATGCGGCGGCCTTCGACCCGGAGGCCGCCGATTCGTTTGCGGCCTTAAGGTCCGAACAAGTGAAGGGTGCTATAGTCTTTTTACCGAAGATTTCTTGGTACATATGGATAAAAGGGCGAATATCGCGGTGGAATCCGGCGAACTCGACGATTTGGACCTGCGGCTGCTGGAGGCCCTTCAGCGCAACGCACGCTCCACATTTGCCGAGCTCGGTTGCTTGGTAGGCTTGCGCCCCCCGGCCGTTCACGATCGGGTCAAACGGCTCGAAGGCCGCGGCTACGTGCGCGGATATGCGGCGCCGCTGGACAACAAACTGCTGGGCCTCGAGCTCATCGCCTTCGTCAGTTGCTACACGGCGCCCGAATGCGGCTACGACGCGTTCACCAAGTCGCTTGCCCAAATGCCCGAAGTATTGGAAGTGCACAGCGTCGCGGGCGAGGAGTCGTTCGTGTTAAAAGTTATGACGCGCTCAACCGCGCACCTGGACGAGTTGCTCTCGCGCTTGAAAGCCGTTCCGGGGATGGCGCGCACGAAAACGACCATCGTGCTCTCCTCGCCGTTCGAACGCGGAGGCATCAGCGTCACGTGAGCATTGCATTCGGCCGCAAAGTCTGCTCACTCGGCACACACCGCGTGATCGATCCGCCCGGCTCCATGCCGCAAGCATGTTGGAAGATCGACAATACGCCCGTTGCTTTCGAGAACGAGATCTTGTGCGACGTAGAAACGCTCAATATCGATTCGGCGTCGTTCAAGCAGATCAGCGATCACTGCGGGGGTGATCCCAAGCGCATCGGCGAGCACGTCGTAAATACCGTGCGCGAGCGTGGCAAGCAACATAATCCGGTAACGGGCAGCGGCGGAATGTTCATCGGCCGTGTGCTCAAGATCGGCGAGCAGCTGCGCGCAAAGATCGACCTGCAGCCGGGCGATCGTATTGCATCGCTCGTTTCGCTCACGCTCACCCCGCTCTATATTGAGTCGGTTACCAAAGTTGACCCGGCAACGGGGCGCATCTGGATCCGCGGCAAAGCCGTGCTTTTCTCCACCGGCTTGTGGTCGAAGCTGCCCGGTGATATCCGCGACGACGTCGCCCTCGCGGTGTTGGACGTGGCCGGCGCTCCCGCGCAGGTTCGGCGCATGGTCAAGCCCGGAATGACGGTTATGGTCATCGGGGCGGACGGTAAGTCGGGCATCCTCGCCTGCGCGCAAGCAAAAGCATGCGCCGGTGAAGGCGGCCGCGTGATCGGCACCGCTCCGTCGGCAGCGAGTGCCGGCGCCGCGCTGCTGCAGCGCTCGGGCATCGTGGACGATTTCATTGAAGCGGACGCGCGCGATGCACTCTCGCTGAGTTCCAAACTTGAGGCAATCGTTCCTCGAGCTCGCCGATCTTGTCGTGAACTGCGTGAACGTTCCCGGCACCGAGCTCGGATCGATCCTGTGCTGCAAAGACGAGGGTCTCGTTTACTTCTTTTCGATGTCCACGTCGTTCACCGCAGCGGCCCTCGGCGCTGAAGGCGTAGGCAAAGACGTCACCATGATCGTCGGAAACGGCTACGCAAAAGACCACGCCGCAGTGGCCCTGCAAACGCTGCGCGATCACCCGATCATCCACGACTACTTCAACGAGAAATACGCCGGAGGTCACTCATGAACCAGAACGGACACGTAAAACCAGCCGTTAAACCCGAGACGTTTGAATACGCGAACCTGCGCCAAGGCGAGTTCTGGCGCCACGTTCCGGCGTACCGCGACGTGGATGAGGCGACGTTCCTGGACCACCTCTGGCAGCAAAAACACGCCGTGAAAACGCCGGCGGAACTGCTCGAAACGATCAAGGATTTGGCCTCGCCGCAGTTCATCAAGGATGCCGAGGAGGGGTTCAACCGCGCCCCGATGGCCGTGCGCGTTTCACCTTACGCGCTCTCTCTTATCGATTGGAGCGACCCGTACAACGATCCCGTCCGGCGGCAGTTCATTCCCGCGGGCAGCACGCTGCTGCCCGATCATCCGCGGCTTACGCTCGATTCGCTCCACGAGCAGGACGACTCGCCGGTTCCGGGTTTGGTGCACCGGTACGTCGATAAAGCGCTCTTTCTGCCGCTGAACACGTGCCCGGTGTATTGCCGCTTCTGCACGCGCTCGTACGCGATCGGCCCGGACACGGACGTCGTCGACAAGATGTCGCTGGCCAAGACGCCCAAGCAATGGGAAGACGCCTTCAAATATATTTCGGAACGCCCGGAACTGGAAGACATCGTCATCTCCGGCGGCGATGCTTATCAACTCGCGCCTAAAAATATCGAACTGATCGGCAACGCACTGCTGGATATTCCGCACGTGCGCCGCATGCGTTTTGCGACCAAAGGGCCGGCAATCATGCCGATGAAGATCATTACGCACAAAGAATGGCTTGACGCGCTTACCTCGGTGGTCGATCGCGGGCGGACGATGGGCAAGGAAGTCGTCCTGCATACGCACTTCAACGCTCCCGAGGAGATCACGTGGATCTCGCAGCGCGCCATGGCGATGCTGTTTGAGCGCGGCATCTTCGTGCGCAACCAGTCGGTTCTCATTCGCGGCGTGAACGATACGCCCGAGCGCATGCAACTGCTCGTCAAACGCTTGGGCTACATCAACGTCCATCCGTATTACGTGTACATGCACGACATGGTCAAAGGCGTGGAAGAGCTGCGCACGACCATCCAAACCGCCGTTGACATCGAGAAATTCGTGCGCGGCAGCACGGCCGGCTTCAACTGTCCGACGTTCGTGTGCGACGCGCCGGGCGGCGGCGGCAAACGCGACGTGCACACGCTACGAATACTACGATCGCGCGAACGGCATCGCCGTTTATGCAGCACCGAGCGTGAAGCCGGGGAAGGCCTTTCTGTACTTCGATCCCATCGACGCCCTCGCGCCCGAGGTGCAAGCCCGCTGGGCGGTCAAGGAGATTCAGGAGCAGATGATTGCGCAGGCCCTGCACGAGGCCGGCGCAGGCCAGGAGCAGTTCGTTCTAGCATAGTTCCGGCGGAGGTGCTTATGTCACTGGACCGCTCCGCTGTGCAGGCATCGCGAAACGTTTGGGAGATGGCGCAAGCCCAGCTCGACGACGTTGCCGGACTCATTAAGCTCGACGCTTCCATCCACGGATTCTTGCGCGACCCCAAGCGCATTTTAGAGGTTGCCGTCCCGGTGCACATGGACGACGATAAGGTTCGTATGTTCAAGGGGTACCGCGTGCAGCACAACCTCTCGCGCGGCCCATCGAAGGGCGGCATCCGCTTTCACCCCGACGTGACCCTGGACGAAGTCAAGGCGCTTGCCATGTGGATGACGTGGAAGTGTGCGCTGGTCAACATTCCGTTCGGCGGCGGTAAAGGCGGGGTCATCTGCGATCCCAAGGCCATGTCGATGAAAGAGCTCGAACATCTCACCCGGCGCTTCACCAGCGAGATATCGATCATCATCGGCCCTGAGAAAGACATTCCGGCGCCCGACGTTTACACTACGCCGCAAATTATGGCGTGGATCATGGATACGTATTCGATGCTGCGCGGCTACTCGGTTCCGGGCGTGGTGACGGGCAAGCCCGTCTCCATCGGCGGATCGCTGGGCCGCGACAAAGCAACGGCTCGCGGCTGTTTGTACGTCGTCGATGAAGCCATGCAAACGTTAGGAATACCGGTCGAAGGCGCGCGCGTTGCCGTGCAAGGTTTCGGAAACGCCGGCATGCACGCCGCGGATTTAATGAGCAAGCGCGGTTACCGTATCATCGCGGTCTCGGACTCGCGCGGCGGCGTGGTAAATCCCGACGGACTCGACATAACAGCCGTCATCGCGCACAAAGAGAAAAGCGGATCGGTGTCCGGATTCAAGGGCGGCAAGCCCGTGGACAATGCGACGCTGTTGGAGCTGGAATGCGAAGTGCTGGTGCCGGCCGCGCTTGAGAAGGTCATTACGGCAGACAACGCCGGACGTATTCGCGCTAAGATCGTTGCCGAGGCGGCAAACGGCCCGACGTTGCCCGAAGCCGACGCGATTCTTTTCAAGCGAGACATCATGGTGCTGCCCGACATTCTGGCCAATGCCGGCGGCGTGACGGTTTCCTATTTCGAGTGGGTTCAGGATCTGCAGGCCAACTTCTGGGAAGAAGACGAGATCAATGCAAGTCTCAAGCAAAAAATGACGCGCGCATTTCGCGAGACGCACGAAGCCGCGAGCCGGATGAAGATCGACATGCGCCGCGGTGCGTACGTCGTTGCCGTCAGCCGCGTCGCCGAAGCGACCGCACTTCGCGGGCTGTACCCCTAGGATTCGATGAGCTCGATGCGGTTCCCGAACGGATCGGCGATATAGGCATGCCGTTTTCCCTGGAACGGGATGGTGTCCGGGGTAATCGCGACGCCGTGGGCGGCTAGCCGCTCAAGAAGCGCGTCGTAGTGAGCGCACCGCAGCGCCGGGTGCGCCTTCTTGGCAGGGACAAAGCCCGGATCCACGCCGAGGTGGATGCTTACCGGTCCGCTTTGGAACCAGTTCCGCCGCGCCCAGCCAGCTCCGCCGGCTTTGCCGCTTCTTCTAATCCCAGCACCGTAACGTAAAACGTGCGTGCCGCAGCTTCCTCGCCGGCGGGCATCGCAAGTTGAACGTGATCGAGGCGAAATTGATCCCTGTTCATTCCCGGTTCACTCCTTTGCTTGATGGCGCGCATCGGCAGCGGGCCCCGCGGCCGCAGCGTGATGATCGGCTCGGGGACGACCTCACGGCCCGGCGTGTCAAGTTCAAAGTGAAACCGCTGTGCGAGCGTGCGTAATTCGATGCGCGCTTCGTTCCACGCGAACCGGTCGCCGATGCACTTGCGCGCTCCGCCGCCGAATGGGAAAAACGCAAATGGCGGCAACTCGGCCATGGTGAGCCACCTTTCAGGAATGAATTCATCCGGACGTTCGAAGACCGCTGCCGACCGGTGCGCCACAGACTGACTGACCAACACGGTAGAACCCTTGCGAATGCGCGCCCCGCCGATTTCCACTTCCGCCGCTGCATCGCGCCCCAGGATCCACACCGGCGGATAGAGCCGCATCGTTTCGTTCAAGACCGCATCAAGATATGGTGACTGCGGATCGGCCGCCAGCTCCGAGCGCAACCGCCCCGCGCATTCGGGATGCTTCGCCAGCATGAACCACGCCCACGTCAGCGCATTCGCGGTCGTCTCGTGACCGGCAACAAAAAGCGTCATGACCTCGTCGCGGACTTGGCGGTCGTCCATGCCCTCGTTCGTATCGGCATCGCGCGACGCCAGCAGCATCGAGAGCGCATCGCCACGGTCCTCGCCGCTTGCGCGGCGCTGGGCGATAAGGCGCATCACGATAGAATCCAAGACGGCACGCGCTTTGCGAAACCGGCGGTTCGGTCCGAACGGCAAACGCCGTTTTATGGCGCCGAATGGTCCGAGAACATCGGGGAAGATCGTCACGACCTCGTGCAGTGCGCCCGCGACGCGGTCCGCTTCTTCGCCTGCGTCCACGCCGAACAGCGTCTTGGAGGCGATGCGCAGCGTGAGCTCCATCATCTCGGCGTGCATATCGAAAACGCCCGAAGGCGGTTGCCATGCCTCGGCGTACTGCTGCATCGTCTCCAAATAACCCGCAATGCGCGCTTTGTGAAATGCCGGCTGAACGATGCGGCGCATGCGCCGGTGCAGCGGTTCCTCGCTCGTCACCAGGCCCTCGCCCAAGAGTTCCCGCATGGCGTGCGTGCCCTCCGATTTGGTGAAACAATGCTGATGCGTGACCAAGACGTCTCGGATGGCACCGGGCTCATTTACAAAATAAAACCGCTTCCATGGAACGCGGAAGGTGCTTACCGACCCGTACTGCGCGGCGACCTCGGCCAGATACGTCGGAAATTCGCGTAAAGGAGTGGCGCGCAAGCGGCGGTACGTCTGCCACATGCCCGGACCAGGTGGCTCAGCTAAGGTCTTCGTACCGGAACTCCATCGCACAGGGTAACGTGTGCGGGCCACGTTCGGATGCGCAACGAGGCAAAAAAAGCCGTGGCATTCGTATCGTAGGCCGGACAATAGCCCTGTTCCCTTGCGTTGTAGCGGGCAAGCATCGCGTGCGGATTCGCTGCTGCAACCGCGTAGATGCCCTCGTTGTGCCGCGCTATCAGCACACTCTCTTTCCGATCGCGAAGCGCCGCGGCAGCTGTGAAGGCCTTCCAGTCGACAACATACGGCCAGCGGCCGATCTTCAGCACCGTATCATTGATCGTCAACGCGCAAAGGATGGAACAGGCAAGCATTGCCGTTGCAAAGCGCGGGCGCTTTGCAATCACATACGCCGACGCGACGGCGGCGGCGGCGAAGACGGGCGCCGTCCAGTGCGTTCCGATGCGCGCAATCGGGTAGGCCCAGGGGCGGTTGAAGATTAGTTCCGCCACGAGCGGAGCGCCCAGCAGCAGCGGGCGTCCAAGCCAGAGCGGGGCAAAGGCGAACGGCGCGATGAGCGCGGCAAAGAACGCAACTTTGAGTAACGGATCGTCCACGTGCAGCGCGTACGTGGGAATCGAGGGATGCACGCCGCTCAGACGCTCGTACAGCACGAAGGCCGCACCGTTGACGAACGCGAGCGCGCAGACGGCAATGCCGATGCGACGGTCCCACCAAAGCGCGCATGCGGCGCCGAACCACAGTAAGAACAGCGCCTCGTCTTCTTTGAGCCCCAGTAAGATTTGCGCGGCGAGTAACGCGCCAACCAAAGAGCGCTTGCGTGCGGCCAGCGCGCCAAGAAACGCAGCGAGCGGGACGAAGACGTTTTCCAGAAAGTTGCCGTACGCAATACCCTGCGCGCTCGGCGAGAGGAGATACGCGATGCCCGCAATGCTCGCGCCGCGTGCCGTTGCGCCGCAAGAGCGCGCAAACGCGAACAGCACAACCGAGGCGCCCGCGATTGCGAGCACTTGCAGGACGAGCAGCGTCTGCGCGTACGGAAAAAGCGCGAAGAGCGGAGTGAACGCAAGCAGAATCCAGGAATCGTGGACCTGAAGGTGCGGACGGTACTCGGCGTTGTTCCACGATCCGCGTCCGTGCGCTTCATTGACGAGAAATTGCAGAAACGTTCCGGTGTCCGCCCCGTAGCGAAGCGCGAACAGTTTGTTGAAATCGAGCGCGATATAAACAATGGCGAAAAGGGCGGCCGCAACAACGACGACGCGCGCGCCGCGCATCAACCGCCGGCCTTTTTGACGGTTCGTCCCTGCGCGGCAAGAAAGCCGACGATCGTTTCGCGGTGATCGCCTTGGATTTCCACAACGCCGTTCTTGGCCGTTCCGCCCGTTCCGCACAGGCGTTTAAGCGCTTTTGCCGTTTCCTCAAGGTCGCCGGCGGGCAGACCGGTCACCACGCAGACGGTACTCGCACGGCGGCGTTCGCGAAAGACGCGCACGACGCCGTCGTCCGGGACCCGATTCTTCACGTGGGGCGCGTTCGGCAGGCGCGGGTAGCGGCCCCGCCAATTCACGCGTATGATCGAACGGCGGCTCGCGGTCTTTTGCGGTGCGCGAACCGGGCACAGCGACCGCTATGCCCGGCTAACGCGCGGCATTGCCGCGTTTTTCGTTGCGCAGAATATTGGTATCGTTTATGGCGGCGGACGCGTCGGGCTGATGGGCATCCTCGCCGACGCAGCCCTGGAGCGTGGCGGCGAGGTCACCGGCGTCATTCCGCGTCAACTGATGACCAAAGAGATCGCCCACGCCGGCCTAACGGCGTTGCACGTCGTGGAGAGTATGCACGAACGTAAAGCGCTCATCGCCGAGCTCAGCAGCGGCTTTATCGCCATTCCGGGCGGATACGGAACGATGGATGAATTCTGCGAGATCCTTACGTGGGCGCAGCTGCGCATTCACGACAAGCCGATAGGGTTGCTCAACGCGGACGGCTACTACGACGACTTGCTGGCACTCTTCGCGAAGTTCGGCCGCGAGGGGTTCGTCCCCGACTCCGGGCGCGAACTTTTTTACAGCGCCGGGACAATTGAGGAGCTCGTTTCCCGGTTCGATGAAAGGACCTGATATGAAAACGCTATCTGCGCTTCTGGCGGCCTGTATGCTTTTAGCGAACGCACCGCTGTTTGCCGGCGCTGCTTCGGGGCAAGCCGCGCAACGCACCGTTGCCAAGGCGCCCCCCGGTTTCGCCGGGGGCGCCGACCCGTTTCTCTGGCTTGAAGATAAAGACGGTCCGCGCGCCATGGCCTGGGTGCACGCGCAGAACGCGCGCTCGCTTCCGGTCCTGGAACACGATCCGAACTATGCCGCGCTGTACGCACAGGCATTGAAGATCAACCAAGCCGTCGGGCGCATTCCGTATCCCCAATACATCAACGGATCGATCTACAATTTTTGGCAGGACGCAGCGCACGTGCGCGGCATCTGGCGCCGCACCTCGCTGCGCAGTTACCGCACCGCTTCACCGTCGTGGACAACCGTCCTCGACCTGGACGCGCTCGCCAAGAGCGAACATGCGAACTGGGTCTGGAAGGGCGCAGACTGCGTGGAACCGGCGCAAACCCGCTGCCTGATCTCGCTCTCCGACGGCGGCGAAGACGCGGTGACGATGCGCGAGTTCGACCTTACCTCGCAGAGGTTCGTCACGAACGGCTTCATTCTGCCGCGCGGGAAACAAAACACGGCTTGGATCGATTCCGATACGCTGCTCGTCGCGCGCGAGTGGGCGCCGGGCGATCTCACCGCTTCGGGCTATCCATACATCGTTAAGCGGCTCCAGCGCGGCCAGCCGCTCGCATCAGCCGTCGAGGTGTATCGCGGCACGAAAAGCGACGTCAGCGTCGATCCGAACACCGTGCGCGACGGGCAAGGACATCAGGTCGTTTTTCTGCGGCGCGGCGTCTCGTTTTTCACCAGCGAGTATCGCGTGCTGCAAAGCACAGGCTTGCAGCAGCTCAACGTCCCGCAAAAAGCCGACATCAGCGGTTTGGTGGACGGGCGCCTGCTGATATCGCTCAACGAGGACTGGAATGCCGGCGGAAAAACATTTGCACAAGGTTCGCTTGTAGCGCTTCCGTTGGACGCGACGCTTGCCGATCCGGCTCATCCGCACCCCTCGCTCGTCTATGCGCCCGGTCCGCGCGAATCGATCGGCAGTGTCGCGCCCACGAAGAACGGCTTGCTGATGACCGTCTACCAAAACGTGCGCGGCCGCGCGTTCGCGCTTGCGCCGCGAAGCGCAGGCGGGTGGACGAAGCGGCAGCTCGCGCTTCCCGACAACGTCTCGGTCGACATTAGCGATACGAACCTCCAGAACGACCTTGCTTTCGTGGATGTCCGCGGTTTCCTCACGCCGACCTCGCTCTACGCTACCGATGCAGCCGGCGGCGCGCCCGCGAAGATCAAGGCGCTTCCGGATCAGTTCGATGCCTCCAACGATATCGTGGAACAGCACGAAGCGACCTCGCGCGACGGCACGAAGATTCCCTACTTCATCGTGCGCCCGAAGAACATGCGCTTCAACGGCGCCAATCCCACCGTGCTGAATGCCTACGGCGGCTTTCAAATCTCGGAGACGCCTTCATATTCCGGCACCACGGGCAAGCTGTGGCTCGAGCGCGGCGGCGTGTTCGTGCTGGCCAACATTCGCGGCGGCGGCGAGTTCGGGCCGGCGTGGCACGAAGCGGGCCTCAAGACGCACCGTCAGCGAATCTACGACGACTTCTACGCCGTCGGCAAAGATCTCGTCAGGCGCAAGATCACAAGCCCTCGTCATCTGGGGATCGTCGGCGGTTCGAACGGCGGCTTGCTCATGGGCGTGGAGTTTACCGAGCATCCCGAGATGTGGAACGCGGTGCAGATCGAAGTGCCGCTGCTGGATATGATGCGCTTCGAGCAGATTCAAGCGGGCGCATCATGGGTGGGCGAATACGGCAGCGTTTCGGTTCCCGCCGAGCGCGCGTTTCTTGCCTCGATCTCGCCGTATCAAAATCTGCGTGCGGGCGTAGCGTATCCCGAGCCGTTCATCTGGACGACGACCAAAGACGATCGCGTCGGTCCGCAGCACGCGCGCAAATTCGCCGCGAAGCTGGCGGCCATGCACGTTCCGTATCTCTATTACGAGGTGACTGAGGGCGGGCACGGAGCAGGTGCAAATCTTAGAGAGGGCGCGCAAACCACGGCCCTTGGATGGACCTACTTTATGATGAAACTCATGGAGTAGCGCCGGCGCGTTTGTCCACCACGCGTTTGAGCATCGCCATGGCGTTAAGTGCCTTGGGAAAACCGATGTAGGGGATAAGGGTCATCACGGCCTCGACGACTTCGTGCTCGCTGCAGCCCGCATTGAACGCACCATGCAGATGCGTCTCCAACTGCGGGTCGCAGCCACCCATCGTCGCCAGCGATGCGATCGCAACTAACTCGCGCGCACGCAGATCGCCCTCGCGCGCAGATCTCGCCGAACGCAAACTCGATAAGGTAACGCGTGAAATCCGGTGCAAGCTGTGCGTATCGCTCGATGAGGTGGTCGGCAACGCGATCGCCGTCGATTTTGCGCAGCAACTTCTCGCCGCGCTCGTACTGCTCGCTGCGCGGCGTGGCCACTATTCGGTGAGCGCTTCTTTGATCAAGCGCTCCTGTTCGACCGCGTGCGCGCCCGGATACCCCTCGCTGGGCGATGCGCGGTAGGGCCGCCCGACGTAGTCGATTTCCAGGACATCCTGCATGCGTTCGATCAGGCGGCGGCGCACGTAGGCGCGCGCACCCATGTTCTTGGGCTCTTCTTGCACCCACACCAATTTCTTGAGCGCGGGATAGGTAGCGATAATGTCGTTGATCTGCGTGTACGGCAACGGTGAGAGCAGTTCGATGCGCACGATTGCCGTTTTCTCCATCGCGCCGTAGAGCTCGTGCTGCGTGAGATCGTGGTAGATCTTGCCGGTGCACAGGATCAAGCGTTCCACGGCCGCCTTGTCCTTGACATTGGGATCGTCGATAACCGGCCGGAACTTGCCGTTTGCCATCTCATCTAGACGCCCGCCCGCGATCTCTTGGCGCAGCAGCGATTTGGGCGTCATGATCACCAGCGGAACGGGCTGCGGCATCGTGGCCTGCTGGCGAAGCAAGTGGTAGTAGTTTGAGGCGTTCGAGAGATTGGCGACGCGCAGATTCCCTTCGGCCGCGAGCTGCAGGAAGCGCTCTAAGCGCGCGCTGGAATGTTCGGGTCCCATGCCCTCGTAGCCGTGCGGCAGCAGCAAGGTCAGACGCGCCGTCTGTCCCCACTTTGCCTGTCCCGCAGCGATGAATTGGTCGATGATGATCTGCGCGCCGTTGTTAAAGTCGCCGAACTGCGCTTCCCAGAGCACGAGCGCCTTTGGAACGCTTGCGCTGTAGCCGTATTCGAACCCTAAGCATGCATATTCCGAGAGCGGGCTGTTATGTATTTCGAACGATGCCTGCGATGACTGCAGATGCTGCAGCGGAACGTAGCGCGCGCCCGTTTGCGGATCGTGCAGCACGGCGTGACGGTGACTGAACGTTCCGCGCTCCGTGTCCTGGCCGGTCAGGCGCACCGGCGTCCCACCCGCAAGCAGTGACGCGAACGCCAAGGATTCCGCCATGCCCCAGTCCATGACGCCGCGCTCGCTGATGCCCGTTTTGCGGCGCTCGAATTGACCGGCGAGTTTCTTATTGACGGTAAACTCGCCTTCGACCGCGATTAAATCATCGCTCCAGGTGCGCAACTGCTGCTCGTCTACCTTAACGACACCGGCCGCGTCTACGTTCACCGGCGTGAGTTTTGCGAGCATGCCGGCCAGATCGTGCTTGTTCTCGCCCTTCACGGACTTATGCGCTTCCTGAAGACGAGCGGTGGCTTGCGTGACCAAATCCTCGGCTTCGGTCTTTGCAATGACGCCTTGGGCGATCAGTTTGTTTGCGTACAGTTCGCGCGCGCTGGGATGCGACTTGATGCGGTCGTACATCTCCGGCTGCGTATACGCGGGCTCGTCCTGTTCGTTGTGACCGAAGCGGCGGTAGCCGATGACGTCCAGCAGCACGTCTCGGCCGAAGGTTTTCCGGAACTCCAGCGCCAGATGCACCGCCCACGTACACGCTTCTACGTCATCGGCGTTCACGTGGATGATCGGCACGTCGAAGCCTTTGGCAAGGTCCGATGCGTAGCGCGTCGATCTCCCATCCTTGGGATCGGTCGTAAAGCCGACTTGATTGTTGGCGATGATGTGCAGCGTGCCGCCGGTTTGATATCCCGCGAGCGACTGCAGATTGAAAACTTCGGCGACGATACCTTGGCCGATGAATGCGGCATCGCCGTGAATGAGAATCGGCGCGGCTTTGCGCGCATCCAGCACCGGAGCGCGTTGCGTGTGATCCGTTTGCATGGCGCGCGTTGCGCCTTCAACCACCGGATCGACCGCTTCAAGATGGCTGGGATTATTTGCCAGCGTCACGCGCACGATGCCGCCCCCCGCCGCATTGTACGTGCCGGTGGCACCGTGATGGTATTTAACATCGCCGGTGACGTCGTCGCGTCCGACCTCGCCGCGCTGATTGGCCGCTTCGAACTCCGCAAGAATCTCTTCGTACGGCATGTTCACGACATGCGCGATCGTCGCCAGGCGCCCACGGTGTGCCATGCCCAGCACGGCATTGCCGGTTCCCTCGCCCGCAAGAATGTCGAGCGCTTCTTCCAGCATCGGAACCACGACATCGAGTCCCTCGCCCGAAAAGGTCTTTTGTCCCAGGAACGTCTTGCGCAGATAACGCTCGAACGCTTCGGCGCAGGTGAGCCGGCGCAGCAGTCTCGATCTGGCCCTGGGCACCGAGTGCCACTTTATGTTTGCCCGATTCGATCACGTCGCGCAGCCATTCGCGCTGCTCGGTGTTGGAGATGTGCTCCACTTCGTATGCGATCGTCGAGTGTATACGTTTCGCGCAGGCGGGGCAGCACGTCGGCGAGCGTATCGCCCGGAACTTTGACGCGCAGCACGGATGAGGGAATTGCGGATTGCAGCGACGGCGTGAGCCCCCAGTTCGCCGGCTCGAGCGAGGGATCGCCGATAGGCGGCGTTCCAAGCGGATCGAGGGTCGCAGCCAAATGCCCGTGGGTGCGGTACGCCGCAACGATCGCCATGCCGGCCGCAACGGCGCGCAGCATGTCGTCGGAGATCGTGTCGGGTTTCGCCTCGCCCGCTACCGTGGCCGCGGAGCGCTGCGGCATTTCCGCCGGGGCCGCCTTGGCTTGCAATCCGAACGAGGCAAACAGCGTACCGTAAAAATCGTCTTTGCCTTGCAGCAGTTCGTCGACGCGCTTGAGATATTCGCCGGACTGCGCGCCCTGAATGACGCGGTGATCGTAAGTGGACGTCATCTGCATGATCTTGCCGATGCCCATCGCTTTGATCGCCGCCTCGTTGAACCCCGGCGGATAGCCGATGGCGCCGGCGGCAATGATCGCGCCTTGCCCCGCCATCAATCGTGGGACCGAAGCGACCGTTCCGATGCCGCCCGGATTGGTCAGCGTAAACGAAGCGCCTTGCAAATCGTCTGCGGCGAGTTTGTTCTCACGCGCTTTGGCGACAAGCTCTTCGTACTTGCCGCGGAATGCGAGGAAATCGAGCGCTCCGGCATCTTTGATCACCGGAACGACTAAGAATCGCGATCCGTCTTTGCGCTGCGAGTCGACGGCTAATCCAAGATGAATGCCCGGCTCGACGCGCACCGGTTTGTCGTCCTGACGGCTGAAATGCGCGGTAATGAACGGCAGCTCGTGCGCCGCGCGAACGAGTGCGTACGCGATGATGTGCGTGAACGAAACTTTTTCGCTGCGCCCGGCCGCTGCGAGCGCCGCATTAACTTCCTTGCGCCGCATATCCATCGTCTCGACTGCCAGCGTGCGGAAACTGGTCGCGGTCGGAATGGTTAGACTCTGCTCCATGTAGCCGATGAGTGCTGCGGCCGGTCCCTTGAGCGGAACGATCGTTGCGCCGGCAGGCAACGGCAATGCAGGCTGCGCGCCCGCTGCGCCCGCGCCGGAGATCTTGGGCAGCGAGGGCGCTTGCGCAACGACGTCGGCGCGGAGCACAAGGCCTTGCGGGCCGCTGCCGTTCACGCGATTGATGTCAACTTGCAGTTTGCGCGCGACGCGCTGGGCTTGCGGCGATGCATTGTGCTCCGAGCCGTTGCGCGCAGGCTGGACCGTGGGAAGCGCCGGCGGCTGGGCTTGCGGCGGGCGTTTGCCGTTTGCCGGCGGCGCTGCGTTCGCGTCGATCTCTGCCAGCGGCGCGCCGACGGGAACCGTAGCGCCCTCCGCCGCTACAATTTTTGCGATCACGCCGGTCGCGGTTGCCGGAACTTCAACGTCAACTTTGTCGGTCGTAACGTTGACGATGGGATCGCCCTCGTTCACCGGATCGCCTTCGCGCTTTTGCCATTCGAGGATGCTGCCTTCGGTCACGGACTCGCCCATCTCGGGAAGCGTCACCGTAACGATGCGCGGCTCGCGCGGGACGGCCGGTGCCGATGGAGCAGCAGCAGCCGGAATCCCGTCCGGGTTGCTTGCCGCCGTGTCGATCTCGCCCAAGACGGCGCCGACCGCAACGGTTGCTCCCTCCGCGGCGACGATGGCTTTCAAGATGCCGCTCGCGGTCGCGGGAACTTCGACGTCGACCTTATCGGTGGTCACTTCGACCAGCGGGTCGCCCTCGGTCACGAAGTCGCCGACCTTCTTGCGCCATTCGACAATGGAGCCTTCGGTGACGGACTCGCCCATCTCGGGCAGGGTGACTTGCGCAAGCGTTTCGGGCACGGACACTCCTTTGGCGATGGCGGCGCTACCTCATTGTATCCCCTTGGCCTCGTGTCCGCCAATGCCGAAAAGCGGCATGATTTATGTCGTCGAAGGCATGAATACTCCGGCATGGATGTTCAGCAACTCGAATACTTCCGCACCGTTGCCCGCACCCAGCACGTCACCCAGGCGGCGGAGGAACTGCGGATGACCCAACCGGCGCTCAGCCGCGCCGTCGCCCGGCTGGAGCGCGAGGTGGGCGTCCCGCTCTTCGACCATCGCGGCCGCTCGGTACGTTTGAACCGCTACGGGGCGGCGTTCTTGCGGCACGTCGAGCGCGCGCTTTCAGCGTTGCACGAAGGGCGGCGCGAGCTGGGCGACCTTGCCGATCGCGATGCGGGCGTGGTCGCATTCGGGTTCGCCCACGCGCTGGGAGCGAGCGTCGTTCCCGATCTCATTGCAAGCTTTCGCGCCGATCATCCGCGCGCGCGTTTTCAGTCTGCTGCAAAACGCCTCGCACATCATCCTGGCCGAACTGGAAGCCGGCGATGTCGATCTCGCGCTGGTTTCTCCGCTGCCGCAAAGCAGCGACCGCATCGAAACCATCGCCCTTGGATCGGAAGAATTGTTCTTGGCGGTTCCCCACGATCACCGGTTCGCGGGGCGGAAAACGTGCGCCTCGCGCAGCTTCGCGACGAGACATTCGTCTGTTTGCGCGAAGGGTACGGTCTGCGAACGCTCACGGATCAATTCTGCGCGCAAGCGGGGTTCGTGCCGAAGATCGCTTTCGAGGGCGAAGAAATTGCGACGCTGCGCAGTTTGGTTGCCGTCGGTTTGGGGGTTGCGATCATTCCCGCTCCTGCGTCGGCGGCTGAAAGCTCGCCCCCGCTGCTCCGCATAACGGAACCGACCTGCAAACGAAGCATCGGCTTGCTGTGGGAAGCAGGCCGTTACCAGCCCCCGCTCGTGGAACAATTTCGCAGACACGTCATCGAACGTTTCCGCCAAGGGGGAGCGCGGGTATAAGGGGCTTCCCTATGCGCACCCTCGCTCTCACCTCACCAGCCGCCATCGCGCGACCCGCCCGCCTGCTGCGCACCGTGCACCGCACCGCCCTAGTGCGTTGGTTCAACGCGCGCGGCATCGGCCGCCACGTGGACACGTACGCTTAAGAAGCGTTCGTGAAGTGCGCGATTAGCAGACTGCTGACCGCGATCGTTAGCCACAGCAAGAATCCCAGCAGTAACGGGCGCGCGCCCGCTGCGCGGATCGACCGTGCATCCACGCTCAGGCCGACACCCGCAAGCGCAAGCACGATCAGCAGTAAGCCGCACTTCGCAATGGCCCCGTGCGCAGCAGCGGGTATGAGGCCCGCAGAATTCACGGCCACGGCCGCCACGAACCACAGCACGAACCACGGGATGATGCGCATCCAAGGAACGCTCTGAATGCCGCGCGCGCGCCACACGCGCTTGCCCGCATAAAACGCGACCAGCGGCACGATTAGCAATGTGCGCGTCAGTTTGACGATGACCGCATGATCGCCGGCAACACGTCCGTAACTGTACCCCGCAGCAACCACGGAAGAGGTGTCGTTGATCGCTGTGCCGGCCCACAACCCGAACGCATGCTGCGAGAGCCTGAGCGCGTGGCCGATCCATGGAAACGTCAGCACCGCCGCAAGATTGAACAAGAACACCGTCGATATAGCGTAAGCAACTTGCGTTTCACCAACCGCAATAACGCTTGAGAGCGCGGCAATCGCCGAACCGCCGCAGATCGTCGTTCCCACGCCCAGCAAGCGGCGCAGATCTTGTTCGATGCCGAGGAGTTTGCCGAACACGACTGCGGCAACAAGCGTGATAGCCGCCGTTCCAAGCAGGACCGGCAGCGACTGCGCACCACCCTGAATAACGGCGTGCAATTGCAGGGTTGCGCCCAACACGACAATGGAAAGCTGCAAGACATTGCGCCCGGCGATCTTAATGCCGGGCACGAACACCGCCCAAGGTTTGCGCGCGAGCGCCACCAACGCGCCCAGCACGATGGCGAACACCGGCGCGCCGACCAGCGGCGCGGCAACTCCAAGCGCGTACGCGACTGCGGCAACCAGGGCGCATAACAACAGGCCGGGGACGGCCCACCAAGCCCGCAAGCTAGAAATAATCGGCGCGCGCCGGTGGAAATGCGATGAGGCGGGTCTTGACGAACTTCGGCCGCGGGTGCGCGAGGACGAAGGCCGCAATGTCGAACGCCTGCCGGTCGCTCAGCGTTCCCGGCGCGTTCTGCGGCATGTTGTAGCGAATAAATCCCGCCATCGTGCGCACGCGGTGCATCCCCGCTCCATCGTTAAACGAATGTGCGCCCCAGAGCGGCGGATATACCGCGCTCCCCGCTCCTTGCGCTCCGTGGCACGCCGAACACTTCTGCGCGTACAACGCCGCGCCGTTCGCGGGATTGGGATACGGTAAAGTAATGCTTGCCAGCGCTACCGCCGGATCGGGTTTGCTGCCCAGTTTGACGCCTTGGGAGAGCGACGTAATATAGGCTGCGATCGCTTCCATCTCGCGGCTTTGATACGCCGGCGGGCGGCCGTTCATGCTGTACAAAAAGCATTCCGCGATCCGGTCCTGCAACGCGATGACGCGATGCGCGCGTTGATTCCATTGCGGAAAGCTCGCCGCGGTGCCCGCAAAACTGCCGCCGCGGGCTTGGGTTCCCGC
This sequence comes from Vulcanimicrobiota bacterium, assembly GCA_963702335.1. Lineage (GTDB taxonomy): Bacteria > Vulcanimicrobiota > Vulcanimicrobiia > Vulcanimicrobiales > Vulcanimicrobiaceae > DASSRQ01. The sequence goes on along the minus strand of CAVPCC010000003.1, from coordinate 97,354 downwards.
GTTGATGTGGCACGCCGCGCAGTCCATGTTTGCCCCGACATACGGCGCCATGCGCCGGCGCGTACTCACGATCAGCGTGCGGCCGTAGCCGATCAAACTGCTTACCGCCGCGTTCGGTGCGCCGGCCGCCGGCCTCTCAGACGCCGGCGCGGACGCGGAGCACGCACTCAGACATACAGCCGCGCATGCCGCCGCGAGCATAGCGGGCCGCTTCATGCAAACGTCGGCGTGATGTAGGCATAATGGTGACGCTGCTGCAGCACCGCAATTGCTGCGACCATCGAGGGGACCACGATCGCGCCGGGGATCAAATGCGTTAGAATATCTGCCGCAACCTCGCTCGCAGTCATGCCGGCTGGTCCATAGCCGCCTTGCACCAGCATCCGCGACTGCTCTTCCACCGCGGTGTGACAGGTCAAGAAGACGACACCGCGCGCCTGCAGCGTTTGGACCGACGTGTCTTGATACAAACTATTTGCCGAGTCCGGATCGGCGTGCGCATCGACCGGCTTGGGCGGCGAGAGGAAGACATTCGACGTAACCGGATTTCCGGCCGCATCCTTCAATTTGAGCGCGTCCGCCAAGCGGTATTTGCTCCATAAGGCGTCCGTATACGCATAGACGCTGGAGGCACCGTGGTTGGCCATCGCCATGGCGATCTGCGCGGGCTGATGACCGAATCCGAACTGCAGCCCGTTGAGCGCGTTCTTGACGTTGGCGAGTACTTGCGGATGGAACGCCACTTGTTCCCAGACCATGCGAACATCTCCGCGATTGACGGCTGCGGCGAACGCCGCCGGATTGAAGTCTGCTGCGCGCTCCACGTAGTGCGTGCCGCCAGGAATCGTTTGGGCGGCCGCCGGTGCCTGCGCGAGCGCGGCCAGCGAAACCGAAGAAGCCAAGAACGTGCCGCGATTCATACCGCCTCCGGACGAGCGTGGGGAGAAGCCACCCTTAACGCGCAAGGTGCCGGCATCCTTGCTTCCAATATGCCTGCCACGGGAGGCGGATATGCTGAAAATCAAACGCAAGCATTTTATGGGATTAGCGGCCGGTGCGGCGGTCGGCGCGACGGTCGCGCAAGCTGCGGTCGCGACGCACAGCGTTGCGGAAGACGACCCGCAGATAGCGGTGACGCACGTGAACCTGCAACGCTCCGGCGTTGAGGTTCCCGCTTACGCCGCCGCACCGCGGAATGCAGGCCCGCAGACGCCGGGCGTCGTGGTGGTGATGCACGTCTGGGGCGTCGACGAATCGATCCGCGACACGGTGCGGCGCTTTGCAAAGGCCGGCTTTGCCGCGATTTCGCCGGACTTGTATGCCGGCGAGGGGGCGCCCAGCGGCGATAACACGAGCGACTTCAAGCGCTTCATTCCGTTCGCTCAAGCGCTCAAGGCGCCCCAGGTTGACAGCGATCTGCGTGCGGCGGCGGCTTGGCTCAAAGAGCAGCACCCGCACGGGAAGATCGGCATCACGGGTTTTTGCATGGGCGGCGGCATCGCGCTGCGGCAGGCAATCGACAACGCGGATGTCTTTTCCGCGGACGCCGTTTGGTATGGAAAGGTTGCCGGCGTGGACGCGGCGTCCGTGCGCATTCCGATCGAAGGCAATTTCGGGGAAAAAGACACGGGCATTCCGGCCGATGGGGTGCGCGAATTCAAAGCGGCATTGCGCGTACCGAACGACATCGTGGAGTATCCGCAAGCGGGTCACGCATTCTTCGATCACACGCGCGAATCGTATGTGGAGAGCGCCGCGGAAGACGGCTGGAAACGGACCATCGCGTTTTTCACCAAGTATTTGACCGGGTGACGGCGAAGAACCACCCGTGATCTCCGTATGGGTAGTTCTCGCATTGTTTGCCGGCGTTGCCGCCGGCGCGATCGGCATGTGGCTGTTGCTGGGAACCAATGCGCGCATCGCACAGATGCAGCGCGAATCGTTCTTGGCGCTCGCGAACGAACGCTTCTCCGCCGTTGTCTCGCCGGTAGAGCGTAAGCTCTCCGAATTCGACACGATGGTCAAAGCCATAGAGAAAGACCGCATCGGCGCGTACGAGGGCCTGCGCGAGCAGATCACCGGACTCATCGAGCGCAGCGGTAAAATGGAAGCCGCCGCGTCGAATCTTACCTCGGCGCTGCGTAATCCGACGACGCGCGGAAAATGGGGCGAGGTGCAACTGCGGCGGGTCGTGGAGCTGGCGGGCATGGAGCCGTACTGCGATTACGACGAACAGGTGACGTTCGATACCGGGGACGAGCGAGGACGCCCCGACCTCACGGTAGGCCTTCCGGGGAACGCCAAGATCTTTGTGGACGCAAAAGTTCCGCTCAACGCCTATCTGGAGGCGCTCGAAGCGCCGGACGAGGTATCGCGCCGCGAGAAACTGCGCTTGCATGCCGCGGCTTTCAAATCGCACGTGGATGCGCTTTCCAAACGCAGTGCTACCAGCGCGCCGACGGCTCGGCCGACTTTGTGGTGATGTTCGTCCCGGGCGAAGCGTTCCTGAGCTCGGCCTGCATAGAGAACCCCGATCTTATCGAGTACGGCGCCGGCAAAAGCGTTTATATCGCAAGCCCGCTCACGCTGATGGCGCTGCTGCGATCCTACGCGCTCGGCTGGCAACAGCGCGCTCAGGAAGAAAACGCGAAAAAGATCGCCGAAGCAGCTCGCGTTTTGTACGACCGCATGCGCGGTTTCGTCGCGCACTTCTCCAACATCGGCGCCAGTTTGCAGAAGGCCACGGAAGCTTACAACAAAGCCGTGGGCTCCATGGAGAGCCGCGTGCTGCCGCAGGGGCGCAAGATCAAAGAACTGGCCTCACTGCCCGACGCCGACCTGACCGAACTCTCCGCCATCGAGACGGCGCCGCGCGAGATCACCGCGCTCGATGCCGAGGCGCGCAAGACGCGCGCCAATCAAACGAAGCTCTTTACGGACGAGACGGTGGCTTAAGGCCCCGCAGCACCGTCAGCGCGTTTTGCACGTGCTGCTCGGGATGCGAAAGATCCGTGAGCACCGAGATAATCTTGCCGTCTTGCGCGATCACGTACGACGTGCGGTTTGCATAGGACGGATTTTGCGGGAGTACCGCATCGTACGCCTTGGCGACGCTCAGCGTAGGATCGGCAGCGACGGCAAACTTGCTGCGGCATTCGCTCACCGAGAATTTGTCGAGCGTGCCAATCGTGTCGTGCGAAACGCCGATCACGGTCGCGTGCAGCGCTTTGAACTGATCCATGGCATCGGCAAACGCGTGGGCTTCAATAGTGCAGCCCGTGGTGAACGCCGCCGGATAGAAGTACAGCACGACAGGCCCGCTCTTGAGCGCGCTTGCCAAATCGAAGGCGAACTCTTTTCCGCCCAGCGAGGCTTGCGCTTTGAAGTTGGGAGCCGGGGCGCCGACGTTGAGCGCGGCCAGCGCGGGGGCGCAAAGGGCCGCCGCTAAGGCGAGGGCGGCAAAAGGCGTTAAGCGCATGAAAAATTCCTCCGGGCGGGGACTTTCGGGGAGCGTAGCTGGCCGCCTTCGGGGAAAAGGGAGCCCATGGCAGACTGGTCCTCGTACTTCGCCCGCATGGAAGGCGCACCGATCTCGGTCGCGGTCGATCTGGGCCTGCGCGAGCGCGCCCCCTTGCCCGACAAGCCGTCGGCCTACACGATCGCAGTGGCACTGCGCCGGCCCGACGAGCACGGCATGACCGGCCAGGACGAGTACCGCACGCTCCAGCAAATCGAGGAAGAGCTCGGCGCCGCCCTCTCACCGCACGACATCATCGAGGTGGGACGCGTGACCGGCCGCGGCATGCGCACGTTTCATTATTACGGCCCGCAGATCGAAAACATCGGCTCGCTGGTCGATGACGTCATGAACTTCCATGCCGAATATAAGTACCGCGCGCTGGCTGCGGACGACGCCAGTTGGACGATCTACAGCGCGTACTTATATCCCGATCAGTATCAGCTCTCGTTTGCCAACGACATGAAAGCGCTTCAGGCACTGCTCGACGCGGGCGACGACTTCGAGCGCGCGAGGCCCATAGAACACACGGTGACCTTCGACGACCTGGAAAAACGCGACGCGTTCGCGCGCGCAATCGCCGGTCACGGGTACGAGATCGCAATCGAGGATGCGCCCGTGCAAGCCGTGCGCGCCAGCCGCACCGATACGATCGATCCGTTCAAAATCACCGAGATGCGAACCGCGCTCACGACGCTGGCCGAAGAGTTCGGCGGTTTCTATTCCGGTTGGGCCACGGTGGTTCAGCGCGCGATTTGAGCGTAACCCTCCAAGGTCGCGCTCGCCGCACTCTCCCAAGTCAAGTTTTTTATCCGCTCGCGCAGCGTTCCGTACGGCCGCGATTGCGCTTGTTCGAGCGCGCCGAGCACGGCGCAGCGGATCGAATCGGCACTGCCCGGATCGCAGTACCACGCATCGCTTCCGAAGTATTCAAATTCGGCCGCGCGGTTGCCGCTCACGATTGCGCAACCGGCTTTCCCCGCTTCCAAGTTGCTGATGCCCGGCGTCTCCGCCCATCCGGGCAGCACGTGCACGAGGGCTCTTTCCATTAGCGATAAGACCTGCGAGCGTTTGAGCGCTCCGGTAAAGCGCACGCCCTTGCCCCACCGTTCGCACAGCTTGCGGTACTGCGGGTCATAACATTCGCCGGCCAGCGTAATTTCAAGCCCGCAGTCACGCAGCGCGTACAGCAGCAGCGCTTGGTTTTTTTTGGACTCAACGCGGCCCGCAAACAGAAGTCCGCTGCGCGGTCCGCGCGGCGGCTCCAGCGCAAAGACCTCGCTTTCGACGGCGTTGGGAACGACTTGCATGCGCGCGTGTTGCAGATCCAGTTCGCTCACATAGCGGTGCGCTTCGGTGATGCTGTTGGGAAGCAGCACGTCCGGCAGCAGCATGAGTTCGCGTTGCTGCGCCTTCCTCGCGATCGCGTTCGCGCGATCGCGCCTGGAAAGCAAGTCGTGTACGGACCGCCGCGCAATGTGCTGCAAGCGCGGCTCAATAGCGCGCTCGCGCAAGGTTAGCGCCTTTTCGATAGCGCGGGATCGCGCGAAGTACTCGGTCAGGTCCCACCAAATCGGCGAGAGCGCGATGGGTACGCCTGCACTCTTGCACGCACGCAGTTGCGAGCGCGCGATGTCCGGATCGAACACGCCGAAAACATGTGCGATATCGAAGCCGCGCGGGTCGGGTTGCGCGCTGGACGCGATCTCCACCTGGTGGCCGAGTGCCCGTAAACTCGCGGCGGTCTGCGTTGCCTGCACGACGTCGCCCCCCATGCGCTGCGCGCTGTTGGGGCGGACGACGAAGAGAATCCGCAGTGGCTAGAGCCCGAGCATGCGCGCGATCACGACGCGCTGGATCTCGTTGGTTCCCTCGCCGATCTCGTTGATTTTCTGGTCGCGGTACATGCGCGAGACCGGATATTCGTCCATGAAGCCGTAGCCGCCGTGAATCTGCACGGCTTCGTTCACGACGCGGCGCGAAACCTCGGCCGAATAGAGCTTGGCAAGACTGGCGTTTTGCGCGAAATCGCGGCCGTTGTCTTTCTCCCACGCGGCCTTGAGCACCATGAGCTGCGCGTGCTCGATCTCCATGAGCATGTCGACCAGTTTGAATTGAATGGCTTGAAACTTGCCGATCGCGCGTCCGAACGCCGTGCGCTCCTTTGCGTACTTGAGCGCCTCGTCGTACGCGCCCCGGGCAAGGCCCGCCGAAAGCGCAGCGACCGAGATGCGTCCGCCCTCCAAGATGGTCAGAAAGTTCTTTAAGCCATCGCCTTGGGCGCCGAGCAAGTTCTCCTGGGGTACTTGCGCGTCCACGAACGAAAGCTCGCGCGTGTCCGAAGCGCGCCAGCCCATCTTGCGGTACTTCTTGCTGCGGGCAAAGCCCGGCGTAGATTGCTCCACGATAAGGTTGCTGATCTCCGGCTTGCCATCGGGCCGGGTTCCCGTTGCCGCCGTGATGGTGGTGCCGCCCGAGATATCTGTGCCGCTATTTGTAATGAAGGCCTTCGTGCCGTTTACCACCCAGGTGCCGTCCTTGAGGACCGCCTTGGTCTGGACGTTGCCCGCGTCGCTGCCCGCCCCCGGTTCGGTCAGGCCGAAACCCCAGAGCATCTTGCCCTGGGCGAGCGGCACGAGGTATTTCTGCTTTTGCGCCTCGGTCCCAAACAAAAAAAACGGGCTAGCCCCGAGCGAGACGTGGGCGGCCATCGTAATGGCGGTAGAGGCATCCACCCGGGCCAGCTCCATCACCGCCAAGGCGTAACTGACCGTGTCGGCGCCGGCTCCGCCGTATTCCTCGGGAAACGGCAGCCCCATGAGCCCCAGACCCGCCATCTCCTTAACGAGATCGTACGGAAAGGCTTCCTCCCGGTCCATGATCTCGGCCCGCGGCGCTACTCGCTCGCTTGCGAACTGGCGGACCATGGACTGGATCGCCTTCTGCTCGTCGCTTAAGTCAAAGTTCATTATAGTCGGAGGTATCCGCCCCGGTGGTTTGAAAAACCCTCTTGCAGCGATGATCTCATTACGCGGCGTTTCACTTGTTTATCCGAACGGAGTGCGCGCGATCGACGGCATCGATCTCGAAATCGCTAAAGGCGATTTCGTTTTCCTCGTCGGTCACTCCGGAACCGGAAAATCCAGCCTCCTTCGCCTCCTGTATCGCGAGATGCTCCCGAGCAGCGGTCATATTACCGTCGACGGCATCCGCGTCGATCGCCTGAGGCGCGGTCGTATTCCGGCATTGCGCCGGCATTTGGGCGTCGTTTTCCAAGATTACAAACTGCTCACCGACAAGACCGTCTGGGAAAATGTGGCGTTCGCACTGCAAGTGACGGGCGCGCATACGAAGGACGTGATGCGCCAAGTCCCGCGCTGCCTCGAACTGGTCGGCCTCTCGCATAAGAGCCGGATGTACCCGGGCGAACTCTCCGGCGGCGAGCAACAGCGGACCGCCATCGCCCGCGCGCTGGTGAACAATCCCAAGTTGCTGCTCTGCGACGAACCCACCGGCAACCTGGATCCGCAGAACACGACCGAGATTATGGAGCTGCTCGGGCGCATCAACCTCAAGGGCACGACCGTCGTCGTCGCCACACACAACCAAGCCGTCGTCGACCGTATGCGCCGCCGCGTCGTGCGGCTCGAAAACGGCCGCATCACCACCGACGAAGAACGGGGCTTTTATTTCCTTGGACTGGGGCAAGATCAAATTCTTTCTGGGTGAGGTCACCCGGAACTTAACGCGCAACGCCGGCATGCAGATAACCGCCATCGGGACGGTCGCCGTGACCATCGTGCTGCTTGGCGCGTTTCTCTTCGTGCGCGCCGCGCTGGCGCATATCGGCAACGACATGCTTAGCCAGATCACGATCTCGGTCTATACCGCGGCCGACGCGAGCCCCGCCCAGGTGGAGAGCATCCGCACCGCGCTTGCCCAAGACAAACGTATTTTGGACGCGGTCTTCGTGCCGAAAAAACAGGGCCTTGCCGAACTGCGCGCGCGCATGAAGGGTCAAATCGACACCTCGATTCTGACCGAGAACCCGCTGCCCGACAAATTTCGCGTACACGTGCGCCGGCCCGAAGAAGTGGGGGCCGTTGCGGCTTCGGTGCGCAAGATTCGGGGCGTGCAGTACGTGGATTACGGCCAAGACACCGTGCAGCGGTTGTTGCAGCTCGGCGTTGCAGCGCGTCGCGTCGGCATCGCGGTCATCGCGCTCTTCGTGCTGGTGGCGGGGATCATTATCTCCAATACGATCCGTCTGACCGTTTTTGCCCGGCGCCGCGAAATCTCCATCATGCAGCTGGTCGGCGCTACCAATCTGTACATTCGCTTGCCGTTCATCTGCGAAGGACTGCTGGCGGGCGTTCTGGGCGCGCTGGTTGCCATCGGCCTGCTTGCGCTCGCGCGAACATCGTTCGTTCATCAACTCGCCCTCGCACCTGTTTGGATCCAAGGGAGCGTCGTGCAGGTCGATGTCACATCGCTCGTACTGCAGCTCGTGGCTGTAGGCGGCGCGGTGGGGATTATCGCCTCGTGGATAGCAGTCGGACGATACCTGCGAACGTAAGTCGCTTTGACGCGCTCGCGGGGTTAGTTTCGCAAGGAGTCATCGTCGTGGACGATGACCGTAGGATAACCGCGTTCAATGCCGCCGCGCAGCGGCTGCTGGGTTTCTCGCACGAGAGCATCATCGGCGCCGATCTAGATCGGCTGCTTCACGAAAAAAACCTCGAAGATCCGCTCGCATCCAACGGGACCATCATTTTCCGCGACACGCTGGGATCTTCGCTCGCAGCAAAAACGCAATTTGCCGGCGGCGTGCTCGTTTTTGCTCCGGCGACGCGCGTTGACGAGATAGAACAGCTCAAGAACGAACTCGTGGCCACCGTTTCGCACGAATTGAAGACGCCGCTCGCGGCCATCAAGGCCTACACCGCCACACTGCGCGAGCATCCCGACATTTATCAATCGCGCCGCGAAGAGTTTCTAGCCGTCGTCGAAGAACAGGCCGACCGGCTTGCGCGCGTTGTGGACGATATGCTGCTGATCACGCGGGTGGAGAGCGACCACCTTTTGCGCCGCCGCGCCCGCGTGCGCGCTATGCACGTCATCGATCAGGCGCTGCTGGGCATCTCCTACAATCCGGTCGTGCATCCGATCATCTGCGAAGTGGGCGACGTGGAGCTATCGGGCGACCCCGAACGCCTGCGCGACGTGCTGCGCAACGTCATCGAAAACGCGATTAAGTATTCGCCGGGCGGCGGGACGATCGTCATCAGCGGCTCGCAGGACGAGCAAGCTACCACGCTTACGATCGAAGACCACGGCATCGGCATCGCGCAGGAAGACCTGCCCTACATCTACGACCGGTTCTTCCGCGCACACTCCCACGCCGCCACCGAAGTGACCGGCAGCGGTCTGGGCCTGTACATCGTGAGCGCCGTCGTTCGAGCGCACGGCGGCACGATCGACGTGCAGAGCCGGCCCGGCGCGGGATCCACGTTTACCGTCAGATTGCCGCTGCGATGAAGCGGGGCGAGGATATCGAGGGCAAGCGCATTCTGGTCGTCGACGACGACCGCAACCTGCGCAAGATCATTCAAACGAACCTGGAGCTTGCCGGCTACGACGTCGTCACGGCCGGCAACGGCAAAGAGGCGATCGAGGTGCTCGATGCCATGCAGCCGGACTTAGTCGTCCTCGACGTGATGATGCCGGTAATGGACGGCATCGAGGTCGCCAAGCGCATCCGCCGACATCCCTCGAACACGCACGTGCCAATCATCATGCTTACCGCCAAGGGTGAGGTTGAAGATAAATTGGCGGGGTTTGAGGCCGGCATCGACGACTACATGACCAAACCGTTCGGACCGCAAGAACTGCTGGCGCGCGTCAAGGCGAAGATCCGTCGCGTCGAAGTGGACTCATCGCTCTCGCCGCTCACGCGGCTCCCCGGCAACCTGGCCATTGAAGCAGAACTACGGCGGCGCATCGTTTCGCGCGAACCGTTTGCCGTGCTCTACCTGGATCTCGACAACTTCAAGGCTTTTAACGATGTTTACGGGTTCACGCACGGCGACGAGGCGATTGTCCTGATTGCCTCCACGTCGGTAGACGTCGTGCGCCGCCGCGGCACGGCGCTGGATTTCGTTGGCCACATCGGCGGCGACGACTTCATCATCGCAACGCTTCCCGAGCGCAGTGAAGAGATCGCCCGCGAAATCATCGACATGTTCGACCGCGACATCCGCAAGCTCTACAATGCGCAAGACCTGCGGCAAGGATACATCGAGACACGCGACCGGCGCGGCACGCTGAACCGCTTCCCGATCATGTCGCTTTCGATTGCCATCATCTCCACCGACCGCCGCAAGCTCACCAATTATGCAGAGATTGGCGAGGCGGCCGCTGAACTTAAACGGTATGCAAAATCGATCGGCGGCTCGGTTTACGTAAAGGACAAACGGCGCAAGTGATTCGCAAATTAATGGCCCTTCTTGCCCTGCTCGCGCTCGCACCGGGCATCGCCCGGCCCTCCGACCTAAACGCGCGCATCGAAGCGCAGCGCGCGAAGACGCAAGCCATTCAGGCGCGCTTGCGCGCGAAGCGCTCAGAACTCCACACCGCCACGGTGCGCGTGGGCGATCTGCAGCAGCAGCTGGCGCAAACCAATGCGGCGATCGCGGCGGTGAATGCGCGTCTAGGGGACCTTGACGATCTGCAGCGCAGCACGCAGCACAAACTGTGGTGGAACGGCATTCAGCTCGACGCGGCGCGCAAGACCCTCAAACTCCACGACGATCTGCTCAAGAGCCGTCTTGTCGACGTCTACGAGCACGGCGACATGGGATATCTCGCGGTGCTGCTCGCCTCCAAATCCTTCACCGACTTTGTGGAACGCTGGCAGGATCTGCGCCTGCTCATTGCCGCGAACGAGCGCGCCGTGCGCGAGCGCAAGAGCGCAGAGGCCAAAGTTTCTGCCGCGCAAAACGCGCTGCAGGCCACGCAAACGGCGCTGGCCTCGCAGCAGCAAGCCCAGCAACGCGCCCAAAACCGAGCTGGACTCGCTCGCGGGCGAACGGCGTAACTTGGTCGCCCTTGCCGACGATCAGCGGCGCCACGTGGCGGGCGAGGTTGCCCAAATCGAAGATTTGAATGCCTCTGAGGAAGCCCAGCTCGAAGCCCTCGTTGTGGAGCGCCAGCGGGAACTTGAGGCGCAGCGCGAAGCCGCCCGCCGGGCCGCGGGTATCATCGGCCAAACCACGACCGCTCCGGGCGCCCTGAACTGGCCGGTCACCGGCACCATCACCTCGCCCTTTGGCTACCGGCCTAACCCGTTCGGCGGAGGAATGGAGTTCCACCAGGGCCTCGATATTGCCGCGCCCACGGGCACCACCGTCACGGCGGCCGCCGGTGGAACGATTATTTCGGCCGGATGGTACGGGGGCTACGGCAACTACATCCTCATAGACCACGGCGGCGGCATGGCCACCGGCTACGGGCATCTCTCCCAGATCTTCGTTTCGGCCGGTCAGCAGGTTCAGAAAGGCCAGGCTATCGGCGCCGTAGGGTCGACCGGCATGTCGACGGGCCCTCACTTGCATTTTGAGGTCCGCATCAACGGTAAGCCCACGGACCCCGCCGCCTACTTGCACTAGATCCCGAAACCGGGGCGCCCGTTTTTGGGTAAGGAGAAGCGTGTCCGCTGCAATCCGCGCGATCGTGGTCGCGCTCGTCCTAGCCGCCGTAGCTGTTACAGGCGCGTTGTATATCGGTTACCGCCATGGTGAGAGCGATGCGCAGGCGCGCGTCGACACCTTCGGCGGCCGCATTGCCTCATTGGACTTTACCGGCCTGCTGGGCCCGCGCGCTGCCGACGAGCAGTTGGTAGCGCTCGCCTTCCGCCAAGTGGAACGCACGTACTACAAGCCGGTTCAAAATCAAACCGTCGTTAGCGGCGAGCGCAGCGGCATGATGGCGCTGCTGCGCGGCGAGATCCGCTCGCCGAAGTTGCGCGCGAACCTGAGTTTGCCGGCAGTTCACGCCACGGGCGATGCCGGCAAAGACCTGCAAACGATGGATCGCGAGCTCGCCTACGCGCAGGATCATTATGCAGCGCAACTCGGCACAACCGGACGCAGCGATCTCACGCAGGCCGCCATCTCGGGCATGCTCGGATCGCTTAACGATCCGTACACGGTCTATCTCTCGCCCGACCAGATCCGCGCGCTCGACGAACAGCTCAACGGTGGAAACTTCGGCGGCATCGGCGTTTTCATCTATCAACTGAAAAACGGTGCCGTCGTGTTGCAGCCCATCGAGGGGCTTCCGGCCGCGCGTGCGGGCATGCGCGGCGAAGAAGTAGTCGATCGTATTGACGGCAGCAGCGTGAACGGCTTGGGCTTGGACAAAGTCGAGCGCATGATCCGCGGCACGGAAGGCACGCACGTTTCGATCACCACGCACGAATACGGTAAGAAAAGCACCGCCGCGCAGCGCTTCACGATCACGCGCGAAATCATTCACGTTCCGACCGTTCACCAGAAGATGGAGGACGGTTACAATTATATCCGCCTCTCCGACTTCGGTCAGACATCGGCCGACGAAGTGCGTAAGGCCCTTCTCGCCGGAAAGGAACACCACGCCAAGGCAACGATCCTCGATTTGCGGGACAACGGCGGCGGATTGCTCGACGCGGCGGTCGCCATCTCCAGTTTCTTCGTCCCCAAGGGCGTCATCGTCACCGAGATCGACCGCGACGGCAACCGGGATCGCCAGTTCGCCAACGGCTCGACCATAGCAGGCGTTACGCCGGTCGTCATCCTGGTCAACGCATTTACCGCCAGCGCCTCGGAGATAACCTCAGGCGCGCTTCAGGATTATAAGATAGCCTACACTCATAGGAACCAAAACGTTCGGCAAGGGCGTCGTTCAGGGGATCTATTCGATGCCGAACGGCGGCGCGTTGAAAATCACCACCCAGCGGTACCTCACCCCCTTGGGTCGCGATATCCAGCATAAGGGCATCGAACCGAACATTCTGGTCCCTCAAGACCCGCAGGCGGATGTCATCGACACGTCCGCCGACAAGCAACTTCAAGCCGCAAAGGCATTTTTGAACCGCGTCACGCGTTAGGTAGATATGAACTCACCGTCCTCACCCTTCCGGCTGGTCGCAATCGCCGCCGCCGCCCTGGCTTTCACCGCCGCGCAAATTCCGAGCGCAAGCTCGGCCGCATCGGCAACCACGGCCGCAACCGTTTCTGCACTCGATGCCAGTGAAATCCAGTTCAGTTACGAGAAGCTGCGCGCGGATTTCTACCGCAAGACCGATCCGCAGAGCATCGCCGACGGAGCGCGCGCTGCAATCGCCTCGGCGCTTAAGACGGCCGGCGTGCGTGCGTCGCTGCCGCCGATCTTCGCGAACGCGGATCCGGTACGCACTTCAAAAGCGATCGATCACGAAGTGGACGTGGCCGCCCGCGCGGCGCACGGCAAGGTGAGCCCGCACGCAATTGCTTATGCCGCCATCACGGGCATTCTTGATTCCGTACACGACAAATACACGGTGTTTTTGGATCCTAAAGATTTTGCCGCGCTGAACGAAGGATTGGACGGCACCTCGTTCGCCGGCACCGGGATCGTCATTCAAGCCGACGACGCTACCAAACTGATCGACGTGAGCAACATCGTGCCCGATGGTCCGGCCGACAAAGCCGGCATTCAGCAAGACGATGTGATTCTGGCCATCGACGGCCTGTCCACCAAAGGACTGACGATCCAGCAAGCATCCTCGCATCTGCGCGGCAAGGCCGGCACGCAAGTCCACTCACGATTCAACGCGACGGACAGACGCTGCCCGCACCGGTTACGATCACGCGGGCGCAGATCCGTCAGATCTCGGTCTTTCAGCGCATGCTGCCGGGCAAAATCGGTTACGTGGAGTCTCGGTCTTCGGTCGTGACACGGGTGCCGAACTTTCAACGGCACTCGATCGCCTGCAGCAGCAAGGCGCGCGCGCATTCATCATGGATCTGCGAAACAACGGCGGCGGATACTTGGAAGCAGCGCTCGATGTGGAGCTCGAAGTTTATCGCAGGCGGCCCGATCGTTTCGGTTGAATCGCGCGCTTCGAACATCACCACGTATGAAGCCGAAGCAACCGCCATTCCGCCGGTTCCGCTGGCGGTACTGGTGAATGCCTACACGGCGTCTGCATCAGAGATTACGTCGGGCGCCATCCAGGACTCGGGGGTCGGAACGATCATCGGAACAAAGACCTTCGGCAAAGGCGTGGTTCAAGAGATTCTCCCGATGCCCGACGGCTCTGCGATCAAAATCACCGACGCACGCTATTTAACGCCTAAAAACCGCGACATCAACCATCTGGGCATCACGCCCGACATCGTCGTGAGCGAAAATAAGGGCGCGCGTTTAGGCGTGCCGACGCGCGATGCGCAACTCGATCGGGCCATTCAGTTCCTCAACGACAAGATCGCGCACAACTCAACCACTACTGGGGCGCCGAACTCGCCCCAGTAAGCCCTTAAGCTTTTCTTCTTGCGCGCCGATGCCGCTCTGGCGGCCGGCGCCTTGCGCGCAACGCGCGTGCTCTTCTTGACGGGTTCTTCGTCCTTAGGCGCGGCCGCTTTGCGGGTGCGCTTGGGCTTTTCAGCCGCGCCCGCAGCATCATCGGTCTTCTTACGCGCCGTGCGCTTCGGCTTAGCATCCTCGGGTGCCGGCAGCGCCGTGGGCGTTGACGGTGCGCTCAGCTCGCCGCGGCGCGCAGGCGCGGGTTCGCCGGCTGTGCGCCGGCGCCGGGCCGGTTTGGTTGGGCGCACGTCCTCTTCGGGCGCTCGCAGCGACGGTGGCGGTGCCTCCACGGCGGGCGGCGAGACCTTGCGGTTCCAAGGCGCGATAGCGCGGCTGGGTTCGCGCGGTGCGGTTTGCCCCGTCGATTCGGCATTACCGTCGGCTCCGACGCGGAAGATGTGGCGATCGGGAACGCTGGCAGCCGGCGGAGCCGCGGATGCTACGGGCGTTCCCGCTAAGGCCCCGTTCTCCGCGCCCGCTCCCCCGCGTCCACGGCGACGGCGGCGGCGACGGCGGCGGCGATGTCCGCCCTCGCCTTCGGGCGCGGCGGAGATAACCGCGGTGCCGGATGCAGGTGCTGCAATCTCTTCTTCGTCATCCTCGTCCGGTTCGGCCGCCTGCGCTTGCACGCTATGCGCCGGAATGCCGGCTTGCGCAGCCATCGTCTCGTCCGGGCGGCGTCCACGTCCGCCGCGGCCGCGGCGGCGGCGCCGCCGTTTGTGAGCCTCGCCCCCTTCGGTATGCTCTTCGCCGATCAAAATCGCTTCGGGCGCGCGCTCGCCGCGCTGCTCGCCCGCGACTTTCTTGTCGGCGCGTTCCTCTTCTTCGGTGACGGTCGTGATGCCGATTGGCGGACGCGCGGAAGAGAACTTCGCGGCTTCCTCGGCCAGTTCGCGCAGCTGCTCGGCCTGCTCGCCCGCGGTAAGCGGCGCTTTGCGGCCGCCGCGGCGGCGGCGTTTCTTTTTCTCGCCCGGCTCGGCGGCGGCAAGTTCGGCCAGCGCCGAGTCTCCGTCCACGTCGATCGAGCTTGATGCGGGCAGTCTGCCCGGCCATGTTCGCGGCGTTCTCGACTTCCACGATGCGGCCGTTGATGACGGTAGCGGCCGAGCTCGCGTTCGGCAGCCGGCCTGCCAGCAACTCGATTTCGTGTTCGTCGCCGACGCGCAGCGCATCGTCCGCCCGCATCTCGGTGACGTCGCGCAGACGCACTTTCTCGGGATGAAGCATCGGATCCACGCGCACATGAATGGGCGTATGGAGTTCGTCGCTCAATTCCTTGCATTCGTCTTCGTACCAAAACTCGAGCCTGTGCGGCAACCGTTGGCGCGGTTTCGATCAGCAGCTGCTGATGGTCGTGATGCACGTGCGAACGAATGCGCCGCAACGTTTCGATGGCAACCGATTGCGAGGACATAACGGTGCCAAGGCCCACGCACGTGGGGCAACTGCCGCGCAGCTGCGAGCCCAAATCTTTACCGACGCGCTTGCGCGTAAATTCCAGCAGACCAAGATTGCTGAACGATTGAATGGTCGCGCGGGTGCGATCCTTTCGCAGTCCCCCTTCGAGCGTCTGCACTACTTTGTTGCGCGACGTTTCGGTGTTCATGTCGATGAAGTCGCAAACTACGATGCCGCCGATGTCGCGCAAGCGCACTTGGCGCGCGATCTCCGCTGCGGCTTCGATATTCGTTTTTACAATCGTGTCTTCAAGGTTCTTACCGCCGGTGAACTTGCCGGAGTTCACGTCTATAACCGTGAGCGCTTCGGTGGTCTCGATGACGATCGAGCCGCCGGACGGCAGATTGATCTTCGGCTTCATGAGCTTTTGCAGCTCGTCGTCGATCTTGTAATCGGCAAACAGCGAGCGCCCGGAGTTGTAGTGTTCCACGCGATCCAAGTACTGCGGTCCGAGCAACTGCAGGAACGCGCAAATCTTTTTGTATTCGTTCTCGTTGTCGATAAGCACGCGGTCTACATCGGCGGTAATGAAATCGCGCGCCGCCTTATAGACCAGGTTCATGTCCTTATGCAGGAGGGCGGGAGCGGTGGCGCGTTTGTACGATTCCAGAATGCCGTGCCACATGCGGATGAGCACGCCCAGATCCGCGATGAGTTCGGCCTCGCTCACGCCGCCGGCTGCGGTGCGGACAACTGTGGCCATCCCCTCGGGACGAATGCGCTTCATCACGGCCTTGAGCCGGTTGCGCTCGTCCGCCGATTCGATCTTGCGGGAGACGCCGCTGTATTTGCCCGTAGGCATGAGGATCAAGTAGCGGCCCGGCAGCGAAATGTTCGTGCTTATCCGCGCGCCTTTGAGTCCGCGTGGCTCTTTGACGATCTGCACGAGCACGTCGTCGCCGCGGTTAACTTTGTCGGTGATGGTCCAGCCGCTGCGTCCTTGCGTGATCTCGACGTCGCCGATATTCAGCGGGGTCTTATTGATGTCGTCGACGTAAAGGAACGCGTTCCGGCCCAGGCCGATATCCACGAAACTCGCGCCCATGCCGGGCAATACGTTTTGGACTTTTCCTTTGAAGATCGAGCCGATGACTTTTTCTTCGCGCTCGATGTAAATTTCGGCGAGGACGTTGTCCTCAAGTATGGCAACCCGGTTTTCCCACGGGTCGCTCGAGATAAGAATCTCGGTTGACAAGTAATCCCTAATCCTTTATGCGCTCCCCCACACTCGGATTCGCCCTCCTGGGCGCCTCCACGAGTCGGGGCTCGCTTTGAAACTTTAAAACACCCGAGCGGTTCCCGTCCTCTTGGTGACGAACCTTCCGGGCTTAGATGACGGCGGCACATTTCACCGAGGTGCTCTTCATCGGCTACTTCACAGCCGCCGGGGTCTATAGCACCCTCATCTTTCTCATTACCCGAAACCGGCCGTTCCTGTACTACGCCGCGCTCATGGACGCCGCTGCCCTGGCCCAGCTCGTCTTTGCGGGCGATCTCCTGGGAATGGCGCCGGGAAGCGAGCGCCTGCTGCTCTTTCGGTTAGGCTCGTATACGCTGTTCGGCATCGCACAGGCCGCCGCCGCCCTTGCGTTCTTTGCGGCCTGGCCCGTCGCACCCTCATACCGCCGGACGGTCTATGCGGTCCTTGGCCTGAACCTGCTGATGCTCGCCGCGCAGGCGGCGCTTCCGGCCGATGTCCCGCTCCAGATGGCCGGACACGGCCTGTTCTTGGGCCTGCTGCTGGTCTGCGGCGCCTGCGGCCGAAAGCAGGCCAAAGAGGGCAACGAGAGCGCCCGGTTCTACGTCGCCGGATACGCCGCAGCCGCGCTCGGCATCGTGCTCAGCACGCTGGCCCACGTTCTGGGTTGGGGGAACTGGCCCGAATATTTCTTTCAGATCGGCATTACGTGGCAGGGCGCGCTGCTGGCGCTGGGTCTTGCCGGCAACTATGCTAAGCCTCGACCCGCTCACGGGGGTGAAGAGCCGCCGTTCGTTCGATGCGCATTTGACCTCGGCGTGGAAAAGCGCCGTGGCGCACTCCGGCGGCCTCGCCGTGATCCTGGTCGCTGCGCACGGTCTCAAAGCGTACGAAGCGCAGTACGGGCGCGTAGCATCGGACATCTTGCTGCGGCGCATTGCGAACATGTGCTCGGGCTGCTGCCGCAGCAAGGCGGATGTGTTTGCGCGGTACGGCGATGAAGCGTTCGCCGCGATCATTCCGCGCGTAACGCGCGCGCAGGCCAACGACATCGGCGCACGCATGCGCGAGTCGGTCGCGCGCGACTGCTTGCTGCCGGTCGGCGTTGGCATTTCATCTATCGAGAATGCGATCTCTCAAGAAGCTTTGCTCCAACAAGCTGCGCGCCGCGCGGCGCGGGACGCGATCGCGCGCGCCGGGCTTGCATTAGCCGAACGCTGATATGGCCGGCTTCGCGGCCACGCTAATTTTTTTGAATTTTTCGCAGCCGTCGCGTCTGGTTGCGCTCTCGGACGCCGCTCTCTACGAGGCGAAGAGCGCCCGTAAAGCTAGTACGCGGGAGGCGAGTACACGTTGAATGTGACCACATCGTCTTCGGTACGGTTCTCGAAGCGATGCGGCACGTTGATCCCCACAATGACCGAGTCGCCCCGCTTCATCGTAAAGTTCCTCTCGCCAACCTCCGCGTGAAGCTCGCCGACCTCAACAAAGAGCACCTGCTCGCTCTGCGCGTGCTCGTTTTCTTTCGGGCCGCTTTGCTCGCCGGGCGCGAGCGTCATGCGCGCCGTTTGCGAACCTTTGGCAGTCTCCAGAACGTCAAATTTCATGTCTCATTCTTCCCATTCCCAGCGCGCGGTAGGCCTCGCGGGTGAGCGTCCGGTTGCCCAGATCGATCGTCACGCGGTCCAGGTTCAAGGCCTTGAGCGGTTCCAGATCCGCTGCGCGCAGTTGCAGCATCTGCTGCACATGCACTTCGCGCAGTGCCGGTGCCGTTTGCAAGGGCCCAAGATCGCGCAAAAGGCGTACCGCGCGCAGAACGATCGAGCGCAGCGAACTATTGCCGCCCAGATCGGGGAGCGCGGCGAGTGCATCGTGCACAGTTCCAACCGTTCGAGCGCGCGCAGGCGAGCGATGTTGCTCAGATCGTATGCACCGTATTCCAATCGCAGGCGCGTAAGGGGAAGATCGGCGAGCGTGCCCAGATCGACGCGATCGGTAGCGATCAGGGTGAGCTCTTCCAGCGAGCGGCATCCTGCAAGCGCGGCCGGGTTTGCACCGCAGCCGTAGAGTTCGAGCGCGCGCAGCCTGCGGTACTTTCGCGAGCACACGCAGATCGGCCCCGGGCCACAAGCGCAAACGAAGACGCTGCAACTGCCCCAGCTCGCCGAGCGCCTGCAGATGCGTGGGCGGCGGGCAGTCAAGCACGAGCGCGCGCAACCGGTCGAATCCCGCAAGCGTACGCAAATCGAAGCCATCCGCGCCGTGGATGCGCAATTCTATGCGCGGATGAGCATTGAGTGCGGCGCCAAGCGCTTCGAGGTCGCCGGAATCGAGTGGTTGCGCGAATTGCACGCGGCCGCCCGACTCCAGCACGTCAAGCGAGGCGATGTCCAGCGGGGAGCACACCTCGCAGATTACCGCCGGCTCTGACGGCGGCGCTGCGCAAAAGCGCTCTCGCAGCAGTACTTCAACTTCCGTAGCGTTCGCAAAATGGGCGGCCGGAAGGCCGTCCACCTGTGCGGCGGACACGCCCACTTTTTCGAGCGGCTGCAACGTTGCCTCATCAAACCTGCAGCGCGCCCACGTGCGCCCGAAAGCACCGCGCTCGGCAAATGCCGGGAACGGCCACTGCTGCGGATCGTACGGGACGGATGTAGCGATGATCGGCCAGCGCAGATCTTCGAGCGCAGCGCCGCCGAAGAGCATCCGCGCACCCGCATCCTGCGCGCGCAGGCCTTTGAGCTGCGCGTGCGCTGGCCGCTCGCCGGCTGCTACCGCAAAGAAATAGCCGAACAGGCGCGAACGGCAAGCGTGCGTGATCACTCCAACTGCATCCGAGCGCGCATCCAGCGTGACGGCAAACCAGTCGCCCGGTTTATAGCGCCGCTTCACGTGGAATCACCGCTGCGCAGATCGACCTCGGGCAAACGGCGCGGGCAGCGCTTCGACGCCGAGCATAACGTCGTCACCGAATCGCTGATCTTCCTTGGCGAGCTTGACCCCGAGCAGATCGGCGCCGCGATCGAAGACGCGACGCACTACGAGCCCACGCCCATCGGCGATTTTGAAACCCTGGTAGCCGATTTTGCTACGGCACCGGAGTCGTTCACCTTTGTCGACGTAGGCGCCGGAATGGGACGCGTCGTGATGCTGGCCTCGCGCATCGCTTTCAAGCAAATCGTGGGCGTTGAAGTCTCGCGCGCGTTGTGCGAAGTCGCCCGTGATAATCTGGTCCGTTGGCGCCGCAAGCATTCCGATCTTCCGTGCAAAGACTTGCGCATGTCGTGCGGCGATGCATCGCAGATGCGGATGCCCGCAGGCGATGCTGTATTCTACCTGTTCAATCCGTTCGGCGAGGCAACGCTCACGAAGCTCGCGCACCGGATCGCCGTCGAAACCACCGGCCGCTGCTTTGTGGTCTATCATACGCCGGTCCATCGCGGCGTCTTCGACACGAGCGCTGCTTTCGTTCTGGAACGCGATGCGCGCTGCGCGCTTATCTACCGTACGAATTAAGCATTTCCAAGCATCCCGCGATCCTTTTGCCCGTAAATGTTGAGCAAGATGCCGATAGCGGCAAAGTTCGTCAGAATGGCCGAACCGCCGTACGACATGAACGGCAGCGGAATCCCGGTAATCGGCATGATGCCGATCGTCATGCCGACGTTGACGATGATGTGGAAGGCGAACATGCCGACGATGCCGGCGGCCAGCAGAAACCCGAACTTGTCGCGCGCGGCCAGCATTGTCAATATGCCGCCGTAGATCAAAACCACGTACACGGCAATAAGCGAGATCGCGCCCAGAAAGCCGAGCTCTTCGGCCACGACGGTAAAGATGAAGTCGCGCGAATGCTCGGGCACGAAGTTGAGCTGCGTTTGCGTGCCGTGATGCAAGCCGCGACCAAACCATTCGCCGCTGCCGACCGCGATCTTGGACTGATTCAAGTTGTATCCGGTGCCCTGCGGATCGGCTTTGGGGTTGATGAAGACCAGCAACCGCGCTTTTTGAAACGGTTTTAAGATCCAGTTCGTGCCGACAGTCACCGCGGCGGTGGCAACGACGCCGATCGCATAGACCGCAAAATAGCGCAGACGTTCCAGTCCAAAGAAGAGCTGCGTGGAAAGAATCGAGAGCAGCACGAGCGTGGTTCCAAGATCCGGCTGCTTGACGATGAGCAGTGCGGGAATGCCGACGGCGACGAGCGGCCGCGCCAGATCCTCAACGCGCCGGAAGGGCCACTTACATAACCCCCAGGCGACGAAGATCGCCAGGATCAGCTTTGCCGGTTCGGAGGGCTGAAACGTTCCGAGCGGGCCGAGGGATATCCAGCGCTGCGCGCCGAGCGCGTTATGCCCGCCTTTGAGCACGAATAGCAGCACGGCCAGGTTGATGCCGTAGAGCCACGGCGCCCAACGCGAAAAGTTGCGGTAGTCGATTCGCGAGAACGCGATCATGACGCCGGCGCCGGCGATCGCATAAAAGAGTGCTTCTTATACTCGGACGCTGCGTCGGGCGAATGCAGATTGGCCGACTGAATGACGACGATGCCGAACAGCGTGAGCACCCCTGCTGCCACGATGAGGAACCAATTGACGCTGCGCAGATACCGCCGCGCCTGATACGAGAGCGCAATCGAAGCCATCTGCCCGTACTATCGGCTTTCTACGGCCCTTAGCCCTCTCAGGCGAGCGCGGTCACAGCCGCCCGGGTGGGATAACCTCCGCTCGAGGCATTGCGAAAAGGAACGCATCATTACTCGCTGTTTTATCTTGCTGGCGTTGTTTCGTCGCTGCAGCACCATCGCCCTCAGCCGCGCCACCGCCCTCCACGTGCTACCCTTGCCGGAAGCGCGAGCGACTTCGCCGCGACCGCGGTGCCCCAACGCTGGATTCCCGGCCGGCGGCACGGCTACGGTTCTTGTATCGCTTTCGGAAACGGGCATGCCGATGTCTTCCGAGGTGCGGGAGTCCTCGGGAATCAGGCAATGGATCGAGCGGCTGTTTGGGCGGCGATCACTCCACCTATTCGCCGAAGATTCTGAACTGCCCGGGGCGTGCCCTCGACCTATTTGTTCCACGTAACTTTCAATCCCGTTAAGCGCAGCCGATCGCTGTGGTAGATCGTTTGTCTCAGCCTTGCGCCACCAGTCAGGAGTATGAGTACCTTTTTTTACCGCGAAGGACGTACTTTGGCAAGCGGCAATCGCACTACGGTTGAATAGGTTGTATCAAAGGCTTGCCGGGCATGGCCGTGGCAAAGTGGCGCGCCATCAATTTCGGCCACCGCCTCGCGCTACCAGGCCGCAAGGGCGGCTCGGCCGCGCGGCTCATTCTGGCGTACTTATTTTTAGGCATCAGTATTCCCGAGTTGGGTCCACCCTGCCTGAATCGCTCGCGCAGCGGTCGCAATTTTCTAGCCTCCTTAATCAGGCTCTGCATCCAGAGATCGCTTCGTCTGCCTGCTCCGACGCTTCAAGTGTTGCCTCGACCGGTTCCTCAACCATTCCGGTTTCAATCGGCAAAGCATCGTCGACATCAACTAGTATAATCTTTACGGGCACAGCTGGAAAGTGCCTTCGCAGACGAAGAATGTCGCCCACGAGTTGCTCGCCGTAAGAAACGCCCGACGACATTTCCTTGTGCAGGCCGTGACAAGGGACGATCTCAACTCCGACCTCGGCTTTTTCGTCGTTAAAGAAATACTGAAATTTCGCCATGTCATAAAACATGAATGCGTACTTACCGAACTGTACTTCGACCAGCACGTCAGATTTAACGAAATCAATCTGCTTAAACGCCCCACTTATCTTCAATGCGTAGTTCGGTAATTCCACGGCAAAGGGTACACGCTTTTCGCGAAAGCCCCGTTTGTGAAGCCCAAGACCAAACGCATCTCTACCTTGGCGAATAAACACTTCCCCTACTGAGTCTTTTCTTTGCTTTCCTTCGTCCGAGGCACATCTTTTATGCTTGCTATGACGGCATCAATATCAGCGTCGACCTCAGGGTAGCGCACCTGCAAGATTTCGGAACCACCCAAATGCGAATATTCGTATACTATCTTCACTTCGGGCTCCTACTGCTCAGCATTACAATTCGGTGAATCCGCTCTCGCCAACTAACACTTGCGCCCAAGGCGCAACCGTAACGGACCCGTTTGGCGTATAAACAGGTCGATTGCGGGGCCGAATTCGCAGCGTGCCGTGCATGCTTGTTGCAGTCTAGCATTGGCAATTTTAACGTATTCGGGCACAATGTCTCCCCCGCAGAACGACGGCGGTTCATCAACGCCGCGACCAAAGTGCTGCCCGCCCCCATGAATGGATCAACAACGAGATCGCCTTCGTTACTTAGAGCTAAAACCAGCCTCTCGACAAGCTCAACAGGGAATTGACAAGGATGTGCCGTTTTTTCAACGTGGTTATGCTTTACGTTTGGAATAACCCAAACATCGCCCGGATTTTTCCCGAGGGGATTTGCCGAGTATTGCCCTGCTTTGGGACCTTTAAAGTATTTCTTGCCCGGATACTTTTGGGGTACGCGGATCGGGTCAAGGTTGAAAACGTAGTCCTTGCCCGGCCTGGTAAACCAAAGAATGGTTTCGTATCGTCCAGAAAGACGGCTATTGCAATGCAATCCGTGTTCGAAATGCCAGACAATGCGATTGCGCAGGACAAAACCGAGGTCAGTAAAGATCGGATAGAGCAAGATGTCGAGTGGGACTATACCGTCGCCGGTTACATGGTTCCCGATCTGCCAGCAAATGCTCCCACCGGGAGCAAGCTTCTCCGAACAAGCCCGGATTACACCTTCTTGCCCACGCAGATAGTCGGTTAACGTACTCCGTTTTTCGTAACGTTTCCCGATGTTATAGGGCGGCGACGTAACGATTAATTGGATGGACGATTCGGGAATTTGGGCCAACAATTCCAAGCAGTCGCCTCGATAGGTCGTTGCCATAGCCGAGGGCGTGTAGGTATAAGTAATGTCGCCGAACGAAAAAAGAGCGCTGCTCTTTTTTCGCCTAGGGGCAGCGCGCTTCGAGGTTGTTGTTTTCTTAGCCATACTAGCCGATCACGACAACCAAGATTCTCGACTAGGTTGCACTGGTCAAGTTGCCGGTGCCGGCGAGTTTGCGCCCTCCGCGCCCGGAGACTTTTTTGCGTTTGCGGCGAGGGTGCGGGGCTTTGTTTGTTGGGCTTGGCCCTTCGATACCTCAGCGTCCTTCGAGCCCTCAGGGCTGCCGGTGCTGCCCTTCGATGCGTCAGTCCGATTCCGGGAATCGTCGTCCTTCGATTCCTCAGGATGACTAGACGATACGGGATTTGGGCGCGCTCCGTTATCGTTCGTGTGGCCGTTGGAGCCGTTGCGGTTGACGCCGGTGATGGGGATGTTGGCGAGCATGGCCAGCGCTTTATCTTGGTGTTCGAAGTGCACGTCGATCTTTTCGCGGTCTACTTCTACGTAGCGCGAGATGACATCCACCAAATCGCGCTTCATCGCCTCAACGATGTCAGGAGCAAGCGAGAGGTGATCGGACATGAGCACCAGGCGCAGCCGCTCTTTGGCGGTGGCACCCGAGCTCTGACGGCCGAAAATGCGGTTGAGAAACTCGATCATCGTTTAGCGTCGACCCCCGAAGAACGAACCCAGTTTATCCATGAACGTTTCTTTGCACTCGACGGTAGGCGCGGCCACGTCCTCGCCCGCAATGCGTGCGGCGATGGCGTGATAGGCTGCGGCGGTCTGCGAATCGGTGCGCAGCGCGAGCGGCTCGCCCTTGTTGGTTGAGACGATAACGTCGGGCTCGTCGGCAATGACGCCGAGCAGCGGCAGCCGCAGAATCGAATTCACATCCTCTACCGAGAGCATCTTGCCTTTCTTAACGAGCGCCGGACGCATGCGGTTGATCACCAGCTGCGGCGAGAACTTGTTGCCCAGCAATCCCACGACGCGATCGACGTCGCGCACGGCCGAGACTTCAGGCGTGCAGACCACAATGGCTTCCTGCGCACCGGCCACAGCGTTTTGAAAGCCCTTCTCGATGCCCGCCGGGCAATCGATAAGGACGTAGTCGAAGCGGGCTTGCAGCGTACGGATCAGCTCGCGCATCTTATCGGTATCGACGTCGTCCTTCTCGCGGGTCTGCGCGGCGGCGAGCAAGTGCAGCGTCGGCGAATTTTTATCGCGCACGAGCGCATCGTCGAGCGTTGCCTGCTCTTCGAGCACGTCCAGCACGTGATACTTCACGCGGGACTCTAAGCCCATGACGATATCGAGGTTGCGCAAACCGACATCCGCATCCACGAGCGCAACCGTTGCGCCGCGTTTGGCAAGGGCGGTCCCCAAGTTTGCGGTCGTCGTCGTTTTGCCGACGCCGCCTTTGCCTGAAGTGATGACGATTGCGCGGCCCAGTTTCACCGGTGCGCCCTCTTGCAGCGAATCGACTGCGGCAGTGTGCATGTTAGCCTGCTTTCAATGCGCCCAGGAGGCGGCCGAAGAATCCGGTGGAGTCCAGGTTGGTAAAGGCCACGAGCTCGCCTTCCAAGCGCCGCGCAACCTTGTCGTAGATCGTCCGCAATCGGCTGGTCTCGTTCAAGACTACCGGTTCGCCGCGGTTGGTTGTGTCGATGACCTCTTCGTCATCGGGAACGATGCCCAGCAGTTCGGCCGAGAGGATCTCGCAGACGTCATCCACCGAGAGCATGTCGCCCGTGCGTACCATTTCGGGCCGGATGCGGTTGATGATGAGCCGCACCGGCATCGAGCGTTCGGCGAGCTTGCCGATGACGCGATCCGCATCGCGAATGGCGCTAACTTCGGGAGTGGTTACGACGATCAGCTTCGCCTGCGCCGGCAACGGCGTTGCGGAAGCCGCCCTCTATGCCCGCCGGGCAGTCGATGAGCACGTAATCGGCCATGCCGGCCAGCTCGTCCATGACGGCGATCATCTGCTCTTCGCTCACCGCATCTTTGTCGCGCGTCTGCGCGGCGGGCAGCATGCAGAGCGAAGCGAAGCGTTTGTCTTTGATCAGCGCCTGGCGCAGCTGGCAGCGTCCTTCAACCACTTCCACCAAATCGAAGACGATGCGCTTTTCGAGACCGAGCACCAAATCTAAGTTGCGCAGCCCGATGTCGGCATCCACAAGAATGACGCGGTGACCGCGTTGTGCCAGGGCAGCTCCGACGTTGACGGTGGTCGTTGTCTTGCCGACGCCGCCTTTGCCGGAGGTGAAGACGATCTTGCGCGCGCTCACTTCGGTTGCCGCTCCTTTGGAAATATCACGATGCGCTCGTTTTGAACGCAGGCCGTCTCAGGTTGTATCGGCGTCTGAGCGCGATCTCCCGCGTCGGCAGCAATGTAGGTTGCGATTCGCAGTTGCGTGGGCGCGAGTTCGATCGCATGAACGCGAGCGTTTACGTCGCCTTGCGCTCCGGCATGCGCGACTCCGCGCAACGCGCCGAACACGACGATATCTCCGCTTGCAACGAATTCCGCGCCCGGATTGACATCGCCCACGATAACGATGTTGCCGACATTGTGCAGCGCTTGGCCGCCGCGCAAGGTACCGACGTGATAGAGCGTCGCAGGAGCGCTTGCAACGGGCATGTCTGCTTGCGTTGCTGCCGCAGTTGCGACGGCTTGCGCTGCGGGTGCCGCACGCCGGACCGTAGTTTCTCCGCGGCTGCGGCGCTGCGCGATGTCGGCGCGCGCGCCGGCGAAATCGGCAACCAGCGAGCGCGCCGCGTCCGAAAGCTGTACCTCGCGTTTCGGACGCAGCGCGCGCCGGCGCGCAAGCTCTTCCCCGCCGTCGTCCGCAGCCACGTACCGCAACCCGGCGCCCTGCGCGAGCGATTCCAAAGGAGGACCGCCGCAGAGGGCTTCGAGCACGATGCCGTGGCCAGCCAGAACGGTGCGCAGGCGCACGAGTTGATCGTCCGAGAGATCCGTGCTTCCCAGCGCAGCGGTTGCCGGCGTCCCGTTATAAAAGCCGGGACGCTCGTCGAGCTTGCTTTGCAACTCGGCAAGCGCCGGATCGAAGTCGCGTCCTCCAACGCGACCTCCAGCCCGAGGCCCTTGCCGCGCAATACCGCCATCACCGCAGCCCGTTCGACGGGTGCGGGGGGCGCCGACCTGCGTCGTCCACAACCGCTGCACAAGTTCTTCCGGTTATCCACATGTCGTGCACATTCAGGGGCCCTTCAGGTGTTTGGGGTAAGACAGTCGGTAACGCAGGAGGGCGCTCCGGCGTTCTTGGATTGTCCTTTTGCTGCAACTTCGGCCCGGACCGCCGGGTAGAGAGCCACCCTATGCTACGCCGCATCATTCCGATTGCCGTCATCATCTCATTGATCGGTGCCATCTGCCCGTCACCCGCGCTCGCCACCTCCACGCAAACCGAGATCGAGATGGGGCGTTACTACGACCAGCAGATCGTCCAGTCCAGCGTCGTCGAGACCGACCCGCTGCTCAACCAGTGGGTGCAGTCCGTCTCCAACCGCCTTTGGGCCGAGACGGCGCGCAAAGACGTGCCGTACAACGTCAAAATATTAAACGAGAGCGACATCAACGCGTTCTCGACGATGGGCGGCTACGTTTACGTAAACGAAGGATTGTTGGACTTCGTACAGTCGGACGACGAACTTGCAGGCGTCATCGGCCATGAGACCGGTCACATCGAACGGCGTCACGCGATCACCATGCAGAACAAATCGCAGAATCCTCAGCTTGCTGCTGGGCATCGCGTCGATCTTCTCGCCGCTGATCTACAACTTCGGAAACCTCATTCAAGCCGGCGCCATGGCGAAGATGTCGCGGCAAGACGAATTGCAAGCCGACGAATACGGTCTGCTGCTCATGTCGCGCGCAGGCTACGATCCGCAGGCGATGCTCTCGATGCAAGAGCATTTGGGCGCGCTTGAGGGCGAGCACAGCGACTTGGTCACCAAGTACTTTGAAGATCATCCGGGTTCCACGGCCCGCGTAGCGCATTTGATGGGCTATCCGGAACTCGATCCCACCAAGACCACGATCGATCAGCGCCTGGTGTGGGCGCTTCACGATCTGCAGGAAGCGCGTTACAGCGTCGCATCGCTCGAACTGGGCGAGATCCTCAAGACGGACCCGACGAACCAACAAGCGCTTTTGGGCTTGAGCGAATCGCAGCTTGCGCTCGGATTGACGAACAAGAGCCGCGAGACGCTCGGCGAGCTCGCGCAGAGCACCTCGCCGCAAGTCAAGGCAGCCGCGCAAGCGCAAGTGCTGGCGCTTCGTCAAATGGAAGTGCACAAAGTCGACCTGACGCATCCCAATCTTGCCCCGCTGGGCGCGCGCATGCAGGACGCGCAGAACGTGCAGACGCAGGCGGTCGCGCAGATTGGCGCGCGGCACGATCAGGGACACAGCCAGCTCAATTCGCTCAAACAGCGTTTGGATGCCATCACGTACGAACTCCCCGACTTCAGCCGCGTGGACGTCAAGCGCGGTTCGCGTCTGGAAGCGGTGCAGCGCAGTCTGTCGGGCATGTCGCGCTCGGTAAACAGCGCCATCGGTGACATCGCGCAAGCCGTCGAACAAGTCGGCTCGGTTGACACGAAGACCAACAAGCCCACCGGGTTGCTGGCCGAAAACGCGCGCATTCTCTCCGACATGCAAGGCGCCATGAACGCGCGGCCCATTCCCTCGGATACCGTTGCCGTCTTCCCCTCGTATCCCGAAATGTTCGGCGAGCTTTCGGCCGCCGACGGCGACATGGTGCGCTCGGTCGATGCCGGCCGCGCCGCCGCCATGCAGTTGGACGACGGCCTGGGCGACTTGGACGCATTCGTGAAGCGCCTGCAGCAGATTCAGCTCAATTACTTCAACGACATCTCTCAGCAAGATTACGATTCGCTCACGCCGTTCATGCAAAAAGCGCAGGCCTCGCTGGGCCAAGCAGCGACCTCGGCCTCGCAAGCGGCGCAGTTGTATAACATGGCGCGCTCGCGTCAGCTCTCGGCCGAGATAACGATGCTGGGTCTGGGAACGTCCGGGCCGCGGTATTCGACGCTGCAAAAGGCCATCAACGTTCGCTGGAACATCGATGACTTGAGCTACATCGATATGCTGCACGACGACGTAACGCCCGGCGAACTGACCGCCGCATCGATCGTCGCTGCCGACGTCCGCAGCACGCCGCAAGCAATCATCCGCGAAGCCCATGAATCGCACCGCAGCATCGTGGACGTGGCAAACGCACACGGCATGCACGCCGAGGCGCTCGAGATCTTCATGGGGCTCATCTATCTGGACTTCACGGACGATCCGCAAAACGAAGCGCACCCCGAAGGCCAAACGCGCCGCCAAGCCGGCAGCGCAGGAACGTAAACGATCGTGGCAGCCACCGGCGACCTCCTGAAACTCGTTCGCAAGGGCATCGACGTACGCTCGGTACACGCGCATACGCGCAAACCGTTCCGCTACTACCTGTGCGGCGATCCCGCACTGATAGCGGCAATGCGCGCGTTGCTGCTCAGCGATGCAGCGGGTGAAGCGGCCGCCGATGGCGCGGCCTGCCTTGAAACGATCGTTCCGGGAGTTGCGCGGCCCACAATCGTCAGCGAGGCGCGGCTGGTGCTCTTCTTAGGACGCCCGGGCGACGTCACCGCCGCGTCCATGACGCCGCTGAGCGCGCTCGGCCTGCCGATCTTTGCGGTGACCGTGGACGAAGACGCGCAGCCGTCCGGACCGTCGGCCCCGCCTGCACGCGGTACGCACGCCGAATACGTTGTCAATGCGATCTCGCGCGAGGCGCTTCGCGGCCGCGTCTTTGCGCATATGGTCGAACGCTCGAAGGGTGTAGAGATCGCAGTTGGGCGCGCACTCCCGGCGATGCGCGAATCCGTGGCAGCCAAACTCACGCGGGACGCGGCAAACAACGCACTCAAAGTCGCGCTTGCCAGCGCCGTGGTCGATCACATCCCGGTCGTCGGCTTACTTGCCGGGGTTTTTGCCTCGGCCGGCGACATGGTGGCGATCACCGGCATTCAAATGATGCTGATGATGCAAATAGAGGCCGCGTACGGAAACGACCCGGATCTGCAACGCATGTGGCGGCTGCTGCCGGTGATCGGCGGCGGATTCGGATGGCGTTCGCTCGCGCGCGAACTCTCGGGATTCATTCCCGTCGCCGGGATTGCCATTAAAGGTGCCATTGCTTACGCAGGCACGATCGTCGTCGGCGAAGGCGTCACGTTCTACTACGAACACGGACAAGAGATGAGCGCCGGACAAGCGCGCGCGATCTACGAGAAGACCAAGGACGAAGCGCTCGCATTCGCGCGCGACCTAGCCGGCAAAATCACCAAGCGCTGACGCGCACCAGCAACTCGTCGTCGTCCAGCCGCTGAATATCCGCCGAGACCTTCGGCCGGATTTGATGCGCGATGCGCGCGGCCAGCAAACCGCGCACCTCGGGCGCAAGTCCCGCGCGGCGCGCCGCGTAGCGGTCCACCAGCGCGTACTCCTGCTCGCTGAGCATCAGACGCGGGCGTTCCTGACCTGACTCCTCAACGATAGCCGCGAGCGTGGCAATCCGCGAATCGCGCACGACGATGGTCCCGGCTGCCATGTCGCCCAGGCGTTTGTTCAACGGCGAGAGCAGACAGGCGGCGGCGCTGAGCGCATAGGCCCCGAACGCCACTTCGGCGACGCGCACGAGATTGCGTATGGCAGCGGCACCGAATTCCATGGGGTAACCGCCGTCGCGCACCACGCGCAGCCCCATCATCCATTTCCCCGGCGTTCGTCCGTGCCAAAAGGCTTCAAATAGAATGAAATAGCCGAAGAAGATAAGGAAGGTCACGATTGCGACAAGCGCAACCGCGAAGGATGACCCCAACGGATCGGCAGTAACGCGGCGCGGTTGGAAGCCGCCTTCGGAAAGAACCAGCGCAATCAGGATGAGCACGGTCAGGACGATTTGAATGGCAAAATCGATCGCCACGGCCAAAAAACGGCTGCCAAGCCCCGCAAGCTGTACGAGAATGCAATACTCTCCGGCGTTGTAACGCTGACCGAACGATCCACGCCGGAACATTCGCCAACGAAACCGAACCATCCGGCCAACGATGGATCAACGTTCGTTTGTTAAGCGGCGCAGTTCAACGTGGGAGCAGCTCGAGGCGCTCATCGCCAAGTCCGGCCGTCGCGGCTTGCGTCATCTGGGCGCGGGCGAGATCTTCGAATTCGGGCGCCTTTACCGGCTGGTAACCTCGGACTTGGCCTTCGCGCAAGGGCGCCGGTACGACGCGGCCCTGCAGTTGTACCTGAACCGCCTCACTGCACGCGCGCACGCGCACGTCTACGGCGCCGGCGTCGAAGGCGGCTTTGGACGAATCAAAACATTCTTCGCGCAAACCTTTCCGCGCGAGGTGCGCCGGTCGTGGGTACCGATCGGTATCTGCGTGGCGCTCACCGCCGTGTGGGCGTCCATCGCGTGGGTCATCGTCATGCACCGCCCCGGCGATGCGGCGGCGTTGCTGCCGCAATCGATGATCCCCGAGCACATCACCAAAAGCCTGCATAACTCGAATTTCGCTTTTGGGCCGCACCAATCGGCCGAGATGTCCTCGCTCATTATCACCAACAACATTCGCGTTGCTATCCTGGCGTTCGCGGCGGGCATCGTAACGCTGGGCGTCTTCACGATCTACCTTATCGTGCTCAACGGCATGATGCTTGGTGCCCTCGGTGCTCTCTACGCGCAGGCGGGATTCGGAACCGATTTTTGGGTGACCGTCGCGCCGCATGGCTTCATCGAACTGACGGCGATTCAGATTGCAGGCGGAGCCGGACTGCTGCTTGCGGCGGGCGCCCTGCTGCCGGGGCGTTTGCGACGGCGCGAAGCGCTGGTGCAAAACGCCCAGCGCGCGGGCATACTTATCGGCGGCGTTGCTTCCATGCTCTGCGTTGCCGGAACGATCGAGGGATTCTTCTCGCCGCTTCGGTACGGCATGCCGGTTCGCGCGGCCGTCGGCATCGTCACCGCGCTGCTGATGATCGCCTACTTCGGCTTTGCCGGACGCGGCGCACGGCCGGCTACAACTGCCCCCGCTGCTTGATGCTTAAATAGCGGTCAATGAGCGCCGTCGTCGAGCTGAGCGGCCGGAACGTCAATGACCCGGACGCCCATGCGCGCGAGCGTCGTCGCCGCGGCTTTGCGCTCCGCGCGCAGTTCGAGTGCCACGCTCTGCACGTAAGCAGCGCGCACATCGGCGGGCTCGCCGGCCAAGGCCAAGTCCACCGCCGCATCGTTCATGAATGCGCAGACAACCACGTGGCGCTTGGTGAGCGTTCCCAGTTGCGCGAGCACGGTGCTCTGCGCCGCCGGGTCGAGCATATCGGTAAAGAACAGCACCAAGTTGCGTTTGTGTACGTGCGCGCGAACGTACGCGAACGCCGCTTCGTAATCCGACTCTTCAAACCGCGGCTCCAGATCGTGCATTTCGCGCGCGATCCGCTCGAGCGAGCCTACGTTCGAACGCGGTGCGTATGCGCGGATGATCTCGCCGGCGAAAGCCACGACGCCAACCTTGTCGTTCGCCAGGGAGGCAATGGCCGCAACCGAGAGCGCGGCGGTTACCGCAAAGTCGAACTTGCGCTGCAAATCCACGCGCGGCATCATCAAGCGTCCGGCGTCCAGTAAGATCATCACGTTTTGGCTGCGCTCGACTTCGTACTGCGCGACCATCAGTTTACCGTGGCGCGCCGTTGCTTTCCAGTCGATAGAACGGAACGAATCGCCCGCTCCCCACTCGCGTACGCTCTCGGGTTCCGTCCCGCTGCCGCGCAAGCGCATGCGGCGCAATCCGGCCTCGATCAATCTATTGCGCACGTGCAGCGAACCGTACCGTTCAACCGCGGAGAGATCCGGGTAGACGCGCACTTCCTGCGGCGCCGGGACGCGCAATCGCCGGCGCAGCAGCCCCAGCGGGCTTTCGTACCAAACGTACAGCGACTCGAGCATTCCCGTGCCGCGCAACACCGGCGTGACGGGGCGTTTCACCGTTACCGCACTCTGTGCGGGAACGGACGCCTGCAGTTCGTCAACATCGAACTGCAGCAGCGCCAGCGGCGCCTCCAATATCGCGCACCGCCGCGCAAGCCGCGAGAAATTCGTTAGCCGGTAGGCGATCCGTCCGGGCCTTCGCATCGCAAACGGATCCGGAACCTCACGCGCGATTCCGAGTTGCGTGCCCGCGAGCAGCACGATATCGGCAAGAACCAAAGCGAGCACTGCCGCCGCCGCGACGCCCGCCAAGACCAGCAGGACCGGAACCGCTCCTGCGGCGGCACTGAGCAGCGCAAGAAGGCCCAGCGCCCAATACGCGCGCGGTCCGGGCCAGAACGCAACCCAGAACGCTTTAAGCCGTTTCACGCGGCACGGGGACCGACGCCAGCACTTGCTCCACGACGTCACCCGTGCGCACGCCGTCGATCTCCGCCTGCGGCTGCAAGAGCAGCCGGTGCGAGAGAACGATTTTGGCGACGGATTTGACGTCATCGGGCGTTGCGTAGTCGCGTCCGTCGATAGCGGCCGCGGCCTGCGCGGCGAGCAGCAAACAAACGCCCGCGCGCGGGCTTGCACCCAGCGAAAGATGGCGATGTCCGCGCGTCGATTGAATGAGCGACAAGACGTACCGCTGAACGGGCAGCGCGACGTGCACGCGGCGCACCTCTTCTTGCACGGCAACGATCTCCGCCGGCTCGGTCACGGGCGCGACCAGTTCGCTGCCGACCGTGCGCGCATCGAATCCGCCCGCTACGCGCGAGAGCAGTTGCAGTTCCTGATCGTCGGCCGGATATGTGGATTCAATCTTGACCAAAAAGCGATCCAGCTGCGCCTCGGGAAGCGGATACGTGCCCTCGTACTCGATCGGGTTCTGCGTCGCGCAGACGAAGAACGGGCGCGGAAGCGCAATCGGCGTGCCGTCGATCGTCACGCGCGCTTCTTCCATGGCCTCCAGCAAAGCGGACTGCGTCTTTGGCGGCGTGCGGTTGACCTCGTCGGCCAGCAGCACGTTCGCGACCACCGGACCGGGGCGGATGGAAAACGTCGCCGTCTGCGGATTGAAGACCGTCGTTCCGATGAGGTCCGAGGGCATCAGATCGGGAGTGAATTGTATGCGGCGGTACTGCGCCTGCAGCATGGCCGCAAGCGCGCGAACCGCGAGCGTCTTGCCGGTGCCGGGGACGCCCTCGATGAGCGCATGTCCGCGGCTCAAGAGTGCAACCAGCAGCCCGAATGTCACGTGCTCCGCGCCCACGACGATGGCGGCCATGCCGGTCTGAATGCGCGCCGAGAGGTCCGCTGCAGTGCCGGTTACCATTGATAGTCCTTTCGAACGCGCGCGAAAAGGCGGGCCGCCGCCAGCACTTCGTCATCGCCGGGGGTGAGGTCGAGTTCCAAGAGCCGAGCTTCTTCGAGCAAACGCCGCGCTTGCGCCTGCGATGCGCTTGGTGCGAGCGTCTTCTTGATCGTCGCGCAGAAGCGCGCAACGGCATCGCGCTGCGTTCCGCCGCGTTCGAGCATACGCGCGAGCGAGGCCAGATAGGCCGACGAATCGCGCACGTACGCAGTTTGTGCGGCCAGAGGCGGAGCGAATGGAAGATTCGCCCCGATAATCGCCAGCAGCAGCGCAACGCAGGCAACGATTATGGCGTACCGCACGGGCGGCGGCAGCACGGCCCACATGCTTTGATGGGATTCGTAGCCGTACGCGGCTTCGTCGAACGCCACCGGCCCGCCGGAGGAAAAGAGCGCATAGGCAAACGCGGCGTTGTCGCGCTGCCGGAGATGCAGGTTATCGAGCGGCGTTGCGGCGGCGATAAAGATTACCGTGCCGCGCCCGCGGGCGTATTCCTCGCCGACGGCGCTCGGCCCGGATTGCAGCAGCGTTACCTTCGTCGGCCCGCACGCGCGAGCGAAACCTTGCGTGAAGGCCCCCGTTATGACGAGGGACCGGTGATGCAAGCCGCACGAAGCGCGCGCGCCGGAGCGGTCGATAACCGCGGTGTCCGGCAATCCGAACATGGCGCCCAGCGGCGGCGCCGCGCCCAGAACAACCAGCGTGCGGCCGCCGCGAACCCACGTATCCAAGGCCTTGTGTTGCTGCGACGAAAACGCCAGGCGCAGCAACGCATCGTCGCCGGCGATCACGAACGTGCCTTTTTGCGGAAGATTCGCGAGCGGCAACTCAAAACGCGATACGGTCAACCCCTCGCGCTGTAAAAACGAATAGAGCGCAGCGTATCCCGCAGCGCCGGTGTCGTACGTTGAGGAAACCGACGTTTGCGCCGACTGCGCAGAAACGCGCAGCGTCACCAGGACGCCCAGCAGCAGCGCAGCGAGGACTGCGAGGACCAAATCGGCCGAGATCTTACGCCGCATCCTGCTCCCTTCGGGCAAGATGCTCGTAGGCCAGCCGCGCGGCTTCCCATTGCCCCGCCGTAACCGGCATTTCGGCATAGAGAGCCGCGGTAAATGTGCGCGCCACGATTTCAAAGTCTGCAACCGCGCCCGGCGCGCGCGCCCGCAGTTCGCGCCGGCACTCGTTCACCGTGCGGCTCGGTTCGTCGCGCATCAGGCCGCGCAGATTGAGCGTCCGCAGCGCCGCGCCGAAGAGCAAGATCGCCGCGCGCCGGAAATCGCCCGAATCTGCCGCGCGCAGGCTGCGCGCATGCCAATCGCGCGCTTGAACCAGCGGTGCAACGTCCGAGTACGCGGTCGCGCGCGCTCCCTCGCGCGAAAAGAGCAGCAAAAGCCGCACGGCCAACACCACAAGCGCGGCCGCCGCGAGCAAGAGCAGCAGATCGCCAAGCGAGGCCAGATTAATGCCGCCGAAATGAAGCGAGTGTCCGAAGAGGCCGTTCAAGTGCTGCGCTATCCATGACCAGAAGCGATCCCACGGCGAAACACCCGCGGCTCCCACCTTCGTTTGAAAACGGTGTTCGGCGAGAATGCGCCGCGCGAGCGCGCTTGGATCCAGCGGCGCGCCGCGTATGCCGACCGGCGTCAGCAGGCCGCGCTCACGGTTGCGTCTGCGCTTGCAGCGAATCTATCGCAGCTTCTACATCCAACCCTTCGCGCCGCACCCGCACGTCGAAGTAGTAGACCGCCACTAAGACGCCGTAGAACCCCGTTGAGAACAGCACGAGAAGGCTGCTAAGCGCGGCATCAAGGATCGGCGAGCGCAACGCCACCTCGGCAAAGCCCTGAATCGCCATGGTCAAAACAGCCACGCCCAACTGCACCGCCGCAATAGCCAGCGCAACGAGCAGCGCCTTCCCGATCGCAGCGCGGTACCAGATGCGTGAGAACCCCGAACCGAGCGCGCGGCCGAAATCGAGCTCTTCGATCCCGATCGCATTAAACGCAAGGGCGATGGAAAGATAAATCAGCATCAGCGTGGCTGCCATGGCCAGGAACGCGCCGGCGGCCAGAACGGCGCCAACGACGCCCAGCGGAAGAAAGAGCGCCCCCAATCCGGCCGCGATCATAACCACCAGGAACACGGCGAACATGAGCACGCCTAGAGCGACCATAAAGATGCCGCCCGCGCAGATGAGCATCATGATTATTCCGCCGGTATGGCGCAAGGCGACTTTGTACGAATCGCGCCAATCCGCGTTCTGACCGCGATAGATGCGCCCGACAAGAGAGGCCATCGCGACGTACATGAACGGTTGCGCTGCAATCATCAAAAGTGCTGCCGGG
The DNA here is from genome assembly GCA_963702335.1 of Vulcanimicrobiota bacterium. Taxonomy (GTDB): domain Bacteria; phylum Vulcanimicrobiota; class Vulcanimicrobiia; order Vulcanimicrobiales; family Vulcanimicrobiaceae; genus DASSRQ01. The sequence goes on along the minus strand of CAVPCC010000003.1, from coordinate 60,820 downwards.
ATGATCCACAAACTGACGTCCGGACCCGGCTGCGCCTTGCCGGGGTGCTGCGCCTGAGCGATAACCTGCTGCAACGTGCTGCCGTTCGAAGCGGCCAAAAAATATTGCACAAACGCCGAGGGCACCGCGACGAACGCCGCAACAATAGCAAACGGCACGGCATTGCGAACGTACAGCGTCACCGCCCGATCGAAGATCTCACCGATCGTGAGCGGCCGCAGCTGCACGTCGATCATACCGGGGCGCCTTCAAGAGCGTCGAGCGATTGCTCCAAGTCGTACCCGTCGCGCCTGATCCGCATGTCGAAATAATAGACGGCGGCGCCGACATCGGTGAATGCCGAGAGCACCGCAAGCAGAACGACCTCGACGACCTGTGCGGCTAGCACGGATTTCAAAGCGGCCTGCAAAAACCCGGCGAAAAAACCAACGGTCAGGCTCCCGCCTATCGAAAGGAGTATCAGCGCGACGGCCATGCCGGCCGTGCGCGCCAGCTGCGGTCCGGCGAAAACCGCCGAGAGCCCGCGGCCAAGAGCTCGCGTCGCACCCGCGCCCTCCACGGCGATCGCATTGAGCGCCAGCAGTTGCGCCAACAGCGCAGCTGCAATCACGGCGAGGCATGCAAGCGCGAAAGGAATAGCGATCAGCAGGCCGGCCGCGCCCGCGCGAGCGAGCGCTATTGCCGGGCCTGCGGTCACAGCGAGTGGGATAATGGCCAGGAACACTAACAGAAAGCCCATCCCGAGTGCGCGCGGGATTCCGGCCAGGCCGCGCAGCAGCGCCCCTCGCCAGTCCGGCGCCGCCTTTGCGTAGAGCTGCGATACCATTAGCGCGGTAGCCATCGTAGCAACCGATCCGCCAAGGCCGCTGACGATCGTTGCAAACGACGAGGCCAGCGGGTTCAAGGTAAGGGCCGCATAGGTCTGGAGCAGCACGCCCGGGGTTACGCAGCAGAATGCCACGACCAAGAACGGGGCCGCGTTGCGCACCAATAAGGTTACGGCCCGATCGAAAATCTCGCCGATTCCCAAAGGGCGAAGATCGACGTTGTTAAGCGGCTGATCCACGATGCCCACCCCAACACGAGAAGCTAGTCCGCAGGCCTTTCTTGAGGGTTTCGGCCGCTTCCTAGAGTATTTCGTCCCGATGGAACTGCTCGGTACTGTTGCGGACATTTGGCGCTACCCCACCAAAAGTCTGGCTGCGCAGGCGCTGGAGAGCACCGAGATCGAGAGCGCCGGCCTGCCCGGCGACCGTGCACAGGCGCTCATGGTACGCGCAGGGCACGCGCGAGAAGGCAAAACCTACCGCGGCAAGGAGCATAACCTTTTGCACACCGTGGACAACGCGTGGGAGGCGCTGCGAATGGCCGCGGATCGCGGCGTTAATGCAGCCGTGGCGTCCGACCCCGATGAGCGCTTTTTCGACGCCGCGCCGGTCTCGGTCTTATTCGATACCTGGGTCGCGCAGGCCGAACAGGCGTTGCGAGCCGCATTCGATCCGCGCCGCTGGCGGCCCAACTTCTACGTGCGCGCCGCGCCCGGCGTTGCAGTCGGCGAATCGGATCTTGAAGGCGCGCAGATCGAGCTGGGCAATGCGCTGCTGCGGATCACCGCGCCGACGAAGCGGTGCGTGACGCCGTCTTACGATTTGGAATCGGGCGAATCGAACGGCGAGCTGCTGCGCTGGCTTGCGCAGCATCGCGCGAACGTGATGGGCGTTTACTGCGTCGTCGAACGCGCCGGAACCGTGCGCGTGGGTGACGCTTTGCGTTTACGCGCGCGCTGAACGTCACGAACGACTTCCTCGAGCGCGTCAACGTAATCCAAGAATCGCTCGCGCCCTTTGGGCGTAATGCGCACGATCGTTTGCGGGCGCCCCTTGCCGGTGATGCGCTTCATCTCCACGATCTCCAATTCCGCAAGGGCGTGCAAATGACGGTTCAAGTTGCCGTCGGTTAAATCGCAGGCTGCTTGTAATTGCGTGAACGAGAGTCCATCGCCCGCACCGGTGAGCGCCGTGCAGATGGCCAAGCGGCCGCGTTCGTGAAAGACGCGGTCCAGCGCGCTAAACGCGTACAATGCTCGCTCCGATCGCAATCTGACCGGCACCGAACGTCAGCGGAATAACCCACCACGAGAGCACCAGCGCAGCCGGTGCAAAGACCAGCGCGCTGCCGGCGAGTAAGAATCCGGCCGCCACCCAAACCGCCGGAGCGGGAAGCGTCGTGCGCGATGCAAACAGGCCCACTCCATAACAAGCGCACCAAACGCCCGGCAAAAACGTAATTTGATTCGCGCGCAGCAGCGCAAACGAGAAGGCGGCTCCCACGAGTACGGCCGGCAGAATGGAGAGTCCGACGGTTGCGGTCTGCCAGCGTTCGCGCGCGCTTGCATCGTTTACGAACCAGTGTGCGATGGCGCTGTAATTGACGATCATGGCCGCGGCGCAGCAGACGAACCAAAGGGCGAAATATTCGCGGCCCTGGTGCACGCTGTGGACTTGCGGAACGAGCACCGCTTGGACGCCGCCCGCAACAAGCGCAAAGCAGCCCGAGATAATGGCGGCGACGCCGGAATACCCTTTGAAGCGCTGCACGCCGCCCAAGCGCTCGCGCACTTCGGCGATCCCGGCTAGGGCGCGCTCCAGGTCCGTCATATTAGACTTTGTACCACAAAGTCACACTTTTCGCAAGGCGTAGAACACGTACCCGTACTGGTTGCCGTGGGCGCGAAAAACCTCGATCTCGCGGCGCACTTGATCCACCGTCCGCCACGGGCGCGTTCCTTGCGTGAGCGTCGGCAGCAGCTGTTCGACACGCGGCTCCAGCGCGGCGTAATATTCGTTTTGCCACGCCTCGGGAGGAAGCACGTACGTTCCCAGGACTTCGTAGCCGCTCTCCTGCGCTGCCTCCACGTTTTGCTCCATCGTCTGCATTGCAGGGTAGGCTTCGTCCCAAAAATCCTGCGCATCGCGGCTGGGCGCAACGGTAAGCCACGTGCACTCGGAGACGACCAAGTAGCCGCGTTGCTTGAGCATCGGTTTCCAGGCGCGCAATCCATTGCCGAAACCCATGATGTAAATTGCGCCTTCGCTCCAGATCAGATCGAAACTCTCATCCGGAAACTCCATCGCGTGCATCGAGCCGTGATGCACGGCGATCCGCGAGGCCACCCCGGCCTCCTGCGCGCGTTTCTGGAGCGTGTTCAGCGCAAGCTCGCTCACGTCAACGGCCGTGATGCGCGCTTGCGGAAGCGCTTGCGCGAGCGCGATCGATTGCGCGCCGGCACCGGCGCCAACGTCCAAAACCTTTGCCTCCGCAGCCAAGTCGGTCAGGCCCGAGAGCATGCGCAGCGTTGCCGCCTCCGAGCCGGGCGCCATACGCGGCAGGCCGGCCATCAGCTCCGCAAGGACGCTCACAGCGCGCGGCGGCCCTCAATGGCTTTGGCCAGCGTCACCTCATCGGCGTAATCCAAATCGCCGCCGATGGGCAGCCCGTACGCCAGGCGCGTCACTTGCACGCCCAGCGGCGTGAGCAAACGCGAGAGGTAAAGCGCCGTTGCTTCGCCTTCGGCGTTTGGATTGGTGGCGATGATAATCTCGGCCGGCTGCGATGCCCCGATGCGATCGACGATCTCTTTCACGCGCAGCTGCGCGGGGCCGATGCCATCCATCGGAGAGATCAGCCCGCCGAGCACATGATACAAACCCTTATACGCGCCGGTGCGTTCGAGCGCGAAAATATCTTTGGCCTCGGCAACGATGCAGAGAATGCTTTGGTCGCGCCGCTCGTCGCTGCAGATGAAACACGGATCTTCTTCCGTGATCGAAAAGCAGATCGAGCACAGGCGAACGCGGTCTTTCACGGCCAAGATCGCCTCGGCGAGCGCTTGCGCTTCGTTGCGGGGGCGGTTAAGCAGATGAAACACCAGCCGCGCCGCCGTCTTGGGCCCGACGGTAGGCGACTTGCTGAACTCGTTGATCAGGCTTTGAACCGGACCGGCGAGCGCACTTCTCACATCAATCCGGGAATTTTCATACCGCCGGTGAGGCGGCCCATGCGGCTTTGCGCCGTCTCCTCGACTTGTTTGAGCCCGTCGTTGAGCGCGACGACCAAGAGATCTTCCAGCGTTTCCGCATCTTCGGGGTCGATCAGTTCTTTGGCGATGCTCACGCTTTTCACGCGGTGATCGCCGGTGATCTCGACTTTGACGCTCTGACCGCCTGCGGTGCCCGTAACTACGGTCGCCGCCAGTTCGTCTTGCGCTTTGGCCATTTCTTGCTGCATTTTGCGCATCTGCGCCATGAGCTGTGCTTGATTCACGGGGGGCTCCGTTATTTGATGCGGTCGTTGAGATAGGTGAAGAGTTCGTCGGGGTCGTCTTTCGACGCCGGGGCTTCAGCTTCTGCCCCCTTTGCGCGCGCGCCGCCTTCAACTTTGAAGGTTGCCTTGAGCGGCGTACCGAGAACCTCGCCCAAGGCCTTCTCCACGAGTTTGGCGTGATCGCGCAGCGTCTCGGCCATGAACGAACTGGGCAGTTTGATGATGACCGCGTTTCCCTCAACCGAATCCGGTACGGCGCGCGCCAGCTGCACCCGCAGCGACTGTTTCTCGCTCTCGATGTTCGTGCGGACATTTTGCCAAGCCGCGCGCACCTTTTGGATCGTCAGCGGCCCGGCGCTCGCACCGGCGGGTTCGGGCTTGGCAGTCTGGGGCTTTGCAGTCTCGGGCTTCGCGGGTTCGGCCGTCGCAGTTTGCGGTTTCGCGGGTTCCGGTTTTGAAGCTTCGGGTTTCGCACTTCCGTTCTCCAGTGCGCTCACGCGTGCCGAGAGCGCGTCAAGCGTGGGATCTTCGGCGGCCAGAACGTAGCGCAGCAGCGCACTCTCCAGTTCGAGCCGGGGATGCCCCGAGGAGCGCGCCGTTGCAAGGGCTTCGGTTAAGAGCCGCAGCGCCCGCAAAATCTGCTGCTGCGTAAGCTGCGCCGCGCGCGCCGCCGCAGCGCTTGCGTCGTCGGGCGCAAGATCGCGCGCGAGCAACTGCGGATCGATGCGCGCTACGAGCAAGTGGCGAAACTCCGCGATCAACCTTCGCACCAGCACCTGCATGTCGGCGCCCGCATCGCTTGCGTCATCAACGGTCTGCAGCACCCCGGCAGCGTCTCGCGCGATGAGCCGGTCCAGCAGCGTTCCGGCGTAATTTCGCCCGGTTGCGCCGAACGCGGCCTCGATCGTTTGCGGCGTGATCGGTCCGCCGGCAAACGATGCAGCCTGTTCGAGCATCGTGAGCGCATCGCGTAAGCCGCCGTCGGCACGGTAGGCGATGGCTGAGAGCGCCGCCTGGTCGATCGCAATGCCCTCGGCATCCGCAATCTCGCGCATACGTTCGATCATCACGGGAATAGCGATGCGCCGGAACGCGTAGCGCTGGCAGCGCGAGAGAATCGTTACGGGCAGTTTCTCGGGCTCGGTGGTCGCCAGGATGAAGACCGCATGCTCGGGCGGTTCTTCAAGCGTTTTTAGAAACGCGTTGGCGCCTTCTTTGGTAAGCATGTGCGCCTCATCGATGATGTACACTTTCATGCGCATCGAGGAGGGAGCAAACTTCACGGCATCGCGCAGCGCGCGGATCTCGTCGATGCCGCGGTTGCTGGCGGCGTCGATCTCGAGCACGTCCATCGCCGTGCCCGACAGAATCGCCACGCAGTTGGCGCAGATGTTGTCGGGCGTGGGGGTAGGCCCGTTCTCGCAGTCGATGCACCGGGCTAGAATTTTAGCAGCCGACGTTTTGCCCGAGCCGCGAGGGCCCGAGAAGAGATAGGCGTGAGCGAGCTTGCCGGACGCCAGGGCGCTCGAGAGCGTGCGCACGACCGCGTCCTGCCCGACGAGGTCGGCGAAGGTCTTGGGGCGCCAGGTACGATACAGGGACACGCCTCGTACTACTTTTCGCTGTTTCGCCGCGCCTGCCGGGGGGTATACTAGCAACCTGCGGCGCTTCTCGTATTTTAACGAGGGCGGCATCCTGCGTCCCCCGGGCGCGCGCGAAAAAAGAGGTAACCAAGAAGTGGATCTGCGGGCTGCGCTTCGAGAGAAGTTCGGTTTCGAATCGTTCCAGCCGGGTCAGGAAGAGGTCGTCACGCGCGTGCTTGAGGGCAAGGACACGCTGGCGATTCTGGCGACCGGGGCCGGAAAGAGTCTGACCTACCAACTCCCCGCCATGTTGCTGGAAGGAACGACCGTTGTCGTCAGCCCGCTCATCGCGCTGATGAAAGATCAGATCGACATGCTGCGCGAGCTGGGCATCACCAACGTCATCGCGCTCAACTCGACGCTCTCGGAAGATCAAGAAGCCGCCGCGCGCAAACGCATCGAGCAAGAGACCATTAAAATCGTCTTCGTCACCCCGGAAAAGCTCGAAGACGAAGCGTTCATGAAACTGCTCGGCAAGATCGACGTGCCGCTCTTCGTCGTGGACGAAGCGCACTGCATCAGTCAGTGGGGCCACGATTTCCGCCCTGCGTATTTGGCGCTGGGCCACGTTATCGAACGGCTCAAGCACCCGACCGTGCTCGCGCTGACGGCAACCGCCACACCCGCAGTGCGCGAAGATATTCTGCACCAGCTGGGCATTCCGAGCGTCAAGCCCATCGTCAAGGGCTTCGACCGGCCGAATTTGGTCTACGACGTGCGGCGCGCCGAAAAAGAAGCCGACAAGTTCAAGATTCTCAAAGGCCTATTCACCAACAACGAGCTCGAAGGCACCGGCATCATCTACACGGCGACCATCAAGAACGCGCTCGAAGTGCAGAAGTATCTGCAGGACCAGCTCAACATTCCGGCCGCGGTGTATCACTCCAAACTGCAAAAGCAAGACCGCACCGCAGTGCACGAGCTGTTCATGGACGAGCACATCCGCGCCGTGGTGGCGACGAATGCGTTCGGCCTGGGCATCGACAAGCCGAACATCCGTTTTGTCGTGCATTACGATTTGCCGGGCTCGGTGGAAGCGTATACGCAGGAAGCGGGGCGCTCGGGCCGCGACGGCTTGCCCTCGCACTGCACCTTGATCTACCGCATGAGCGACACGCGCGTGCAGAACTACTTCCTCACCGGCAAATATCCCGATATCGAGGAAGTGCAAAAAGTGTTCGGCACGCTGGAGATCTTCGGCACGCAAGAGGGCGGCGTCTCGATGACGGATCTGCGGAAGATTCTGCAACTGCCGCTGACCAAACTCAAAGTGATTCTCGCGCTGCTCAAGAAGGGCGGCTTCATTCGAGCTGCGCAGCCGCTCGAAATACGCGCTGACCGAGAACGCCCGCAAGAACCGCGAGCTGGTTTTGAATCTGGCCAGCTACGAGACGAAGAAATCGTACGACCAAAGCAAACTTGCAATGATGCTGCAGTACGCGGAAAACACGTCCTGCCGCCGTCGCTTCATTCTGAACTACTTCGGCGAGGATTTCGAGCGCGAGAACTGCGGCGCGTGCGACAACTGCCTGCGAGCGGCGGCCAAGGGCCGCATGCCTGCCATGCCCACGTTCATGCGCGGCGAGGTCATGGTCAGCAGCGGGGGGTTCCGCATTGCCGATGTCGTTGAACATCCCAAATTCGGACAGGGCACCGTCGAGCGGGCCGAAAAAGACTTGGTCACTGTGTTGTTTCCAAGTGTCGGCTATAAGACGCTGCTCGCAACCGCGGTCAGCCGCAGCGAAGCAAAGATTGCCTAAGGGGTGATCTCGCGGCGTATTCTCGTCCTCGCACTGGCTCTTAGCGGCGCGGCGCTGAGCTTTGGCGCATCGAGCGCACAGCAGATCAATCCTCCGGCTCCGCCGGGCTCGCCCCAGCCGCCCACGCCGGCCGGCTCCGCAACACCCTTGCCTTCCGGCTCACCCTCGCCGACGCCGACGCCGACGCCCCCGCCCATCGTGGTCCAACCCGCCGGCGCCCAGGTTGCAGTCGGCGATACGCAGGTGCTGCACGTCTCCTCGGTCATGGGAACGATCGCCGTTTCCATCGCTCCGGGCGGGATAGCCGACGTTGTAGCCGACCAAAGCGCGCAGACGATTACGCTGACGGGCAGAGCGCCCGGATCGGCAACGCTGGTCGTGACCGATCAGCGCGGATTGAGCGCAAACGTTCCCGTGCGCGTCGCGTACTTAGCGGGCAGCGTGGGAACGAGCGCCAGCATCCGCATTACCGGCGACCCGGCTTCCGTGTCGTTCGTGCGCAGCGAGGCGCTGCGCGCTGCGCTGGCATTGGTTCAAGCGCGCGCCGGAGCACAGGTGGTTGCGAGCACCGATCAGATTGCTTACGATAAGCCGCTCGCGCAGGACGACATCGCCGACGTCGCCGTGCCGATCCTCCTTCAAGGCGAGGCATATTTTCCGGTCGATGCGGTCACCCACGTTTTGGTTCAAAACCTGGCCGCGCCGAAGATCACGCCCGACAGCCTGATGGTGAGCGATTTTCCCGAGAAGCTTACCGCGAACGGCGTGCTCTTCACCGCCGATCTCAAGCGCGACCGTCCGTCGCGCTTTCTGTACTTTCACTACAATCCGCCGGGCGAACCGGACCGGCGCGTCGTTCTACGCGTGCAAAACCTCTCACCGGAGCCGGCGATTCTGCAATACATCAGCGGTTCGGGCGGCCCCGATCCCAACGAGATGGCGGCCGGGCACGCGGCAACCTATGAATTTCTCAAACACCTGGCACAAAACGAGGGACGCGTCATCGTGCTCCCCGGCAACGGCACGATGAACCTCTCGGAGCAGGCGCTGCCCGCCAAAGACATCGCCTGCACGCTCATGCAGCTGCGCGTGCTTGACGGTGGAACCGTGCACATGGATCTGTTTGCGCAAAACGCGAGCAGCCCGCCGGACGAGCAGCTCGCAAACGAAGAGCTGCTCACGGGCGATCATCCGCACGCGCGCGGCATCTACGACATTCCCGAGTTTCACTACAGCCGGCTCTGGAACGTGAACGAGGACGTTCTGGAGCTTCCGCTCGGCGAGATTCCGCTGCCGAACTCGCTGCATGGCGAGGCGCTCGCGGGCGACTATGGCGTGCTGCAATCGTTTGTCATCAAAGTGCAGAATCCGGGCGCGCAGCCGGTGCCCATCGCCATCTACGAAAATCCGCGCGGCGGGCGCGCAACCGGCTCGTACCTCATCGACGGCGTGTTGATTCAATCGCACCAAGTGCCTGCGTTCTCGCGCTACAAGGTTCGGCAGTATGTCGTTCCGGCGCGCGGCTTTGTTCGCGTGACGATCGAGACGATTCCGGATTCGGGGTCGAGCTATCCCGTGCGCTTGGAGTTCGCTCCTGATGATGGGAGCGTAGCGCCCGGGGCTCCTGGGTCGCCTATTTTCTAGCGCGGCCGCTCACGCCTCTAATTAGCGCGTACAGCGACCGGGCATTTATAAGATTGATTTGTAGATTGCGATCATTGATGAGGCAGCGGTGGGCCAAGAAAAGCGAGCGATGGCGTCGCTTCGGAGGGCGTCCGCGTCGTGTTGTGCACGCGTTTGATCGGAGCAAATAGATTCGATCTGCGAAGCCCACGCGATTGGATCGTCGGCGGGGAGTGTGGGGATTGATGGGCCGGCGATTTCGGGGAGCGAGGATTGGTCGGAAACGATCAAGGGGGTCGCGGAGCAGAGTGCTTGGGCGGCGGCGTAGCCGAAGCCCTCGTAGGTTGAGGGTACGGCTACGAGTGCGCACGTTGCATAAAGGCGCAGCACTTCGCTGCGCGCGACGTAGCCGCGGAATTCGATGCGGTCTGCTACGCCTAGTTCGTTTGCGATCGTTTCGCAGTGTTCGCGGTACGGGGTGAACGGGCCGACCGAAACGATCCGAACGTGTGGCAGGTGGGGAAGGGCGCGGATCAGGAGTTCGAGGTTCTTGCGTTGTTCGACCGTGCCGGGGACGAGGATGTCGGCGCAGGCGGTCGTGCGCTCTCGTTCAAGCGTGCAGAAATCGTTTGCGACGCCGGGGTACACGACGTGGATTTGGGCGGGGTCTGTTTCGAGCACGTCGAGTAGTTCGCGTTTGGAGAAAGCCGAATCTACCGCAATGGCATCGGCGTTGCGGTAGCGCGCGAGCGCGAAGTTGCCGAAGTAGTAGCGTGCGTACGGCCGCGTGTGCTGCTGCACTTTGAGCCAGGCGACGTCGTGCACGGTGACGACCGTCGGTATCGGGGTGCGCAGCGGCATCGTTCCGGAGGCGCAATGCAAAACGTCCGCTTTACTTGCGCGCGCACGCTGCGGAAGAACGACCTGATCCCACGCCACGCGGCGATCGAAGCGCCAGGGATCCAGGGCGGCTTCGCTCAGTTCAACGACATCCACGCCGTAAGTGCGCAATGCCTCGCGCAGTCCCGTCGCGTATTCGCCGATGCCCGTCGCCGTACCCAGCGTCAGCTGCATGTCCAGCGCAACGATCATTGCAATAGCGACTCGAGCGTGCGCAGGGCGCCGTCGCGCGGATCCAGCGCGCTTGCCGATCGCGCATCGCTTCGCGCGCGCGCGCGGTCGCCCATGCGCAGGGCCGTCATGCCGGCACCGGCATACGCATCCGCGCTCGAGGGGTCGATGTCGATGGCGCGTGCGAAATCGCGTGCCGCTTGCGGATCGCGGTGGAGATCGTACTCTTGAAAACCGGCGGCTAACAGATACTTTGCCGCGATGGGTGAGAGCGCCCAGGCGCGTCGGTAACATGCAAGCGCTTCGAGTGGACGGTCCTGGCGCGCATAGAGCCGGCCTACGTTCCACGTCGCCTCGGCAACAGCGTCGGGATGATCGCCGCTGCTTGCGAGCACGCGCAGCAGTTGCCGTTCTTCTTGCATCGCCAGGGCGGGATCGCGCACAGCCAAGCGATCGATCTCGGGTTGCGCGGCGACGGGATTGCCTGCGGCGATGAACGCTCTGCGCGCAGCGGCGCGATCTCCGCTCGCCAGGGCAATCGTCCCCATCCACTGCTCGCGCTGCGCGGCACCGGTCATTCGCGAAGCAGCATCGCGCGCAGCGTTAAGATCGCGGCGATCGTACGCCGCGCGAGCGAGCATATCCAGCGCGTACGGAGCAGGAGCAATCCGCGCAATCAGCGCGTAAATGCTCTCGCCCGATCGTTCGGAAATCAGGCGCGGCAGCGAATGCGGGGCGCCCGCACGCGCGAAAATTGCGGCCGACGCGTACTGTACGGCGCCAAGAATCGCGAACACGAAAAGGGCGAGCACGCTCAAGAGTGCCAGAACGCTTGCGCGCCGCGCGCTTGAACTCAGAATTTTACGGTGAAGTCGAGGTCGGCGCGGGTCTGGGTGAGGTTGAGATTGGGCGTGAGCAGATCTTGATAGCGGTATTGGCGCGCCGAGAGCGTGATGGCGCTCGAACGGTTCGGCAGCTGGTACGTCAGATTCCCCAAGTACGTGTCGCGCATTCCTTGGAATCCGGGAAGTTCGCTGCTCACGCCGTTCCCTTGGTAGTGCACGCGGTCGAACTGCAAGCCGACCGTGACGTGCGGCGTCACCGGAACCGCAACTTGTGCGCCGACATTTTGCGCAAACACGTCGCTCACGCCCGGATACGAGAGTCCGGCCTGCGCATCGGGATCGAGCGGAACGTACGGAAAGACGCCGGCGACTTGATTGACCGTGTGCGAAACGCCGCTTTCTAAGCTTACGTTCAGATTGCGGCTTCCCGCGCGCACGTTGAACGCCGTGCCGGCGGTCATGGTCTGCGCCTCGGTCTCGCTTTGGAAGCGGCAGGCCGCGGCTTCATCGGCGGTGCCGCACAGCTGCATGGCGTGGAACGCCGTTTCGAAATGCACGCTGCCGAGCCGGACCGGAACCGATGCGCCGTCGTTTTGCGAAACGAGCGCGGGCGCATACGGTACGTACGATCCGAAACGCGGCTGCTCGCTTTGCGTGAGATCGGGAATCGGTGGGGCCGTCGGGATGCGCAGCGTGGCGCTATCCGCCGGCGCAGCGAGCGGCGAGGCCATGGCCGGAACGGGCACCGCCGGCGCGTTGTAGGCCAGCTCGCCGGCCGCGGGCTCAAAGGTCGCCTGCGTCTGCGGGAGATTAAAGGTTACGACGTGTTCCCCGAAGCCGGCGCTCTGCGCACCGTAGCCCGGAGATGAAAGAAAGAGGTCGGCCGACGCAACGCGTTCGTTGAAGATCGACGCGGTCACAAACGACACGGAACGCGGCGCCGAAAGCGCCGCCAGCAAAGACTCGGAGTTGGGGTTAAAGACCCGGGCGGGGTCGAGTTGCGCTCCGGCTTGCGCAGCGACGCTAAGTGCTATCAGCACTGCTAGAGCTGCGATGCGAGCCGGGCGGGACATTGACTCCTCCAATTCCGCAAGACGGGGCAACTTCTACTATCGGCTAAAATGCCCCGCAGTTTCAATAGCCCGCTTGTCCCTAGTACCCAGTCCGCTCGATATATCTGCGGGCAATCAGTAAAGCGGCATAATCGTCGATGGGACGGGGCGGGAGTTGCAGCCCCAGGGGAACGAGGCGCCGCCACCCCTGGGGCGGGTTGGCGGCAAAGTACAGCGCCCGGGCGCGATAGGTCGTGTCCCGCTCATCGATTACCGCGACCGGCGGCCCAAGCCCCGCTAGAACGGCGGCAATGGCCTTGGTATTCGTTCCCCCGCCCAGCGCGATGGCGCTCACGGCGTGCACGTCCAACAAGGTGCCCAGCCGGCCCAAGAGCGTTTCAAGCGGTTCGATGCCCAGAGCCAAGGGAGCCGACCGGGCGTCCGGTATGATAGCATAGCCGACCTTACGCGTTCCGGGATCGATGCCCAGAACGGCCACCTACTGCGCCGGCGCTTTCTGCAGCGTCACGACGACCGGCACACCGAACGTGTGCGGGTAGATGTCCCCCGCGGCAAAGGCGGTCATGATGTAGGTACCGCCCGAGGAGAGCATCGCCCGCATGTGATCTGCGTCGGGAAGCATACGCTGCGGAAGGACATTGCCGGCAAAATAGGGCGGCATCCCATCCAGCGACATCTGGCGCGGCACGTACCCATAGGTCCCAAGAAGTTCGGCCAGCGCCACGTTCGCGTCCGCGTTCTTTCCGCCCGGAATATTGATCGAGGCGATGGGCTGCCCCGACGTCACGAGCAGCTTGTCTTGAATCGGCGTTATGCCGAAATGAATCTCATCGTGCGGATACAGGTTCTGATCGGCATTAACTATCAGCAGCACGTCGCTTTGCGCAACCCATGCCTGTATCTGCGGGGAATCGGCCAGCGAAGCGAGCCGCGTGTCCAGGTTGGCCGGCGGTACGAATTTCTTCAGATTGTACGGAGGCCGCGTGTACGTCCTGTTCACCGAAGCCACGGCTTGCTGGTAGAAGCTGCGCACGATGTCGTTGCGCAGTCCCCCGGGCGCGTTCATCGGAATGCGCGCGACCGAAGAGGCTCGATAAGCTCGCCCAAATTTACAAGCACGGGTGAGTTGTTGACTTTTTGCTCCAGCGCGGTTTCGCGCGCCCGAAGGCGCGCAATCGTAGCGTTGATCTCGCTGAGTGGAAGAAAGCGACTTTAACTTGATTCGATGCGAAGATCGCCGCAAGCGTCACGACGAACGCGATAATCATCCCCGTTGCGACCGCGATGATCGTTGAAGTGTACCGCGGCCGGATGTTAAACAGCGTGAGACGTTTGCGCCCTACCTGGTGCCCCACGCGATCGCCGATGTAGGCGATGACGCCCGCAAGGACCACGATGAAGAGCACGATGCCGATGCCGCGGAAGAGTGCCATGTTCAGATCATCGCCGTTTGGTAGAGCCGCAGACCGCCGATGGCGGTAAAGATGAGATTGGGCATCCACGCGGCGATGCCGGCAATGGGCAAATACGCCTGACCCACGTACGAAAACGTCGTTTGCACGATGTAGTAGATGAATACGATTAGCACGGCAAGTCCAAAACCGACGCTCGTGTTCTGGCCGCCGCGAACGGTGCGCATCCCGAACGGGATGGCGATCAGCGTGAAGACAAAGCACGCAAACGGCGTCGCCAGCTTCTCTTGATAGGCCGTCACGTATTTCTTCAATTCACCCGGCGTGAGTTGGCCCGTGTGGACGATTTGGGCGATCTGCGAGCGGTTCATGTTCTGCGGGTTATTGTTAGCCGCGCGCTTGGCGATATCCGTCGGCTTTTGGCCTAATTCGACCTGGAGCGTGGGCGTATCGGCGACCGTCACGTTTTGCCCGTTGTTTTGGAAGCGGTAGACGTTGGCTCCGTAAAGCGTCCATTGCTCGGCCGCAAACACGGCCCGGTCCGCAAAAACGATCTGCGTGGGGCGGTCGTTGCGGTCGTACTGCACCAGCGTCACGCCTAGGAGCGCCTCGCAATCACGTTCGCACGCCTTGGCGAAGGTGGTTTGCGAGCCGCCGCCCGGGAGCGGCGCGGTCACGTTGAGGTCGGTCGCAAAGGCGCTGGTACGCTGGATGACGGTATTTTCGATGATCGTGAATTGCGAATCCGCGTACGGCACGACGTCCTCTTGCAGCGCGTAGGTTACGAGCGAGAGCAGCAGCCCGGCTACCAGCAACGGTGCAACGATCCGCGGAAACGTAATTCCCGCCGCCTTCATGGCCGTGATCTCGCTCTCGCCCGAGAGACGCTGCATTGCAAGCAGCGTCCCGAGCAGCAGCGCCATCGGTATGGTCAGCAGAATCATCCCGGGAAGCTGCCACAAGAACGCTTCGATCGCCGCCCACAAGGGCGCGTGCGTTTCCGAAAGAATGCGGCCGATGTTGATGATCTGCGTCGCCGCAAAGATCAGCGTGAACGCCGAGAGGCCGAACGTAAACGGTCCGGCCAGCTCGGACAACATGTACCGGTCCAGGATCCGCAGTTGCGGTATTTTCAAAGGCGAAAGCCTTCGCCTAAGTAGAATTTTCTGGCGATCGGGCTTTCCAGGACGTCGTGCGCGCTGCCCGACACCTCGATCCGCCCCGCGTTCAGAATGTACGCGCGGTCGACGATTGCCAGCGTTTCGCGCACTTGATGATCGGTGATCAGCACGCCCAACCCGCGATCCCGGAGCTGCCGGATCATCGCTTGAATATCGGCAACTGCAATCGGATCGATGCCGGTAAAGGGCTCGTCGAGCAGCAAGAATGCGGGCTCGGTTGCAATGGCGCGCGCGATCTCGACGCGCCGGCGCTCGCCGCCCGACAAACTATCGCCGCGGGCGTTGATAAAACTCTGCAAGCCGAACTCTTCGAGCAGCGGTCCCAGACGCTCTTCCTGCTGCGCTTTGGGCAAGCCGTGCATCTCCCAGATGAGCCGGATGTTATCGCCCACGGTGAGCTTGCGGAAGATCGAGTTCTCTTGCGCAAGATATCCGATGCCGCGGCGCGAGCGCATGTACATCGGCGCTGAGGTCAGATCGATCGCCGTGCCGGCGTTGTGAAGCACCACCGAGCCGCCGTCGGGCTTGATAAGTCCGACGACCATGTAAAAGGTCGTCGTCTTGCCCGCGCCGTTGGGGCCGAGCAGCCCCACGACCTCGCCCTTGTGCACCTCGGCGCTAACGCCGTCCACGACGGTTCGTTCCCCGTACCGCTTAACCAATTGCCGCAGAACGATCTGACTGTTTGAGTCTTGCACTAGTTGATCACCATATTTGTGAGCTCGACATCGGAGGTGAAGCGGTTGCCGGTAAGCATTTGCTGCTGACCGCCTTGCATTCCGCCGATGCGCACGTTGCCCTGGCCGAAGAGTCTGCTCCGAACGCTGATCGTAGGTGAGCGTATCGCACGTAAGCGTCAGTCCCGTGCTGGTCGTGGCATGAACGCCGCCGGAGAGCACGACCTGTTTTCCGCGCACCGAGGCCGAGGGCGAGCGCGCAGTGAGTTTCGTTCCGTCCTTTGCGTAAAACGTGACGGTCGGCTGAGCGAACCGCGCTTGCGTAACGTTCTGCGCGGAATGCGAGTTCAGCGAGGTCGTCAGAATCTGGTAGAGCCGGCGGTTACCGGATTGCTGCGTGATGCGGACCGGTTGCGCTCCGGTTCCTTTGCCGGTAATAGTAAGCGAGAGGTCCGCAGAGCTGGACGTCGCCGCCGGCGCGGCGGTCGCGTTCGGCGCGTGCCCGGGCTGCGGATTGCAGGCGCCCAGTGCCGCCGTGAGAGCGGCCGCCCAAAGCCGTTTCATGCTTACTCCTTCGATCTCGCTCCGGCCGCCGCCAGCGCAAGCGCCATCGCCGGCAGCCATAATCCGAATATCACCACCGTCACCGTATCGATGAGCCCTTGCACCCACGTTCCCGCAAGTCCCGCTGCAACCGCCAGGGCGATGGCGGCATTAGCAGGACTCGCCCCGGCCACGCGCTCGCGCAGCACCGTCGTGAAGCGCCACCACGCCCAAAGCATCGCGCAGGCCCCGGCAATCCCCGTTTCCGCGAAGATCGTCAGCAGCAGGTTATGCGCGTGAAAGGCCTGCGGATCGCCTCCAGGCAGACGAACCAGCGGATAGATGCGCGCAAAATCAAACGGCCCCACGCCCGTGAGCGGAAACCGGCGAGCCATCTCAAGGCCGGCCTGCCAAATCGAAAGGCGCGTATAGTTTTCCGCCGGATTGTGATGCACGTTGAAGAGCGCGACGACCGCACAAACGCCGGCGAGCACGATCAGCGGCGCATAGCGGCGACGCACGCCGCCGCTCCATGCGGCATAGAACGCAATCGCCGCGGCCAGCCCGACCCAACCCGCGCGCGAGAACGTAAGAATGAACGCAGCAATGCCGGCACAAAGCGAGATCCATGCAGCCGTGCGAAGCGAACGCGAACGCGCAACGCGTCCGAGTGCAAAGAGCAGCGGCAGCATGACGATGAGGTACCCGGCAAGTTCTCCGGGCAGCACGAACGAGCCGATAGCGCGGCCGTGCCCAATCGCATAGAGGGCGGGCGGCAAGCGCAGCAGCGACATCGCCACCGCCGCGGCGCAAGCGACTGCGCACGAGACGGTAATGCTCCAAAATATCGGCTCTGCCGCGTTCGCCGGTTCGTAGTAACGCACGATCGCCATATGCCAAAGCAGTCCGAGCCCGAAGATCAGTAAGAAGATTGCTCCGGCCGCCGGATTGAAGCCCAGCGCCGCGGCGAGCAGCGAGGCGCCCAGCCACACGAGCAACGGCAGGACGGTGGGGGGCACCTCCGCGGCGGGCGCAGCAGCGTCCAGCCCAAGAACAACGCGCCGGCGGCACTGATCGCAAAGAGCGCCACGCTGGCCGGTTTTGAGAGCAGCGCAACACCGGGAGGCGTAACGCCCGTCAAAATGATGAATGACGGGTAGAGCGGCAAGAGTGCAAAGAGCGCCGCAATCACCCAGGCAATCGGACGTTCTATTCGCATCGCTCTGCGATCGCAGCCGCAATGCGCTCCGCGCCGCCGGCTCTTCCCATGCGGATGCAGCCTTCCTCACCCATCTTCGCGCGGCGCTGCGGATCGGCGAGCAGCTGCGCGATCTCCCCGGCCGCTTGCGTTTCTGCTCCGCGCACGACCAGCAGCGCGCCGCCGAGTAAACCCATTTGACGGCGCCGGTACCACGCGGGACGGTCGCCGCGCTCGTAGGCAACAACCGGAATCTTCGCGGCCGCCGCGGCCTCGTTGGCTGTTCCCGCCTGTCCCAGCACCAACGCGCTGCCTTCAAGCAGCGCGGCAATCGGACCGGTCCAGGCTTGCACGACCAGGCGTCCTTGCGCGTGCAGCGCAAACGGACGCCGGACATCGGCGCTGGGCTCGACGCTCCACCCGTCCGCAGCAAGAGCGGCAGCCATCCGCTGCGGATCCAAACCGGGCGCAATGGAAAGGGCCGCTCCAATCGCCGGATACGATGCGAGTAATGCGCGCACCAGACGCGCCAAGCGTACCGCGTCGGCATACGCGGCCTCGCGGCTCCCCGGAAACAGCGCCAGCTCGGGCTGAGCACTCACGTGCAGCGCTTCTTGCGGGCCCGAATATAAATCAACGATGACGTTGGCCGCTTGCGCGGCGATGCCGTGCGAGCGCAAATGTTCGACCGTGGGGTCGTCGCGCACGAACACGGCATCGGCTCGCGCAAGTGCCCGCTCTTCGAGCGCGCCGTACGGCGCGACGAAGACGCTCTTGGCCGTACCCGCGAAGATCGTGGAGCGCGCTTGTGCGCGCAGCGTCATCAACAGCGCAAAGACGTCACCGACCGCGACACCCACATCGTACGTTCCGCGCACGCCTCGCAAAAAGCGCAGCTGCGAGAGCGTGTGAGCGAGCAGCCCTGCGCCGAGATCGCGCGCAATATTGCGCATGTTGCCCATCGCAATCAATCCGCCGCTGGGCAGCGCACGGCGCGGCCCCACGTCCCGCAGCCGCGGATCGTGCGCGTTGTGCGCGCCGCCGACCAATGCCAAATGATCGGCTTGAATGTGCGCCGGCAGCGCTTGCGCGATGCGCGCGGCAATGGCGACCTCGCCGTGCCCGTTCGAAACGAACAACACGCGCGGGGACGTGCTCACGGAAGCAGCGTGAGCAGCGAGAAGTCTTGCAGCGTCCACCGTCCCTGCGCGAACTGCAGATCGCTTCGAGAGACGCGCTTTCCGTACGGACCGGCGTGCACGATGGGAACGTTGCCTACACGCTCGGGCTGCTCGAGCGTATCGTGGCTGTGCCCTCCGAGCAGCAGCGAGATCGACGGCACCGCGCGCGCGAGTTTGCGGTCGAGCGAGAGCCCCAAATGCGAGAGGACGATCAGCGGTTCGTCCTCCGGCACGCGCGCGGCGTATTCGGACACGACGGCATACGGATCCAAAAAGCGCCACCCGAAGATGTTCTCCCAGAAACTGCCCACCGGGTACTGCATGATGAGCAGCCCGAGCACGTGGACGCGCGTTCCTTCGTATTCGATCGTCAGCGAGGGAAGAAACGGAAGCGGCCGGCCCTTGAGATCGATTAGGTTGCTGCACATGAACGGGTGATGCATCTGCGCGGCCCGTGCGCGAACGCAGCGGTAAAGATAATGAAACTCGCGATTTCCCATCGCCTGCGCGTCGTAACGCGCTCGATCGATCTCGGCAATGATGGGTTCGTTGCGTTTGAACACCGTTTGGCTGCCCGCCAGCGAATCGCCGCAATCGAACAGCAGGCCCGGCGCGCGATCGCGCATTGCAAGCAGGCCGGGCGCGATGCCGCGGTGATCGTGCAGATCGGAAGTGTGATAGATCAGCATGCGTTTTTGGCCGATTCGACGGCAAACTGCGCCCACCGCTCCAGCGCATCGTCCGGACCGAGCCGCTCGCGCAGTTCCATGAAGTCCGCGTATTGAACGCCCGGTTCGCGCAGCACTTGATGCATCGCCTGCGCCAAACGCGCGGGCTTTGCCGCGTCTTGTAAGAACTCGGGTACGGCTGCGCGCTCCAACACCAGATTCGGAATGGTGATGTGTTCGCGGCGGTACACGCGCTTGAAATGAAATGCCACCGCGCGCGAGACCACATACAGCGCAACGACCGGAACGCCGAGCAGCGCACATTCCAGCACGGCCGTTCCCGACACGACGAACGCGCCGTCCGCATCTGCGGCCGCCTCCCTGGTGCCGCGCACGAACCGCAGATCCTTAACCCCTGCACGTGCCGCCAATTCGCGCACGGTTTTCTCCAAACGGTCGTTAGCCACGCCGACGGTACCGCGAAGTCTGCGGGCGCCGGTTGCGCAGCTCGTCAAAAGCGGCAAGGATGACGGGGAAATTACGCCGCACCTCGCCGTCGCGGCTGCCGGGCAGCAACGCAACGGTGCCGCCGTCGGGATCCGCTGCATTGCGCGGCGCGCGCATCTCGTACTGCGCTGCGAGCGGGTGGCCGAAGTAGTGAACGGGCAGCCCCAGCGAGGTGAAAAAATTGCGCTGGTGTTCGAATGCGGTTACCGGAAGGGCGACCGCGCTTATCGCGCGCGCAGCACCTACACGGTCCAGCCACGCGGCGGGAGGGAAGAGATCGATGATCGCGCCTTTATAGCCGCCACGCCGCAAGCGCTTAGCGAGGCGGACGTTGAACGCGCCGAAGTCCACCAAAATGACCGCATCCGGCTTACTGCGCTTGATGCGTCCAAGGATCTTGAAAAACGCCAGAGCAATCTTCGGCAGCATCGGCGCGACGCTCAACGGCCCGATGGCCGACCAGTCTGCTGCGATCTTCCAATCCTTCGAACTGCGCTTGCGGATCGATGCGCGCGATCGCTTTGGCGAGCAGCGCCGCCACCAAATCCCCCGACGCCTCCCCGGTGGAGAAAAAGTACCGCACCTACTTCAGCAAAATGCCTCTCTGCGATTCACCTTCCAAAAATTCAAGCATGTGGCGTCCGGATTGCGTGGAGACCTCGGCGCGCATGACCTCGATTGCCTCGGAGAGGTCTGAGTTTGGAGCCGTTCAAAACTTTGTAGAATTTCTTGATCTCCGCGCGCTCTTCTTCGCTGAAATTCGCCCTGCGAAGTCCGACGCTGTTCAAGCCGTAGGGCGTTGCCGGATTGCCTTCGACCAAGAAGAACGGCGGCACGTCGCGCGTTACTTTCGAGTCGCCGCCGACGAATGCGTACCGTCCCACGCGCGTAAATTGCACCAGTCCCGCCATTCCGGAGAGCACGGCGTGATCTTCGATGATGCAATGCCCGGCGAGCTGCGCAAGATTGCTCATCGTGACGTTGTTGCCGACCAGACAGTTGTGCGCCACATGGACGTAGGCAAGCAGCAGGCAGTCCTCGCCCACCACCGTTGCCTCACCCGGGCCCGTCGCGCGTTGGATGGAGACGTATTCGCGGATGACCGTGCGCGCGCCGATGCGCGTGTAAGCACGCTCGCCGAGGTATTTCTTATCCTGAGAGGCAGCCCCGATGGTTGCAAAGGGATAAATTTGGCACTCTGCGCCGATAGTTGTCCAGCCGTTGATCACCACATGTGCTTGCAAAACGGCGCCACGTTCCACCGAAACGTTCTCGCCGATGACGCAAAACGGCCCGATCTCCACGCCGCGATCGAGCTTGGCACTGGGATGAACGATGGCGCTAGGATGGATCAAAGCCGGAACGCCGTTTCAACTATGCAAGACGGTCGCATCGTAACCGAATAGGCGCGGGTCGGATGCGATCGAGAACATGAGCTCGGCGGAGACGACGAACTGCCCGTCTACGCGCCCTTCGGCGCGGACCCAGCCGATGTTCCGTTTGTGCTTGATGAGCTCGACTTCCATATCGAAGCGATCGCCCGGCACGACCGGCCGGCGGAATTTCGCGCCGTCGATGCCCGCAAGATACGGCGTCTTGCGCGAAAAGTCTCCGGGCTCTACGACCACGCAGCCGCCGAGCTGCGCAAGGGCTTCAATCATGTAAACGCCCGGCCAGAGCGGATTGCCCGGGAAGTGGCCGGTGAAAACGGGCTCGGTTGCCGTTATGTTCTTATAGCCCGATGCCCGGACGCCGTGCTCCATGTACGTGATGCGATCCACCAGTAAGATGGGATAACGGTGCGGCAGAATGTCCATGATCTGCCGGATATCGAGACTGCGACACGTCAGCGCGCTTTCGCTGAGGCCAGGCTGACTTGAACGGCTTTGCGCAACTCGTTGGTTGCAAGGCAGTGCAGCTCTATGTCCGCTCTTTATTGCGACGATCTCGCACTGCGGCCACGCACCCAGCAACGCAAAGTCGCCCAGCAGGTCCAGGACCTTGTGGCGAACCGGCTCGTTCTCCCAGCGCATCGGCTGCATCGGACCGTCGGGTGCGAACACCAGCGCGTTCTCGAGCGTCCCGCCTTGCGCCAGACCGCGCTTGCGCAGCGCCTCCACTTCGTGAAGATAGCCGAACGTGCGCGCCGATGCGACGTCCTGCGCGAATATCTGCGGGGTGATCTCGCTATCGAAGTATTGCGTTCCGATCGGCAACGCGAAGTCCGCCAGGAAGCGCACGCGCAACTGCGCAGCAGGCAGCACGATAATCGCCCGGTCGCCGTCCCTGACGAATACGGGCGACGTGGGAATGTAACGCGATCGCACCTCCGATTGCGCGACGATGCCGGCTTGGGCGATGAGTTCGGTAAAGATGCGCGCGCTGCCGTCGGCAACGGGAATCTCGGGGCCCCGCACCTCTATGACCGCGTTTGCCACGCCGCTGCCGAAGATCGCCGCCAGCAGATGCTCCACGGTGGAAATGCTCGCGCCGTCTTTGCCCAGCACCGTGGCGCGCGCCGTTTCCACGACGTACTCGGCCAGGGCGGGAATGCGCACGCCGCCGGTGATGAAGGTTAGTCCGCTGCCGGGCGGGGCCGGCCGAACCTCGATGCGGCACGCAGCCCCGCTGTGCAAACCGGGGCCTTCAAACGAAAATGCATCGCGCAGCGTCGTTTGATATTCAGGGATCTCGCTTCTCCAGCGCGTCGACACGGGCAACCAGCTTAGGCAGATTGCGAACCATGACCTCTCGGCGCAATTCTTCCTTATGCGGGCGTGCCGGGTTGCCGCTCACGAAGGCACCCTCGGGGACATCCGCCCAGACACCGCTCTTGCCTGCGATCACGGACCGCGATCCGATCGTCATGTGCCCGCGCGTGCCGACCTGCCCCGCGATTTGCACGTGGTCGCCGATCGTCGTGCTTCCCGAGAGTCCGCTCAGGGCCGCGATGGCCGTGCTGCGCCCGATCTTGCAATTGTGGCCAACCTGCACCAGGTTGTCGATCTTCGTGCCCGCACCGATGAGCGTGCTTCCCGTCTGCGCGCGATCCACGCAAGCGTTCGCTCCAATCTCCACATCGTCCTCAAGCACAACGTTGCCGATTTGCGGGATGTGCTCGAACTTACCATCTACAACGACGTATCCGAAGCCCTCGCTGCCGATGGTTGCGCCGGGATGAAGAATGACGCGGTCGCCAGCGGTGCAGCCGTCTAAAATACGCGCGTGCGGCGAGATCAGGGCATCGGCGCCCACGCGGACATCTTCGCCGATATACGCTCCGCCTTCGATCACGGTGCGGTCGCCGATGCGGCTGCGCGCGCCGATCACGGTGTGCGGGCCGACGTACACCTCGCTGCCGATCTCCGCGCTCGGATCGATTGCAGCGCCCGGATGAACGAAGGGACCGCGCTTGCGCGGACGATCCAGCTCGCGCAGCAGCTGCATAAGCGCAACGCGCGCGCTAGGAACCAGAATCAGCGGCTTTACGGGCGCCGTGAGTTCGGCGGCTATCGCTTCGTCAACCAGAACCGCGGCAGCTTTGGAGGCCAGCGCCGCCTGCAGATAGGCCGCCGTGGTGGCAAAGGTCAGCGCGCCTTCGCCGGCTTGATCGATTGCTGCAATTGCCGAAATCTGCACGCCGCCGTCGCCGGCGACGCGCCCGTTCGTACGGGCTGCCAACTGCGCGATCGTGCCGAGCATCGCTATGGTGAGGGCGAGGGTGAAGCGCTTTCGGTGATGCCCATGGCCTTCTCGACGTCGGGCGTGATATCCACGCCGCCGTACCCGATGAACTCGTGCGT
The DNA here is from genome assembly GCA_963702335.1 of Vulcanimicrobiota bacterium. Classification (GTDB taxonomy): domain Bacteria; phylum Vulcanimicrobiota; class Vulcanimicrobiia; order Vulcanimicrobiales; family Vulcanimicrobiaceae; genus DASSRQ01. Next base: position 37,312 of record CAVPCC010000003.1, on the reverse strand, counting down.
TACGACAAGCTTCAGATTCTTCTGCTGCGCGACTTTAGCCGCGGCCGTTTTGATCTGCGTGACGAGCTGCGAGGATATCGCCTGATACTTGGCATTCATCTGAGCAACCCGGCGCTGCTTGTCCGCACTGGAACCGCTGCCGGTTTCGATCGCACGTTCGTCTGCGAGCATCTGGTTGTTGGCATTGTTGTATTGCGGCCAGTTCGCCGTCACGCGTTGGACGTCGATGAGGCCGACCGGGCTGCTATTGCCGCCGCATGCGGCGAGTGAGGCCGCGGCCAGCGCGGCGATGAGCGTGTTTCGTATTTTCACTGGTGTAAGCTCTCGATGTCCTTCTTAACGTCGTCGGTCAAGTCGATCCCGCCGCCGGCGGCATCGACGCTCATGAAAACGACTTGCAATCCACGTTTCGCTGCGACTTGACCGGCGTCGCGCTTGATTTGATCGACCATTTTATTGTAGAGATCGTCCCGCTGCGCCCGGAGCTGCGCGAGCTGACGCGTGGAAGCGGCGCCGGCGATTCCGTCGGCCCCTTGTAACGCACCGTATTGCGCGTCCAAATCTTGCTTGGTCTGCTGGTATTGATCGACGGTTTTCTGCGCGTCGGCTTTGAATTGCGCTTTAAACTGGGCGTCGATCTGCGCGATCTTATCGCGAGTGGCCTGCGGAAGATTGGTGGGGACCGCCTGCGGCGTCAGGCCTTGCAGCTGGGAGGCCACCAGTTGCGAAACTTGATTCTGTCGCGAGGCGAGTTTCGCGCGCGTCTGCGCGTGGATCTGAGCGACTTGCGTGCGCAGCTGTGCCGCGCTTTGGGCGTGCAGCTGCGTTTGATAGGCGGTCAACGTCTGCTGGTCGCGCCGCCGTTGCGCGTCGACCTTGTCGCTTTCGGCCCTGTCCAGCGCCGCGAGCTGATCGCGGTACGATTTGCGGTCCGCGTCCGCCAGCGCAAGATTGCCCAACTTCATTCGCAGATCCAGGCGCTTGGAGGCATCCTGCTGCGAGAGTTCCAAGCTCAGCTGCGACTCTTGTTCCTGGAGCTGCGTAGCGCGCTGGCGATAAGCTTGATTGGCGCGGTCGTCGAGCTGGCGCTCCAGCTGGGCGACCGCCGAATTGTCTTGCGCGATCACGCTCTGCTGGTACGCGCGGAATCCCTCGTCGGCTTGCGCGGTAACTTGCCGTGCCTGCTCGTTCGACGTATTTTGCATCTGCCCGACCGTCCCGCTGCCGTTGGTTCCGGCGCCCGCTGCGGCCAGGGCCGCATTGATGGCGGCCTGTTCGCGGCGCGAATAGTCTTGCTGTTTTTGCTGCAGAATGGCGTTGGCGCGCTGCTGCGCCTGCGCGAGCTCGCGGTTGAGTTCGCGCGTCTGCTGCGCGAGTCCGCGCTTGCGTGCGCGGCACGGCTGCAGGGCCGAGCGAATTCAACCCCAGCGCATCGATCGCGTCTTGAATCTGCGAGAGCTGCGCGTAGAGCGGATGGGTCTTGAGCACGTCGTCCACGCGAACGTAGCCGATCCCGCGAACGGTAGGATCGTTCGCAGCCGGCTGCCGCGCGCATCCGCAGAAAAGGACGGCAATCGCCGCCGCCGCGGTCAGACTATTTCTTAAGCGCATCGAGGACATCTTTGGTGATGTCCGTCCCGCCGTAAATCACGTCCGACCGATCGACCACCAAGATCAAGTGCTTCTGCTGCGCAACGGTTGCCATGGCCCCTCGCGTTTGATCGACAAGCGGCTTGAGCGTCTTATCCTGCTGCGCGTTCAGCGACTTCTGATAATTTTGGAAGATCGTCTGCTGCTCTTGCGGATTCTTCTTTGCCGCCTGCATTTGCCGCAGCGCATCCGCGCGCGCAGCGCTGGCATATTTCACAAAGTCGTCGTTTGCGGACTTGATCTTGGGCAGCTGGTCTATCTGCGTTTGATCGATGTAGCCGATGTCGCCGGGCGCCGGGGTGGAGGCGGGCGCCGCCACGTCGGCCGGATTGTTCACAAGGTCGATGACGTTCTTTGTAATGTCGACGCCGCCGTACACGATGATGCGCTTGTCTACGATGACGGACAGCGATTTGCTCGAACTGACCTGCGCTATGGCGGCTTGGGCTTTCCCGAAGAGCGGCCCGAGCACCGTACGCTGCTCGTTCAGAAAGCGCTGTTGGAAATCGGCGGCTATCCGCTGGCGGTCGGTGTCGTTGTGCGCGCTCTTGATCCGCGATTGAAACTGCGAATCGAGCTGTGCCTTGTATTGAGCGACCTCGCTGTTGGCGCGGGCGAATTGCGGCAGAGCGCCGATCGCGGCTTGATTGATGAAGCCGACGTCCGTAGATCCGCGCCGATCGCCGCTGGCGCCGCGAGTAAAGCGGCGGCCACTCCGGCGGCAATAAACGGTATGCTCTTGCGAATGTTCATGGATTCCTTACCTTAGAAACTTTGTCCGATGCCGAAACTGGTATGCGAGCCGTTCGAGCCGCGGGCAAAGTCGATGCGAATCGTATGCAAGCCCAGCTGCGGCACGTCGAAGCGTAAGCCGATGCCGTAGTCGCCGCGCCAAGCCCAATTGCCGGGATAACCGATGATGCGGTCCGTGTACGGATCGAGCAGCGGCTGCGCACCGCGCACGCGGTAAGCGCCTTCGTCCGCAAAGATTGCGATGCCGAACTTCCGGTCGGCCGTGAGCGGCTTGCGCAATTCGATTTGACCCAATCCCGTATCGGTGCCGTAAAAGACCGAATCGTATCCGCGCGGCTGTTGGTCGGAGAACGTGAAGAGATTGCTTGGCGGAATAACGCCGGTGGATGCGCGTATCTGGCCGTGAAGAGCAAGCGTCGAATCTTGGAGCACCGGGAAAAACTTCGCAAGATCCAGGCTGGTCTGCGTGAAGCGGAAATTCGAGCCGATGTTCGGGTCGGAAACCGACTCCGAGAGCGAGAATGTCGCGCCGCGGCGCGGATTGAAGATGTCGTCCAGCGTGCGCGCCGGATCGGCATTCAAGCCGAACGTGAGCGTGTTGAGGGCGTACGGCTGCCCTGTATTGATGTTTGCAATCGAGCTGGCAATGATGCCGAAGCTGCCCGTGTTGTTGGTCAGGTTTTGAAGGGGCCCGGGCGTGGGTGCCGCGACGATGTTCGGCTGCGAGCTCTGGAAGTAGTACGGCGCGGGAACCGTCGTGCTGTTGCGCACGCGCTGGATGCCGATGCCCAGTGAAGCGATGATCGCATCGGTTCCGCCTAAACGGCGGCCCACTTGCGTCGTAATGCCTTGCGATTTTGCCGTACTGGTTGAAACGACGCCCGAAATCAGTTGCGCGTTGCCGCTTGCAAGCAGCGTGACCGGAATCGGAACGGCGGTATGCCCCGGCGCGGGCGAGGCGAGTCCGGTTGCCCCGACGGCCGTTGTGTAGACGGGATAAAAGTAGGTGTAGCCGTTGCCGAACACGGTTGCGCTGAAGCTGTACTTCTGCGAGTTTTTCGTGTTGCCGACGTACGGGATGGTGACCTGACCCTGCGTGACGTAGTTGCGCGAGCCGCGCTCGAATTGAACGGAGACGCCGTTGCCCGTGCCGTGCAGGTTGGTATCGGAATAGCCGACCGTGCCGTAGAGGCCTTGGCCGGTCAGTCCGCCCGAGTATCCCGCGCCGACCGAGGCCGAGGCAGTCTTTTGTTCGGTGACGACCCAATCAAGAACTACGCAGCCCGGATCGTTTTTCGCCATCTCTTCCGGACAGGGTTTCGGGTTCACGTCGACCTTCGAGAAGAAGCCCGTGTTGTTGAGCGCTTCCAGATCGCGCTGCACGCCGTTCTTGCTAAGCACCAAACCGGGGCGCTCGAACAGCTGCCGGCGGATGACCAGGTCTTTGGTTTTCGTGTTGCCCGTAATTTGCACAAGGCCCACGCGCGCAACCCAAATATCGTATTTGACTTGTGCGGTGCCGGCTTTTTCGTCGATCGTCGCAGGATCGATGCCGCCCTCGAAGTCGCCGATCAGCAGACTGTACTTATCGAGCAACTTGTTGACGGCTTGCGCGTCTTTGTCTTTCATCGCATCGGAGTACTGCTCGCCCGGTTTGGCCGAGAGCACCGGAATAATCACGTTGGGCGGCAGAATCGGATCGCCGCCGATCTCCACGCCGGAGATCGTCAAGCCTTCCTGCAGATCGATCGACAGACCGCCGGTCTTGGGATCGATGCTCAGGTTCTTGACGTGCGATGGCAGCTGGCCGCCGTAGCCGATGCGGTCGTAGTAGGAATTGATCTTTAAGAAGTCTTGCCGCAGCGTATTCGTGTTGAGCACCTGGCCGACCGAGGTGTCCATAAGCGCCAGCAGCGTGTCGGGCGGCACGTGCGCGTTGCCGTTGAACGAGATCTTCGTGATGACCGGATTTTCGATCACGCGGTACGTGATGGCAACGCCGCCCGGGCGCTGGCGGATCAGCGGCGCCGTTTGGTCGGCAAAGTAACCCAGCGCAAAGATGCGCTGCAAGTCGGCCTGAACCACGGCCGGGTCGTAGGGCTGGCCGGGCCGAGCGGCCACAACGCCCATAATAGTCGCCGTGGGGACATGGACGTTACCCGAGACATCGACCGAGACGATCTTGGGTGCAGTTGCCGCGGCGCTGCTCGCCGGCGCAACCATCGAAAAGACACACGCAAGTGCGAGCACGAGGCCCGCGCACCGGTGGAGTGCGACGCGCGCACACCGCAGGGTAGAGGTCATCAAAAAGTTCTTTCCTATGAGAATTCGATCGTTCCAACGCTTGCCGCGCCGGCACTGTAACGCGCCCGCAGTGCGCGCCGTTTCGACCCGCACCGCGTGTTCGCGGTAGCCCGAACGGGTCCTTGCACTCAAAAGAGCCGCTGAAAGAGGAAGGTGAAGCCGTTTTGGCCGCCCACCGCCTGCCCAGCGCCGGCGCGCAGATTGGTCGATAAGGTCTGGTTGGGAGCAAGGAACAGCGGCGTCTGCCCGCTCTGAACGAACATGGTGAATTGCGCCGAGGTGGAAGCATTCGGCTGGTAGGCAAAGCCGAACGTCTGGCGCACCGGCGTCGTAAACGTCGTGCCGTAGAGTGCAAAGAAGTTGCTGCCCAGCAGGCGGCGCACGTTCAGCCCGATGTTGCCCGCATAGTCCACGGTCAAGTCCACGTCCGAGAAGCCCAAACTGTTACTTAAGGCGCTTTCGAACGGGGCGAGAATGCCGCTGGCAAACTGGGTGTTCAGGATATTGAACGCCTCCTGGCCGATGGTCACCGTGCCGTTTTGGCGGCGCACGAAGATGTCCGGCAGAAGAGCGCCGTTCCCGGGAGCCGGCGCGCCGGCCAGCTGCCCCGCAGGTAAGATCACCCCCGTATCTGTGAACTGGATGGGCCCCACCAGTCCCCCCAGCGGGAGCAGCAGCGCGACCAGCTGCTGATCCGTGTAGCCCGGCGGATTCGAGGTGAATGCCACCTTCACGTCGGGCACCGTTCCGGTTACGCGCGCCGTGATGTCGGCATACCCCGTGGGGTTGCGCGCCGTGTTGGGGTCCGGGTTCTGCACGTGGGTCGTGGCGACGGCGTACAGGTCCGGAAGGACCCCGTTCGCGGGCGAGAAGGTCACATTGGCCTGCTCGATTTTGAAGGCGTGGTCGATATAGGTCAGCGTGCCGCCCGCTGAGTCGAACTCGCCCTCGAGCGTGGGCTTGCGCAGCGTTCCTTGGAGCCGGACCGCACCCGTTCCGGCGATATCCAAACCGAAGAGCCCGGCGCCGCCGCCGCGCACGCGCACGTTCTTCCCGGCGGTGACGGCCAGATCGAATCCCAGGTTGAGCGGCGGCCCGGCCCCCGCACTGCCCGCGGGGCCGCCGCCGAACTGCAGAAAGGCCGAGAGCGGCACGGCCGCCTCGCTGATGGCGACGGTTCCTTTAAGGGTTCCAAGGGCACCGGAACGCCGCACGAGCGCGAGCGACGAGTCGAAGGTGCCCGAGCCGAAGACCGGCGAGGTCGAGTTGCGCGCGGCGGCTGACGATAGCGATGGCGTAGCCGAGCGGTCCGCCCCGCAGGCCGCCGCCGAACGAGAGTGATCCCGAGCCGTCGAGCGTCCCTTGCCCGAGCCGGGCGTGAAGGCGGTCCAGCGTAGCGTTCGTGCCGCCGAAGGTCATCTGCGCCACGGTATCGGTGATTGGCGTGTTCTCGAGCGCGCTTACATAGCTTGCGCCGTTCAAGCCCATCTGTCCGAAGATCAGCGGATTGCCCACCGTTCCCGAGATGCCGATGTGGCCACTGAGTGCGCCGGCCAGCTTCGGTTTGATTTCCCAAGAACTCAGCGAAGGTTCCCAGGTCGATGTTTTGCGCGCTAGCATCCATCGAGATCGCCGAATCTGGCGGCCCGAAAGAAAACGGCTGCAACTGCAGCGGCAACGCGCCGGCGATCGTTGCGGTCCCGTGCGTAAACGAAAACTCGGCATTGCGGACGACAAGATCGCGACGGTGCAACTGCACTTGACCGACGAAGCTGGGAATTGCCACGCCATACGCATTCACGTCCGTTCCTTCAACGCCGGCGGCAAAGGTTGGAGCGCGAAGCGTGCCGCCAATCGCAATCGTCGATTCAAAGCGTCCCTTCAAGTCGATGCGGCGTTTGGTGGTTTGCGCGATCAGCCGCGGAAGGTCGCTTGAGACTGCATGCAACTGCAGCGCCATGCGCGCATCGGGCGTAAGGCCGAAACTGCCGCTGCCGTCGGCTTGCAGCGCCGGAAGCGCAAAAACTAAATGCGTGATGCGGATCCGGTCGCCCGGAACGCTTTGCGCGGCCAGCTCCGCCGTCTGCACGGAGAGCGGCCCCAAGGTGCCGTTGAGCAGCGAGGCCCCCAGCGCCAAGTTCAGGTGCGGATACGCGCCGCGGATATGCGCATCCGCGTCGATGCGTCCGGTGATGGGCAACTGCGGATAGCCCAGCGCGGGCAGCCACGTGGTGAGATCGAAGTTGCGCAGAGCGGCATTTAAATCGTAGCGCGAGCCCGCAACAATGCGCGCGACCTGCGTGGACTGCGCAAAGCCGATCGTTCCGGTTGCAAGCAGTTGACCGTGCTCGCCGCCCACGGCCAGGTGTCCCTGCACGATGTTGCGCACGCCGCTCCAGCGCGCGTCGGTATCGCCGATGGGCAAACGGCGGTAGCGCAGCCCGTCGATGTCCACATTGCCCGACGTGAACGTCAAATTGTTGAAGTGCGAGAAAGCGACCTGGACGCTACCCTTTCCCGAGAGCGTATCGCCCGTATCGAAGTAATCGTTGAAGTCCGAAAGATCGGCGTGGGGCGCGCGCAAGGAGAACGCCAGCTGCTGCGGGCGCACGTCCGCCGAGAATGTCGCGAGCGTGGAACCGACCGTCACGCGCGCGTCGCGCACCGTTGCGCCGCCCGCATCGGCCGCGATGGATGCCCGGCCGTCGCGAAAACCCAGGCCGTTGATCGATCCGACCGGCACGTTCACTGTGCCGGCAATGTGCGGCGCGGCGCCGGCGCCGCCAATGAGCAGCGCTCCGTCGAAGCTGCCCTCCACATTATAGGAAGAGGCGCGCGCGAGCTGCGCGATAGCCCCGACACTGCCGGCGGGCACGTCGGCGCGAATGTCGTACGAAGGCGCGCTGCGCGCAATGCCGCCGATCGTTCCGCTCACGCGCGCAACGGTCGAGCCGAGCGCGGCGGTTGTTTGGCGCAGATAGAGCGAGCCGCCGGTTATCGAGATTTCGGCGCTGCTGCGAAATGGCGAATACCCCAGCAGATCGCCGTCTGCAACGACGACGCCCGCGTTGAGATCCGGGACGGAGCCGCCGGGCGAGAGCGTCCCCGCCGCGCGCAGCGTGCCCGAAGAAAGCGGAACTCCCAGCCCATGCAGCGCCTTGGCCTGGAGCGCGCCCGTGACGATGGCCAGCGCCGTCGGCGTGCGCGTTGCTCCCGTTGCAAACGTGCCTGCAACGTCAACCGTGCCGCCCGCGGCATCTGCTTGCGCAGAGTAAATGCGCAGAATGTTGTTCGCGAACGACATCGTTCCGTTCATAGCCGTAATCGGTATGCCTTGAATATCCGCACCGCCCAGGCGCATGTTCTGGGCCTGAATGAAGACGTTGCCTTGCGCGACGGCCACGCCGACATCGCCTGCAACGCTCCCGTGCGCGGGCAAGCCGCCTAGGAACATGTGCAGACCCTCAAGTGTTCCGGCATACTTGCCGCGCGCGGCGATCGCGCTCGTACCGAACGTGCCGCTACCGGTAAACGTTCCCCATGGTCCATCGGCGCGCACTGCGCTCATGCGAGACGCCGCGAATGGGCCGGCGAACGTTGCCGAGACCTCGTCGAAGGGCACGCCCGCAATCGTTGCCGGCGCCATCGCGATGCGTCCACCCACAACGACGTTGCGTGCCGATCCGCTCCCCGCAATATTTGCATCGGTGATCTGCGCATCCATGGGCGGTAGCTCGGGAATGCTTACGCCCGGAAAGCGGATCGGGGAAGGCTGGCGCATGCGAACGTTGTGCGCGGATGCCCAAAACGTACTCACGCCGCTTACGCGATCCATCGACATGCCCGCTACCAGGCTGCCGCCGCCGTTAGTGCGCAGTGCAAACGGACCGAACGATCCTTGGCCGTTGCGGTCGAGCTCGTAAAAACCGCTCACGTTGGCCGGATCGGTGAGTGAGACCAAATAGCCGCTCGCATCGACTTTAAGGTCGTCGCCGTGGAGTAACGCTTCCATGACGACGGGCTGATCGGGAACGAGCGCACCCAGATACGGAATGCGCGACGAGGGACCGATCGCGTGCAGCGCGAGCAGGCTGTGCGTTTGCTTTGCCAGTTTAAGCGTGCCCTGAATGTGCAGCTTCATCGCGCCGTAGGAGGCGTGGAACGGCAGCACGATCAGATCGTCTTTGTAGAGCGCTACTTGCCCGTTGGGAGATTCCAAGGGCACCGCACCGTAATTCCAGTGCGTTCCGTCAAATCCGATCATCAAGACCGGATTCGCGATGTTGCCTTCGACGAGCGCGTGAACGGCCACCCCGCCCGAGATTGGCAGACCCTTGGCGATGCGCATGATCTCATGCAAATCGCGCAGATTGCCGCGCCCTTCCACGCCCAGCCGGAACTGCGGGGAGCTGAAATTGAAGATGCCGCCCGCGCACACAATCGGCAAATGGCCGACGATCGCGCTCAGGCGCTGCGATGCAAAGCCCGAATCGAACAGCGTGATGCCGCCGGCAAGACGTGCGATAGGCGAGTCCAGGCCGCGCACGACGATCGCGCCGCCGGAAAGCTGCCCGGCGCCGGCCATATGATATTGCGCGGGCGCGCTTGGGGAAACGCCGTAGGCCCACATGCGCATGTCCAAGTTGCGCACGGTGCCCGTAAGGATGTGCGCGGCATCGGAGTTGATGAAGTAGTTGCCGATAGTGGCGATGGGAACGGCCTGCACGCTGATGTGGTGCAGCGCGTAACCGTTCGTGTAGTCGATCGCTCCGGCTAGCCGGAAATGCTGCGCACCGCTGTCTTCGAGATAGCCGGTGACGGTATACCAGGTGCGCGTTGCCGAGTTGATGCGCAGATCGGCATTGATGCGATCGACGCTTTGACGGCGGCTTGCCTGATAGAACCGGTACGTATCGATCAGCGTTGCGGACGCGTCGCGCACGCGAACCGTAAAGTCGAGCGGTACGCCGTTCGGAGGTCCGGGACGCCCGGAGGCCGGGGGCGCGCCCGGAAGACTGACGTTATAGGTGCCGTTTTGATGATGAACGAGCGTGAAATGCGGGCGGTCGATGGTGATGGCCAGCAGCCCGAAGCGGTGCTTGCTTCCCGGCAGCAGGTCGCGCGGATTGTAATCCAGGTCGATACGCCTTGCGTCGAGTACCGGCTCGCCGCCGCGCGTGACGTGCACGTCCACGAGCGCGCCGTGACTGGTCCCCAGGCGCACTTCCCCCGCCCTCACCCAATAGCCGCTCGCAATGCCCACGCCGCCCAACGCAACGCGTGCGGCCGCATTGTGGAATGCGGCCACGAACAGAATCAAGATGATGACCAGCGCTGCGAGCGCCGCGCCGAGCCGTTTGCGCAATCCGTCCCTCCGCGGGGCTTATACCCCGGTTACAGGTCCAGCGTTTTTACCGACTTGGCGAATTCGAAGATATATTGCTTGCGGGGTTCCACTTTGTCGCCCATCAGATCGGTGAAGATCTGCTCGGCTTCCACCGCATCTTCGACGGTTATCTGCTTGAGGCGGCGGTGGCCCACTTCCATCGTCGTCTCGGCCAGTTGCTCGGCATCCATTTCGCCCAGACCTTTATACTGCTGAACGGTGAAATCTTTGCCGTCGTCACCAATGATGTTGCGCAATTCCTGTTCCGTGAACGCGTACTGCTGCTTTTTACCCTTGCGGATGCCGTAGAGCGGCGGTTGGGCGATGTACACGAAGCCGTCCACGACCAGCGGTTTCATCTGCCGGTAGAAGAACGTGAGCAGTAGGGTGCGGATGTGCGAGCCGTCCACGTCGGCGTCGGTCATGATGATGATTTTGTGATACCGCAGTTTACCGGCGTCGAATTCATCGCCGAAGCCCGTGCCGAACGCGGTGATCATGGTGCGGATCTCTTCGTTCGAGAGCACCTTGTCCAAGCGCGCCTTCTCCACGTTCAGAATCTTGCCGCGCAGCGGAAGGATGGCTTGCGTATTGGGATCGCGCCCGCCCTTGGCCGTGCCGCCCGCGCTGTCGCCTTCGACCAGGAAGATTTCGCTCTCGGCCGGGTTGGTGTTCTTGCAATCGACCAGCTTGCCCGGAAGGCCCGAGCCCTCTAAAGCGTTCTTGCGGCGCGAGAGATCGCGCGCTTTCTTTGCCGCTTCGCGTGCTCGCTGCGCCTGCATGCACTTGTCGATGATCGTGCGCGCATGCTTGGGATTCTCTTCAAAGAAGAATTCCAGGCGCTCGTTCACCAAACCGTACACGATGGTTCGCACGTTGGCGTTGCCGAGTTTAGTTTTGGTTTGGCCCTCGAACTGCGGTTCGGCGAGTTTCACCGAGACCACGGCCGTGAGGCCTTCCATGCAATCGTCCGTGGAAAGATTGCTCTCATTTTCCTTGAGCATGCCGCGCTTTTTTGCATAGCCGTTGACCGCATTGCTGATGGCGGTGCGAAAGCCGGTCAAATGCATGCCGCCTTCGATCGTGTTGATGTTGTTTGCGTACGACGAAATGACTTCGCTGTACGTGTCGGTCCACTGCATCGCCACTTCCACGTCCACGCCGTCACGCTCCACGTGCGTGGAGATGATCGGATGCAGCGGGTCCTTCTTCTCGTTAAGCCATTCAACGAACGAAAGAATGCCGCCGTCGAACTTGAACGTGCGCTCGCGCAGCTCTTCACCGCGTTCGTCGCGCAGCGTAATCGCCAGGCCCCGGTTTAAGAAGGCCAGCTCGCGCAGCCGCTTGGCCAAAATGTCCCAGTGAAACTCGGTGACTTCGAACATCTCGCGATCGGGAAGAAACCATTGGAACGTGCCGGTGCCCTCGGCGGGTCCGACTTCTTGAGTTTCTGCGAGGTAACGCCGCGTATGAACTGCATCTCCCAGGTGCGTCCGTCGCGCTTGACGCGCGTGATCATCTTCTCCGAGAGCGCGTTCACAACCGAGATGCCCACGCCGTGCAGACCGCCGGAAACCTTGTAGCCGCCTTTGCCGAATTTGCCGCCCGCATGCAGGATGGTCATAATGACCTCGACTGCCGGGAGCTTCTCTTCGGCGTGCATGTCGATGGGGATGCCGCGGCCGTCGTCCTCGACCGAACACGCGCCGTCCTTATAGAGGATGACGTTGATCGTGTGCGCGTGCCCGGCCAGCGCTTCGTCCACGGCGTTGTCGACCGCTTCGTAGACGAGCTGATGCAAGCCGCGCTCCGCGGTGTTGCCGATGTACATGCCGGGGCGCTTGCGAACCGCTTCGAGTCCTTTGAGGACTTCGATCTGTTCCGCGCCGTAATTACCGTTGGTTGACAAATTATATGCTTCCGTTACTGTAAAAGATATCGTGCAACTCTTCTCCGAGCAGGTCGCGCACGACTGCGGGCGCGATGCGTTCCGGATCGAGTTCGCTTTTTAACAAGACGTACGAGCTGGCGATCATCCGATCGCGCGTCGAGAGCGTTTTGCCGCCGTCGCGCCGTACGCGATCGAGCGCGTCCTTCCAGCGGCGAAGCAGCTGCAAACGAATCAGCCGGTAGTCATGCAACTGCAGGTCGTCCACGAGCGGAGCTATGCCCGCGTAACCGAGCCACGGCACCTCAAAGAGAAGCCGCGCCACGCGCGCATCCCGCTCTTGCAGCCGCACGTTTTCACACGGTACGCAGCGGGACCCCGACGAGGGAACGATCCGCACGCCGCACCGGGAACACTCTTTCCACCCGGCGTGCGCTTTTGCCCGCTCGCTTGCAGCGACGTCGCTTTTGAAGCGGGCGAGTGCTGCGGCTAAAGTCGGCGGAGCTTCGCGATGATCCGCGTGCCGCCGCTGCCCGGTTTCACGCTTGCGCGCCGTGGATGCTCCCTGTTCCAGAACACGTCCGACGCGGAAACGGAGGCGCTCCACGGCAATTCCGGTGCGCTCCTGGACCGCCTGAATGATCCGCGGGCTCGAATGCGGAGCTGCTGGCTCCAGGCGCTGGATCGCGTGACGATCAGCAGCGCGTCGCGCACGATCTCTGCCGGACGGGAGTTCAAGGCCACGTCCTCGCCGACGATCGCCGTCCGGCCTGCCGCGAAGCAGCACCATCGGGTCCTCGCTCAACCCGGCCTGCGGCTGCCAAGCGCTTACTGCAAGATGCAGGGGCTTCATGCGGCGCGCACGCGAGCGTTTTCAATCGTATAGAGCCGCCCCGCCGGCAAGCCCGGCGGCACGTGGGTCGCGGTCATGAACGCCTGCTCGAACGCCCCGACGCCCTCGATGAACGCTTGGGCGCGTACCGGGTCGAGTTCGGACAGCACGTCGTCGAGCAAGAGTAAGGGCGCCTCGCCCGAGCGATCTTGCATGACGCTGTATTCGGCAACCTTGAGGGCAAGTACCGCTGTGCGCTGCTGGCCTTGCGAGCCGAAGGCGGCCAGCGACCGGCCACCCAAAATCAGCTCCAGGTCGTCGCGGTGGGGTCCCACGATGCACGCGCGGCGGGCCCGCTCTTGCGGGGCAACTTCACGCAGCCGGGCCGCGAGCGCGCCGGCGACGGCATCGGCGGCGGGGACTTCGAACGGCACGCTGGGGGTGTACCGCACCTCGAGCGTTTCGCTTTTACTCCACTGCGCATGCATCTTGCCGGCGGCTTCGGCCAGCAACGCGGTGAACTGTTCGCGCGCAAGCATCAGCACGGTTCCCGTTTCCACCAGCGTTTCGTTATAAATGGCCAGCAGTCTGCGGATCGGGTTCTTCTTCAGCCCGCACCAAGGCGGATTTTTGCGCGAGTGCTTTTTGATAGCGTGCCAACGCATGGTAATATGCCGGCTGCTCTTGGGCCAGCGCGATATTCAGAAATGCGCGCCGGCCCGCGGGCGCACCGCTGACGAGTTGCAGATCGGCGGGCACGAACGTAACCACGCGCAGACTGCCCAGAAACTTCGCGTAGCGAACTCCCCGACCGTTGATCGTATAGAGCTTACGTGCACCGCGTGCCACGGCGGTGATCGTGCACCCCAGGCGAACCGTTCCGGCGCGCACGTCAGCCTCGCCGGCGACCGTTGCGATCTCCAACCCTTCGCGAATCAGATCGCGCTCGCGCGACGTGCGAAACGATTTTCCCGTTCCCAGCACGGCGATCGCTTCGAGCAAATTGCTCTTGCCTTGCGCGTTCTGCCCGACGAAAATATTCAACCCGGCGGCCGGTTCGAGATGTAATTGCACGTAGTTACGCACGTTGGAGAGATGCAGCGAACGCAGGTTCATCGGGGTCAGATCAAGATTGGGCAGGGCACGACGCGCAGTGTCCTGATAGCACGTTTAAGCCGAACGCGCACGTCAGGGGAAAACTCGTTCCAGAAGGGCGCGTTCCGGCGCGCCATCAGTTCGGTCCGCAGCGACCGCGCATCCGCCGCATCTACTACGACACCGTTCCCGCTGGAAGGCACAGTAACGACGAATCGCCCGTTGGCCGGATCGATCCGCGCAACGTACGTTTTGTCGATAACCACAGCCCCGCTTGAAATGGCGTTGCAGAAGGCGGCATGACGCACTGTCACCGCGAGCAGCGCAGCCGCTAGCGTATCTGGCCCCATTTCGGCGTCCACGCTTCGCTAAAGCAATACCGCAGGAACGCGCCTTGCCGCGGAAGATCATCCGCGCGAATCAATCGCACGCGCTCCGCCGGATCGCTGGGCGTGAGGTCGATGTACTGATTGCCGTCCGAAGAGGAGTAGACGTAGCCGATGACGCGATGGTCCTTGTCTAAGCTTGCCAATTGCAACTCTTGCCGGATGTAAAACCCCTTTCCAATCCGCTCGCCGATTGCGCGGCCGCCGCCGTCGGGGCAGTGCGCGCCCAAAACCGGCGCCGGCGGCACGGCCGGAAACGGTGCCGCGGTGGGAACGGAAGCGGCGGCTGCAACAGCCGCCGCCACGAGTGTTGCCAGAACCGGTGTCATTATTGACGCAAAGGCATGAGCACGTAGAGTTGCTGTGCGCCCTCGAGCGGTTCGACCGGCCGGATCGCCGCGGGTGAGAGCGGCCCCAGGAACTCCATGACGGTTTGCGCCGAGTCGATGTGGTTTAGAATCTCGACCAGGTAGCGCGCGTTAAACGCGATCGTGAGATCTTCGCCTTGTTGTTCCACTTCGAGCTCTTCGTACGCGTTGCCGGAGACGTCGGAACTTGCGGTAACGATCAGCGTTTGATTGCTGACCGCAAGTTTGACCATGCTTGCGCGATCGCCGGCAACCAGTTCGGCGCGCTTCAAACTTGCAACTAGTGCGGATGTGTTCATCGTGACCGAGCGGTCGAACTTGGCCGGAATAACTTGCCCGTAATTCGGATACTGCCCGTCAACCAACCGCACAACGATCGACGTATCGCCCGAGTTGAACATCAGTCTGATTGCTCTGCGCGCCCAGCGCCGTGACTTCCACCCGTTCGGCCGACCCTAAGTTGCGCGCGGCTTCGGCCAGTGCGCGCGAGGGAACGATGTACCGCTCGGACCCGGAGACACCGCTCTCGAGCGTTGTTTGATAGCGCGCAAGACGGTAGCCGTCGGTAGCCACCATCGTGAGCGAATCGCCTTCAAGTTCGAGCAGCGTGCCCATCAGGACGGCGCCGCGCGCCTCTTCGCTCGAGGCCGCGAAGATCGTCGCGTTCACGCCGTCGCGGAAGCGCTTGCCCGCGATGCTGAAGTTCTGTCCGCGCTGCGCGCTGGGCAGCGGGGGATATTCATCGGCGGGCAGGGCGTGGAAGTCGTAGTTGCTGCGCTCGCACTTGATGCTCGCACGGGTCGGCGTTCCGGTCAGTTCCAGAAGCCCGGCCTGCAGGTTGCCAAGGTAGCTGCTCAGCAGTTTGGCCGGCACGGTGACGCTGCCGCCTTCGCTCACATCGGCCGGAAAGGCATGCTGCAGGGTCAGCTCCAGGTCCGTGGCGCGAACGGCAATCTTGCCTTCCTCGGCACTGAGCAGGACGTTGGAAAGAATCGGCACGGTTGTATGCGCGTTGACCACTTTGCTGGCCGCGCCCACGGCACCGGCGATATCTTTGGTGTTACACGTAAATTTCATGAGTGGTTCTCCACCGTTGCTTCGTGCCGTTCGTTTTCTAGTAGATAAATAAAGATAACCGTAATAGTAGTAAGGCGGTGTATTACGCGAAGAAGCGCCTTTTTACTTGTAACCACGCGGGTTTTTGCTTAGGACAAGGTGTGCATGGCTGCTGGTACGCCCATGCACATCTGCACCGCCAAGTGCCCCCGAGCAGTTATCCACGCCCGCGCAGCCACCCTGTGCAGCAGTACGCGAATAATAAGGAAAGGCCCGGGGACGGACCCGGGCCTTGGAATGTAACCTCGGAGGCGCTCAATCGTTCTGACAAAGCGCCACGAGCGAGCGGATTTTGTTGCGGTAGGCCTCGTCGCGCTGCATCTGTTCCTTGACCTTGTCGCGCGCGTACATCACCGTTGTGTGGTCTTTTTTGTTGAACTCGCGGGCAATGTGCGGAAGCGAGCAATCCGTGAGTTCGGTGCAGACGAACATGGCTATTTGGCGCGGTGCGGCAACGCGCTGATCGCGCCGGTGGTTATCCATCTCTTTGACGGTCAAGCCGTGCGCTTTGGCGACCTTTTCTTTGATGGATGCGATGGTGATGCGACGCAGCGGCGCCTGTGCTACGGCATTTTTAAGCACTTCGGCGGCAAGGTCGACCGTAATCTGCGACTTGGTGAGCGAGGAGAACGCGACCACCCGAATGAGCGCGCCTTCAAGCTCGCGGATGTTCGAGGGGATGACTTTGGCGATGAACGAGGTCACTTCGTCGGGCACGGGGATCTTCTCGGATTCGGCCTTCTTGCGCAGAATGGCCTCGCGCGTCTCTAAGTCCGGCGGCTGAATGTCGGTGAGCAGTCCCCATTCAAACCGCGAGCGCAGACGGTTCTCCAGGGTCTGAATCTCTTTGGGCGGACGATCGCTCGAGATGACCAGTTGCCGGCCCGACTCGTGCAGCGCATTGAACGTATGGAAGAACTCTTCTTGCGTGCCCTCTTTGCCTTCGAGGAACTGAATGTCGTCGATCAGCAGGACGTCCACTTGACGGTACTTGTTGCGGAACTCCACCGTTTTGTTGTTTTGCACCGCAATAATGAATTCGTTGGTGAACTTTTCGCTTGAGACGTACACCACGTTGGCCTCGGGGTTGTCTTGCATGGCCCGGTGGCCGATGGCGTGCATCAAGTGGGTCTTGCCAAGGCCGACCCCGCCGTACAAGAAGAGCGGGTTGTAGGCCCTGGCGGGGGCTGCGGCCACGGCCTGGGCCGCGGCATGGGCGAACCGGTTGCTGTTGCCGATGACGAACTCGGCAAACGTATAGCGCGAATTCAGGTTGCCGGGGCGGAATTCGCCGGGGCGCGCCATTGCGGGAGCGGCCGGCGTCTGGTTTTGCTCCTCGGCCTCGCCGGATTCGGGGACGATGATGAACTGCATATCCAAGCCGGCCCCGAAAATCTCGGCCAGCACTTCCACAATCTGCGCCTTGAGGCGGTTTTCAACCCAGTCGCGAGCGAAATTGTTCTGCACGGAGAGGAGCAGCTCGTTGCCGGTCAGCGACACGAGCCGCAGCGGCTTGATCCACATCTCGTAGATCGGTTTGGAGAACTTGCACTCGAGCGACGACAGGGCCGATTGCCACAGCTCGCTCGTGATGTCCGGATTGCCAACCGCTAGCGCCATCCTTAGTCCGTCCTTAATTCGTTCTTCAAAGTTTCAAGCCGGCCACTGATGAAAAATCGATGACCCAAGGCCCGAGCATGGAGGCGCTGATATTGTCTTAATCGGGCTCCTATCCTGCGGAAAAATCCGGCGATTTTATCCACTTATCCACAGGCTCTTAAGGCACGATTTTACGAGGGATTTCCCGCATTTCCGAAACGTTTCCGGACCCTCTTGACAGCAGCGCGAACGGCTGAAATATCAAGGCTTTTTGATGACTTCCCGCAGGCCGCGAAAAGGAGATTTCCACAGCGTTCTCCACAGGTGTGGACAGCGTATGGATTTCCCCCAATCTCTTAACCTTTGGGGGCAACCCGACCCCGGCGCTTGACGCTCGCTCCGGCCTGGTCCTATACTAAGTGGCTGTGCCCGCTAAGCGGCGGGGAGCGCATTCATTTTTCCCAGGAGAGAGCACAACCATGAAGCGGACCTTCCAGCCGCACAACCGGCGCCGTAAGCGCGTCCACGGCTTCCTCGAACGTATGTCCACAAAGAACGGCCGCCGCGTGCTTAACGCGCGCCGTAAGAAGGGCCGCAAGCGCCTGAGCGTTTGATGCGTCGTTTTGCCGGCCTGCGTCGCCAGGGAGAGTTTGCCCGGGTGCGGGCACGGGGCCGGCGCACTGCCAGCAGCGACTTGACCGTTTTCCGTACCGATGCCGCCCACGGCGACCAAACCGCCCTGGTCGGCATAACCGTTTCTAAAAGCGTCGGAGGCGCCGTCGTTCGCAACCGGGTGCGCCGCCGCCTAAGCGCCGCGCTCCACGACGTGCTCCCGGCCGGCACGCTCCTGCGCTTGGTCGTCATTGCCCGGCCCTCTGCCGCCACGGCCGCGTACCGGTCGCTGCGCACCCAGCTCGAAAAGGCGCTTGCCTGATGCGCGCGCTCGTCGTCCTCGCGCTGCGCGCGTATAAAATCGTTCTCTCGCCGCTGCTTCCCGCGGCATG
This sequence comes from Vulcanimicrobiota bacterium, assembly GCA_963702335.1. GTDB lineage: Bacteria > Vulcanimicrobiota > Vulcanimicrobiia > Vulcanimicrobiales > Vulcanimicrobiaceae > DASSRQ01. The sequence goes on along the minus strand of CAVPCC010000003.1, from coordinate 18,931 downwards.
CCGCTTCTATCCGACCTGTTCGGAGTACGCCCGCGACGCGGTAGCGAAACACGGCGTGATTCGCGGCGGTATCCTCGCGGGCAAGCGGCTCGCCAAATGCCAGCCGTTTCATCCCGGCGGCGTTGACCCGGTTCCGGAAAGGTAACTCTTGCACGTTCTTCTAGCCAATGCGCTCGATCCGCTCACGCATGGCGTCGCATACATTCTCGATCTGATCGATGGCGTGGTGCACAACCGCGGCTGGGATCTGGTGATCTTTGCGCTCGCGCTCAAACTGCTCTTCTGGCCGCTCAACGTCAAGCAGTTCATGGCGATGGTCAAGATGCAGCAGCTCGCGCCGCAGCTCAAGGCACTGCAGCAGCGCAACAAAGATAAGGAAGAGCAGCTCAAGCGCCGCGTAAAAGATCCCGCGCAGCTCAAAGCGCAGCAGCTTGAAAACCAGCAAGCCATGCAGCGCGAAACCATGGAACTTTACAAGAAGAATGGCGCAAACCCGCTGGCCGGCTGCTGGCCGATGCTCGTGCAGTACCCGTTCATCGTGTGCGTGTTTTATGCGGTGACGCTCAAGCAGTACCGTCCGCTCTATCAAGGTCAGCATTGGATGTGGATCGGGTCGCTGCATTTGCCGCCGGTGCATTTTCTGACGTGGAACGGCCCGCTGCTGGCATCGAGTCTGGGTGCGCCCGATTTAGTGTTGCTGGTCGCCTACATGATCTCGATGTACCTGTTCTCGCGTTACGCCACGATGCCCTCGGCGGATCCGCAGCAAGCACAGACGCAAAAGATGATGGCTATCGTGTCGCCGGTCATGCTCGGCTACATGGGCTTTCAATTCAAATGGCCCTCAGCCATGGTCCTGTACTGGTTCTCGTTCAACGCATTTACGATGGCCCAGCAATTCTATCTGCTGCGCCGCTATCATCAGCCGCTCTCCGTGCTCGATAACGAACACGCGATCACCGACATTCCGGATGCACCCGCTCCGGCTGCGATAACGAACGGCTCGCCCAAATCTTCCAAGCAAAACCAGAAAAAGAAAGGCGCGAAACGATAACGATGTTCGAAGACGATGTCGAACCCGAAGATCAGCCCAGCGACATTCGCGATCGCGAGTACGGACGCCCAACACGCGTGCCGCGCCGCGGCACCGGCCGCCCCCGCAACGGCGCAGGCAACGGCGGCCACGCACCGCGCGCGCCGCGCGAGCGCACCAAACACGAGTTCCCCGAGGATGCGCAGCCGGCGCGCGCGCTGCTCGTGGAGATCCTTACGCGCATGGGCGTGCCGCACGCCGAGATCGATTACGTGCCTCGTCCCGAAGGTGAGTATCTGGAAGTCAACGGGCCGGATTTAGCCATGCTCATCGGCCGTCACGGCAATACGCTCGAAGCGCTCAACCTCATCTTCAACAACATCATCAATGCCGGGGTGCGCAACAACCGCCGCTACTATACCATCGATGCCGAGGGGTATCGCGCGCGCCGCGCGGATCAGCTCAAGGAGCTGGCGATGATGATGCTCGAGCGCTGCGTGCGCGAGGGCAAGCCGCAGAAGCTCGAACCCATGCTTCCCTCCGAGCGGAAGATCGTGCATCTCTCCATTGCAAACGACGAGCGGGTGCGGACCGAGTCTGAAGGCGTCGAGCCTGAACGGCGAGTGGTCATCTTTCCGAAATAGAAATACGCGCGCGCCGCGTTCAGCGAACCGGCATGCAGGGGTGGCCGGAAAGGCGCTCAAAAATCCACATCCTGTGATGCTCAAAAAAGCCGGAGACTTTCCGGCCACCCCTGCATGGCCGTTCGCTGAACGCTATGTCGAGTGAAGATACGATCGTTGCAATAGCAACGCCGCCGGGGGTTGGGGCCGTTGCGATTATTAGGATTTCAGGCACACAGGCGCGGGCGTTGGGCTCGCGCCTTTTTCGGTCGCGGGAGACACTTGTGCCGCGGGTGGCGACGTATGGGACGGTCGTTGATGAAGTTGGCGCGGAGATCGACCGGGGGCTTGCGCTGTTCTTTGAGGGGCCGCATAGCTACACGGGTGAGGATTTGCTCGAGTTGCAGGTGCATGGGTCGGATGTCGTTGCGCGTGAGGTGGTAAGGGCGTGCATTGCGTGTGGCGCGCGGATGGCGGATGCGGGGGAGTTTACGCGGCGCGCGTTTTTGAATGGCAAGATGGATTTGCATGCGGCGTCGGCCGTGGCGGATTTGATCGAGGCGCATTCGCGGTCGGCGGCACGGGCCGCGCTGGCAAATTTGGCGGGCGGGTTGAGCGCGCAAGTGCGGCAGCGCCGGGCGCAGCTTGCGGGTGTGCTTGAGGAACTTGCCGGGGCGATCGATTTTCCGGATGAGGTAAGCGAGCCCGATGTGCCGGTGCTGCGCAGCCGTCTTGCGGATCTTGCGAATGAACTGCGTGCGTTGCAGCGGGATGCGGAGGTGGGACGCCTCGTGCGCGAGGGCGTGGGCGTAGCAATCGTAGGGCCGCCCAATGCGGGGAAGTCGTCGCTGCTCAATGCATTGCTGGGTGAGCAGCGCGCCATTGTCTCCGAGATTCCCGGTACGACGCGCGACACGATCGAGGAGTCGATCGTCATTCAAGGGGTCCGGGTACGGCTCATCGATACCGCCGGCATACGCGCGCATGCGGGCAGGCTGGAATCCGAAGGCATCGATCGCACGCGGCGCTCCCTTGCGGGCGCGCGCGTGGCGCTTGTGGTGATCGACGGGTCAGAGCCGGTGAGCGCTGAGGCGCGCGAGGTGCTTGCGGTCACGACGGGGCGGCCGCGCGTCGTGTTCGCCAATAAAGCTGACGCAGGCACGCTCGGAGCGCAAGAGCTCGGATCGCTCGCTGACGTAACGGGTTCGGTGCGCGATCGCGCGAGCATCGATGCGGTTCGCGCCGCGGTAATCAGTGCCGCCTTTGCGGGCGAAATGCCCGATGTGGAACGCGCGCACTTAGCGGCGCTGCACGAACTCGATGCAGCGGCGCGTGCGCTCGAGGCGCTTGAAAACGCAATGCAAACGCTGGACGCGGGCGATCCGATCGATTTGATCGCGCCCGAGTTGCAGCGAGCCTATGCCGCGCTAGGTCACATCAGCGGCGATGAAGCGAGCGAAGATCTGCTGGGCGGAATCTTCGCGCGCTTTTGCATCGGCAAGTAGCATTTAGCCGCAACTAGATACTCGCGAGGATGCCGGGTCGCGGAAATGCAACTGGCATTGAACTCGCTTGCAGTCAGGAGGTTCGTTATGGTCACACGTGTGCGTAATATCAATGCGGTTCAATTCGGTTTGGTCTATGGGCTGTTCGCTGCGCTTATCGGTCTGATCTTCGCGCTCTTATGGCTGCCGTTCGGGGCGCTGGTCGCCGCTAGCGCCGCCCACGAGGGCCTCAAGGGGCTCGGAGCGGGCCTCGGCCTTTTCGCGATCATTCTCTTTCCGGTGATGTACTTTATCTTCGGATTCGTCGCCGGCGTCATCGGCGGGGCGGTCTACAACTTGGTAGCGGGTTGGACGGGTGGCATCGAGGTCACGCTGCAAACCGCGGTTACAGCCGCCGCGCCTCCCCCGCCGGTCACCACCGGGTACAGCGTCTAGCGCCTCCGGCCTCGATAAGAGGGCGAGAGCGGGAGCCTTTGCGACGTCGCTCGCCCAAAGATCGTTGCTTCCGTAATTCGCCTCTGCCCGAATTGCACGGTACAGCCGCGCGGTTTTGGCAGCGGTGTTTCGATTGACACAGTGCCGCCCTTCACGTACCTCCAAGCCCGAGTTTGCCCAGCCGGAAGCGATGCGCGGATGCCATTTGACGCGCGCTCCAAAAACCGTACCGGTCCATGGAGCCGTATTGGAACGTGATCGGGTCTCTGCGGTTTTCTGCGAAAAAGCGATAGACACCGAAGCCCAGATTTTGGGCGATGAACTCCTTATGCGTTCGGGACGGCACGCGGACGGAGACCGCGTTCCATAGGACGGTGCGTTCACCACAGGCCCCGTCGTAGCGGGCGATCGTGAACGTCGCTACGGTAACGCTCAAAAAAACCTTCGAAAAGCGTTGATTCAATAGCATACCCTACAGTCGTCTGCAATGCGTCGTGACGGGCTGCTCTGCTCCGATAATGGCCGAAACGTTGGAATAGGCAACAGGTCGCTGGCCATCGGGGGTTTGCGCCCACCCGGCCTTGCCCCGGGCTGGTAGAATAGAGCGTCAATGCACCAGCCGCTGCGCCCGGACGACGTAGGCGTCATTATCGTCGGAGGAGGACACGCCGGGGTCGAAGCGGCCCTGGCTAGCGCGCGCATGGGCGTTCCGACGATGCTTGTTACGGGCGATCCGGAGCGTATCTGCACGCTGCCGTGCAATCCGTCGATCGGCGGGAGCGCCAAGGGACAGTTGGTTCGCGAGATCGATGCCTTGGGCGGCGAGATGGCCCGCATCATCGACCGGTGCTCGCTGCACGCGCGGTTCCTAAACGAGTCCAAGGGGCCGGCCGTGCGTGCGCTGCGCGCTTTGGCCGACAAACCCGCCTATGCGCGGCTCGCCCTGCAGACGCTGCGGGCGCAGCCGAACCTGCAGATCGTTCGCGGTATGGTCGAAGGGCTGATCGTTACGGCCGGCGCGGTCCGCGGCGTAACGTGCGCGGACGGGGAACGCTATTACGCGCGCAGCGTCGTGCTTGCAACGGGCACGTTCTTAGGCGGTAAAACGTTCCGCGGTGAGGTCGTGCAGCACGAAGGCCGCTTCGGTGAGCCACCTGCAGCCGGTCTTGCGCACGCACTTCGCGCGCTCGGCTTTCCAACGCAACGGTTGAAGACCGGAACGCCGCCGCGGATCGATCGCGCCAGCGTTCGCACAACTGCAATGGCAGGCGCAACTGCCCAGCGCGCAGCCGTTGATGTTTTCATTTCAAAGCGCGCCGCACTTCGCGGGGCCGCAGCTGCCTTGTTACATCACCGACACCAATGAGCGAACGCACGATCTCGTGCGCCGCAATTTGCATCGATCGCCCTTATACGGATTGGATTTAATCGAAGGAATCGGACCGCGGTATTGTCCTTCGATCGAGGATAAAGTCGTTAAATTTGCCCATAATTCCAGCCATCAGCTGTTTATCGAGCCCGAGGGATGGGACGAGCCGACGTGGTACGTCGGCGGTTTTTCAACGTCGCTTCCGGCCGAAGTGCAGATCGACATGCTGCACACGCTGCCCGGCTTAGAAGACGCCGTCATGTTGCGCGCGGGCTATGCCGTCGAATACGACATGGTACCGCCAACGCAGTTGCGCGATACGCTTGAAACGCATCGCATTCCCGGACTTTACCACTGCGGACAGATCAACGGAACGTCGGGCTACGAAGAAGCCGCCGCGCAAGGACTTGTTGCCGGCATCAACGCTGCGCGCGCAGTGCAAGGACGCACGCCGCTTCGCCTGAACCGCGCGCAAGCGTATATCGGTGTGCTGATCGATGACTTGGTGAACAAAGGGGTTGACGAACCGTACCGCATGCTGACCTCGCGCGCGGAACATCGCGTCTTGCTGCGTCACGACAACGCCGACGAGCGGCTAACGCCCCTGGGGCGCGAGATGGGGCTCGTCGGCGACGCGGCGTGGGCGTCGTTCGAGCAGCGCCGCAGCGCAGTCGCGGCGGCCCTCGCCGCGGCCAAGACCACGCGCATGGGCGTTCGTGACTTCGGAACCGAGCGTTTCGAGGGCGGAGCCACCGTGGCCGATGCCCTGCGCCGCCCGGCCGTGCAATTCGCTGATGTAGCGGGGCTACTCCCCGGCGTGGGCGCGCAGGCGGGGGAGCGCGCGAGCATCGAGATTAAATTCGAGGGGTACATCCGCCGTGAGGAGATGGCCGTGGAAAAAGCGGCCAAGAGCCAGAACGCGGCCATTCCGCCAGATCTTGCGTTTGGCGAGATCGCGGCCCTTTCGCTGGAAGCACGGGAGAAGCTCGCGGCGCAACGCCCGCGCACGCTCGGGGCCGCGGCACGCATTCCCGGGGTCACGCCCTCGGACGTCGCGGTCCTCAGTCTCTATGCTAACCGCCGGCCGGCATGAACGAGCGCGAGGCGCTCGCGGATCTGCTCGCAGCCCATGCCGTTGAACCCGCGGCGGCCGAACGGCTGAGCGCCTACGGCGCGCTGCTGCTGAAGGCCAATCGCACCCTGAACCTGACCGGTGCGCGCACGCCGGAGAGCCTGCTGCCCCATGTGCTCGACGCGCTAACCATACGGGACTATGTCCGCGAGCCGCTGGTCGACGTCGGCTCGGGGGGTGGCCTCCCGGCGATTCCGCTTGCGCTCGCGCTTGGGATGCGCTTCACGTTAATCGAGTCGGTCGGCAAGAAGGCCGCTTTTCTGCGGAAGGCGATCGCGGAGTTGGATATCCCGGGCGACGTCATTTCCGAGCGGGCTGAAGACGCCGGCCGCGACCCGGCGCTGCGTGAGGCCTTCGCCAGCGCCACCGCCCGCGCTGTGGCCACTGCGCCGACGGTGCTAGAATTGCTGCTGCCCCTGGTGGCTGTCGGGGGCTGGGCCATCTTGCAGCGCGGCTCCTTGCCCGATGCCGAACGGAACGCCGTTTCGGACGCGGCCCCCATGCTCGGCGGTGTCCTGCGCGAGGAAGTCCGCCTGGAGGGAGAGCGCCGGATTCTGCTGGTTGAGAAGGTCGGCCCCACGCCTGAGCGGTTTCCCCGCCGTGCCGGCGTCCCCGCCAAGCGCCCGCTGTGTCTCTAGCCGCAAAATGTTCCACGGGGAACGCGAGCATAATCTCCGGCTGGGCGGGTATGCTTAGCGCAGAGCCATGCAAGATTCTATCCGCCACTTTTTGTTCTCCGCAGTCGCGCTGGCTGCGCTTGTCGCCGTCACCGCGGCCTCTCAGTTCAGGTAACCGCTAAACATATTTAGCAGGTTACCTGTAAGATAGCGGTAGATGTATCAGCCGCTTTCTGCCGATCGCGTTTTGGCCGCGGCCCTTCCAGAGGGGGCGCTTTTCGCCGTGGGCGGCCGGGTTCGCGACGAATTGCGGGCCGAGCTGCGGCAGGCAGCACCCTCGCATAAAGATCTGGACTACGTCGTCACCGGCGTGGGCGCGCAGGATCTGCGCGAACGCCTCGCCCGCATCGGCCGCGTGGATTTGGTCGGCGCGTCGTTCGCGGTTTTCAAAGTGACGTTCGGAGGAGCGACAGTGGATGTTGCGCTGCCGCGGCGCGAGCGATCCGTCGGCGCGGGCCACCGCGAGTTCGACGTGGAGTCGGGAGCGCACATCTCGCTTCACGAAGATCTGGGACGCCGCGACTTCCGCATCAACATGATCGCGCGCGCACTGCCCTCGGGCGAACTGGTCGATCCGTACGGCGGAGCCGAAGATATTGCGGCGCGTCGCATCGACATCCTCACGCCGCAGACGTTCGAAGAAGATCCGCTGCGCATGCTGCGCGCGGCGCAATTCGCGGCACGGTTTGAGTACGATTTGAGCGAAACGGCGCAAGCCGCGATGCGCGCGTGCGCGCCGCTGGTGCAAAGCGTTTCGGCCGAGCGTATCTGCGAGGAGTTTTTGAAGATCCTCCGCAAAGCGCCGCGCCCGTCGCGTGGTTTTGAGGTTCTGCGCGAATCCGGCCTGCTCGCGTATATCTGGCCCGAGCTGCTCGAGGGCGTGGATATGGAGCAAAACGAGTGGCACGCCTTCGACGTCTACCGGCACAATTTGGCAACGCTCGACGCCGCCCCGGCCGGCGACGTTGTCCTGCGCCTTTCTGCGCTGCTGCACGATGTGGGCAAGTCGCGCACCAAAGATGGGCCGCATTTTTACCGCCACGAGCACGTAGGCGCGCAGATGACGCGCGAGATGCTCGCACGCCTGCGTTTTCCGGGCGAGATGATCGCGCAAACCGAGCATTTGGTGCGATTGCACATGTACACGGCTGATCCGGATCTCTCGGATGCAGCGATCCGCCGTTTCATCCGGCGGATCGGTCCGGAAAATCTCGATCGGCAGTTCGCATTGCGCGCCGCCGATATTGCCGGGAGCGGACTTCCCAAACGCGACGATTCGAACGAACGTTTTCAAGAGCGCGTATACGACGAGGTCGCGCGCAAGCCGGCGTTTTCGGTTGCGGATCTGCGCATCAGCGGCTCCGCGGTCGCTGCGCGCATGATCGAAAAAGGCCTTGCGCCGCAAGGTTTTCGTGGTGACAAACGTGTAGGCGTTGCATTACAATATTTGTTTGAGCAGGTCACCGAGCAGCCCGGGCGCAATGAGCCACAGACGCTCGCCACGCTGCTGGACCAGTATCTCGGGGGTTTTTGAGCATCTCGCGGATCATCGCGCTCGTCAACCAAAAGGGCGGCGTCGGAAAAAGCACGACAACGGTCAACCTCGGCGCGGCGCTCGCCGTGCTTGGAAAAACCGTGCTCGTCGTGGACTTGGACCCGCAGGGCAACACCACCACGGGGCTGGGGACAAACAAATCCGAGCTCAAGCGCGACGTGTACGACCTGTTGCTGCACCACGCGTCCATCGCGGAGGTTCTGCGGCCCACGGAGATCGACAATTTGCAGCTCATCCCGGCAACCATCAACCTTGCGGGTGCCGAAATTGAGCTCGTCTCGGCGCTCTCGCGCGAGAACCGGCTCAAAGGCGTGCTCGGACCCATTGCGGGCAACTACGATTTCGTCCTCATCGACTGCCCGCCGTCGCTGGGGCTGCTGACCATCAACGCCCTCACAGCCGCCGACGAAGTGATCATCCCGGTCCAGGCCGAGTACTACGCCCTGGAGGGGCTCTCACAACTGCACGAATGTGGTGCGCCGCGTCCAAGATGCGCTCAACCCGCAGCTGCACGTGAGCGGGGTCCTGGTGACCATGTTCGACGGCCGCACCAAACTGGCGATGGAAGTGCTGGACGAATTGAACGCGTACTTTCCCCGGCAGATGTTCAAAACGCAGATTCCGCGCAACATCCGGCTATCGGAGGCGCCCTCATTCGGCAAGCCCGTGATCCTGTTTGACCTTAAGTCGCGCGGCGCGCAGGCCTACTTGGCCTTAGCCAGAGAGATGATCGAGGCCGAACAAGCCCAGGCCGTGAGCCGGTGAGCGCCCCGCCCCGCCGGGGCCTTGGCCGCGGGCTGGGAGCGCTCTTGGGCGAGGGGCCCGTCCCCACGTCGCCCGCCGCTCCGATGGGCGGCGACGTCGTGCGCCCGGTGCCGGTGGAAAAAATCCGCCCTGAATCCGCAGCAGCCGCGCAAGACCTTCGACGACGGAGCGCTGGCCGAACTCGCGCAGTCCATCGCGGAGCACGGGGTCCTGGTTCCCATCCTCGTTCGCGAGCGCGGTGAGGGCTACGAACTGATCGCCGGCGAGCGGCGCTGGCGCGCGTGCGCGCGGCTGCAGATGGAAACGATTCCCGCCATCGTTCGCCGCGGCGACGAGCGCGAAAGCTTGGAAGTGGCGATCATCGAGAACCTCCAGCGCGAGGATTTGAACGCGCTCGAAGAAGCGGCGGGCATTGCGCAGCTGATTCAAGCGCACGACTACACGCAGGAACAAGTCGCGCAGCGCCTAGGCAAAGCGCGCCCCTCGGTCACCAACGCGCTGCGCCTGCTAACGCTTGCCGAACCGATTAAAGCCATGATCGCCGACGGGCGTTTGAGCGCAGGTCACGCAAAAGCGCTGCTTGCGGCGCCCGAATCGATGCACTGGAACTGGCGCGCCGCGCGCAGTTGCAGGGCCTTTCCGTGCGCGCGCTTGAGCGCGTTATCGTCGCATTGTTGCAGCCGCCCGCGGTCAAAACTTCCGCGCAGGCCGTTCAATCTCCGGACGACGCCGATTTTGAAGCGCGTCTGCGCGAACGGTTCGCTACCGGCGTTTCACTCAAACGCGGGCCGCGCGGCGGAAGCATCGAGATCAAGTACGGCAGCGAGCAAGAGTTGCTGCGCATTGCCGATCTGCTGTTGGATCAATAGCATGTTCCTCGCGCAGCGCACGATAACGCTGCTCATGGGCGCCGTGATGGTCTTCGTCATCCTCATGCCGCTGGCGATCAAAGCGCATCAGTACGTACTGGCAGGATGTATCGCCGGCCTCTTCGTTTTGTATGCCGGGGTGAATCTATGGCTGCTGCTTCGCACGCGCCGTCCACACCGCTCTTAAGCGGCATCTACGCGATCGTCAATGAAGCGGGCGACCCGGTGGGCTTAACGCGCGCCATTCTCGCGGCGGGCGTTCGCATCGTGCAGTACCGCGCGAAGGGCGGAATCGTTCCGGCGCATGCGCGCGAGCTGCGCGATCTCACGCGCAGTCACGGCGCGCTGCTGCTCTTGAACGACGCGTGGCGCGAGGTTGAAACGTACGGCGCTGACGGCGCGCACGTCGGCCCGGACGACGCCCGGTCACTTGAGCCCGTGCGCGCCGCGCTGCAGGGCCGCACTTTGGGCGTCTCGTGCGGAACGGCCGATGAAGCGCGCCGTGCACTCGCAGCAGGCGCAGATTATCTGGGCGTAGGCAGTGTGTATGCAACCGCATCGAAGGCCGACGCCGGCACCCCGATCGGCATCGAGGGATTGCAGCGAGTTGCTGCGGCCACGCCGCTGCCGGTTGCAGCGATCGGCGGCATCACCCTTGCGCGGCTTCCCGAGATCCGGCGCGCGGGCGTTGCGATGGCGGCCGTACTCTCCGCACTGAGCGATGCGAAACAGCCGCAAACGGCCGCGGGCGCGTTCGTCCGCGCATGGGAAACCCGATGAGCGGCGGCCCGCTGCTTGTTTCGATCGGAACGACGCACCCGTGGAACATTGCGGGCATCGGGCTCGACGCGCGCGTTGCCGGGGATTACCGCATCGAGCATGCCATGTGCGTGGCGGCGGTAAGCGCGCAGGACGAGAAGGGCCTGCACGACCTGCATCTCGTCTCGCCGCAGAGCGTAAAAGCGCAGGCTCGACGCATTGCCCGGCCCCGTGCACGCGTACTGCGTCGGCGCGCTGGTTTCAAGCCAGAACGTGCACCTCATTGCGGCGTACCTGCGCGAGCGCGCTAGCGGCGTTCCGGTCGTCGTGGATCCGGTGATGTCGGCCTCGCTGGGCGGAGAGCTGAGCGCCGGCGATGCGCTCGAAGAGACACTGCTGCAGGACCTCCTAACGCTGCCCGTCATCGTAACGCCCAACTTAAACGAGGTGCGCGAACTGTTGGATATCGAGGTCCGCTCGCAGGAGGATATGATTGCCGCGGGCGAGCGGTTTCTCACAAACGGCGCGCGCGCCGCCGTGATTAAAGGCGGTCATCTCAGAGGCGAGCCCGTCGACGTTTTGCTCGAGACGGGCGTGCAGCGCCGGTACGGCGGGAACCGGCTGCCCGGGCCGATGCGCGGCGGCGGTTCCACGTTTGCGGCCGCGCTCGCCTGCAGTCTGGCGCGAGGGAAGAGCATCGAACATGCGGTCGAAGACGCGCACGGCTACGTGCGGCGCAAGATCGCGGCACGTACGATGCGCGGCGGACTGCAGGTCGCTTTTTGAGTCCCGTTCAACACGGCCCGTTCGAATGAGCACAACGACTGCGAAACGCCCGCGCGTCATGTCGGGCATGCGCCCGACGGGCGGCCTGCACATCGGCCACTACTTCGGCGTGCTCACGCAGTGGGCCGATTACTGCCGCACCGCCGATGCGTTCTTCGAAGTTGCGGATTTGCACGCATATACCACCGGCTTTGCCGATCCGCAAGCCATTCGCGACGCGCGCAACGAGATGGTCATTGATTGGCTTGCCGCCGGCGTGGATCCGCAATCCTCGACCTTTTTTCTGCAGAGCGCCATTCCGGAGATTCTCGGAGCTCCACGTGCTGCTCAGCATGATTACGCCGGTCTCGTGGCTTGAGCGCGTCCCCACCTACAAGGGGCAGATCGAAGCGCTCGGTCAGGAGATTGCTACGTACGGCTTTCTCGGTTATCCGCTGCTGCAACTCTGCGACATCGCGGTCTTTCGCGGGCAAGAAGTGCCCGTCGGCCGCGATCAAGTTGCTCATTTGGAATTTGCGCGCGAGGTCGTGCGCCGTTTCAATTACTTATACGGACAGGGCGAGGAGATTTTGGTCGAGCCTAAGGCCATGCTGGTGGAAGGCGGCGCCGAAGTTCCCGGAACCGACGGACGCAAGATGAGCAAATCCTACGGCAATACGATCTTGCTTGCCGACGACGAGGCCGAAACCACGAAAAAGGTGCGCGGCATGATCACAAGATCCGCTCAAGGTGCGCCGCAACGATCCGGGGCGGCCCGAAATCTGCCCGGTTTTCGCGTTGTGGAAGCTGGTGAGCCCGCAACACGTGCCGGGAGTCGAGCGCGACTGCCGCTCGGGAGCGCTGGGCTGCGTGCAAGACAAAACCGATTTGGCGCAGCAGCTCGACGCATTCCTCAAACCGGTCCGGGAGCGGCGCGCTCTTTACGCAAGCGATCCGGCGCAGGTGGAGCGCATTCTTAGCACCGGTACCGAGCGCGCTCGCGAGATTGCCGTGCAGACGATGCGCGACGTACGGCGCGCCATGCGCCTTCTTTGAGCGATGTCGTATGACCTGATCGTCCGGGGGCAACCGTACGTCCCGCTCGATCAGATTCGGGCGCTCTTCAAGAACCGGCCTTGGATGGAGATCGACGGCGATCCGGGCGGCGTGCTCATCACCAATACGAACACGGGTGTTTATTACACGATTAGCGAGGGCGATCGAAAGAAGAAAGAATTGCTCTACAGCATCAATTACAACCGCCCGCGATTTTTTGCGCTCGAGGCTCTGGATGCGCTCGCTGGACTGGTCGAGCGCTTCGCGTGGAACATCTTCGATCCGCAGCGCGACGCGGCGCTAACGTTCGCGCAGGACGAACTCGATGCAACGCTCTCACGCTGGCAGCGCGAAAACGATGCGGTGACGTGGCCGGCAAACGGCAGGCCGACGATTGCCGCCCAGCGCGCACACAGCGTTTGGGAGTGGAATTACCGGCGGCCGGATCTGGACTCCGCTCCGGCCGTGCAAGCCCTGCAGATCTACGTGCCGCGCATTTTTTTCGTGCGCTCGCCGGGCGATCAGCATGCGCGAACGATTCTCATCTGGCCCAAAGAGGTGCACGCGATTGCGTTGCCGGACGTTGATGCGATCGTTTATCGCCCCGAAAGCGCGCACCGCGGCTGGACGATCGATCGCAAAGCGCTGCTGGACGGCGCCGCATACTACCGGGTGGAGGTTCCGGATCGCGGTGGTGTTTGCGCCGTGAATGCGCCGCGCTTCTCGCTGCTGCTTTCCACACTGGAAAAAGCCAAACGCGAAGCGTTCGCGGGCGAGATCGTGCCATCGGACGCCCTGGTCGAAACCGCATAGTTTCTTAACATGCCCTCGCTGCAGACATCCGGGAGCGTTGCGCCCCGCGGGAAGGTGTCGCAGATGCTCCGCCCTTGACCGCGCATATTACCGGCATCGTCCACGATGCGCGGTTCGCTCATGCCTGTTCGCGCGGCCGCATTTTGCTCGATGACTGCCAGGCTATTCTCTCGCGCGAACTTCCGAACGGCTGCGAGGTCGCTCTCCGATGCGCCGTATTGGTCCGCGAACTCTTCGTCCGTTACGTGTTTGTTGCAATCGGGCTGCGCCTTTGCGCGCAGCACAATCGTTGCTTCGAGTCGTTCTGACCCCGGTGTCAGCCATGGGGCGTTGCGCCCGCCAACGGCTCGCGCTCACTCCCGGGTACGGGATATTTATGCACTTAGGTATTATCCGCGATACGACCTCGCGAAGGCAAATAACCAAGCGCTTCTGCGAGGCAAGGCCCTCCAAAAAAGTTTGTGCAGCATCACCATAAGGCGTGCACGGCCAAAGCGCCCGCCGCGGGAAACGTACTCGCGAAGATTGGATCTGGACGCCGGTGACGGGCTGAGCGCGCGCACCACCGTTACCGCAAAAGGCCTAGCGGGGTACATGACCACGCGGACCCATTTGGCATTTTGCTTTTTGCGCCAACAATAGCGGCGCGCCCGGAGTGTCGATGCGAACCCCTAGCGAACGATGCGCTCGGCGAGCTGCCGACGGCGGCCTATTTGTATGCGCGCTAGTTTTTGAACTGTGGAATGTACTGCGCCATCTGCTTGAGCGCAAAGTCGATGTCGTCGAGCGATGCAGCGTAGGAAAAACGCAGATAGCCCGAACCCGCCGCGCCGAACGCGGAGCCGCCCAAACATGCCACGCCGGCTTCTTGCAATAAGAATGCCGCCAGCGCTTTATCGTCGCCGGTGATCTGCTTGACGTTGGGGAAGGCGTAAAACGCGCCCTCGGGCATCGTGCACGAGACGCCCGGAATCTTATTCAATCCGCCGATCAAACGGTCGCGCCGGGCGCGGAACGTTTCGTTCATGCTGCGTACTTCCTCGTCGGGACCCAGCAGCGCGGCGATTCCGGCATGCTGCACGAAGACCGGCATGCACGAGAACGTGTTGTTGTTGAACAGCGTCACCATTCGCGCGAGCTCCGGTGTCATGATAGCGTAGCCCAGGCGCCAGCCCGTCATGGCGTATGCTTTCGAGAACCCGTCCACGATGATCGTGCGATCGCGCATGCCCGGGACCGTGACGATCGAGACGAACTCGCTCTCGTAAAAGTTCCGGCTGTAGATCTCATCGGCGATGACCAGGAAGTCGTGCTTTTGCGCCATCTGCGCGATACGTTCCAGATCGCCGCGCGTGAGCACGCCGCCGGTGGGGTTGTGCGGCGAGTTGATCATCACGGCACGCGTCTTGTCCGAAACGCGGCGTTCCAATTCGTCCAGATCCATCCGCCAATTTTTCTCTTCGTGCAGCGGAATCGGAATCACGTTCGCGCCTGAGTAGTCGGAACAGGATGCGTACGCCGGGTATGCCGGATCGAAGTAGATGAAGTCGTCGCCGGGGTTGAGGATGGCGCTCAAAATGTTCCAAATGATCGGCTTTGCGCCCGGAGCGGCGACCACGTTTTCGGCGCTAAAGGGCTCCACGCCCCGAAACTTGCCTGCATAGGCGGCAATCACTTCGCGCAGCTCAAGGATGCCCGCAGAGGGCGAGTAGTGCGTGTTGTTCTCGCGGATCGACTTTATGCCGGCTTCTTTGATGTGGGCGGGCGTATCGAAATCCGGCTCGCCGATCTCCATATGCACGACGCGCTTGCCTTGGGCTTGCAGCGCTTTTGCGCGCACCATCACTTCGAACGCGCTCTCCGAACCCAGGCGCGAGACGGCGTCGGCGATCCGATTGAATTTCGTTGCAAGCATCGCGTGTTGAACCTTTCGCTTTATGTAGCGTTAATCAAGGGGCGTCGTGGGCTGCGGCGAAGTTCACTCGCACATTTATGCGCACTCTAACGGACGTTTTTACGCCGGGAACCCCGTCGTTACCCGAGGGTCTTCGAACCCTCGCCGTTTCGCCCGAGCGCGAGCTCGAACCTGGAATGACGGTCCGCGCAACGTTCACGTTCCGCAACCAAGGCGGCGCGACCGCGACGGGCGTTCGCGTTCGGTTCAACCTGCCCGAGGGGCTGGTGTACTTGGTGGGCAGCGGGGAGCTGGACGGCGCGGTCTTGGACGACGAGCAAGGCAATTCGCTGCTGCTGGCACGTGCCGGCGCCGACATCGGCGATGTCGAGCCCGGTGCGGAGCGCCGGCTGGAGATTGCCTACAGTGTGGCCGGGGCCATTGAAAACGGCACCGCCGTAGAGTTGCAGGCCGCCGTCACGGCATTCGAGCTCCCACCCGTCGGCTCCAACATCGTCCGCTTGGTTGCCCGCAGCCGCCCCGCGCTGGAGAACGCGCTCACGGGCCTCTCAATAGAATCGCGGGCGCACGAACCGCGCGCCGGCGGCGAGGCGACCGTCACGCTGCGCGTCCACAACGCGGGCGAGTCCAGTGCACGCGACGTGGTCGCCGTCGCGCCGGTTCCCGAGCATTCCACCTACATCGCCAATTCGGCGCGCGTTAACGGCCGCGAATTGGAACGCGATCTGCAAGGCCCGTTCGATCGCGTGCACGCGCCGGTCATCGCGCAAACGCTCCCCGCAAATGCGACCGTCACCTTGCAGTATCGCGTGCGCATCGACGAGCCGCTGGCCGACGGAACCACACTTGTTGCGCGCGCGCAGATCGCCTCGCAAGAAACGGCGGCCTTTACGCTCGAACCGGCAGCGCTGACGGTTCGTGCCCGGGCCGACTTTGAGGACGAGCGCACGTCCTTCACGATCGAACCCGAAACGGATCTTGCTGCGGGCTCGCGCGTAGCCGTCCGGCTGGTGGCGTACAACTCCGGCACGAGCGCCGCCGAAGAGGTGAGCGCAACGCTGCAGTTTCCCGATGGCTTGGTTCCGGTGCGCGGCGCCGTGCGCCTCGACGGCCAGCCGGTGCGCGAGCGCAAAGGCGCGGGCGCAGCGTTCGAGCTGGGCAACATTCCCGCGCGCGACTCGGCAGAGCCGCTCGCCGAAGCCGTCGTCGCAACGCCCATAGTCTGACGGCACGCAGCTGACCATTCGCAGCACCTTGCGCTGGGAGGGTGCGGTGCCCGGAGCGCGCGACTTCGAACGTGTCGCAAGCGTACGCTCGCGCCCGCATCTGCATCGCCGGCGCAACCGCATCGAGCGAACCGGATCGCTCATCGCGCGTCCCGCCGACGAAATCGAAGCCGTCATTCTGCTCGCAAACGACGGAAGCGCGGCCGTTCACGACGCTGTGCTGGAGTTGCACGCCGATCCGGCGATCGACGACGTGCGCGTCTTCGATAAGAACACCCGCTTGGCATCCGATAACGCCCGCGTTGATCTGGGAACGATCGAGCCGTATGATGCCGCAGTCTCACGGTGCGCGCACGCCTGCGCACGCCGTTTGCGGATCGCGCCGAGGTTGCGCTGGGCGCCTCGCTTCACACGCAGGAGCTCGGTGAAACCGCGCTGGGAAGTGCGCAGTGGCGCATCGATTCGCATCCGGCGTTCTCGAATGCAACCTCCGGTCTCTCGTTACTGCAGGACGACGTGTTTCGTCCCAATCAGCTCGTAGACGTGCAGCTTCGGCTGCATAACGAAGGAACCGATACCGCCCAGGGCGTGCGCCTGCGGTTGTATGTCTCGCCCGAAGCGCGTCTGGAGAGTGTGGATGGTGCAAACCGCGAGCGTTCGACCCTGATTCTGGGCGAGATTCCGGCCGGCGGGACGGTGGATGCGCGCCTAGGCATACGGCTGCTGCGCAGTCTGGCCAAAGCCCATCCGGTCAGCATCGAGTGCGTCTTGAGCGCCGATGCGATGCTGCCGGTTCAACTGGATCCGCTCGCCGTCGTAACCACGGCCGAGCCGAACTTTTCTATCGGCACCTTGCGCGCGCTGCCCGATGAGACGATCGATGCGGGCGAAGAGCTTGAATTCGTGCTGCACGTGCGCAATAGCGGCGACGGTCCGGCAAGGCGCGCGCGCCTGAGCGTTCAGCCCGACGATCTGCTGATCTATTTGCCGAACAGCACCAGCGTGAACGATGTGCCGGTACGCGATGCCGGCGCGCAATCGCCGCTGATGCACGAGCGGGGCCTCGTGATGACCGATGTCGATCCGGGCGTTGAGGCGACGATCCGTTGGCGCGAGGTGGTCAACAACAACGCGCCCGCGGCCGCATCGATCGTTCGCACCGTGCGCATCGCGTACGACGGGGAACGCTCGGACGAAATCGCTTCGGCCGAGATAAAAGTGCGGTGCGCCCCGGCGTTTGCAAATACGATCGCCGGTCTGCCGTTCGGCCTGGACGGCATGGTCGGGCCTTCGTTCGGCCACGGCCAGCGCGCCATTACCGGCACGGATTTCGTGGAACTGCCGCCTGCGATGCCCGTGCGAACGGGCGAGTGCTACCGCACGCGCGGTTCTTTCGCTCGCGCCAGCAACGGCAACGGCCACGCGGGACATGCGGCCGAGGGCGTGCCCGTCCTGACGGCGTTCGATCGCGATCGCTTGGAGCGCGCGTTACGGTTTTTGGGCGAGCGCGCTTTCCCGGTCTTGTGACGCACGCGTTCGCGGTGCGCGCGTTCTTCCCCGATGCTATCGGCGGTGCGACCGAATTCTTCGCTTGCCGACGTGCGCGAAACGCTCCGCGAAACACTCGACCGCGTCTACATTAAACTGCGCGTTCCCAACTACGTGGGCTCGCGCCGTGCGACATTGAGAGCGCGGCGGCTCGCGCTGCGCTTGAGTCGTTGCTCGGGACGACGGCGGTGGTCCCCGCGGCGGAACTGGCCGGCTCGGTGACGCTGCGCGGCACCTGCGATGCCGGCGAGCTGCATGCCTTGCGCGATTGCTTGGCGGATGCGCCTCTTGCCACTGCCCTTCCCTGGTCGATCTTCGCGCGGCTCCTGCCCGGGCAGAGCGAGGAGATGGGCAACAGCGGCATGCTCATCGCTGCCTTCGACGAGTCGTTCCGCTTGAAGAGATGGGCTTTATCGACGCGCTTCAGCGCCGCAGGTATCCTGTTTTGGATGCGGCACTCGATGTCGTGCGCGCGCATCTTTCAACCGTGCGCGCGTGAACTCCATCGTTGTGCTGCTCTTGGCCGTGTTCGTAGTGGGCGCGGCTATCGGGCTGTACGCCATCTTCGCGCCGCGCGCCGCGGCGCCGCCGGTACAAGAGCGGACCCCGGTGCAGCCCTGGCGTGCCAGCACGGAGTGGACGGCGCAGGCCGGCGAAGAGTTCGCCGGACTCTCGGAGGCGGGCCGCTGCGATTTGCTGTTCGCGGTGAGCGATTTGCACGACGAGCGATCGCATCAATTGCTGGTGCACGCGCTGGACGATCCCTCGGATGCGGTCGCGCTCGCGGCAGCGCATGCCCTTGCCGCGCGCGAGGAGAGTGGTGCAGGCCTACGCGCAGCGTCATCCAGCAATACGATACTTTTGAACGAAGTAAGCTACCAGAGAG
>CAVPCC010000002.1:0-22999 GCA_963702335.1 Vulcanimicrobiota bacterium | reverse complement strand
AATTTATCGAGCGCCACGAGCGCGTCTACGTCGTGGAACAAAATCGCGACGGGCAATTGCACGGCATCCTGCGCGGCGAGCTGCCGGCGCATCTCATCGAGCGCGTGCGCTCGATCCGCCACTACAACGGTGTGCCCATCGATGCGGCCGCCGTCACCGAACCTCTGCTTGAAATCGAAGGGCCGGTCCCGGCATGACCACCGAAAACTTGAACATCATCGGTTTGACGCGCGACGTGTACAAGGGCGCGCCGACCACTTTGTGCGCGGGCTGCGGTCACAACTCGATCACGAACCATTTGGTCAAGGCGCTGTACGAATACGGCGTCAACCCCTACAAACTGGCCAAGATGAGCGGCATCGGCTGCTCGTCAAAGACGCCCGCCTATTTCGTTGAGCGCGCGCACGGCTTTAACGGCGTGCATGGCCGCATGCCCTCGCTCGCGACCGGCGCCAAACTTGCAAACCGCGAGTTAATGGTCCTGGGTGTGAGCGGTGACGGCGATACCGCGAGCATCGGCCTTGGGCAGTACTGTCACATGATCCGCCGCAACGTGGATTGCACCTACATTATCGAGGACAACGGCTGCTACGGACTGACGAAAGGTCAGTTCTCGGCAACGGCCGATCGCGGCTCGGTGCTTAAAAAGGGGCAGGTCAACGAGTTCGAAACGATCGACGTCTGCGGCCTTGCGGTGGAGCTGGGAGCGACGTTCGTCGCGCGTTCGTTCTCGGGTGACGGCAAGGCTTATCCCGCTGCTCCAAGCGGCGTTTTCGCACCGCGGGATCGCCGTGTTGGACGTCATCAGCCCATGCGTGACGTTCAACGACCACGAGGGCTCAACCAGAGAGCTACGCTTACGTGAAAGACCATCACAACGCCCTGCACACGCCCGACTTCATCGTCGGCCGCCAGGAGATCACGGTAGACTACGAGCCGGGCACCGCAACCGAGATCGAGTTCGATGACGGCTATCGCGTGGTGCTGCGCAAGCTCGAACGCGATTACGATCCGACCGACCGCACCGAGGCGACGCGCGTCATGCACGAAGGCCGTGGGCGCGGGGAACTCATCACTGGACTGCTCTATATCGACACGGCCGCGCGCGACCTGTGCTCGCGCGAGCGCCTGCCCGCAACGCCGCTCGCGCAGCTTGCCGAAGACGATCTGCGGTTGACGCGCGCTCAGTGGGACGACTTGATGGCTTCGCTGGCTTAGGTGCCCTCGGTGTAAATTTCGATCTCGTAATCGTCGGGATCGAGCACGAACAAATGATACTTCGAGCCGCTTGCGGCAGGCCGGCGACGACCTGCGCGCCGCACTCGCGTAGGCGCGCCGCCCACGCATCGACCTCGCCCCGCGTGTCCACGTCAAACCCGAAATGAAATTTGCCGCGGCCCGCGGGCGGGTTCTCGCTGAGCACCAATCTTATATCGGGCCATCGCACGCAGAGATCCTCGCCCGCCTTCTCCACGGGCAGGCCGAGCGCATCGCGATAGAAACGTTCGGACTTCTTCAAGTCGCTAACGCCTAAGCTCACGTGCGAGATTTTCACGGCTATGCGGGGTAGTGCGTCTCGTCGCCGTACGGCAAGAACAGCGTATACTCGCGCTGGAAGCGCAATTTAACGCTGCCCGTTGGTCCGTTCCGGTGCTTGGCTACGATGAATTCGGTCAAGTCCGGTTCGGGCGTTTCGTTGTTGTAGTAGCCCTCGCGATACAAGAACGCAACCATGTCGGCTTCTTGCTCCAAGGATCCCGAATCGCGCAAGTCGCTGAGCATCGGGCGCTTGTCGCTGCGCGTTTCGACGCCGCGATTCAATTGCGCGAGCGCAATGATCGGAATGCCCAAATCCTTGGCCGTCATTTTGAGCGTGCGGCAGATGTCCGGAGGCTCTTCATTGCGGTTCGCGCCTTTGCTCAGCACGCCGGGGCGAAGCAACTGCAGATAATCCACGAACGCCGCCGAGAGTCCGTGCCCGGATTTTAAGCGCCGGCAGCGGCTGCGAATCTCGGTTACCGACA
Source organism: Vulcanimicrobiota bacterium (assembly GCA_963702335.1). Classification (GTDB taxonomy): domain Bacteria; phylum Vulcanimicrobiota; class Vulcanimicrobiia; order Vulcanimicrobiales; family Vulcanimicrobiaceae; genus DASSRQ01. Next base: position 20,975 of record CAVPCC010000002.1, on the reverse strand, counting down.
GGCCGCCCGCGTCATCCAAATAGATCGGCAATTCGTTGAGCACGCCCATCGCATCGGAGATCTTCTCCCAATGATGCGTCTTGATGTTTCCGCGGCGCATGTCGTGCATGCTGATGCGCGCCTCGGAACAGATGAGGCGCTGAACGAGTTCGTCGTTCGACATCTCAAGCGAAAAGAAGGCGACCGGTTCGGACTCCTCGCGCGCTGCGGCGACGGCCATGTTCAACGCAAACGACGTTTTGCCCATGCCCGGACGCGCGGCGACGATCACGAAATTGCCGGGCTGGAAGCCCGTGGTCATCTCGTCGATATCGCGAAAGCCGGCGGTGAGGCCCGTGCGGTCGCCACGGCTGTGAAAGAGCTTGTCGATGTGTTCGAAAGCCGGCTTGAGCAGTCGGCTTACCGGCGTGAACTCACCCGTATTCTGCCGCATGCCGATTTGATAGACCATCTGCTCGCTTTGATCCAGCGCGCCTTCAACGTCTTCTTCGTGTTCGTAGCCCAGCTGCGTGATGCGCGTGCCGGCATGAATGAGACCGCGCAGCACCGATTTCTCGCGGACGATCTTGGCATAGTACGAGGCCGATGCCGCAGTCTGAACCGTGTCCATCAGCGAAGAGAGATAAGGAAGTCCGCCTACGCTCTCGAGTTGGTTGCGCTGCTTGAGCTCTTCGGCAACGGTAATTTTGTCCAGCGGTTCGCCACGGTCGTACAAATGCACAAGCGCGCTGTAAATGGACTCGTGAATGTGCGCATAAAAATCCTCCGGCCGCACGATCTCGCTGACCACGCCCATAATCTCGCGGTCCACAAGCACCGAGCCGATAAGCGCCATCTCGGCCTCAAGATTTTGAGGCGGAATGCGATCAATAACCGGCAGATTTGAAATGCTCATGAGCGAACTGACGTACTCCGCCGTCCGCGCGCCCCTCGCCTTGTGGATTTCTTGTGGAGATCCAATGCGCGGAAGGCCTGATCGACGCTCGCGACGGGAATGACGTCGATTCCGGCCAGCCGCCGATCGATTTCGTGGATATTCTCCTTGGGCACGAGGATGGCGCGCATCCCCGCCTGTCGCGCCGCATACAATTTCTCAACGATGCCGCCCACCGGGCGAACCTTGCCCTGGATCGAAAGCTCGCCCGTAATCGCTACGTCCTGCGGCAGTGCCTTTTTCGTGAGCGCCGAGTACAGCGCCAAGAAGATCGCCAGGCCCGCCGATGGTCCGTCGATATTGCCCCCACCGATGACGTTGATGTGCAGATCGTAATCGTTCGTGTCCAGCCCCGTGACCTCGCGCAGCACGGCCGCGGCGTTAAAAACGCTGTCTTTGGCCATAGAGCCGGCGGCCTCGTTAAAGCGAACGCTGCCTTTCCCGGCAGCTCCGGCCGTAAACGCAACCGCTTCGATTTCGATGATGCTGCCCAAGTAGTGCAACACGCCAAGGCCGTACGTTTTTCCGACTTCGTGCTTTGCGCGCGCGCGCACGGGAGTATGCGGCACAAGGCGCCCGGACTGCACGACTTCGCGTACGTCCTCCTCGGCAATCGTCACGTTTTCTGTTTTTGCGTTCAACCGGTAGAGCGCGTGACCGAATGCATCGGCGACCACCTGGACCGCGCGGCGGCCCTCGATGGTGTACGAAGCGATCAGTGCAGCGACCCCCCGCGCCGCTTTGGCACCCAGGCGCTTTATTGCCGCGTTGACGATCGAAACGATCTGGTGCTGCGTGAGGGGTTCGAAATAAACCGAGGCGCAGCGCGAGCGAATTGCCGGATCGATATCGTCGGGCTCGCGGGTCGTCGCGCCGATGAGAATGAAATCTGCCGGCGCGCCCTCTTTGAAAAGCCGCTTGACGTACTCCGGCACGTTCGGAGCGCTCTCGTCAAAATACGAGGATTCGAACATGACGCGCTTATCTTCGAGTACTTTGAGCAGTTTGGTCTGCAGAAGCGCGTCCATCTCGCCGATCTCGTCGATGAACAGCACGCCCCCGTGCGCGCGGGTGACCAAACCGAGCTCGGGCTCGGGGATGCCGCTCTCGGCAAATTCGCGGCGGCTGCCTTGATAGATTGGATCGTGCACGCTGCCCAGGAGCGGGTTGGTGGTCTCGCGCGCGTCCCAGCGCAAGGTCGTACCGCTGGCTTCCACAAAGGGCGCGCTCTTGGCAAACGGGGTGTATGCGCGCGCCTTTGCCACTTCCAATGCAAGCCGCGCTACCGTCGTCTTACCAACGCCCGGCGGACCGTAGAGGATCACGTGCTGCGGATACGGCGAGGAGATTTTTGCGAGCAACGAGCGGATGGCGGCCTCTTGGCCGACGACTTCCTTGAGCGATTGCGGACGTAACAACTGGAGGGCAGAAGCCGCAAGGCCGCTCGCGTCCAGCGCTTGCAACTCTTCAAGCTTCTTCTGCGTCGCCGGAGTTTCGGGCCCGGAATCCTCGCGCAACGCTTCCATTTTTAAGTCTTTGAGGTAGTCCTGGTGTCGCTCGATCATTTTGCTGTTGATCTTGCGCTCGATGCTGTCTTCCACGTTGCGCTGGGCAATGAGATCGGCCAGGCGCTCTTCGATCTCGGCGATCACGCGGCGCGTGTTGGCACGTCCGGTCACCCGCTCCACGGTCGGATCTTCAAGGATCAGGCGCTGCAGCGCGCACACGCGATCCGCAAGCTGCTGCGAACGCATCATCTTCAGAGCATTCATCTTACCTGCGCGCAGAACGAGTTTGTCCGAACCGATCGTTCCCGCGAGCACGTCGTACAGCGCGGAAACATAACGGCTCAGTTCGTCTTCGCTGCTGAATTTGCGGCGGAAACGCGCGGTGTACGGGTTATCGCCTGCGGCGGGCATGCCGCTAACCGGCGACCACGCTCACCATCGTCTTAGCGACGACGTTTTTGCCTAATCGGATCTCGACGGGGTAACTTCCCAGCGCCTTGATGCTGTTCTTCACTTCGATCTTATGCTTGTCGACCGCGATGGAGAACGTCTCGTTTATGGCCGTTGCGATGTCGGCATTGGTTATCGTCCCAAAGAGCTTGCCGTTGCCGCCGGCGCGCGCGCGCACGGCAAGCGGTTTGCTTTCTAGAAGCTTTGCGAGCTGCTCGGTATCGGCAAGCGCCTGCGCATCGCGTTTGGCTTGCGCTTTGTTTTGCTGCTCGAGCATGGTGATGGCGCCTTTGTTGGCTTCGGTTGCCAAGGTGCGCGGCAACAAAAAGTTGCGCGCGTAGCCCTCGGCTACCTCAACCACGGCGCCCTTTTTCCCGAGCGGCTTCACGTCGCTCAATAGGATAACTTTCAAGGACTACTCCGTGACGAAAGGGAGAAATGCGATCACGCGGGCGCGCTTGACGGCAACCGTCAGCATACGCTGATGCTTTGCGCAGTTGCCGGAAATGCGCCGCGGAAGAATCTTGCCCCGCTCGGAGACATACTTCTTAAGCCGCCCGACGTCTTTATAATTGACTTCGATGGCCTTGTCGGCGCAAAAATTGCAGGGCTTACGCTTAACGCGGCGCTCTTTGACGGCGCGTTTGGGTTTTGTTGCCATGATGGTCCTTTCACTAGGTGGTGTTCGGTCACGTCGTGTGGCGCACGCGGGACCCTAGCGAAGTGACGCACCCTTGAGGGCGCGTCACTACCGGGCTTGGAAACGGCCCGGGTTGCTGAAAACAGATTCGAGTATAGCGCCTCGCAAGGCCGCTGGCTAGTGCTTTCCAAGCGAACAGGTGTTCGCCCCGGTCGGCCTTTCCCCTCAGCTGCAGCCATTCGACGTTAGCAGGACGTAGCCGTCATTCGAGCCGATAGTCAGCGTCGAGGAGACCGGGCGTCCGAACAGGTCGGCATAGGTGTGCCCGGCGGGGAGATTGGCGGTTTCGGTGTTAGCGCCCGAGCCGCCGTTGACCACAACGATCGCGTTCGCGAAGCGCCGGTAATAGATGCTTGGATTTGCCGCGTCTCCCGCGCTGTAGTAGGCCCCGCACGGCGCGCCCACAGCCGTATCGTACTGCGCGTGCCAGTGTTCCATGCCATAGCCCGCACCCGGAGAGGCGAAGAGCGCCTCGGCCTGCTCGTTGCCCATGAGATATGTTGCGACGGAGTAATCGATCTGCGGGGTGCCGACGCTCACGCTGCCCCAATTGTCGTTGGTCAGGACGGCGACGCCATGTTGTTGCGCGTAAGCCGTCCAGTCAACGGCGCGAGTGAAGTACGCCGCCGAACCTTTCACGTAATTGCCATAAAACGTATAGCCGTCTTCGTTCAAGTCGGCATCCACGTTTGCGAGAAACGCTTGTTCGTTCGCGGTGATTTGCTCCGCCGGGTGGTTGACGATCAACTTTAGGCCGTACGGCGCGAGGGTTGCATCGGTCGTGAGCAAAGCGTGGGCTTGCTTTACCCAGGCAATGACGTCGGCGGCCCAATTCGGGTCGTTCACGCCGGTATAGCGACGTACGAAGGCACCGTTTTGATAGATGCCGCAGCCGTACGAGCCCGATCCCGCGCCGGCATCCGACTGCCAAAACGTCGCTTCATCGATCGCCAGCGCGTGATAGCCCCGAGCGTGGGCGAATCCGGCCATCAAGCGCACTTGATAGTCGACAACGGCGGGATTGTGAATATCGAGAGGCATGTTGTTCAAGCCCGGGACCCACGCCGGAGTTGCAGTAACAGCATTTGCCGACGTGCACGCATAGAGCACCCAATCCGGATGGTTTGCATTCCACCACGTGAGCGTGTGTCCGATGGCGCCCCATCCGGTGGGACTCTCATCGGTTTCGAGCGCATTGTAGTACGCGGTTTGCAGTGAAGGATTGCTCGTGAGCCATGCTGTGCCGATGTTGTCGCGCGCTCCCCAAACCGCGGAATACCGGAAACCGTCTGCTGCAGTTGCGGATTGCGGAATATCGCCGTTCGAGGTATCGTCGAATACCTGCATTGCGCTGATCTTACCCAGCTGCTCGGCATGAACGGGGTGGTGGGCGGCTGCCCAGCGCCGCTTTGAGACACCGGCGCCGGTGTGCTGGTTGGCGTTGCGCTCGGCTTCGGGCTCGGCGCCGATGACGCAGAAACGGTTTCTGCGGTTAAGGAACGGCTGAGCGAGCCAACACCTACCACTTGGACATGCTCGCCTACGAAGAGGGCACCTCCGGTAATAACCGTCGAAGCGTTCGTCCAAATATCGATATATCCGATGCCGGGGCCGCCTTCGATTTGAAAGCCCCCTGGTATGAACGCCACGATGGGGCCGCTCACGCTGACTGTTTGTCCCTGCACAACTTTCGAGGCCGTAAGGTTCGTGGCCGCGGTTCCGGTTCCCGAGGCGATAACTACTTCACCAACGTAAGGCCTGGCACCGACGTACACCGTGGCCGCATCCGTAAATATATCAAAGTATCCAAGACCCTTGCCGCCTTCAATTTGAAAACCGCTTTTCTTAAGTGCGACGACCTCGCCTGACACCGTGAGCGCGTGATTCGCGCCCGTCGCAACGATTAACAGGGGGTGCGCCGAACCCGGTTTGACGGCAACCGCCGGCAACGGCAGAGCTCGCGAAGCGTTTTGCGTTCCAGCGCAAGCAACGAGCGTTATGGCGAAAAATCCTATTGCAGCCAGTCTTAATGCGGGAGCGGTCTTCATGCATTGGTGGTCGGCGCCCCAAACCAAGCTGCTTAGCGGGCTGTTTGAATTTTTACGCTAAAACAGATTCCACAAATACTGATTGTAAACTTCGTGATGATACTGCACTTCCTGCGCCTTGACGAACGAGCCGAGCAAGCGCGGGCACCTATCGGCGCTCGCCTGTTTGAGGTCGGCATACCGCTGCTTGACATCCTCACCAAGCAAGGCCGACGTCCACCCCGAGGCGCGGAAATTCGCGAGCGCGTCGTAGATGTTGTCGGGAAGATAATGCTCGGCTTGGCGCAGATTTTTTTCACCGCTGATCTGGCCTTCCAGCCCGCTCTTGAACACCGCAAGCATGACCATGTACGGATTTGCATCGGGCGCAACCGAGCGCACTTCAACGCGCGAGCTGCGCTCGTTGCCGATGGGAATGCGCACCATCGATCCGCGATCGACCGCCGAGGCCTTGATTTGGTTCGGCGCTTCGAAATGCGGGTCCAGACGGCGGTACGAGTTTACGCTTGAATTAAGCATCAGGCAGATGTCGTTGCCGTGCGTGAGAATGCGGTCCACGAACTCCCAGGCAAAAGCACTTAATTTCTCGTCGCCCTGGGGATCCCAGAAGATATTCTTGCCGCCCTTGCTGACCGACACGTTGGTGTGCATGCCGCTGCCGTTGACGCCCACGACCGGTTTGGGCAGGAAACTTGCCGTCATTCCCAGTTTGGTTGCCACTTGGCGGCAGATCAGTTTGTACAACTGTATCTGGTCGGCAGCGGCAACGACCTCGCCGTATTCGTAGTTGATCTCAAACTGCGAGGGCGCGACTTCGGGATGATCTTTTTCATTTTGGAAACCCATCGCGCGTTGCACTTCGGCCACGCTGTCGATGAACGTGCGCAGCGGATCGCCCGGCAGCGAATGGTAATAACCGCCGGTATTAACGTAATCAAATTTTCCGGTTTCGTGAAAGCGCCGCTCGGCATCCAGGCCGCTGAAAAGGAATCCCTCGATCTCGTTGGCGGCGTTGAGCGTATAGCCGTTGCGTTCGTACTGATCGTTCGAGAGCGCTTTGAGCAGTCCGCGCACGTCGGCCGCGTACGGTTTGCCTTCGCGGTCTTCAACCTCTCCGAAGACGAGCACTTTGCCCGGACCGAAGACGTCCGAGGGCGCCCAGTAAAACGAACTCCAATCAAGGAACAGCCGCAGATCGCTCTCGCGCTGCGCAGTGAAGCCGCGGATCGACGAACCGTCGAACGTGAGGTTGTCGTACGACTTAAGAAGAAATTTTTTGTCGTAGTCCAGCATTTGCAGCCGGCCTTCGAGATCGCTGAACAACACCGTGACGGCCTTTATGCCGCGCTCGTCACTTAGGTATTTGAGCCGTTGTTCTTGAATCTTGCCCGCATCCACTCGCTTTTTGCGGTGCTCTTTTGCTTCGAGGTTCATCTCTTCGAGCTTTGCGTACGGAAGCTCCAAAAAATCGCGCAATTCGCTAGCCATGCTCCGTCCCTTATACAAGGGAGCGTCCGCGCCTCCGTCCTTTTTCACCCGAAGGCTCGCCTGGTTTCGCCGTAGGTCCTAGTTCCCGGGGGCCAGTGGCGCGGCGGGCGGCGCCTTCGATGGGTAACTGTACGGTGATGGACCGCAAGGCCGCCGCCGCCACCGCCATTCTCGCAGCCGGAGTCCTGGGTGCGGCGCCGGTTCCCGTTCAACCCGACCCCTACAGCATCTACGACCGGGCGCGCCATGTCTGGGCCGCTCAGCACTACCCGGCGTACCTCTCCTATACGATTGCGGTGAACGTCACCGAAGGCGGCGTCCAAAAGAGCCGGCACTACCACCTCAGTCTACGACGTGCAAAACGATGCAATCGACGTGAACCCTGTCAGCGACGAAGAGCAAGCTGCTCCGCCCGTACCGACGGGCTTCGTGCTGCATCTGCAGCCCAAACGCCAGGGGCACGTCCTGCTCGATAAAAAGGTCGGCAATCCGGGGGAGGCCGTCGATTATTTAGGCGTTCCCAAACTCTCGCCGACGTACGCTTTCGGTCTCAACGCGGGCGGAGACTCCGAAACCGGCCCGGCCGTCGATTCGCTCGTCGCGCAAATCCGCCGTGATTTCAACGACCCTGTTCCGGTTGAAAAGACGCGCGCACAAGTCTTGAGCGGCGTCCTCAAGACGATCGCCGTGGTGTCCTCGCGTTCGCGAGATTACGTTATCCGGTTCTCGGACATGGAGGCGATAGACGGGCACGACTGCTACCATCTGCTTTTGCAGCCTTCGCGCGACCCGCAAAAACTGCGGTTGCGCGAACTGTGGGTCGACGCGCAAACGTTTCAAACGCGCCAACTTTTGAGCGCCGGCAACTTCACCGGTTCGAACGCACAGTGGCTGGTTTCGTTCGCTGAGATGGACGGCGCAATGTACATTCTCTCGGAGACGGCCCAGCAGCCGATTGGTGTTGGCGATCATCGCTACGCGCGCGCCGCGGTCGATTTTGAATCCATCACGCAGAGCGCGCGACCCGAGCATCAATCGAGCTTCTTCGCGACGAATCAGACCGTCATGACCGAACCGGATAGCGCAAACAATCCGCGCTAGGGCCGCCGCCGTGCGCATAGCCGCATTCGCGCTCTGCTTTATAGCAGCGGCGATTTCGGTTTGGATCGTGGTTCCGGGGCCGGTGCCCGCACTCTTCATTCTAACGGTCGGTGCGACGGAGTTGTGGCCGCTTGTGGCCTTGATGGCGCTCGCCGGATCGCTGCTGGCGTTTCGCTTGCCGGCCGGACGGCTGCGATCGTCATCGCTGGTGCTCGCAAGCGCAGCAACCGCATGCGCGCTGGTTCCGCCGATCGCATATGGCGTTGCCGGTCCGCGGGTGCCGCTCCGGGCATTCCTCTCGCCGTGGCCCATGGTAGCGCATCATGCACCGGATGCGGGCGCGCCGGCGGTCTTGGCGATCTACGGCGGAGCGTGGCAGCGCGGATCGCCGCAGAATGATGCGGCGCTCAACGGCGTGATCCGCTCGTGGGGATACCGCGTTACCGGCCTGCAGTACCCGCACGCGCCCGCCGCGGTTTGGCCCGCGCAGCTCGACGCGATTCTGCGTCAAATCGACGATCGTCCGCCCGGGCCGATCGTGCTGCTCGGTCACTCGTCCGGCGCGCAGCTCGCACTGATCGCCGCGGCGATGCGCCCCCGGCGCATCTCGGGCGTCATCGTTTACGAAAGTCCGGTCGATCTGCGGCTCGGCTACGAATATCCCTCGCATCCGGACATCATCAACGCGCGCAAAATCATGAGCGACCTCTGCGGCGGCACGCCGGTGCAGCGGCCGGCTTGCTACCGGTCGGCCTCGCCGCGGTACGCCGTGCACGCGGGGATGCCGCCCGTCCTAATGATTGCTGCCGGCCGGGATCACGTCGTGAACCGCGACTTCGAGCACCTGTTGCGGGATGAATTGATTCAAGACGGCGTCCGCATGCACTACGTCGAACTGCCTTGGGCAGATCATGCTTTTGAAACAGTCGCGGGGGGCTTTCATAATCGCATTGCGCTTTGGTACGTGCGCCGCTTCCTGGATGGCTTTAGCAGCGGCGGCCGGATGTTCGGGGGGCGGCGGCACGAACGGCGGGGTGCGCGCAGCAGGTGAGCGCGAAGAATAAAAGCGGCATACTCTACGCGTGGCGCACCTCCGCAATCCTAGCGGGCCGCTGCAGTGCTTGCAGCTCAACGGGAAGACGAGCGCGGGACAATCGATCGGCATTACCGCGTATTAGTGCAACCAATATGGCCTTCAGCGGCGTGGTAAAACGCGCTGTTTCCTTCACGCACGGAATCGTAGCGCTCGCGGTTCAGCCGGATTGCACGCTCACGCCCGCTTGGCAGCAAACCGCCGGACCGGCCAACGATTTCGCCGACGATAATTACTCGCCGGCGAACGGCGTGGTCTATTTGACGACCGGACTCTCGAACGGCTCTATGCCTACAACGCGGCAACCGGCGCCCCCACTTTGGAACAGCGCAGCGGTGTTCAAAGGCCCGGTCATGAATTCACCCACGGTGGACGGCCGCGTGTTCGCCGCATCCTGGGACCACCATTTGTATGCGTTCGGCCTTTGAGGCAGGAAGGGGACAACCATGAGCGCAGTTCGCGTGCTCGTCGGCACTCGTAAAGGTGCCTTCATCTTAACCTCGGACGAACGGCGGCAAAAATGGGACATTGCAGGGCCGCATTTTGCGGGCTGGGAGATGTACCATCTGAAGGGCTCGCCGGTCAATTCCGATCGGCTGTACGCCTCGCAGACCAGCGGATGGTTCGGTCAAGTCATTCAACGATCGGACGACGGGGGAAAAACGTGGACGCCCGCCGGCAATACATTCGCCTACGACGGTATTCCGGGCACGCATCAGTGGTACGACGGCACGCCGCATCCGTGGGAGTTCGCGCGCGTGTGGCACCTCGAACCCTCGCTCACCGATCCGGAAACGGTTTATGCCGGCGTGGAAGATGCGGCACTTTTTAAATCGACCGACGGCGCGCAAACGTGGAGCGAACTCTCGGGCCTGCGCGGCCACGGCTCGGGCCCTTCTTGGCAGCCCGGCGCCGGCGGCATGTGCCTGCACACCATTCTGCTCGATCCGATCGATCCCAACCGCATCTTCACCGCGATCTCTGCAGCGGGCGCGTTTCGCAGCGACGACGCCGGCGTCACTTGGCGCCCGATCAACCGTGGCTTGAGGTCTGCGCAGATTCCGGACCAGGACGCCGAAGTGGGGCACTGCGTGCACCGCCTCGCGATGCACCCCACGCGCCCGAACACGCTGTTCATGCAAAAACATTGGGACGTCATGCGCAGCGACGACGCGGGCGATTCCTGGCGCGAGGTCAGCGGTAATCTTCCCACCGACTTCGGCTTCCCCATCGACGTGCACGCCCACGAACCCGAAACGATCTACGTCGTGCCCATCAAAAGCGATTCGGAACACTTTCCTATCGACGGGCAATTGCGCGTCTACCGCAGCCGCACGGGCGGCAATGAGTGGGAACCGTTAACCAACGGCCTACCGCAGCAGAATTGCTACGTCAACGTGCTGCGCGATGCAATGGCTGTGGATTCGCTTGAGTCGTGCGGCGTCTACTTCGGCACGACGGGGGGCCAAGTGTACGCATCTGCGGATTCCGGGGAGAGTTGGAACGCGATCGTTCGCGATCTTCCCGCGGTACTATCGGTGGAGGTTCAAACGCTACCTTGATCCGCGTCGTCCTTCCCGCGCATTTAAAAACGCTCGCACGCGTGGACGGCGAGGTCGCGCTGGAAGTGGCCGGCGAGCCCACGCAAAGCAGCGTGCTCGATGCCCTCGAAGCGCGCTTCCCGCAGCTCAAAGGCACGATGCGCGATGGGAAGACGCGCAAGCGGCGCCCCTTCCTGCGATTTTTCGCCTGCGGAAAGGATCTCTCACACGATGCGCCCGACGAGCCGCTTCCCGCTGCAGTGGCAGGCGGCCAGGAGCCCTATCTCATTGTGGGAGCGATGGCGGGCGGCTAGCGGCGATAATGCTCGCATAGCGCGCACTAGCTTCCGTCGGCGTGCGTTTCAAGTCGGGGTCGGTGTCCAGGTCGATGTGGTACAAGCCGAAGTCGCTGTTGTTGTCGAACTGCAAGCCCCACTCGCGGTTTGATGTGATGGCCCAGCACAAATACGCTTCGATGGGCGCCCCGCGATCCAGCGCGCGGCGAACCTGGTCGATGTGCGCGCTCAGGTAGCGCGCGCGCGAAAATCCGTCGGCGCTGGTCACGCAGCCGTTTTCGATGACGACGATCGGCTTACCGGGAAACTGGTCTTGCGCTTCGCGCAGAATCGAATCGAGCACGTTCGGCCAAACGGGCGCGTTCGAATATTTGCACTCGGCGGCTGCGGCCAGACGATTGAATTGGAAAAACGACGGTGCCCCCCAATAATAATCTAATCCGACGTAGTCCAATGTTCCGACGCATTCGGGCGGGCAGAGAAAGTGCGGAAGTTTGCCGGCCATACCCAGGTTCCACCAATTCGTTCCGACCAGTGTTCCGAACATTGCGAATGACTTGCGCGCTCCGTCGAGCAGACGCAGCGGCGAACGCGTCGCACTCAAACGGTGCTTGCCTTTAAGTTCCACGAAGCGCACGCGCGGCGCCGTGCTCTGCAAGAGGTCTGCGGCCAGGTGACGCGCGAGATCCGCTTCTAAGCCGCGGTACCCGGCCTTACCGTCGGCCATGCATAAGCCTTCAACGCCTGGATGAACGCCCACGCGAAGTTCGCCCCGCTTGCGAATGACTTGCAGGGATCGGTCCATATCCGGCACTGAATCGGCACTGCGGTCATCTGCGGCCTGGCCGCGCTTGCCCAGGTGCGCGATGGTCTTGCGGTTTTGAGCGGTTTGCGGCAAGTGCGGATTGCGCTCTTTAAACGAGCGCAGGGATCGATCGACGGCATTAAGCAGCGCGCGGCTTCCCAGAGCCATGGCAACGGCAAAAAATTGGTCGTTGCCCTGAAGACGCGTAAGCGCCAGCTGTGGGCTCGCGAAGGGCGCCAGCACCACGTCGTCATCGAAGAAAGCGTCGATCGCGCCGCGCGCAAGAGCGCTCATCGCCGCCCCCGCGTCCGCATAGTACAAAACGGCCGCATCCACAAACACGCCCGCCGCAAGCGCGGCAGCGGCAGAATCGTTTAGCACGCCCACCCGCCCTTGCCAGTGCTCGAAGCTTGCGGGAAACGCCGCTGAGGCCGCATGCAGAATGGCCGGACGCGCCACAAAATACGGTTCGGAGAAAAGCACGTGCTCGCTGCGGTGTTGAGTCATCGTGGAACTGCGCGATGGATAGGTCCACCTCGCCGCTATCAAGCATGGCGGGTTGCGAGAAACGCCACGCCTTGCGTCGCGCTTGTTCGGGCGACTTAACGTGCGTCGCGCTGCGATCGACGATGCGCTGGAGCCAGCGCGGCAACCCCAGGATTAGCGGGTTGGCGCCGACTCGTGCCTGCGGACGGATCGCTTGAATTGCCGCGCGGGCTTGCGCGTGCGCGCGAAAGAGGTTTGGTATTAGCGTGAGTACGGCGTCCATCTGCTGCTCGCCGGTCGCGAACGGCGGCAGGCCCGGCGGCATGGGGTATGCGCGCATCCAAAAGCCCTTGATGTAGCCGTAGACCAGCCTGATTGGGCTCATTCACCGTAACGTAGTAATCGATCAGATCGCCCAACCGCTGCGCGACTTGGGCGGCGTAACGTGCGACACGCCCCGGAAAACCGGCGTCCAGCATGCCGGCGCCTTCCCCCGCGGCCTGGACGTGCAACGGCCACGTGTTGTGGTGCAGCGTCACCACGCTCGACATTCCTGGAGCTCGCAAATATTCGAGCACGTCGCGGTAATGCGCGAACGCCGCGTCATCCCACGAGCCGGGTTCGGGTTCTAGACGTGCCCACGAGAGCGAGAGGCGGAAAATCCGGCAGCCAAGCCCTTTGGCCAGGTCCACATCCTCGCGGTAGCGGTTCCAAAAATCAGTGGCCCGGCCGCGCGGCGTCAAACCGCGCACGCGTTCCCAGACATCCCGCACGTCGTCGGCGCCGGTGTAGGCTTCGCATTGGTGGTCGGCGGTAGCGACGCCGAATCGGAAACTTGGCTCCATGACGGTGCATGTTCGGTGCCGCTAGCGGTTCACTCCGCCCACGCGCCGAAAGCGGCCGCTACGATGAGATTCAGCAACAAAACATGTATCGTAACCGGCGGCGGGTCGGGTATCGGCCGCGCAACCTGCATGCAAATGGCTGCCGAGGGCGGCAACGTCGTCGTTGCGGACCTGCAGCTCGCGGCGGCGCAAGCCACCGTGGGCCAGATTACCGCAGCCGGCGGCAAGGCCGTCGCGGCCGCCGTGGACGTCGGCAATTCGGCGCAGGTGCAAGCCGTTATCGCCACGGCGCTTTCAACATACGGTTCGCTTGACGTGATCGTGAACGACGCGGGCATGATGACGTTCACGCCGATCGTGGATATCGCGGAGGCCGACTTCTTCCACGTGATCACAACGAATTTGGGATCGGTTTTTTACTTTGCCAAATACGGCGCGCCGCACATGCCGCCGGGCGGAGCGTATCGTGAACATTAGTTCGGTGCACGCGCACGAAACCACCGCCAACGTCGTTCCGTATGCCGCATCGAAAGGCGCCATCGAGGCGTTCACGCGCGGGTTTAGCATCGAGATGGAGTCGCGCAAAATCCGCGTCAATTCCGTTGCTCCCGGTGCCGTCGACACGCCGATGCTTTGGAACAATCCGAACGTCAAAAGCGGGGCGGAGAAAATCGAAGGTGCCGTGGGCGAGCCTACCGACCTTGCCGCCGCGATCTGTTTCATGGCCTCGGACGACGCACGCTTCGTCAACGGCACCACGCTCGCCGTGGACGGGGGCCGTTTGGATATTTTGTAGGTTACTTCACGCCGTAGAGGGGGATGACGTCACCGCCCGGGCGCGCAATCCGCAGCGTGGAGCGCCGGATGTGCTCGAGCATGTCGTCCCACGGCGCCGGCCGGTAAAAATAGAAGCCCTGCGTCTGCTCGCAGTGCAGCGAGCGCACGAATTCCCACTGCGCTGCCGAGTCGATGCCCTCGGCGGTCACGAGCAATTTGAGGGTTTCGCCCAAGGTCGATATTGCTTTCACAATGCCCTGATCGAATGGGTTGTGCGCGACCTCGTCGATGAACGACTTGTCGATCTTGATGGCGCTGACGGGAAGTTTCTTGATGTACGAGAGCGACGAATACCCCGTACCGAAGTCGTCAACCACGATCTGCACGCCGAGCTTGGCGATTTGATTGAGGGCGGCTACCGAGCTCTCGTTCAACATCACGTTCTCGGTGACTTCCAGGTCCAACGCATTGGGTGAGAGGCCGGTCTCGCGCAATATGCCGGCGACCATCGCGGCGAAGTCCGGCTCGTAAAGGTCGCGTGGAGAAAGATTGACGGCGATGCGGAACTCCGGCATCTCGCTTGCGCGCAAGTACGCGGCGCGCCGGCATGCCTCGCGCAGCACAAAGCGCGTAATTTCGACGATCGTTCCGGTTTCTTCCGCTATCGGAATGAACGTTTGGGGCATCAATTCGCCGAGCAGTGGATGCTGCCAGCGGGCGAGCGCCTCCGCGGCGATGATGCGCTGCGTCGAAACGTCTAAAATGGGCTGGTACACCAGGCGGATCTCGCCGCGCGAGACGGCGTTTCGCAGATCCTGCTCCAGACCCATGCGCTCGAGAACGTGGGCATGCATGGTTCCGTCGTAGAACTTGGCGTTGTTCCGGCCGGCCTCTTTGGCGCGGTACATCGCCGAGTCTGCGAAGGCGATTCAGCTCGTCGGCGTTGCGCGCGTTCTGCGGGAACATGCTCGCGCCTACGCTCACGGTGACGAACAGCTCGCGCGCATCCACGGTGAACGATTCTTGGAATGCCGAGAGGACGTCCATTGCCAGCGTCGCAACCGCGCGCTTATGCCGGATGCCTTCCATCGTTACGACGAATTCGTCGCCGCCCGAGCGGTAAACGGTGGCGCGCGTGTTGAGCAGACGATCCAGCCGCGTCGCAACGGACCTAAGCAGCGCATCGCCCGTGCGATGACCGAGCGTGTCGTTGATCGTCTTGAAGCGATCGACGTCGATGAAGAGCACGGCGACAGAATCTTCGTTGACTACGCCGCGCTCGAGCAGTTTTGGCAGACGTTCCTCGAGCGCTAGGCGGTTGGGAAGGCCCGTCATGGTATCTGTACGCGCCAACTCGGCGAAGCGCTCGGCGCTCGCGCGTACGTCGGTGATATCGAGCATGATGCCGATCGCGCCCACGATCTCACCGATTGCGCTACGCATCGGCTCAAGGTCGTTCTGAAGCCACCGTTCGTTCTGACTGGACTCGTACCGCACGGCCTCGCCGGCGATGGCGCGGTTCAAGGCCTCTAGGCACGGCGCCTTATTTTTCGGATTCGAAATGAGAACTTCGTACGATTGGCCGATCATCTGTTCGGCGGTCAACGGCTGATCGTTCACGCCGCCGCCGGCGACCGAGGTGATGCGCAGATCCAGATCGACCGTCCAAACGACGGCAGGCACTTGCGCGAGCAGCAACCGCAGGCGCCGCTCCAGATCGCGCGAGGCGATTTCGCCCCGCTTGCGCTCGGTGACGTCGCGTAAGTAAACGAGCAGCTCGTCTTTTGCCGGCGTGATTCGAATCTCGATCCACGTGCCGGTAGAACTGAAGTATTGCACGCGATCAACGGCGTGACCGCGCGCGCGCACGGATTGCATTTCCGGCAGCAACTCCGAGGCAAGAGGGTCGAGCAGATCTTGAATCCGCGTTCCAACGAGCTCGCCCGCGCTGCGGCGCAAGATCGTTTCCGTCCGCTCGTTTATGTGCGAGAAACGGAACTCTCTGTCGACGATAAAAAATGCGTCCGGAATGCTTTCCAGTAAATTGTATCGTTTTTCGATCAGCTCGCTTATCGACTCTCCGTCGTGGCGCAAAACGAATTTGCCGCAGGCAAAAATCGCCGCCGCGCCCGTCAGCGCAGCGCCGGCAAGAACCGGCAGGCTCACGTGGAGAACGCCACACAACAGGACGCCCGCACTGCAGGAAACGACGAAGACGGTGAAGAGCGTTGTGCGAAGGCGCCTGTTTGCGCTCACAGCACTTCCCGTCGCTGTAAGGCCTCGCGCAGTTCCGCCCGGCTGGCTGCACCGAACGCGGCATAGATAATTTCGACTGTTTTTGAAGGGTGAAGACGCTGCGGCTGAACCGCTGTGATATTTCTTCGAGATCGGCACCGTAGCAGTAGGCGCGGGCAATTTGCCGCTGCGTTGCCGTGAGCGAGTCGAAGACTTCATCTTCGGGCTCATCCGCATCTTCCGAAAGTTTCTGGTAAAGAGCGCTCTTGGGGAAGATCGCCGCGTGCGAGCGCGCCGCGCGCAGCCACGTTTCTTCTTTCGTCAGTTCGTAGAGCGCTTGCGCGGCCAGAGCCGCCCGGTAATTATGCTCGATCTGCGAGAAGATCTGATACGAGGTCTCCAGTTGGCGTACGGCCAGAGCCGGGTTGCCCAGCACGGCCTGCACGCGGCCGGCTGCGTACTTTTCGTGTGCGATAGCGCGGCGCGAGTCGTGTGCGGCGCCGATGGTGGGATCCATGGCGTCTTTGCCGATGCGGATGTAGGTTGAAACATAGCGCTGTGCTTGTGCCATATCCAGCGGCGCGAACAGCACCGCAAGCATCATCAGCGCCACGCGCTCTTCGTCGTGGGTCATTTGCCACTGAATGGAACGCGCCAGCGAGTGCGCCTGATGCAATTCTTCGGTGGCCCAAATCTCGTTACCGTTGATGCGCGCAACGTAGGCGCGATCGACGTGCGCGATGACTTTCCAGGCCTGCGTGGGCGCCAGTTCCTTGGAGTCCTTAAACAGCCATTGTGCGCGCGCCGGCTCGCCCTGGAGGAAGTCGTGCCATGCCAGCGAGCGCAGGCAAAGGAAGCGGTATACTTGGATATCCGGCGTCCAGTCGATCGTTTCATACACGCCGGCGGCGGATCGAACGGCATCGTTGTCGCCCAGTTCAAACGCGAGTTGCAGCGTGGACTGCAGTGCCGTCGCCACCATCGTCAAGTCGCAGCGGTAACCGTGCGCCTTGAACATCTGCAGTGCGGCCAGCAGTTCTTGGAGTTGCTCGCGGTACTGTTCCAAACTTCCGTACATCCATGCACGCACTACAAGGGCTGCAAAACGCACAGCGGGATCGGGGTCGCGCGTTGAGTACGCGAAATGTTCGCTGCGCGGATCGTAATCGGACACCGACCACATAAGCCGGGTACGGTGATGCGCAACGCGAGCGCGATTCGGATCGTCCGGACCGGTGAGGAGGGCTTCGGCTGAATCGAGCATCCCCGCGGCGGCATCGAAGTTACGGGCCTTGGTGTAGGCGCGTGCCGAGGCGATGTAATAGCCGAACTGACCTTCGGAGGTCTTGAACGCATCGGAATGCGCTGCCAGATCTTCGAGCGCGCGAACCGCATCTTCATGCGTCAGGATTTCTGCGCGTATCAGCCAGGCCTGTTCGTCGTACGGTGCGGGCCAATCTGCACAGTCTTGCAGTATGGCTAGCGCATCGCTTCGGCGAGCGCGGCGAAGGGCTTCTACAGCGTCCTGAACGAGTCGTGCGGCTTGCGCAGTCGACGTCGTGTTAGATTGCATCGATAATTAGTCCGAGAGCGTCCTGCCGAAGTCGTGGAACCGGTCTGGACCGAAACAGCCGGGCCGATGACCGAGCTCCCCGCGGATGAGGACTGGCCGGAAGCCAAAATGGTTTCTCCCGCGGAGTTGTGATAAACGTTGTAGATGACGATCTGGTAGTTTCCGCCGCGAAGTGCATGCAAGTTGAAATTGCCGTTATTGTCGGTGGACGAGCTATTTTCAACGCTGCCGCCCTGGCTGTACGCAACGACCACCGCATTTTGGACTGGGGCTCCGCTGCTGTTCGTGACGCTGCCGGTAATGATTCCGGCATGTGAGGCGGGCAATGCGACCAGAGCAGGCAGCACCCCAAGGCGATCGGGATGGAGCGCCGCGATCGACTCCAGCGCGTTAAAATCGATATCCACGGTGTCCGAACTGGAGATATTGTTGTTCATCGTAACCATGATGTCCACGTTGCCCGCGCCGTCGTGGCCGGTCATCGTGCGGCTGCCCACGCCAAACGTAAAGTCGTTCCGGAAATGGACCGGGAGTGTCGTGCCGTCGTCGAAGCTGGCTTGCGAACTATCGGCCAGCACCAGACGAATTTGACTGTACGTCTGCGACGGAATCGCGGATTGCCCCAGTGAAGCCATGCTGCCGTCCTGGTACGCGAGCAGATCGATGACATACGGGGTAGTGAACGTGGCGATTGGGCTCATGCCGGTCAGATTAACGGCGTCAACCTCGCGAACGGCGACGGTGAAGTGCGTTAGGCTTCCCATCGACGTGCGGCCGGGCGTCGCCCATCGAAGCGCCCATGCTCATCGATGAACTCGAACCAATGCCGCCGTACACGTCGTTTGGCCTGACAATGGAGCGAGAGGGGATTGTCCGGAGTCTGTCGCGGCGGTAGGCGATGCGCCCATCGAGCACGCGCTCAGATTTACGGACAATAGGAAAATAGCGAAAGCACTAAGATAGGTTCGCACTGCTCTCTCCTCATGCGCCCACCCTCGCGCTTTTTTTTGCGTTACCGTTGCATTCTACATCAAGCAAGCGTGTCGTAAATTAAAAAGAGTTGGATCGCTGACCAAAATCAATGAAGTTCAGGTAAAGATCCGGTAACCGATGGGCCGAAGGTCCTTAATCTGAGCTGGCGAGCCCTGGTCACGTGCCCTTTGGCTGGGCCGTTTGCGAAATAACTTCTTGCAAAGGTGGCCGTCAATGATTCGCTTCTGCTCCCTGGTTTTCGCAATCGCCGCGCTGGTGCCGCTGGGAGCTGCGCTACCCCGGCCGAGCGCAAGCTCGAGCGCAGCCGATCGCCAAGCCGTTAATCTGACCGTCTATAACGGGGGCGTGGCGCTGATCCACGACCGCCGCCGCGTAACCCTCCGGGCGGGCTTGAACCGGATCGCCTGGCAGGACGTGAGCGCGAGCATCGAGGCTCCCTCGGCGTTGCTGGATGCCATTGGAGGTGGAAGCCGGGTGAGCGTCCTGGAGCAAAACTTCGACTTCGACCTCTACGACCCGACGGCTCTGCTGCAGAAATACGTGGGGAAGGAGGTCATCGTCGTGCACGACCCGCGGTTCGCGGGCGAACTGGAGACCCGGGAGAGCGCGCGGATCCTGAGCGCGACGGGCGGCGTGGTTCTGCAGTACCGCGACCGGATCGAGAACGGCGTGCGCGGGCATATTATCTTCCCCACCTCCGCCCAGGGTTTTCGCGACCGGCCCACGCTCGTCTTGGACGTGCAGAGTGCCCGCGCGGGCGCCCAAACGCTGGACCTTAGTTACCTCACCTCAGGCCTGAGCTGGAGCGCCGATTACGTCGGCGTGGTCTCCGCCGACGAAAAGCACCTCTCGCTCACGGGCCTCGTGACGCTTTCCAACACCAGCGGGATCGCCTACGAGAACGCGCGATTGCAGTGATTGGCCGGCAACGTTAATGTCGCCCCGCCGCAGGCGGCCGCGATGAGAGGCATTGCTTCGGGGGTGGGCGGCGACATTTATTCGGCCCCGATGCGGCAAGACAACTACTTCGAGTACCACCTGTACACGCTGGCGCGCCCGACGAGCATCCTGGACAAACAGACCAAACAAGTCTCGTTGCTGAACGCCCGCGAGGTTCCTATTCAAAAAACGCTGGAACTGCGGGGTTCGAATTATTACTATCAAACTGGCCTCGCCGAATTGGGGACGCGCTTGCCCGTTGCGGTGTATCTCTCGTTTCAAAACCGCGGCGGAGACCTTGGCATCCCGCTGCCGGCCGGTACCGTGCGCTTGTACCAAAACGACTTCGCAAATCTCTCGCAGTTCTTGGGCTCCGACAGCATCGATCATACGCTGCGCAACGAGACCGTGCGTCTGCATTTGGGCGATTCGTTCGACGTCACGGCTCGCAAGCGGCAAACCGATTTCCAGTTGATAACGAACTGCACGAGTGAGGGAACCTACATATTGACATCGCCAACGCCAAAACTACGGCGCAGAGTGTGCTGGTCGTCGAACCGATTCCCGGAATGTGGAATATCGTTAACGAGAGCGCGCCGCACGTCAAGTCGTCCTCGTCGAGCGCAAATTGGACCTTGAATGTCCCGGCAGACGGTCATACCGCGCTCACGTATACAACACGGGTCTCCTGGTGCCGGAATTAGCGCCAACACTTTGGCGGCGGGCGGCGTCTACTAGAGCATGCCACTGGACATCAAGGACGGCCTGGTCGAGCGTGCCCGTAGCGGAGGCGAGGGCCTCGAGCGTTTGATTGCGGCCGTTTGGCCTGAAGCGTACCGCATCTCGCTGAGCATGCTGCGCGATACAGGTCTGGCCGAGGATTCGGCGCAGGACGCGTGCGCGGCGATCGCGCGTTCGCTCGCATCCTTGAAGAACGCGTCGGCTTTCCCGGCGTGGAGCGATAAAATCATCGTAAACCACGCAATTGCGACCGCTCGCCGCAGGCCGCGCACGCAAGCGCTTGAGACGATTCCCGAACGCGGTTCTCATTACGACCGGAGCGACGCAATGGATCTTTACGCCGCGCTCGGCGAGCTTCCCATAGTCCAGCGCGGCGCCGTCGTACTTCACTACTAACTGCAGGTCTGAAAGCAGCAGCGACA
>CAVPCC010000001.1:0-9948 GCA_963702335.1 Vulcanimicrobiota bacterium | reverse complement strand
GTTTCTTCTGTGTAACCTACTGAGCTCAGTTCGTATGCTGTTCAAGCCGTGCTCTTCGGTCACTCCCATGCGCCGCTGTGCGAATGGCGCGAGGGACGGCTGCTCTTCAATCCGGGCTCTCCGACCGACAAACGCCGCCAGCCGAAGTTTTCCTACGGCATCATTCGCATCCAGGACGGCCGCATCGAGCCGCAGCTGCATTTCTTTGAAAGTAAAGATCCGTGAACGACTGGCATCTGTACGTTGGTTTGGGCGTGCTCGCTCTTGCGCTCGTTGCGTACATCAGCAACGTCCGGCGTCCGCTCGGAAGGGGACCCCGCAGCGCTCGTGGTCCCTTGAGTTGGATTCCCGGCATGCAGCAGCCGCTGGTGGAACCCTTCGAAAAGCGCGCCCGCGAGATCTATGAAGCGCAAGAGTACGGAAAGGACCCGCCGGCTCAGACATAAGGCAGCGCTTCGTACACGTCGCGAGCAAGGACGCCGCGCGGCCGTCGCACCGCAGCGTGACGCGCGGCAAGCCCGTGCCAGTATGCTCCCAGCCGCGCCGCATCCATGGGCGAACATCCCTGTGCCAGCAGCGTGGCTATCACGCCGCTGAGCACGTCGCCCGTGCCGGCCGTTGCGAGCGCCGGTGTACCGGTCGTGTTAATGTGCATGCGCGTGCCGTCACTTATCAAGGTTTGCGGCCCTTTGAGCAACGTCGTGATTCCCGTACGTTCCACGAACTCGCGCAAACGCTCCACGCGCTCTCCGGGTTTGATGCTTCCCTTGCCGGAGAGACGCGCGAATTCACCTTCGTGCGGCGTGAGCACGATGCGCTTGCCACGCAGCAGATCCAAATGCTTAGCGAAATGAAAGAGCGCCCCGGCGTCGGCAACGATGGGAACGTGCGCGTTCTGGACGACGGAACGAATGATCCATCCGGTCCGCTCGTCCAGGCCGAGTCCCGGCCCCATCGCGATTGCGTTCGAACGCCCGCTCAGATCGACGATCTCGTCCGCCGCCTGTTGCGGCGGCCCGTCCGCTGCGATTGTCACGACGACCTGCTCGATCAAATGCGCGCGTAGTGCCGGCGCCGCGTCCTGCGGCGTTGCAACCGTGACGTAACCGGCGCCCGCGCGGGCCGCGCCCATGGCGCATAGAACGGCGGCGCCCGGAAACTGCTGCGATCCGGCTACGATCAGCGGCGCGCCTGCGCTGCGCTTGTCGGCTTGGGGAGGGCGTTGCGGCAGCAGCGCGCGGAACTCTGCGTCATCGAGCGCCGCATACGTGTGGGCCTGCGCTTGCAACGTTTCGGCGGCAATCCCGATGTCGGCAACGATCAGCTCGCCGATGCAAGAGCGATCCTCGGCTAACAACAGGCCGCTCTTAGCTGCGCCGAGCGCAACCGTGACGCGCGGGCGCAGTGCCGGCTGCGCAATCGTTCCATGCTCGGCATCAACGCCGGGCGGAACGTCGATAGCGATCGCGGGCACGGCGGATTCGTTGATGGCGGTGACGGCGTGGGCGTAAGGCTCCGCAAGCGCAGGCCGGCCACCGGTCCCAAAAAGACCGACGATTACTGCATCGCAGCCGCGCAGCGCAGCGAGCGCTTCTTCAAATGATTGCGGAAACGGCAAGACCTGAACGCCCGATGCGAGCGCGCGCCGTTCTGCATCTTCGCGCGCTGCCGATAGACGCGTGGCCGGCTGCGCATAGATACGCCGTTCGCCTTCCATGACGGCAAGGGCCGCAAAGGCATCGCCGCCGTTGTTGCCCGGCCCCGCAAAGGCGCACACGCGCGCATCGCCGGCGTAGCGGCGAACCGCTTGTGCAAGGCATTCGCCCGCCGCGCGCATGAGAGCGACCTCGCCCGCTGCAGCGCAGGCGATCGCATCGGCCTCGCGCATCTGCGCAGGCGTCAGAACGATCATGTCGCTTCCAGAATGACGACCGCCGCGGCCATTGCCGCGGTGTGCGTGATCGTCAAGTGAATCTGCGTTACGCCGCGGCGTTGCAGAAGGTTCGCGGCATCCCCGAACAGCCGGATCGCCGGCTTGCCGCTGTCTTCGTGGGTGACGCCGATGCGCCGCCAGGGGATCGCGTGACCGAACGCTTTACGCGTCGCTTCCTTCGCGGCGTAGAAGCCGGCCAGGCGTTCCGCGCTGTTGCGTTTGCGCATCGCGTAGGCCATCTCTTCCTCCGTGTAGACCTTGCGGGCGAACCACTCGCGTTTGGCCTGGGGGAAGTTGTAGCGCGCGACCTCCGCCAAATCGATGCCGATTCCAACGATCATGCGGGTGAGTTCGCGCCGGCGTCGAAAAACACCACCCCAGGATGGACACGCTTCTACGGATCATTCCGATCAACACGATCGACCCGGCATTTTTGGAGCGGCTGGGTTTATGTTTGGAAGAACGTTTTCTCTACCGCTCGGGCGTTGAACGTTCGCTCGCGGTGCCGCAAAGCGCGCTCAACAGCGCGCGCGGACAGATGTTTCTCTCCACACTCACCGCAAAAGTGCTGCGCCGCTATCCCGAGAGCGAAGGCATGCTGCTTGCCGTCACCGAGTTCGACCTTTACAAAACCTCGCACCGGTATATTTTCGGCGATGCCGACGAGCAACGCCGCCTCGCTGTGATATCCCTGCACCGGCTGCGAAGCGAATATTACGGCGAAGACGCCGACGAGAACACGCTCTTCCAGCGCGCTTTGAAAGAATCCGTGCACGAGCTCGGCCACGCAACGGGGCTCAAACACTGCTACAATGCGCGCTGCGCCATGTATTACTCGAACTCGATCTTCGAGACGGATAACAAAATGCCGCATTTCTGCGAGGTCTGCGACAAGCGGAGCCGGGCCCGCAGTTAACCCGCCGACGCTTACTCGGACTCCTAACAAGGCAACGGCGGCTTTACTAAATAATCCATCGCTTTGAGCCGTAGATTCGATAGTAAGGACTTTAGAAAGGACTGCGGAGGTCCGTTTGCTCCAGACTCGGTTAGCAGGATGGCGTTCGCGCCTGGGAATGTTGCCGCGGGTACTTCTTGTAGTAGCCGCAGCGCTTCTATGCGCGCTTTTTGATTGGTTCGGCGCGCGCCATGCCGCCTTCGAATTGGTCGTGCTTGCGCTGGTTATTGCCGGCGCCTCGGTCGTGGGCTGGCCCCTGGGGCCGGTCCTGGCGCTACTGGCGGGCGCCGGCGACTACGTCATTCGCTCCCAACAGCATCTGCACGGCGCGGCGGCCTCCGGGCTGCTCATTGCCGTGCTCGGAGCGCTTATCAGCGCCCTGTTCGTCGGCGAGCCCCCCGAAGCCGACTCGCTTCTGGCCCAGGACTTTCCGGCGCTCTTCGGCGGCGGCCGCGTGGCGTTGCCGCGGGCAGAGGGGCTGCAGGGCTCCATCTCGGCGCTGGCCTCGGGCATCCGCGAAGTTTCTCAGGGCGACTTTACGAAAAATTTAGCCGTCTCCGATAACGCGCTCTCGGAGCTCGCCATCGCACTGAACAAACTGATTTTCGGCATGCGCGAATTTCTGGGCAGTCTTCATCAAAATGCCTCGCAGCTCGGCTCCGCCGGCAGCGAGCTGGGCACGACCGCCTCGACGGCGCTCGCGGTCATCGAAGGGGCGGCCGTAGCGCAAGGGCAGTTGGATGACGGCATCAACGAACAGTCGAGCATCGTTGAAAACGCAACGCACAAAGTGGCACAGGCTGACGGAGACGATCAACGCCATCGCCGCGGCTGCCGAAGAACAAACGCGCAGCTGGACGAAACCTCGCTGGCGGTCACGAACATGGCCACCTCCATCGAACAAGTGACCGCGCAGGTCGATTCGCTCTCGTCCATCTCCACCGAGACCTCGCAAACCGCCGAGCGCGGCGATTCGGCCATTCACACGATCGTGGAGGGGATGGATACCATCCGCACCACGATCCGCGAACTGGGTGGCGACATCGCGCAACTGGGCAGCAACTCGGATCAGATCGGCGACATCGTCAAAGTGATCGATCGCATCGCCGAGCAGACGAATTTGCTCGCACTCAATGCCGCCATCGAAGCGGCCCGCGCGGGCGAACACGGCCGTGGATTTGCGGTCGTCGCAACCGAGATTCGCAAACTCGCCGACGGCAGCGTTCAGGCGACCAAAGAGATCGCCAGCCACATTCTCTCGACGCAAAGCGTCATCTCCGAGGTCGTAAGCGCCATGGAACGTCTTACCGAGCGGGTCGAAGAGGGCGTCAACAGCACGAATTCGGCTTCGGGCGCGCTGCGTTCCATCGTGGAAGCGGTGTTCGGTGCCAACCAGCAGATTGCCGAAATATCCTCGGTCGCGCGCGCGATGAGCAGCAACTCCTATCAGGTGATCCGCTCGATCGAAGAGATCACGCGTTCGGTGCCGCTCAACGTTCAAGCCACGCAGCAAATGTCCGGGCACTCCGATGAAGTGAATGCGGCATTCCGCAACATTGCGGAGATCTCGCAGCAGAACGCTTCTTCCGTAGAAGTGCTGACGTACGTTAATAAGGAGGTCACCGATGCGGCGCAACGCATGCTGACTTCCGTCAACCAGATGAACGACTTCGCCGGCCGGATCGATACTCGGCTGGCGCAATTCAAAGTGAACGAAACCGACTCTGAAAGGGAAACGGTATGAGCCTGCGCGTCCGATTGCTCGGTACCATTGTGGGTGCCATTCTTCTGTTCTTTATCATCAGCGTCGTTGCCGCGCGCTTGACGCTTACCCGGGACCTTATGGACCTCGGTAAGACGCAAGTCAGCAGCGGATCGAGCGCGTTTACGGGCTACTGGGACTCGCGCAAGGACCAGATTCGTCTGCTCATCGCGCAAGACGCCGTCTCGGATGCGCTGCGCAAGAACCTGCAGAGCGGAAATGCGAAAGCGCTTGCCGACCAGCTCTCGAACATCGCGCGCACCTCGGGGCTTTCGTTTCTGACCGTCGTCGATGGGCAAGGCAAAGTCGTGGCGCGGGGCAATGGGGGCGACGGCGGATCGCTTGCGCAGGACAAATATATCCAGCGGGCGCTGACCGGGGAGACCGTCAGCAGCGCTGCCATCATGCCCGCCAAGGAACTGGCAGGCGAGGGACTCGAGCTCGCAGGTCGACACCGATATCAAAGATGCGAACAATAAGACGGTGGAGCATCTGACGAACGGGCTGGCCATCATTGCCGCTGCGCCGATGAGCGATGCATCCGAACGTACGCTGGGCGCCATCTACGGCGGCGTCCTGATGAATCACTTCTACGATCTCGTTGACCAAAGCACGCAGGCATTGGGCGGCGCGACCGCAGTTTTGGACGGCGATGCGATCGTCGCCGGAACTATCAGCGAGGCAGACGGCACGCGCGTCATCGACACGCAAGTGAACAATTACAATGCGAACAAAGTTGCCGCGGGCACCGCATACGTCGGACCGGACACGCAGGCCGGAACGCAATACCTTGCGCGCTTGAGCCCCATCACCGACGACCAAAATGCGGTGATCGGCGCGCTTTGGTACGGGACGCCCATGTCGCAAATCAGCAGCATCATCAATCACATGACCGAGGCCTTCGTTCTGTGGGGCTTGGTCGCGATGGTCATCGCGCTGCTGCTGGCCGTGCCGCTGGTTCAGCGGATCTCCAACTCCATCGCCAAGCGCAGCGAGCAGGTTAGCGCGGCGGCCAAGGAACTGGGCGTGGCCATCGTCGGCGGCGAAGTCTCGGGCGACCACGTGGCTGCCACGCGATCGGCCGTGGAGCGTGCCGGCCAGCTCATCGGCGAACTGGGCAACGATCAGTCGCCGAAGGTTGCCGAGCTCAAGGCGGTCAACGAGGAATTGCAGGGCGATATGATCGTCATCGATACGCTCTCGCAAGAGATGAGCAACCGGCTCCAGCAGGCCGTCACGCGCGTGGCCGAGCTGAACGACGTTGCTTCCGGACTGGACAAATTGGTGCACGGCGCATCGATAAAGTAGGGGTGCATTATGGCTGACGTCATTCTGTTCTTCTCGAGTAACGCCGACACGATGATCGCTACCAAGGCGCTCAAAGATGCGGGCGTTACCGCGAAGATGATCCCGAAACCGGCGGCGGTGAATACCGCCTCCAATTTATGCTTGAGCATCGACATGGGCAACGAAGGCACCGCCGTCACTGCCCTCCGGACGGCCAACATCGCTCTGGGCGGCGTCGTTAAATAGCGCTAGCGCAACACGCGCGCATCTGCCAGGGTCACGGTGACCGGATCGCCGCCGCGATCGACCAGTAGCGAACCATCGGAAAGTAATCGAAGCGCAGTCGCGTCAAACGGCTGCGCTTCTCCGTCTCGGAGAATGCGATACCGCGCGCCCGGAACGCGCGCGCCTGCTTCCCAGTCGCTGATAATGCGCGCCGGCGATCTCAACAGATCGTAGTTCCCGTCTGCCGCTTCGAATCAGCGCGTGCAGCGTTTCCTCAATGCCGACCGGCGTGAACTCGTTAACAAACGCCGGCGGCGACTCAAGCGCCGCATATGAATCGCGATTCCGGGATCGATCACGTTAATCCCGATGCCGCACGCCGCCCATGCGTCGTTGCCGGAGACGCGCGAGATGCACAAGATGCCGGAGATCTTGCGGCCGTCGGTGACGAGCACGTCGTTGGGCCACTGCAGCGTTGTCGCTACGCCGAGCGTTTGCAGCGCGCGATGTGTTACGAGCGCCGCCCAAAACGGCACGCTCCACAGTGAGCCGGCGGCGAGCGGTTCGGGCAACGCCATCGTGCAGAGCAGCGCGGTATTCGGCGGTGCGATCCAGGCACGCCCTCGGCGGCCGGCGCCGCGCTCTTGATACGCCGCGACTACAACCAGGCCGCGCGCCTGCTCCTCGCCCAGGATGCGCGCGACGTCTTCATTCGTGCTTCCGGTTGCGGGCGTTCGCTCGATGCGCGTGAAATGGCTCACGCGCCCGGTTTTCGGGGTGCAGGCCCCGCTTGCCCGCGGCCCGTATCTGAAGGCCCGTTATGGCAATGCAACGTACGCTCATTCTGTGCAAACCCGATGCCGTCGCACGCGGCCTGGTCGGCGAAATCGTTTCCCGCTTGGAACGGCGCGGATACGTCATTATCGCAATGAAACTGATGCAACTGGACGGCGAGCGCGCGCGGCGCCATTACGGCGAGCATGAAGGCAAGCCGTTCTTCCAAGGCCTGGTGGATTTTATCACCAGCGGTCCACTGGTTGCGATGTGCGTCGAAGGCGATGAGGCCGATTGCGGGCTGCCGCCAATCGATGGGCGCAACCAACCCCATCAGCGCCGCGCCCGGAAGCCATTCGCGCCGATTTCGCATCGACGATCGGGCGCAATCTCGTGCACGGAAGCGATTCGCACGAGAGCGCAGAGCGCGAACTCGCTATTTTCTTCGGAGCGAACGAGTTCGTTTCGCGCAAGCCACGACCTCGAGCGCTGGATTCTGGAGAAGTAGATGTCGCTCGAATCGCTGGCGGCGGTGGACGGCCGCCTTGATTGAAGGCGTTCATGCGCGCGAAGTATCTGGATTCGCGCGGCAATCCGACGCTGCCGTAAGCGTCGCGACCGACTTCGGCTCGCTTGAGGAAGCGATGGTTCCCTCGGGCGCCTCGACGGGCGCGCATGAAGCGGTCGAACTTCGCGACGGTGACAAAGCGCGCTACAACGGCAAAGGCGTGCTCAAGGCCGTGCGCGCCGTAAACGACGTGCTGGGTCCGGCGCTCGAAGGACTCGACGCGACCGCGCAGCGCGAAATCGACGAGCAGCTGATCCAACTCGACGGCTCGCCGAACAAAAGCGAATCTCGGCGCGAATGCGCTACTCGGCGTTTCGCTTGCGGTTGCACGCGCAGCTGCAAGCAGTTTCTCGCTGCCGCTGTTCCGCTATCTGGGCGGCCCGAGCGGCATCGACGTTGCCGGTGCCGATGATGAACGTCATTAACGGCGGCAAACACGCCGAAGGCGCGCTGCAGTTTCAGGAGTGCATGATCGTTCCGGTCGGCGCGCCTTCGCTGCGCGAAGGGGTTCGCTACGGCTCCGAAGTGTTTCACGCGCTCGGCAAACTGCTGCACGAACGCAAACAGCCTACAACGGTCGGTGATGAAGGCGGCTTTGCGCCGCGCCTCGATACGCTCGACCAAGCGATGGATCTGCTCGTGGACGCTATCGGGCGTGCCGGCTACAAGCCGGGCGAGGATGTAGCCATAGCGCTGGATTCCGCCGCGACCGAGTTCTTCCAAGACGGCAAATACTATCCGCTCACGAAAGATCGCGCTTTCGGCAGCGCAGAGATGGTCGCATTGTATCGCGATCTGATCGCCAAATATCCGATCGTCTCGATCGAAGACGGACTGGCCGAGGACGATTGGGAAGGGTGGGCGCGTCTGACCGAGGCGATCGGCTGGCAATGCCAGCTCGTCGGCGACGATATCTTCGTGACCAACACGCAGCGCCTTGCGCGCGGTATTCGCGACGGCATTGCAAACTCGATTCTATTAAAGTCAATCAGATCGGCACGCTGACCGAAACGCTGGACGCGATCGAGATGGCGCACAAGGCCGGCTACACGCCGTCATCTTCCATCGTTCGGGGGAGACCGAAGATACGACCATCGCCGACATCGCGGTCGCTACGGGCGGGCCAAATCAAAACCGGCTCACTCTCGCGCAGCGATCGCGTTGCGAAGTACAATCGCCTGATGGCCATCGAAGAAGAACTTGGTGACCGCGGCGGCGCATCGCGCGGTACGCTGCGAGAGTGTCATGCACGCCGAACGCGAGCAGCAGCAGCAGTGTCACTAGCGCGCTGCAGCAGCAGAAGCCGATGCAGCCAGGCGGTTGCTGAAACAAGAACATGAGGCGTTCTACCCCGAAGACTGCCGTGCACGCTGCCGAATAGCGGCAAGACCGGGGCCCGTGACTCAGCGGTAGAGCGGCCGGCTCATCACTGGTTGCGCGTAGGTTCGAATCCTACCGGGCCGACGTGTTGCCCCCGGTGCTCCGCGGAATGAGGGTCGCATGTTCACTGCATGGTTTCGTATGCTTGCACTAATCGCGGCTGCTGCGCTGGCTGCTTGTTGGGGCAGTCCAATTCGGCCGCCGGCCACACGCCGGTTCCATCGAACACGACCATGGCGCAGGCGAACTCAACGGCGGCGCCGACGCAGGCGCTTAGCAAAACGCCCGGCTCGAAGTACATTGCCAAGACCGGCGCGCTGCACGACGTGGTCTTTGAAGTGTCGGCCAACGGGCTGCCGCTGGCACGATTCAGTGGCCGAAAAAGGCGATGGACATCACCGCGAAGATGCGCGGCCATGCGAACCGATGGTCATCGAGACCAACCTCCAGAAGGACGGCACCGGCACGCTCTCCATCGAGGAAGGCAACGGCGTCAAGCAGATGACGGCGGTCGTGACCAACGACTCCCCCACCAAGGGCGCCTACGCGACCAGATCAACAAGGTCGTCAAGACAACGCCGACGGTCGGCACGTTCCTTCCCGGGCACCCAGGTGACCCTGTTCATCGGCGCGCTGCCACCCCCGGTTCCGGTACCCAACCTGGTCGGCGACTCATCAACCAGACCGACGCGCAGAACGCCCTGGCCAAGGCCGGCCTGACACTCGCGCCCAACCCGCAGACCCAGTCGACGAACGATCCGAACCAGGTCGGCAAGGTGATCTCGCAGAACCCCGCGTTCGGCGCCAACACGCCGCCCAACAGCGCGGTCAGCATCGTCATCGGCGCGCAGCCGACGGTCGTCAGCATACCAGACAAGCGCAGCCAAATATACAAGCGCGGCCCAGAACGGCGCTCACCGACGCCCGACTTCACCATCCGGAGACGAACTCAGGCGAACGCGGCGCCCACAGGCACCGGTGGTGGACATCAACCCCGAGGCGGGCACCCAGGTCGCCCAGGAGCACCACGGTGGCACGCTGATCGTGTCCGACAGCAGCCGAGC